>CAJTXE010000035.1:0-43405 GCA_910580225.1 uncultured Acetatifactor sp.
CAGGATTACAGACCAGTCAGAATGCGCTGAACACCACAGCGCATAATCTTTCTAACATTGATACCGCCGGCTATGTGAGACAGCAGGTGCAGCAGTCCAGTAAGAGTTATATGACTCTTGCAGTCAATCCCAAGGCTATTTCCAACCAGGAGACAGGTCTTGGCGTCACTTATTCCAGAGTAAAACATATCAGAGATTATTTCCTTGATAAGGCATACCGTCGGGAATCCGGGCGCAGTATGTTTTATCAGGTGTCCTCTGAGGTGATGACAGAGGTGGAGGATCAGCTGGGTGAGATGAACGGCGAGGCATTTCAGAACACCCTTACAGGATTCTGGACCTCTATTCAGGAACTGGCAAAGGACCCGGCCAGCTCCGTGACTCAGGGACTGCTGGTTCAGAGCGCGGCGGAATTTATTCAGAAGGCACAGGCCGTATATGGGGGTCTGTGCGCATACCAGAACAATCTGAACGCACAGGTCAAGGAGCAGGTGGATACCATCAATGCGTATGGAAAGCAGCTGATCGCCTTAAACGAAGCCATTCGGGGGATTGAGACCGGGGGCGTAGAGAGCGCCAATGACCTGAGGGACGCCAGGGATCAGATTCTGGATGAACTGTCAGAGATGGCGGATATCGATTTTGCCGAAGACATAGGCGGGAATGTCTGGGTGAAGATCGAAGGAGTCGATTTCGTAAAAGGAGACAAATATTATGAAATCGGACTGGACGTTGACGAGACTACAGGCTTCTATACGCCGTTCTGGTTCCAGAATGCAAAATACCGCACCCTTCCGGACGGAACCAGGGAATATGATATCGATGGTGCGGAAGTATTTAATTTAAACAAAGAGATTTCCTCGGATCTGAATACGGATATCGGCGGCCTGAAAGCCATGCTGCTGGCAAGAGGGGATCACAGGGCTGACTACACGGATGTGGCCGATGAGAAGTCCTACGGCAAAGTGTCCCAGTCGGTGCTGATGAATATTCAGGCGGAATTTGACCAGCTGATACATAACGTTGCCGTCAAGGTAAACGAAGTGCTGGCGGCGGCTGCAGGCGTGGTAAAAGCGGATGCGGATATTCTGGCTGCGGACGGAACGGTTCTGATAAAGAAAGGGGAATCTTACTGCGAAAATATCCCCGACGGTTACATGCGAAAGGATGACGGCAGTCCCATTCAGATGTTCGGCAAGATTTCATCTGACGGTTACCGCAAGGTGACTGCAATGGTGGACGTGAAGGACGAGAACGGCAACGTAACGGGGCAGGAGGAAAAGGAATTCTGGATCTATAACGAAGAAAATACGGAAAATCCCAGAGGAGCACAGGAGACGCTCTACAGTATTCAAAATCTGAAGATTGATGACGAGCTGATACAGAAACCTTCCATGCTGGGACTGCGGCTGCCGGACGGGTCAGAGGATAAAGCCACGGCGGAAGCATTGAGAACGGCTTTCATGGAAGAAGAATATTCTCTGAATCCCAATGTGAAGAAAAAAGCCACCTTTGTGGATTACTATGATGACCTGGTGGCGCAGGTTGCCAATTCCGGATATGCATTCCGGAGTATCTATACCAACCAGGAAGGTACGGTGGATTCCATCTATGCTGCGAAGGAGCAGGTGGCGGGTGTTTCCTCGGATGAAGAATTGTCCAATATGATCAAGTTCCAGAATGCATACAACGCGTCCAGCCGTTATATCAATGTGCTGAATGAGATGCTGGAGCATCTGCTGAGTACCCTGGGAGTGTAACGCTGTCCGTTCCGCTTAAGGGCTGAAATATTCCGTCGGATCAGAGATGTTTTTCCTGACGGCAGGGCGCAGAGAGCCGGGGATGGAAACAGAGTATGGGAAGCGGGCGTTGAAGTAAATGACATGAAACAGGTTTCCCCGGAGGGGACCGGAGAGAGAATAAGAGACAGATTCGGAGCGGGAAGGCTCCGGGAACGGAACAGGAGGAAGACCGATGCCCTCACAATTTTTCGGATTAAATATAGCATATACCGGATTGCTGGCAAGCAATGCGGCTCTGAATACCACCAATAACAATATAGCCAATGTACAGACCGAAGGCTACAGCCGGCAGCAGGTAACACAGCAGGCGGCTAATGCCATTCGTGTATTCCAGACTTACGGCTGTGCGGGAGCAGGTGTGGAGACCCTTGCCATCGAGCGGATCCGCAATGAATTTTACGACACCAGATTCTGGGTCAACAATGCGAAAGTAGGCGAATACGGCCAGAAGCAGTATTATATGGAGCAGGTGGAGAGCTTTTTTGATGACAATGGACAGAATGCCGGTTTTAAGACGGTATTTGACCAGCTCATGGTTGCAGGATTGCAGGCTTTGAAGGACAATCCGGATGACCTTGCCAACAAGGAGCAGTTTATCGGATACGCAGGGGCGCTGGCAGAGTATTTTAACGGTGCGGTTGGGAATCTGCAGAAGCTTCAGAAGGACGTCAATCAGGAAATTAAGGTAAAGGTGGATGAGATCAATTCTCTTGCCTCCGAGATCGCTACCCTGAACAAGCAGATCAACACCATTGAACTGACAGGCAGTATGAAGGCCAATGAATTGCGGGACAGAAGGACGCTTCTCATTGATCAGCTGTCCGAGATCGTGGATGTGGAAACCAAAGAGACCGTTGTCCAGGATGTGAACAACCAGAATCAGGAAACCGGGGCGACGCGGTTTATCGTTAAGATTGCCGGAGGGCAGACTCTGGTGGACGGGAACGATTACAACGAGCTGGAATGCATAGCCAGAACATCCGACGAGAAGATACATCAGACCGATATCGACGGTTTGTACGATGTGCAGTGGAAAAACGGTTCCAGCTTCCATCTCAACAATGCGGCTATGGGAGGCGCCCTGAAGGGCTTGGTGGAAATGCGGGACGGCAGCAACAGCGAGTATTTTACCGGGGTGATCAAGGAGATCGGCAGCCTGACGGATGAGGGCGGGGTGTTTCATGATACGGTTACCGTGGAGGTGGGGAGACATTACCTGACGGATCTGAACAAATGCAACCTCTCTGACAGCGGCGGTGTCATTACCCTGGGAAACCGCGAGTATTATTATGATTCCTGGACCTACAATGTCAGCTATGACGATAAAGGGGAACCGGTTTATTCCTATACGTTTACCCTGTCGGCATCTACACAGAACGGCGGGAAGAACGATTCCAGGGTGACCAACGACCGGTTAGGGAAAGATGCCACCATCGGCAGCAGTATTTCCTATCAGGGCGTGCCTTATTATATGATGCAGATCAACGAATGGGTGAGGACATTCTCCCAGAAATTCAACGAGATTCTCAGAAGCGGTTATTCCGGCGACATACCCGGAATCGACCTCTTTACGGCAGATATGCCTGCCAATGACGAGCAATATATGTTTCAGGATTATTCCGCGGAGACCACGGATGAATATCTTGACAGGGTGAACGAACTGATTACGCTGGGAGGCGTGGACCCGGCAGCAGATCCGGACAAGGTACGGGAGATCTGCATTCAGGCGGTCAGTGACTTCCGGTATGACAAAGAGTCCAAGGCTGCTTATGACCAGAGAGTCGAGAAGCTGAAAGCCGCTGTTCAGAAGTATCATCTGAATATGACAGATGACGAGATAGAAAAAGCCGCTCAGCTGAATGTCTCCGTGGGAAAAAATATTACGGACAATGACAGCTATTACATGATGACGGGCAAAAATGTCAGCGTGTCCACTACTTTGCAGAAGGATCCCGATCGTCTGGCAAACAAGAGAGAAGAATCAGACGGGGTGGAACAGAATGATCTTCTGGACGATCTGAAAGATCTGGCGACGGACAAGGGCAAGATGAGTTTCCGCGGCTGTTCGGCAGGAGAGTTCCTCCAGTGTATCCTGGCGGATATTGCGCTGAATACCAAACGTGCGGAGACTTTCTACAAGAGTTACACGGATATTGCTTATTCCATCGACAGCCAGCGGATTTCCATCTCCGGTGTGGACGAAGACGAAGAAGCGGTGAATCTGGTGAGATATCAGAACGGATATAATCTGGCCTCTAAAATGATTCAGACTTTGACCGAGATCTATGACAGGCTGATTTTGGAGACAGGAGTGTAATTCGGAGTCCTTTCCGGGGAAATTCAGTGTTTTGATTTACCCGGAAAGAGATGTCGGAAGACCTTAACAGAAAAGGAGCCCATTATGAGAATAACAAATAAGATTATGCAGCGCAACAATCTGTCCAATATCAACACCAATAAAATGTATCAGGACAGATTAAGCACTCAGATGTCCAGCCAGAAGAAGATTAACCGCCCTTCGGACGACCCGGTGGTGGCCATCCGGGCGCTGCGTCTCCGGAGTAATGTGACGGAGATCACCCAGTATTATACGAAGAATATTCCGGATGCGGAGAGCTGGCTGAAGGTGACCGAGGACGCCATTTCCAATCTGTCCCAGATTATGACAAACATGATAGCCCGCTGCAACAGGGGAGTGAACAGTGAATTGACTACGGCAAATCGTCAGATCATCCTGGAGGAGATGACGAACCTGAGCAAGGAAGTATACGCTACAGGTGATGCCGATTATGCAGGCAGATATGTATTCACCGGGTATCGTACGGATACATCGTTAAGCTTCCTGCAGGCGAAAACACAGAATTACACCATTACGGAGCAGTTGGATAAGAACGCCATTGATTCCGTTACCAAGGTGGAGACAAACAAATTACTGGATATCAATTCCACGAATTATAAGGATGCGGATATGCAGGTGAATGAAGACGATATTTCCACAGTGGATGTCCACCGGATTCGTCTGGCTTACAATGACTGTTCGGAAAAAGGGATGCCGAAGATCGAATTTACGGCTCCGGACGGGACGAAGAAAGTCTGGCAGGGCAATGATATTACCCTGATGCATTCTTATGACAAGAATCCCAATCCCTATGTTTTTGCGTCTGAGAATGAGAATTCCATTGTCTATATTCCGGAGACGGGGGAATTGCTGCTGGGAGAAAAAAAGTATGGGGAACTGATGGCGACAAAGGACAGTGAGGCTACAGCTTCCGTCAATGAGGGAGAGATCAGGGTTACTTACGATAAGAGCAACTGGAAAAAAGGGGATCTGAGACCTGAACACTATTTTTACTGTCAGGCTGACAGAGAAGACGGAAGCGGCGACCGGATCACATATAATGAAAACTATCTGGAAAACGGAGCAGAGAAGCAGTTTATTGAGTATGATATAGGTTTCAACCAGACCCTCAGAATCAACTCTACGGCGGATGAATGCTTCCAGCATGGCATCGGCAGGGAGGTGGACGATCTGGTGAATGCCATGCAGGATGTGTTGGATCTGGAAGGTGCCAAGGCGGATATTGAAGGCATCATGAAAAAGACTACAGATAAGACAGAGCTGGAAAATCTTCAGAAACAGCTGGATGCGGCAGAAAAGGCATTGACCCTTGCAAAGAAGAAGGAACAGGATATGTTCCAGCATGGCATCAGTACGTTTCAGAAGTATCAGGATGAGGCGAACCTCTGTGTGACCAACTGCGGTTCCAGGAGCAGTAAGCTGGAGCTGGTTCAAAATCGTACTCAGAATCAGAAGACCACCTATGAAACGCTGAAGAGCGAGAATGAGGATATCGACATTACGGAAGTGGCAATTCAGCTGAATGCTGCAGAATTAACCTACAATGCGGCATTGATGGCGTCAGGCAAGGTGATGCAGACAAGTTTGCTTAATTTCATTTAAAAGGTTTGCCTGTCGGATTTATCTCCCGTCTGCCGTGTATAGATAGGCAGGCGGGAGTTTTGTTTTTATGCGCAGGCCCGTGCACAAAGTGGGACTTCTCGCACATGGAAGTTTGCCGCTAAAGGGGCGGACGGGCCGCGCGGCGAGCAGGGATAAAATCACCTGCTCGATTTATGGAGATGTCTGCCAGGATCACTGAATTCCGGCCGGAAAAGTGGACAGACTTGATAGGAGTGTACCAAAACAGGGATTTCCTCAGTCTGATATGGGGGAGATTGGGAGATGGACCGGTTTTGGGAGAGCACAGAGAGGAGCGATATGAGGATCAATACAAAAATTTTCGGAGAAATCGAGATTTCTGAGGACAAGGTAATCACCTTTCAGGATGGTATCATTGGATTCCCGGATCTGAAGCGTTTTGCATTGCTTCATGATGAAGAGAGAGGCGACAGAGCGGGTATTCATTTTCTGCAGTCTCTGGAGGAACCGGGGTTTGCCATGCCGGTGATGAATCCCCTGGATGTTAAGCCGGATTATGATCCGGAGGTAGACGACGAGCTGCTGGCTGTGGCAGGAAGGATCACTCCGGAAAATCTCCTTGTACTGGTGACAGTATCCATTCCCGGGGACCTGACCAAAATGAGCGTCAATCTCCAGGGACCGTTTATCCTGAATATTGAGGAACGCAGAGGATGCCAGCTGATCCTGGACAATGGCAGTTATCCGGTGCGGTTCCCCATCTATGACATTCTTCAGGCGGGAAAGGAAGGTGTATAGGATGCTGGCATTATCAAGAAAAAAGAACGAGGCCATTATTATCAGCAACAATGTGGAAGTGACGATTCTGGAGGTAAAGGGTGACCAGGTAAAAGTAGGGATCACTGCGCCGAAGGAAGTTCCGATCTACCGAAAAGAAGTTTACTGTCAGATTCAGGAAGCCAACAGGGAGGCCGTGAACACGGATGGCATGGAGGCGCTGAAAAAGCTGCTCGGATAAGCGGCACGACATAAACGGAAGCCCTATTGTAACGAAAAAATCGGGTTTTCCTGTTAATTTTCTGCGGAAAATTTCCGATAAAAGAAATAGACGCAAAGGAATATCAGGAAGCAGGATGCTTCTGATGTGCGGATATGAATACAAGGAGGTGTAAAAAGTGGCAATTGAACCTATTTCAAGTGTTATGACATTCCAGGCGCAGGGAAATGTAGTACAGAAGCCACAGACTCATGCGGAGGCGGAGAAGCCGGAGAGCAGCAATGCGGGTGCAGCGGCGGCAGTAGAGTATGTAGACAAGACGACAAGTGTGGTGGAGAATGCGAAGGAAAAGGGCCAGTCGAATAATGGTGAGCAGGGCATGGATCAGCAGGCTTATCATGAGAAGGTCCGCAAGGCAGTGGAAGCCCTGAATAAGAAGATGGGCAATTCTGAAGCGGTATTTGGTTTCCATGAAGATACCAATCGTGTGACCATTAAGATCGTTGACAAGAGCACCAAGGAAGTCATTAAGGAACTGCCCCCCGAGAAGACGCTGGACATGATTGCCAGAGTATGGGAGATGGCTGGCATCCTGATTGATGAGAGAAGGTAGCAGGGGACTTACGAACCCGGCAAAGGCAGTAAACCAGGAAAATCCGGATATCTGAGGTACTGCCGTTCTTACATCGAAGGATGTCGGATGGGTGGAAATCGGCTGACTTACGACAGGAAGCCTTTTCTCATCCGAAGTTGGACAGAAGTCAGCACGGGAGCCAATGGGAACGGCCGGTTCCGAATGGAGACAGAATATAGAAAGGATGGATGGAATATGCCAATGAGATTAAGCGGCCTGATGTCCGGCATGGATACGGAAAGTATTATCCAGCAGCTGGTGGAGGCTAAGAAGACGAAGGTAACAAAAGCGGTAAAGGCGCAGAAGACGCTGAAGTATAAGCAGGATGCCTGGAAGGATTTGAATAAACAGATTGTGAATCTGTATAACAAATCCCTTACTTCTCTGCGTTATCAGAGTTCTTATATCAAGAAGACGACCAAAGTATCCAACAGCAGCGTCGTATCTGTTATTACAGGCGAGAATGCCATGAACAGCGTGCAGAGCCTGAAGGTGGAAAAACTGGCCAAGTCCGGGTACCTGGCAGGCGGTAAGCTTGAATTGAAGGATGAGAACGGGAACGTGGTCGAGGACGGTACTGTCACAGGCAGCACGAAACTCAGCGAGCTGGGGCTTGGGGCAGGCTCGGGCAGCATACAGGTCAGAATAGGCAATGAAGTCGCGAGTCTGCAGATCGATGAGAACAGTACTGTGGATGCTTTCGTAAGCGCATTGCGGACAGCCGGGGTGAACGCCAATTTTGATGCCACGAACCAGAGGCTCTATGTATCGGCCAAAGCATCCGGTGAAAAAAATGATTTTGAACTTCTCGGAATGGATGGTCAGGGGGTTAAGGCGCTGAAAGCGCTGCAGCTGAGTTATTCCAGTTCAGCAGTAACAAACAAGTACGATGAAATCATTAACAATCAGGTGAGTACCACCGAAGCAAGGCAGAAGAGCCGTCTGGAAAATCTTACATCCGTTTGGAAAAGCGCCAGGGAAAACCGGCAGGGTATCCTGGAGAAAATGGATCCGGAGTATATCAAAAAGGTGAATCAGGCACTGCAGGATGCAGGAAAATCTATTCAGCTGGACGAGAATACGGATTATGACAATCTGACGGAAGCGGACTGGGAGGCGATAAACGACGCCGTTGAAACTGTTTTCGACAAGGCTTCGGCGGATACGATTTCAGGAGCGGATCCGGATGCATTGGAAGCGGCGAAAGCTGCGCTGGGAACCTGGATGGGTAACCAGATGAATATCGAGAGCGCGGAGGGACAGCTTGAGAAAAATGCGGACGGGACGCTGAAGACGGATTCAGAGGGAAAATTTATTTTGACACAGCAGACGAAAGATGAAATTGCTGCGGAGGTGCAAAAGGAAGTTGACGATGCAAAGGCTGCGAAAGCGGAACTGGCAGCAGGCGGCAACTCCGGTCAAAAGACAGCAGGTGAGGATGCGCTGATTTATCTTAATGGTGTAGAATATAAATCCGATAAGAATACGCTGGAGATAAATGGGCTGACCCTTACGTTAAGCGCCACTACTGCGCCTGGTGAAGAAGTCACCATTACCACCGAAGATGACACCAACGGCATCTACGATATGATCAAGAACTTCTTCAAGGAGTATAACACCCTGATCAACCAGATGGATAAGCTCTATAATGCGGATTCTTCCAAGGGCTATGAGCCTCTGACCGATGAGGAAAAGGATGCTATGTCTGACAGCGCCATCGAGGAGTGGGAGAATAAAATCAAGGATTCCATTCTCCGCAAGGACAGTGTTCTGAGTACCGTTTCCGGCGCCATGAAGCAGATTATGCTGGAAGGCGTGGAAGTAAACGGAAAGCAGATGTATCTATCCAATTTCGGTATCAATACATTGAATTACTTTATCTCTGCGGATAACGAGAAGAATGCTTACCATATTGACGGTGATCCGGATGATGAGAATACATCCGGTAATGCCGACAAGCTGAAGTCAATGATTGCCAATGACCCCGACACCGTGGTATCGTTTTTCACGCAGCTTTCTCAGAAGCTCTCTGACAAGATGTTCGATCTGATGAAGAGCAAGGAAGGCTACAGTTCTGCCATGACTGTCTATGATGACAAGAAAATGCAGACAGATTACGATGATTACACTGCTAAAATCAAAGAATTGGAAAAGAAGCTTGCAGATTATGAAGATAAGTGGTATGCTAAATTTGCGGCTATGGAGACGGCTCTGGCGAAGATGCAGAACAATGCCAGTGCTGTGACGTCGTTGCTGGGTGGCTGATCAGGAGGAAGGGTTGCCATGCAGCCAGCCAGACGAATATGAAGGAAAGGCGAGGTGCGATATGGCATTACCCAATGCTTTTGGACAGTATAATAACAGTAAGATTTTGACGGCTTCTCCGGCGGAGCTGACTTTGATGCTTTATGAAGGGGCGATTAAGTTCTGCAACATTGCAATCACAGCGGTGGAGAGCAATGATGTGGAAAAATCACACATCTATATCAGGAAAGTGGAGCGCATTATTGATTATCTCCGCCAGACGCTGGATATGAAATATCCGGTTGCACAGGACTTCGAACGTATTTATACTTATCTGAGCCAGAGGCTGATCGAGGCCAATGTGAAAAAGGATAAGGAGATTCTGGAGGAAGTAAACGAGCATCTCCGTACAACGCGGGATACCTGGAAGGAAGTTATGAAGAAAGGCAGGGAGTAGAGGGGCGTGACAGAGAATTATTTGACCCTTTTGGAGGAGAGTCTCCGGAGAAAATTGCAGGTCATGGCTGAAATCCAGGAATATAATCTGCGTCAGCAGAAGATTTTTCAGTCCGGGGATGGGGATATGGATCAATTCGATGAAGCTATAGCGGAAAAGGGGGATCTGATAGATAAACTGGCTTTGCTTGACAGCGGATTTGAGAAGCTTTATGCCCAGGTAGCAGAGCAGCTGAAAGGAAATCGGTCGAAATACGCTGCACAGATTGCGGTTTTAAAAGGTTTGGTGGCGGAAGTCACAGAGACCGGTGTTGCGATTCAGGCCCAGGAGGCCCGGAACAAAAAGCTTATTGAGGATTATTTCCGCAGGGAGCGGGAGGGAATCCGGGAAGGACGCAAGTCCTCTAAGGCGGCTATTAATTATTATAAGAACATGAATAAATCTTCTGTGGTAATGCCCTACTTTATGGACAGCAAAAAGTAGCAATCAAGTAATTCTGAATTCCGCAGCTTTTGCTGCGGAATTTTTTAGATTTTTGCGGTTTCTGTCCATGAAGATAAGTTTTCCGAATCGGAACGATAAAAATATCAGAAACAGACTAAATTTTTCAGGGAGACAGACCGATATAAAAGTTGAATAGTTGACAAAATGGAATGCATACCGTAAAGTAGATGGTATCAAACATAAGTTCAACAGATTGAAAGCAAGAAGCGAACCGCAGAGGCGGTAGTTATTCAAGGAGGAATAGAAAATGGGAATGATAGTAAAGCATAACCTTACGGCGATGAATTCCAACAGAATGCTGGGTTTGACCACCACTTCACAGGCAAGAGCCACAGAGAAGCTCTCATCCGGGTACAAAATCAATCGTGCGGCTGATGATGCGGCAGGCCTTGCCATCAGTGAGAAGATGAGAAAGCAGATTCGCGGTCTGACACAGGCTTCATTGAATGCACAGGACGGTATCAGCGCGGTACAGACGGCTGACGGTGCATTGAATGAAGTGCATGATATGGTTCAGAGACTGACAGAGCTGGCTGTAAAGTCTGCCAACGGAACATTGTCCGAGAGTGACAGAGATGCGGTGCAGAATGAAGTGGATCAGCTGATCGCTGAAATTGACCGTGTATCCACCACTACCAAGTTCAATGAGACCTATTTGCTCCGCGGGTCCAACGGCAGTGTGTCAGGCGACCTGAGCTATTCAAAAGCGGCGGCCAGTCTGACAAATAATCTGCAGTTTACCCAGACCAGCGCCGGTTTCGTACAGCCGGATCCCCAGACCGGAACGGCGAGACTGACATTTGATGCTCCCATTCCGGGGAATACGCTGGCATCAGGCAAGTATACAAATATCAAGCTGAACGGAGCGGCACAGACCAATACGCAGATCAGCGCCAGACAGATTACGGTAGGGAATACCACCTATGTTTTGATTGAGAACACATCTGCTAAGAATTCAGGGGCAGATAAGGCCAGCGCCAGCGCAGTGGTAAAGGCCATCAATGACGCGAAGGATCCGGCAGGTGACGGTTCCACGGTAAAGGCATTCACCAGTATGGATTCACTGATTTCTTCCATTCGCCGTCAGTACGGTTCGGAGCTTAAGGCCGTCACGTCTTATTATGATGAAGTACTGAAGACGATTGCATTGAAGGCGGAAGCTTTTGCAGACCTGAATGACGCCATAGATTTGAGTCTGCATGTAGGTACCGATTCGTCTAACGACAATAAGATTTATATGAATATTTCGCAGCTCAGTGCCAGAGGTCTTGGTCTGAATGGACTGAAGATAAACGGGGACGACGGAGATGCTGCCACACAGGCGATTGATATTATTTCAGATGCACTGCAGAAAGTATCCAATCAGAGAGCGTCTCTGGGCGCTATCCAGAACAGACTGGAGCACACGATCGCGAACCTGGATAACGTAGTGGAGAATACCACCAGTGCAGAGGCTTCTATCCGTGACACGGATATGGCTACCCAGATGGTTGAGTACTCCAACAACCAGATTCTGGCACAGGCCGGTCAGGCGATGCTGGCACAGGCGAACCAGGCTACATCAGGGGTACTGTCATTGCTTCAGTAATGAGAGCAGAGTATCAGCGGACATAGGGTATATTGTTTATATTTGGTTGATTAACGCATCCACTGCATGAACGTGGATGCGTTTCTTATTACCCAGGCCCGTGCAGTGGAAGTTCAGCAATGTTTTTTGTTTGCATTTCCGTTCCATATGGGGTATGATGTTATAAAATTTCAGGAGAAAGGAATTTGGAATTCCATGAGCAGACAGATTTTATTAACCATATCACTTTTGATTTCCGGCCGTTCCGATACTGTAAGAAAGTGTCTTGAATCTATCAGGCCATTGTTGGAACAGATTCCGTCAGAGCTGATTCTGGTAGATACAGGGTGCGGAGAAGCCGTAAGAGAGATAATCGAGGAATATACTGACCGGATTGTTGATTTCAACTGGTGCAGGGATTTTTCAAAAGCGCGCAATGCAGGATTGAAACAGGCAAAGGGGCAGTGGTTTCTGTATCTGGACGACGATGAATGGTTTGAAGATGTGTCGGACATCATCCGCTTTTTTCATTCCGGTGAATATCGGGTTTATGGCGTGGGGCTTTACAATCAGCGTAATTATCTGGTTTCAGACGGTTCGGAATATACGGAGCTGCTGGTCAGCAGGATGATTCGTCTGGAACCGGATATTCAGTTTATCCACAGGATTCACGAATGCTTTAACCGGGCCCCGGGGATTCCGAAGAAGCTGGATGCTTTTGTGCATCACTATGGTTATATCTATGAAAACGCTGAGGAACATAGGGCTCATGCCATGCGGAATATCAGCCTGCTGAAGGAGGAGGCGGCGGAGCAGCCCGGGAGTATGCGGCATGTATTGCAGCTGGTGCAGGAATATAATTCTGTCAATGACAGGGAAACGTCATTGGAACTGTCACTGGAGGGGATTACAAAAGCCGAACAGGGGCCGGTGGAAGATGAATACTGCCTGCCGCCGCTCTATGCAAATGAAATTTACTGCTATATTGTACTGAACCGTTATGAGGAAGCCATTGACAGAGGAGAGATGTACCTGGAAAAACGGTGCCTGGATAAAATGGTCAGGGCTTTCATTGCAGGGCTGCTGACCGCTGCATATATGGAAAAGAAAAATGATGCGAAATGTCTGGAGCGTACGGCGTATTACTGGGAAATTTATCAGGATTACCTAAAAAATGATGAAGAATATATGGAATACAATATGCCCATTACGAATACCTGCTTTCATGAGCGAAGGAGAGCTGTGATTCTGGGGAATGGAGTACGGGCAGCAATCCGGCTTGGGAAAGACAACCTGGCATGGCAGTGGTTTGCGGGGATAGGCTGGGAAGGCCGCAGGGATTATGCGGATGCAGGGATGGTTCGGGATATTATCAGACACATACAGACGGCAGGGAAGAAGGAGCAGGCGTTATACAGGGAAATGTGTGACATTCTTGTAAGCCATGAGGAGTGGAAGGACTTTGCTGTAAGGGAGATGATGGAAAACTGTATGGGCAGGGAAACGCTGTCCGAGAGAATCAGAGCGGCTGTCCCGTATGGGGAGGTGAGAGCGGATCACTGGTTTCTAAAGCTGGTCCGGCTGGCCGCGGGTGCCTTTCTGGCGGCAGAGGGGGAAGCCGAAAAGGGGACAGAGGGCGCAGGAAGTCTGCAGGAGCTGCGGGATAGGGGAATGTACATTTGTCCACAGGAGGCGGAAGACACAGCCGGGGAACTCTGGAATATCATGGAGGAAACCATGCCTCTGATGAAAGCCTTTGATCTTCTCTCGGCGGTATCCTATTTCGGGGGCAGCAACAGACAGGTGCTGGAACAGATTCCCTTTCTGCGCTGGGAAAAGGGAATTGCATGGTATTTCAGCAGATTTTCCTGGAAGGAGGCTGAATGGTGGACAGAGCGTTTTCAGGATGTTCTGGATCCGGGAGGCATCCGGCTGCTGGCCTGGAAAGCCGCCTGCGGCATCAGCTGTGCCAGCGGGGCGGATGCGGATATATACACCATATTGGAAGGGCTTAAGGAATATGCTTTAAACAGGACAAGCTTGTGTGAGCGGATCTATCGGGAGGAGATTCTCCGGGAAAGGAAGGATATCCTGCCTGTGGAAGATCAGGGAGCTTATGCTGTCTGGGAACTGCTGGAACGGACGGAGGAGGAAGATTATATAACGGCTGTAAATGCGGTCAGGGAAATCAGTGGGTTGCTGCCGGGACTTGCCAATATCATGAAGCAATATCTGAAATGGCTGGAGGAACGGCTGCAGAGACAGAAAGAGGAATCCCGCCGGACCGCAGGGGAATTTCAGGCGCTGGCCGGACAGATTAAAGCAAAAATATATGGAATGGCGGAAGCCGGGCAGTATCAGGCGGCCCTGGCAGTATCAGAGCAGCTGCTGGCGCTGATGCCCGCGGATAAAGAAATCCTGCAAATCAGGGAGAAAATTTTAAAAATGTGCTAAAGTAATCAAGAATCTCTCCGATATATTTAACAGGTAAAGCGAAAGCAGAGAGCCGTAACTTCATTAAGGCTTGCAGTGCTAAGGACAGTAAGATCTGTTTTCAGCTTACATCTTGGGATTCTGAAGCAATACGCACGATTGCAGGAGATTACCCAATCATGGTCAGCGGAAGTTCGGACGTGCGGACCGGATGAAAGCCAGACCCCAATAGCCTCAAGGAAGAGGCATTTCATTCAAGGAGGAATATAGTATGGTAGTACAACACAACTTAACAGCAATGAATTCCAACAGAATGTTGGGTATCACCACAAACACACAGGCTAAGGCAACCGAGAAGCTGTCATCCGGATACAAGATCAACCGTGCAGCTGACGATGCGGCTGGTCTGGCTATTTCCGAGAAGATGAGAAAGCAGATTCGTGGTCTGACTCAGGCTTCCGCCAATGCACAGGATGGTATCAGTGCAGTACAGACAGCTGAAGGTGCACTGAATGAAGTGCATGATATGCTGCAGAGAATGAACGAGCTGGCAGTAAAGGCCGCTAACGGAACCATGTCCGAGAGCGACAGAGATGCAATCCAGAACGAGATTGACCAGCTGACAACGGAAATCGACCGTGTAGCTACAACCACCAAGTTCAATGAGACCTATCTGCTGAAGGGTGCCAACGGCAGCGTAGCAGGCAGCTTGACCTATGCAGGTGTTAAGGCAAGTCTGACTGCATTAAGTGCAGGCGGTACACAGCAGATTACTATTGACGCTCAGACAGGAACCGGCAAGCTTACCTTTGGTACAGCTGTCAGCGGCAAGTTCGATGCTTCCGATTACAGCAATGCGAAGCTCACCGGCGCAGCAGCAACAAATACCAAGATCAGCGGTAAGACGATCTCAGTAGGCAACACGACTTATGTTCTCATTGAGAACACTTCTGCTAATGATACCAGCAAAGAGAAGGCCAGCGCCAGCACGGTTGTGAAGGCTATCAATGAGGCAGGGCAGGATAAGAACGGTAATGATGTGAAGGCATTTACCAGCATGGACGCATTGACATCTGCTATCAGACGTCAGTATGGTTCTGAGTTGAAGTCTGTAACATCCTACTATGATGAAGTGAGCAAGACAATTGCCATTAAGGTAGAGGCATTTGCGGATCTGAATGATGCAATTAACTTCAGCCTGCATGTAGGTGCAGATTCCAGCAATGACAACAAGATCAGCGTTAACATCTCCATGATGAGCGCCAGAGGTCTTGGTGTGAATGGCTTGAATATCGGCGGAGACAAGGTTGACAACGGAACCAAGGCAATCGATGTAGTTGCAGACGCTCTTCAGAAAGTATCTGATCAGAGAGCGGCTCTCGGTGCTGTACAGAACCGTCTGGAGCACACCATCGCCAACTTGGATAATGTAGTTGAGAATACTCAGTCTGCAGAGTCCGCAGTTCGTGATACAGATATGGCTACACAGATGGTTACCTACTCCAACAACCAGATTCTGGCTCAGGCTGGTCAGGCAATGCTGGCTCAGTCCAACCAGGCAAATCAGGGTGTACTGTCTCTGTTAGGCTAATTCAGGGCTGTAGGTTAAGTACAAAAATTCGTTTCATAGAGAATCAAAAGTCACGGCATGGGAGAAATCCTGTGCCGTGTTTTTGTGATCTTTCTTGTAATTTTCGGTTTCTGCCGTTATAATGGAAAACATAATAGATAAAAGCCGGTTTCTCTGCTTTTATATGATCCATAGGAAGGGATGGTGTCTGTTTCTGATGAGCAATCGTGTATTACTGACCATATCTGTTTTGATATCCAACCGCCCGGACACCGTGCGGAAATGTCTTGATTCCATAAGGCCGTTGCTGGCGAGGGTTTCCTCAGAGCTGATTCTGGTGGATACAGGATGCGGGGAACAGGTGAGGGGGATCATAGAGGAGTATACTGACAATATTGTGGATTTCAAATGGTGCAGAGATTTTGCCAAAGCCCGGAATGCAGGTTTGGAGCGTGCAGGGGGGGAGTGGTTTCTGTATCTGGATGATGACGAATGGTTTGAGGACGTAACGGATATCATCCGCTTTTTTCGTTCGGGGGAGTACAGGATATACGGAGTAGGACTCTATACAGTGCGTGATTATGTGAGAACGGATGGTTCTCAGTATAGCGATTCTCTGGTAGCCCGTTTGATTCGGCTGGAACCCGACATCAAATTTATCTATCGAATTCATGAGAGCTTCAACAGAGCTCCGGGAAAGGCAAAGCGCCTGAATGCTTTTGTGCATCATTATGGGTATGCATTTCAAACGAGGGCGGAAGCCAGGGAACATGCAGCAAGGAACATTGGACTGCTTCAGGAGGAACTGGCAGAGCATCCCTGCAATATGAGGCATACACTGCAGCTGGCGCAGGAGTATAATGTCCTGGGCGAGATAGACAAGTCGCTGGAATTGTCCTTGGAGGCCATCGACAGAGCAGAGCGGGAAGCGGTGGAGGAAGAATACTGTCTGTCTTCCCTCTATGGAAATGTAATCAATGGATACATGGCTACTTATCAGTATGATGAAGCCATATCAAAGGGCGAAGTGTATATAAAAAGCAGTCGGACAGACAGAATGGTGAAAGCGTTGATTGCGGGGCGCCTTGCCATGGCATTCGTGGATAAGGAAGCCTATGACAAAGCGCTTGACTATGGGAAAGCATATTGGGCCACTTACCAGATGTATCAGAAAAACCGGGATGCTTTTATGGGATTTGAGACACCTGTAACGCAAAGCTGTTTTAACCGGCAGAAGCGTACTCCCATTCTGGGCAGCGGTGTTCGGGCTGCAGTGCGCTGCGGAAAGGCTGAACTGGCTTGGGAATGGTTTCAGGCAATGGATTGGGAGCTGGAAAAATACAGCCTTGATTTCGGGGTAATCAGGGATATCCTGAAGTACATGGCAGAAGCAGATCCCCGGGATCTGCCGTATTATGATAAAATGAGCAATGTGCTTCTGGAACGTCCGGATCTGGAGAGCACTGTATTAGAGACCATCATGGAGTGCTGCAGCAGCCGGGAGGCGGATAACAGCGAAATCTGCGGCAGCGAAAAGGAATGTGACAGTTCCGGTATAGAGGAGAAACAGATCAGGGCAATCTCAGCGTATGCCGGTTTGAAGGCAGATCATTGGTTTGTGAAGCTGTCCAGACTGACGGCTGCTGCCTTTCGTCCTCGGAGAGGTATTTGCTGTAATGCAGAGGAAGCGGAAGCCATGGCGCTGGAGATCTGGGAAGCCGGAGAAGAGAGCATGGAGTATATGAAAGCCTGCCATATGCCGGAAGCAGTGAGACTTCTGGGGGGAGATATGGGACATGTGCTGGAGATGCTGCCCTTCTCCCGATGGGAAAGGCAGCTGGGGGAATATTTTGGCCGGTATACATGGAGAGATACTGTATGGCTGGCAGAGGCGCTGGAAGCAGCCGGGGAGCAGGACAGCATGCATATGCTTGCCTGGAGGGCGGCCTGCGGAATCAGCCGTGCAAGCGCAGAGGCTGCTGCAATGGAACGCGGGGAGGAAAGATACGGTTCGGCAGAGGACATGATGCGGGGGCTGGAGGAATATGCACTATGCAGAATGGCTTTATGCGGGAAGATCTACAGAGAAGAAGTCATACAGTCTATGCAGGATGTGCTACCAGAGGAGTATCGCGGGGCATTTGCCATCCGTGATTTGTTGGAAAAGACGGAAACGAAAGCATATGCCGAGGCAGTGGAAGCCGTCCGTGAAATCAAGAATCTGCTTCCGGGACTTGCGAATATCATGAAGCATTATCTGATATGGCTGGAGGAACAGCTGAAACGGCAGAAGCGGGAATCCGTGCAGGCTGCGGGGGAGTTTCAGGTGCTTGCCGGACAAATTAAGGCGAAGGTTTATGCGTTGGCAGAAGCCGGCCAGTATCAGGCTGCTTTAGGTGTGGCAGAGCAGCTGCATGCGCTTCTTCCGGAAGATGAAGAAATCAACCAACTGCGGAACAAACTCATGCAAACGAATTTTTGACAGAAAGCGTGTCATAGACAGAAAAACAAAGAGGATTATGGGAGGAACATCATAATTATGAACAGGCAGGTACTGCTTACCATATCGATACTAATTTCGAACCGTCCGGACACGGTGAGAAAATGCCTTGATTCCGTTAAGCCGTTGCTGGAACAGGTTTCTGCGGAGCTGATTTTGGTGGATACGGGCTGTGGGGAACAGGTGCGGAAGATTATTGAGGAATATACGGATCAGATTATAGAGTTCGAATGGTGTCATGATTTTTCCAAAGCCCGCAATGCAGGACTTGAGAAGGCCAGAGGGGAATGGTTTCTTTTCCTGGATGATGACGAGTGGTTTGAGGATGTGACCGAAATCATCGACTTTTTTAATACCGGCGAGTATCAAGGCTATGGCATGGCGGCTTATACCCAGAGAAACTATTTGGAGAAGGACGGCAGTGTGTATACAGATTTGCTGGTGGGACGGATGACAAAGCTGGCACCGGATACCCGGTTTATATACCGTATCCATGAATACTTTAATCATGTCAGGGGAAGGACAAAGAAATTCAATGCCTATGTGCATCATTACGGATATGTGTATGCGTCGGCAAAAGAGGCACGGGCGCATTCCATGCGGAATATCCGCCTGCTGCTGGAGGAACATCAGGCGGATCCCGGAAATATGAAGCATACGCTGCAGCTGGCCCAGGAGTACAATGTACTGAACGAATACAACAAATCTCTGGATATGTCTCTGGAGGCAATTTCGCTGTCTGAGACAGGCAGAATCAATAATGAGTATTTCCTTTCCTCTCTTTTTGCCAATGAGATCGGCTGCTATATGGATCTGTATCGCTATGAGGAGGCCATTCAGAAAGGCGAACTGTATTTAACGCATCCAAAGACCGATAAGATGGTGAGAGATATGATTGCCGGACACCTGGCAGTCGCCTATATGGAACGGCATGACTATGAAAAGGTGCTGAAATATGCAGCGTATTATTGGAGGGGATATCAGGATTATCTGGAGAATGAGGAGAGCTTTCTGGCTTTTGTTACCAACATAACAGGGAAATGTTTTGAAGATCATAACCGCAGCATTGTGCTGGGCCATGGAATCCGGGCGGCTGCAGTATTGGGGCAGGGAAAGCAGGCCTGGCAGTGGTTTGACAGCTTTGACTGGAAGGCGTCTCAGATATTTGTAAATGAGGAAATGATCCGGGCGGTTGTGGAGCGGATGCCGGAGGCGGAAGCACAGGAACGGCGCCTTTACGTACGGATGTGCAATGTGCTGCTGGAGAGGGAAGAGCTGGAGGGCTGTATACTGCGGGCTGTTTCGGACTGCTGCCGGGGCAGGGAGAGCCTGGAGGAAAGAGTGAGGGCTCTGGTGTCCTATGAAGGGGTGGAATCAGAGCATTGGTTTTTCAAGTTAAGGACAATCGTAATAGGTGCAAACCAGCTCCGGACAGAGTCTGTATATGGCGGAGCGGGAGTGGATGTCCTCAGGGCAGAAGACAGGAAGGCGGCCGGGGAGGCGCCGGAATCAGAAGAAGGAGCGCTGTCCCGGGCCGGAGGAATATCCGGGGCAGAGGCAGAACGGCTGGCGGCGGAAGTATGGGAGAATCCCAATCAGAGCATGGCCTCTGTCAGAACATATGCGATGCTGGATGCAGTGGAGTGCCTGGGCGGCAGCAATCGGACCATATTAGAGACCGTTCCTTTTTATCGTTGGCAAAAAGGGATAAGAGCATATTTCGAGCAATTTTCCTGGGAGGATGCGGATTGGTGGAACAGGCAGTTCAGTGCTGTTCTGCACCAGGAGGATGTGCATATGCTGGTCTGGCGGGCGTTGTACGGTCTGTCCGGCGCAATTCGGGCTGCAGGGCAATGGGAGAAGGACAGGACAGCGGAATCTGCTGCAGAGAGAGGGGAAGGAAGTGTAATAGAGCGCGATTTTGACAATATAAAAGAGGGACTGGGGGAATATGCGGCGTGTTATATGGAGTTGTGCGAAAAAATGTACAGACCGGAGATTCTGTCTCAGGCCCGGGATATGTTTCCGGAGGAATATCAGGGGGCTTTTCTTGCGGCGGAGTTGTTGGATCAGACAGCGGAAGGGAAGTATGGCCAGGCGGTGGGGACGATTCGGGAGATCAGAAAACTGCTGCCGGGGCTGGATGGTGTCATGAAACCTTATCTTCAGTGGATTGACGAACAGCTAAAACGTCAGGAGCAGGAATCCCGGCAGGCAGCAGGAGAGTTTCAGGTATTGGCAAAGCAGATCAAGCTCAGGCTCCGGAGCCTTTTGGATGCCGGACAGGATCAGGCGGCTCTGGCGGTTGCCGGGCAGCTGCAGGCACTGCTTCCGGAGGACGAGGAAATCCGGCAGATTATTGAGAAGCTGAGCAGGATGGGGTGACAAAAAATAACCGCAATAGACTCGGCCGAAGGTTTTTGTGCATTTGGAAAGAATTCTGATACAGTCGGGGACAGTTCGGGAGGTTTGTATATGAGGGAAAATAAGGGACAGGATTGCAGAGGGCAAGGCGTTCTGCGGCATATGGCTGTAGGAAAGGCAGGGAGGCGGATCAGAAAGGGAGCTGTCTTCATGATCGGCTGCTGCATGTTTCTGGGAAGTACGAAGCTGACGGCATTGGCGGTCCCCTGGGAACCCGATACAGAGACTGCAGGATGCCTCCGGACCCGGAATGCAGACTGGGAAGCGGATGGACTTATTGCTGAGACGGACAGAGAAGACAGGGTGGAATTGTTGGCAGAAGAGACAGAGGGGCATAGGCATACGCCGGAAGACCATGACACAGGCTGGACTGCATGGGCGGACAGCGCCGCCCTTCCAAATGATGGAGGCAATTATTATCTTACTGTGGATGTGGAGCTGACAGCGTTGTGGACAGTTGCAGGGAATACGGCTGTCAACCTCTGTCTGAACGGGCATACCGTTCAGCAGACAAAAACAGCGACGGGAGTTATCAAAGTAAATGGAGAGGGAGCGGAGCTGTCTGTTTTTGACTGTTCAGAGGGAATGGCAGGCACAATTACAGGAGGAAAAGGTTCCAGTACAAATGGGGGAGGGATCACTGTCAGTACAGGCGGCAGTCTGAATCTGTACGGCGGGAGGATCACCGGAAATTCGGGAACAAGCGGAGGCGGTATCTATGTAGGTGCCGGCAGTTCTGCAGTCATGCATGGCGGCGAGATCAGCGGAAATACGGTGACCACCAATGGCGGGGGCGTCTATGTCACCGGCAGCGGCAGCGAACTGACAATAACGGGAGGAACCATTGGGAGCAATACCGCCACAGGGACAAGCGGTAAAGGAGGCGGTGTTCATGCGGCTGCCGGCGGAGCCGTGCATATGACCGGCGGGGAGATTCGAGAGAATGCGGCAGTCAGCGGCGGAGGCGTCTATATGACGGGAACTACCACCAGCTATCTTATGAAGGGAGGGATTGTCAGGAGCAATACTGCCACAGGCACAGGCGGCAAGGGAGGCGGCCTTTATGTAGCCAACGGAGCCGCAGATATGACCGGCGGGGAGATTCGGGAGAATACAGCAGTCAGCGGAGGAGGCGTCTATATCACGGGAACTTCCAGCAGCTATCTTATGAAGGGAGGGATTGTCAGGAGCAATACTGCCACAGGCACAGGCGGCAAGGGAGGCGGCCTTTATGTAGCCAACGGAGCCGCAGATATGACCGGCGGGGAGATTCGGGAGAATACAGCAGTCAGCGGAGGAGGCGTCTATATCACGGGAACTTCCAGCAGCTATACGCTGAATGGCGGAAGTGTGATCGGAAACACCGTAACAGCAGATGGAGGAGGTATCTATGCCGTAAGCAGCAGCACGCCGATGATAACGGGAGGAACCGTTTCAGGCAATAAGGCGGCGGGCAAGGGGGCCGGTATCTATGCCGCAACCACGAAACTGGGAATAACGGGAGGAACCATTGCCGGAAATGAGGCGGAGTCGGAAGGCGGCGGTATCTTTTATGGCAGCAACGTTACCTTCAGCGGCGGCGCCGTCTATGCGAATACCGCAGCCGGGGCTGTAAACAATCTGGCGGCCACTTCCACTACCTATACTGCATCTTTAGAAGGCGGTCTGATTCTCGGCGGTCTCGGAGGAAAGGGAAAGTATAACCACAGTTCGGAGACATATCCCATGTATCCAGGTGAGATTACGGGGATTCTGGGTGATGAAATTACCAGCGGAGACGCATCAATGGCGGCAATCGCCGGCGCCCGGCCGGGAGATATCCTGTATGCCGACCCGGCGAAAGAAATCACTTCCACAGCGGACGGCAAGCTGTATCGGGGCATCTATTTTCCTCCATCTGAAGAAAACGGAACCGGAAGCTGGGTTTTCCGCTGGGTGCCGGACATCGGTACAACATTTACGGTTACTTATGAAACCAATGGCGGAGCCATAGAAAATGCGGATAGCTATACAAAATATACCTATGGTACGGAGCTGGCCCTTCCCACGGGGCAGGCGATTACAAGAGAGGGATATGAATTTCTGGGATGGTATGAAACTGCAGATTTCACAGGCAGCCCTGTAATTGCGCTTGCAGCAGATTCCCTTTTTGATGACGTGCCTGTCTTTTATGCAAAGTGGAGGGAGCGGCACGCATGTGTTGACTGTGCAGAAGCACATGATGCCATAGAGAACTGGATTCCATGGGAAAACAGTGCAGGCTTGCCGGAACATACGAAATTGCCGGAAAGCGGAGGCAATTATTATCTTATCGCGGATGTCAATCTGGCAGATGTGTGGGCGGCTGCAAAGGGTACGACAGTCAATCTCTGCCTGAACGGCCATACCATCCGGCAGACGAAGGAAGGCGCCGGAGTAATCTCTGTAATCGGAACCGGAACCGAGCTGGCTGTTTTTGACTGTTCTGCCGGAATGGCGGGTAGGATCACCGGAGGGAAAGTCACATCTACGACAGCGGGGGGCGGCATTACTGTGGGCGGTACCGCCGGCAGCGGCAGTCTGAAGCTATATGGAGGCAGAATCACCGGAAATGAGGCGCCTAACGGAGGCGGCATCTTTGTTACAGGTACCAGCAGTACGTTGCTGGTAGACGGAGGAATCATTGAAAGCAATACTGCCGCAGGAACCACCAGTACAACCGGCAGAGGCGGCGGTATTTATGCTGCCAATGGTTCCGTGGTTCTGTCCGGCGGTGAGATTACGGGAAACCAGGGAAATCAGGGCGGCGGCTTGGGCGTAGGGGGCGGCTCTGTGGAAATGACCGGCGGTATGGTGACAGGGAACACGGCAAATCAGGGAGGGGGTGTCTATACCACAGGCAGTACTGCAAAATTTACCATGAATGGAGGAAACATTGCCGATAATACCACGGCAGGAAATGGGGGAGGGCTCCATGCCGCAAGCAGCAGCACACCCATCATAAACGGAGGCGCCGTTTCCGGGAATAAAGCCGCAGGCAATGGAGGCGGAATCTATGGTGCAACCACGAAAATGCAGATCATGGGAGGAACGATTTCCGGAAACGTGTCTGAGGGAGACGGCGGCGGAATCTTTTACGGCGGGAATTTTACCATGAGCGGAGGTGCTGTCTATGCAAATACCGCAGGCGGGGCAGTCGATAATCTGGCGGCCGCTTCCGCCACCTATACCGCATCGTTAGAAGGCGGTCTGATCCTTGGAGGTCTGGGGGGCAAGGGGAAGTATCAGTATGGTTCGGAGACATATCCGATGTATTCCGGAGAGATTACGGGAACACTGGGCGGCGAGATTATCAGTAAAGAAGGGGAGGTGCCGGAGGCATCCGTCATTGGTGCCCGGGCAGGAGATATTCTGTACGCTGACCCGGCAAAAGAAATCACCTCTGCAGCGGACGGTAAGATTTATAAAGGTATTTACCTGGAGCCGGCAGAGCCGGACGGAATCGGAACCTGGAGCTTCCGGTGGGTGCCGTATATCGGTGCCAAATATACGATTACCTATGAAACCGGCGGCGGAATCGTGAAAAATGAGGAGAAGTATACAGAATATACTTATGGTACGGAGCTGACTCTGCCAACAGAGCAGGAAGTGAGCAGGGCGGGTTATGTTTTCCTGGGGTGGTACGAAAGTGCAGATTTCGCGGGAGACCCCGTGACGTCCATCGCGGCGGATGCGCTTCTGGACGGGAATCCTGTCTTCTATGCAAAATGGAAAGAGGGGCATGCAGGTATCAACTGCCCGGAAGAACATGACGCTGGGGGGGAATGGCAGGAGTGGTCCAACAGTACACAACTGCCCACAGAGGCCGGTAATTATTTTCTGATTGCAGATGTGGAGCTGACGGCAGCCTGGACGGTGCCGGAGGGTGTGTTTCATTTATGTCTCAACGGCCATACGGTCAGGCAGACGAAAAGCTACAGGGTAATTATGGTGGGGAGTACGTCGGAACTGGGTTTATTTGACTGTTCCGCACAGCAGACAGGGAAGGTGAGCGGAGGCAAAATCACCAGCGGAAGCGGTGCCGGCATTTATGTTCAGGGAGGTAAGCTGAAGCTATATGGCGGAACCGTCTGCGAAAACAGCTATGCAGGTACTTCTACCACATCAGGCGGCGGCGGAGTATCCGTGGATAACGGAATCATGGAATTCCATGGGGGTGTAATCCGCGGGAATAAGGCAAGAAGCGGCGGAGGTGTCTTTATTACCAATAATGCCGAATTGAGAATGCGGGGCGGCAGCATTACCGGGAACGTAGAAAATAACAGCGGAACACAGATTACCAACGGCGGAGGAATTTACGTGGCCAGCGGCCTGGCGGAAGTGTCCGGCGGCAGTATTGAGGGCAATCAGGCAGGAAACGGCGGCGGCGTTTATGCGGCCGGCGGCTCTGTGGAGTTGACCGGCGGCAGTATCCGGGACAATCAGGCAGATACCGGCGGCGGTATCTATGTCGGCGGAGGCGGTCAGCTGCAGGTATCCGGCGGTCAGCTGAACGGCAATACCGCTGTAAACAACGGAGGCGGTATTTACAGCAAAGGTACCAGCAGCGCCAGAAACGGACAGATAACCATGACAGGCGGTTCGGTGTACGCAAATACCGCAGGAAACGGCGCCGGTATTTACTATGATTCTTATAGTACAATATCTCTTGCAGGGGGATTGATCCTGGGCAGTTTGGAGGGAGCAGCGAGAAATGTCACATGCAATTACGGTACAGAGACGTACCCCATGTATTCCGGGGTGGTTGCAGGCACGGTGGGGGATACGGTCACGGACGGAACAAATACGGTTCCCGGTGTAAAGGCAGATGATATTCTCACTGCCAGCCGGGCATCCGGGATTACGATTGGTTCCGTTTCCCAGGGGCAGCTCTATACAGGTGTGTATATGGAATCTGAGGATGGGATCTGGCAGTTCCAGCTTCCGTCTGCAGGGGTAATTCTGAACAAATCCAAAGCGGAGCTGGACTATCCGGAGAATGTGACCATACAGCTTACCGCTGTGGTTACGGATACCTCGGGAGGAGATACAACGGTAACATGGCGCTCTTCGGACGATACCGTGGCTGCAGTGGCGGAGGACGGGATGGTTACGGCCCAAAAAACCGGTACTGCTACGATCACTGCCGAAACAGGCAGCGGAATGACTGCAGATTGTGAGATTACCGTGTCCGGTTCGGTTTATACAGTGACATATCATACCAATGGCGGCACAGTGACGGCAGAGGGCGGTATTGATACCGGCAGTTATACCTATGGAACCGGACTGAAGCTGCCGGAAGCGGTGACGAAAGAAGGGTATACCTTTGGCGGGTGGTTTGCCGATGGGGCATGCACAGGCAATCCGGTGACTGAGATTTCAGGGACTGAGACCGGAGATAAAGAGTTCTATGCCGGGTGGACAGAAGATACCCCTGTGGAGACGCCCAGTCCTGTGCCCAGTTCCAGCCCGACGCCCAGTCCCAGTCCAGAGCCGACGGCGAGTCCCGGTCCCACGCCCGGCCCCACACCAAATCCCGGTCCCACGCCGGGCCTAAGTCCGGAACCGAGTGCAGAGCCAAGCGCCGGCCCCGGCGGAAGTCCGGAGCCGAACCCGGGGGAAACGTCAAACCCGGAATGGAATATTCACGGCGGTCAGCAGACCGTGGAAGGAGATATATGGGTTCGGCAGCCCGTCATAGAAGTGGAACTGCCCGGCAATCTGGACTTTGGAATCAATCCCTTTCAGCTGGCGGTGAATGCCGGCGGGGAGGACACTGTCCCGGTTACGGACCAGATTATCAGCGGTGAGTATTACGTAACCAATTACAGCAATGTAGCGGTGGCAGTGACGGCAGCTACCTTTGTGTCGGCAGCCAATGAGAAGATAGAGCTGGTGGCTAAGGACGATGTGGTGTGGGATACCAATACCAATGAGATAAGATCTTCTGCCGCAGCCGGCCGGAGAGCGGTTTGGCTTGTACAGCTTTATCCTGTGGACATTGCGGTATCTGATACGGGCTGTTCGATGACGGTTACAGGCATCACTGCGGGGACCACCACAGGCATTGATGTGGAAGGTGATACCCTGACCAGAGGAACCGGGGCGGAGGATGTTGAGAAAAAACCGGTTTTTGTATTAGCGGCATGGGATGGAAGCAGCAATGCGGCAAAGAAGGCTTCTGTGGCAGGTTTTCAGTTTGGGGGTGCCGTAGAACCGAATGCAGACTTTGAGGACGGCGATATCATGGTTACGACGGTATTCGAGTTAAAGACGCTTACTGTGAACCAGATGAACGGAAATTATGAGGAATATAAAACCGCGGATAA
The DNA here is from genome assembly GCA_910580225.1 of uncultured Acetatifactor sp. GTDB lineage: Bacteria > Bacillota > Clostridia > Lachnospirales > Lachnospiraceae > Acetatifactor. Next base: position 27,420 of record CAJTXE010000035.1, read on the forward strand.
TATAAGCGGCTTCTGTAGTACGATAAAACAGGAGAAAACAGCTGCCGAACCGTAAGATTTTGTTTTACGGTATTGGGGAAGAGGCATGGAATCACAGAAGACAGCCGATAAAGTTGTCTTCCGTGATTCTGCTCTGTGAAATGAGGGAGGAAAAAAATTTAGACAGAGGGGTTAAGTATCTCGGAAAAGAACCGATATATAGAATGTAAGAGAGGGAATGGCGTGTTTGTGCTTTAGGCTGATAGAGGCTGCTTCATATAGTGGTGGAGTGACTTTGATGAATATTTGCTTGGGCAGGAGAAGCATGCCATTATTTGTGCCGGTAAACTCTGGAAAGACCATATGCTTTTAGGATACAGAGTTAAGTAGGAATGAGTGAACATGACGGAACGATATTGATAAAGGAGTGTGGAAACCAGATGTCAGAAAATGAGGATGTAAAGACCGGATCAGAGGGAAATGCTTCGCCCGGGAACAAAGTGCAAAATGCCGTAATGATGAAGATCGCTGTTGGGGCTGTAATGGCTGCTCTGGTAGGAGTAATCGCAATTATGGGGTATAAACTGATGAAGACTCCGGAAAATGCCACATCGGCTGCAGAGGGAGAGCAGACAGAGTTAAACTCGGGGACGGCAATCGTTGTTTCAGAGGATACCAAAGACGCCTTAACAGAAATCAAAGAAAAAGTCGCAAAAGGATCCATTGCCGTGAAGATGACACAGGGGTGGATATTTAATGACGGTGGGAAGTCCAGTAATGGCTACCTGGCAAATTCCGAGAGAAATTCGTATGATATGCGTTTTCAGATCATTATGGGGGATACGGGAGAAGTCATAATGACATCGCCTGATGTGCCGGTAGGATCGTGCATAGAGAATTTCCCGCTGTCCGTCACATTGGAGGCAGGGACCTATAATGTTATTGTTAATCATCAATTGATAGAGGACGGAGAGGTTTTCGCATCTGTCAAGACTGCAGCGGAGATTGTAGTGAATCAGTGAATTTGATTCAGACCAACCTTAGGGTTGTATGAATAGATACTCTTATTTTTAATTATTTCAAGGAGGAAATAGGCATGACAAAGAAAAAAGTAATTTCTACATTGATGGCTGCTACAATTGTGGCAGGATCTTCCATGACAGCATTTGCTGCCTCTGCTACAACTGCTCCCGCGTGGGGTGAAAACGGTGGGCAGTCGGAAGTAACAGGTGATTCCTGGACTGTTCAGCCCGTTATTGAGGTGGAGCTTCCGGCAGAGCTGACATTTGGTGTAAACCCGATGATGTTGGACGCCGACGGTGATGCTACTACTACAGGCGATAATACACAGATTCTTTCAACGGATTATCTGATTGTTAACTACAGCAATGTACCTGTAGAAATTAAGACGGAAACAAAGGTAACAGTGAATTCAATTGATGGAGTAACAGCAGATCCCATTAAGTTTGTGCCTGCTCCTGCTGCCGCAAACTGGGATGCTGCTACAAAAGAATTGAAGAATGCTGCAGGTCAGAGAGATGTGCTTTTGATTCAGCAGCTGCCTACTGCTGCTGCTACCATCGGAACCGACGGTGCGATCACAATGGCTTATACAAAACCTACTTGGGGCACTGATACACCGGCCGCGGCAAATATTTCCGGACATATGCTGGATACAACAGCAAATGAGATCTATTTCCTGCTGACAGCAAATGACGGAGAACTTGATCCGGCAAACGTGAGCGGCTTCACATTTTCAGGAGCAGTGAACCCCAATACGCAGTTCTATGATGGAGAGATTACAGTAAGCACTGTATTTACATGTAATATCATTACTGCTGCACAGGCTGCTGACACTACCAAATATACGCCTGGCAGTGTTAAGGCTGGTACTACTGGTGCTGGAAAAGCAACAGGTTATGATACTACTGTAGCAGAGAAGAAAGCAACACCTTAAAATATTTGATAAGTATTATGGAAGGTATCTGTTTTTAATACCGATAAAAAGGTTGTATATCTTAGATCTTTTATCTGACTAATAGAGTTTAAAAAGGATTTTTGATAAAAATAAGAGTATTGACAGAGCGGGATATTACAGAGAGGTAATATCCCGCTTTTGCTGAGGCAGTCTTTGAAGCACAACATCATTCATGGTATATCCTTGACAGTTTCAGCATTAAGAAGAAATATAAAGAAGAACTCCTTTTTGATAAGACAGAGATCATAGTTCTTATCAAAAAGGAGTATTGCTTTACCCAAGGGAAGCATTCGCAACATTAGATACGTTATTCTTCTGAAGGCTCTTCCGACTGCCTGTGAAATTCGAAGGTTACCTTTACTTTCAGGTCCCCATCCAGCCAGGTCATTTCCGATCCTTCACTTACCGTTCCCAACAGGCTGAAAACGGCAAAATCCGGGCTGGTAATGGAATCTATAGTCTGCATCTGGAGGAGGGACTGGGAGTCTGTACCTTCCTGTCTTGCAGATAGTGAGAAATCTGCGATATTTTCATTATTGCCTTCTGTCAGGAGAAAATTCATCGGTTCCGTGTTCATACAGCGCAGCCGGAAGTCTACCTTACAATCTTTTGAGATGCCCTCTTCACCCTGGAAATCATCCGGCAGTGAATGATTGACTGCCAGGCTGATATTGGTGATATTGACATCAACAGGGAAATTGCTTTGGTTGCAGATGACTACATCACTGCTGTATATCTGCCGCCCTTCTTCATCGTACGGCCAGATGGTAATGGGGAAGGAAGTGGGCATTATGATTTCCAGTACATCGTTTACCGCTCTCATGGAGATCAGTTCGCCGGCACAATTTCCGGCATTGTCCGTTACCTCAATCTGTATTTCGTGCAGAGCATCCCCTTCCAAAGGAATTTCGAATTCCTGCCGAAGAACAGGACTCTGTTCGTTTGGCAGAGTGTACATGGATAATGTGACTTCGTCTAAGACAGCTCCGTCCATAGTGATTCGGCATTCCTTGATTCCGGAAGGGGTGTTTCCCGGGTCAGTAACCGTGATATGAGCATATTGTCCGTCTTCCTTTTGGATTCTCTCATAGGAAATTTCCGGTTTCTGCTGGTCATTGGAAGTATCATTGACTGTACTTTCCGGAGTCGGTCCGCTGGCGGATTCTGTGTTTCCGGAATCGCCTGGAGTGTCAGCGGGAATTGTATCCGGAGAGACAGGCATTTCCGAGGGGCTGTTCCCATTGCCGTCGGGAGCTTCCGTAGGAGGGGCTGTCGAGCCAGGAACCTCTGTAGGGGCTGCTGACGGTCCGTTACCGGGCACATCAGGTGAGGCGGCAGGTTTGCTGTCAGGTACCTCAGGTGAGCCTGCAGGCTTATTATCTGGCACGTCAGGTATGTCTGTAGGTTCATGGCCGGGTACATCAGGCGAGTCTGCAGGTTTGCTGTCATCCGCATCCGGTGTAGATGCAGGGTTGCTGTCATCCGCATCCGGTGTGCTTGCAGGCTTACTGTCATCCGCATCCGGTGTAGATGCAGGGTTGCTGTCATCTGCATCCGGTGTAGTTGCAGGGCTGCTGTCATCCGCATCCGGTGTAGATGCAGGGTAATTGTCATCTGCATCCGGTGTAGTTGCAGGGCTGCTGTCATCTGCATCCGGTGTAGTTGCAGGGTAACTGTCATCCGCATCCGGTGTAGTTGCAGGGTAACTGTCATCCGCATCCGGTGTAGTTGCAGGGCTGCTGTCATCCGCATCCGGTGTGCTTACAGGATCAGTATCAGACACATCCGGTCTGCCTGTAGGGTTACTGTCAGATACGCCAGGGGCACCTGTAGGAGCACTGCCAGATATATCAGGGGTACCGGCAGAAGCTTCGCCAGTCGTATCCGGCGTATGTGCGGGGCCGTTGTCGGCTGTGTCAGGTGTATTTACAGGGAGACTGCCGGCTCCGTCAGTCGTATTTGCCGGTTCACTGTCAGCTCTCTCGGGAGTCTCTGCAGCAGGAACTGCTGTGGTGTCAGCGACCTTGGCAGATGTCTGATTGGATAAGTCAGAGGACCCTACAGGCGTACTGCAGGTTTCTGTCAGTGCAGAACTGTCGCTGCAGAAGGCGTTCATGGGAGTACTTTCAGGACTTGCGTGGCTATCATTCGGTGAAACGGGGGTCGGAACTTTGCCATATCTGCTGTTGCTGCTGTCGGTCACTTCGCAGGAAGGGAAGCCGCTGTTTGCCGGAGAGCCGGGGGTATCAGGAGAATATCCAGATGGACCGGGCGGTTCCGCGACAGTGGGAGCCGCGGCAGCATGCGTTGTCATTGCGGATGGATTTGCAGGGAATATAGAGCAGGACAATGTGACAGCACCGATGACTGCAACTATTTTAGCGCTTCTGTTTTTTTTCATGTCTGATGGCTCCTATTCTATAAGGTACTTCTATGCTACATAGATATTGTACCAAACTACTTACGAGGCAGCAAGTTCTAAAATGAAATTTTAACGTGATTTGGCAATGGATTTATCTGTCGTAATCCCCCAAAGAATATTAAGAAACTCTAAAAAATGTCTATGTGATTATTAATTTTTTGAATACCCTCTTGCAATGGCATACGGAATAGCGTATATTGTTCTTGTATTCAGAACTGATGCTTGAGATGGAGGAAAACAAGATGACAAAAGCAGAAATATTAAAGAAGGAAATACTGAGCCAATACCGTAGTGTCCGTCAGTTTGCTATGGAGATGGGAATTCCTTACAGCACGCTGGTTACGGCATTGGAGCGCGGTATAGAGGGGATGGCTTATGGAACCGTGATCAAGATGTGTGATAAGCTGAGTCTGAATCCGGTGGACTTCTCTTCGCTGGAGAGGGACGCTTCTCTGGGGGCACAATTGCTGGAGAATCATGTGATGCAGTATTATGTGAAATTGAATCAGACCGGTCGTGATAAGATTCTGGAGCTGATGGATGACTTTGTCAATATTGATAAGTATAAGGCAAAGGGAAAGAAAACCAAACAGGATAAATAAGAAGAAAAAAGCTTCCGCTGAGGGAAGCTTTTTCAATGAAATACAGTTAATAATATCCGTCAAACATCATCCCTGTATAGGAACTGGTTACATAGGGATTGATATAATTATGCCCCGGATTCTTATAAGCCACCATGACTTTTTCCACATAGTCCATGGGATTTAAGGCGACCTGATTGCTTTTCCGCAAGAGCATATTGGAGAAACTTTTCAGGGAGCCAAATGTCTCGTTGATATCAGAGGACTCCACAGCTGTCTGCCGGAGCGTATCCTTATCCACGGCAAGAGTACCGTCGTCTTCCAGATTCAGCCCCATGGTTTCCAGAGAACTGCCGTATACGGAAGCAATGCCGCTCATTTCCCGGATCAGCTGTCTGCTTCTGGACTGTGTCTCCAGATAAGAGGAAGCAGCTTTGATAAAATCATTATAGCCGCCTACCAGATGAAAGACATTATCGGTCAGAGATTCGATATCTGTCTTCAGGCCGATCTGCAAAGGCTGGCCTTCGGGACTGATACCGGTCAGTTTCACCTCAAAGAGCTTGTCAAGTGTAAATTGATTGGAGGGAGAGGTATTTTCCTGACCATTGACAGCAAAACTTGCGTTGGCGGGGTCACGGCTTGTATAGTCCAGTCCAAAGTATTCCACGGTACCGGAGGTCTTGCTGGTATGGTCGTCACTGACTGTGAAAATCTGACTCTTTCCCGGGGCAAGGCCGGTGGTTTCGGAAGTCAGCCGCAGGGAAGTACGTCCTTCGGACTCGGCCAGAGAAGCCCGGAGACCGATATCGGCATTGTTAACCAGCCGGACAAGGCGTTCCTGCACTGCCCGATTGGTCTCATCCTCTCCCACGGAAAACTGGAACTCATAGTTCATGTCATTGATACTGATATCAAAGGAGTAAGTATCGGCTTCCAAAGATGTCCTGCCGCTGGGGAGAAACAGACCCAGGTTCTCCTGCGAAGAAGCCAGCGAATGTACCTCCAGCTGGAATACGGGGATATCTGAGATGGAATCCTCGCTTCCCACGTAGGAGACGGCAGCCACGGTTTCGTCAGTAGAATAGGCACTTTTCTTATGAAACAGTCCGTCTTTTTCCATGCCGCCCAACTGTGCAATCGTATTATGCAGATCCCGGGCATTTTCTTTCAAATCCACGGCATAGTGCTGTGTATCCCTGCTGGTAGTGGGAAGGTACCAGGGTGCATCTTTATTCAATTTGACAATGGAGTTGTATACATTGCGCAGCTCACTCTTTTTATGGGTATCGTACCTGGTCACCGGCTTTGGTGTATAGTTTGTGAGATAATTATTGTAAACAGTATTCATGACTGGTCCCATTGCCATGCCCTCCTATTCCGGTACTGTGACCAACTGCCGGTTCGGCCAGCAGCTTTTCAGCTGCCGCCTGAATCGGATACCGTATGATATCCGGGGATTCATACGTATAAATTTCTTCTATTATAACATATTCCATGACCGGAAACAAGTGTATGAAATCGCAAAATTCCATAGTTCTCTTTTTTTATCACGAATAGACACCTACGAAAGAGAGCGTGGGGCAGACTCTGGAATCGTGAATACGGATGATCAATTCCGATACTTCTGCGGCAGGGAATTTGGCTATTTTTTTATAACCCACGGTATTGCCCTTATATAAGAGCCGCCCGTTTCCGTCCTGGATATCGAAGGTTTCGATACGCTGGCTGAAGCGGATATTTTCCTTCAACACTATACATGACACGAGTGTCGGCTTTGGAAAGCGGATGGTAAGTGCGGCTTTTCGGGTACCGTCCGCTGTTTTATAGAAGGTTTCATAATGATCCTCCCGGACACAGTCAGCAGAATGGCCCTCTTCCCATTGGTCAGCCTCCAGAACTGCATTTTCCAACAGATTTTGGGAAAACGTGTTTCGCAGATGTTCGCCGATTTCCTTCAAGCGCTGTACGTCATTATCGTGAAAGCGTCCGTCCGGTGCAGGCGGAATATTCAGCAGGAAAGTGGCATTTCCGCCTACTGAGTTATAATAAATGTGGAGAAGTTCTTCTAAGGAACGGACACTGTTGTCTTCGCTTTCGTGATAAAACCATCCGGGACGAATGGAGGTATTTACTTCGGCAGGAAACCAGATCAGGTTTTCCTCCCCATTCAGGATTCCTCTGCTGCCAAGATCCAGATCCTGGGAATTGATCTTCCGCGCGCGGAATGCCGTGTCGTCAGCCTGCTGGCTTTCCGACGCCACTTTTTCCGTATCCCGAAGCCGGGCAGGAACCACACTCCACTCTGCCGGCCTGGTATGTCCGGCCTCGTTGCCGCACCAGCGGATGTCGGGACCGCATATGGATATACAGGCCTCCGGCTGGAGCCTGCGAATTAATTCATAATAGCGGGGCCAATCATAATACTGCTTTTTCCCATTCTTGCCTTCTCCGCAGGCTCCGTCAAACCAAACCGAGAATATTTCCCCGTAATTGGTCAGCAGCTCTGTCAGCTGATTTACAAAAAAGTCGTTGTAAGCCTTTCCCTGACCATATGTTTCATTGTTCCGATCCCAGGGGGAGAGATAGATGCCGAAACGGATTCCGCCTTTGCGGCAGGCTTCCGAGACATCTTTCACAATGTCGCCTTTTCCGTCCTGAAAGGGACTGCGGGCAATGGTGTGTTCCGTAAATCGGCTGGGCCACAGACAGAATCCGTCATGGTGCTTGCAGGTAAGGATCAGACCCTTCATTCCGGCAGCTTTCACGGCATTCACCCATTGATCGGCATCAAAGTTTACGGGCTGAAAGATCGTTTCCGGCTCCGTGCCGTCTCCCCACTCTTTTCCTGTATATGTATTAACGGAAAAATGAATAAATGCATAAAATTCCATCTGCTGGAACCGTATCTGACGCGGGCTTGGCACGATCTGTACCAATTTGCTGTCCAGTTCGCTGATTGTTTCCGGCGACAGAACCGGGGCTTCATTTTCTGACATGACAATACTCCTTTTCATTGTTTTTTGTTATTATATATAATTTTCCGAAGTTATTCAATAGGTGATGAAAAAACATGCGGAGAAGTGAGGGTAAAGCAATCTATCTTGATAATCTGCTTTACTTGCCTATACACGATATAGGCAAATGAGGCTATCCATGTTATTCTTCCTGCATCACCATCAGATTCCGGGGATGCTTATGAACCAGAATATCCTTCTGTTTGGTATTTGATACATGGGTATATATTTCTGTCGTACTGATGGAACTATGGCCAAGCATCTTCTGAATATACCGGATATCCACATCCTGCTCCAGCAAAAGTGTGGCGAAGGAATGCCGGAACATATGGGGCGTGATATGTTGGCTTAGGCCGGCCAGTTTTGCGTAGCGGTTGATCATAAAGCGGACAGACTGGTCCGAAAGCTTCTGCCGCAGCCTGTTGACAAAGAAGTATCCGCAGACTGCAATATCCGTAGAGAAGGTTTCCCGGTACAAGGACAGAGCCGCAAGCACTTCCGGATTTCCGATCTGCAGGATTCGTTCTTTGGAGCCTTTACCGTAAATCAGAATATTGCTGCTCTCCAGATCAATATCGGAAGGTTTGAGAGAACACAGCTCCGATATGCGCATACCGGTGGCAAACAGCAGTTCTGCTACGGCAATATCCCGGATACAGCACCGCCGTTGGTAATCGGATTCCGCATGGTCCTTCCAAATATAGAGTGTAGACAGAAAGGTCTGAATCGAGTGAAAAGGAACGGTTTTTGGCAGCAGCTTTGCTTCCCGAAAGCGGATATCCAACTTGGAAAACGGGTTTTCCCGAAGCATTTCCCTGTATTCCATATAATGGAAAAAAGCTTTCAGGCTTGCTATTTTTCGTTTCACAGTCTTGGGTTTATATTGTCTGTGCAGCTGGGTCAGAAAGGTGTCCACTGTATTTCGGCTGGTATAGTCACTCTGGTCCGTACAGAAGAGTTCATATTGCTTTAAATCAATTTGATATGCTTTCAGGGTTTTGAAGTCCAGACGTTTCCGGTATTTGCAGTATTCAAGGTATTCGGTAATACAGTGGCTCAAAATGTTCATGGTAGATATTCTCCTTTGTTTTTTACCATTATGAATTTTTGAACCGGAATTGTCTATCAGAATCTGAGGAGCGCTCACCGCCGCCTCTGTACATCGTTCCATCATCTCACCGCGGTTCCTGTCAGTTTTACACCAATCACTTCATAGTTCATTTCCAAAGCGTCTGAGGACAGCGTGTGCAGGCAAGTTTAAGGAAGCGGGATTTCAGATTTGATCATTATGAAGGCATGGGTTTTCGCATTCTATGTTGAGCAAAAGACATGGTAAAAGAATTTTGTCCTGAAAATCAAAAAAGCCCTAAACTATGGGCTTTTTCAGAGCGGAGAGTGTGGGATTCGAACCCACGTGCCCGGTAAAGGACAACTGCATTTCGAGTGCAGCTCGTTATGACCGCTTCGATAACTCTCCATGTGATATCCGGAATATCAGTCCTGAAAATACTTCTTGAAAAAGGAAAGGACCGTTTTCTATTTTAAAGCATACCAAAGATTTTTGCAAGAGTTTCCTACGTTTTTTTCTGTAAAGGTTGCAAATTTATCCGGAAAAGGGTAAAATTTTAGAAGAAGGTGCATAAAGGCTGTTATAAACAGCACAAATATAAAAAGAGGAGGATATGACACATGAGGAGAATTGGTATGCTGACCAGCGGAGGAGACTGTCAGGCTCTGAACGCAGCCATGAGAGGAGTTGTGAAGACCTTGTACAACAGTGGGGAGGCATTGGAAATCTACGGCTTTCTGGACGGCTACAGGGGGCTGATTTACAGCAAATTTCAGATGCTGACCGGCCGGGATTTCTCAGGCATCCTGACAAAGGGCGGTACCATGCTGGGGACTTCCCGCACACCGTTCAAAACCATCCAGGATCCCGATGAAAATGGTCTGAACAAAGTAGAGGCAATGAAGCAGAACTACTATAAACTGCAGCTGGACTGCCTGGTTATTCTGGGTGGTAACGGGACGCACAAGACTGCCAATCTGCTGCGTCAGGAAGGACTGAATGTCATCACTCTGCCGAAGACAATCGACAATGATCTATGGGGAACCGACATGACGTTCGGTTTCCAGAGTGCGGTGAACATTGCCACGGATGCCATTGACTACATCCATACCACTGCAGCGTCCCACGGCAGGGTATTCATTGTAGAGGTAATGGGCCACAAAGTGGGATGGCTCACGTTGAATGCGGGTATGGCCAGCGGTGCTGACATTATTTTGATTCCGGAGATCCCCTATGATTTGAAGAAGGTGCTTGCAAAGATTGATGAGCGGGACAGAAAGGGCAGCGGCTTTACCATTATCGCGGTGGCAGAGGGCGCGATTTCCAAGGAAGACGCCAAGCTGTCCAAGAAAGAATTTAAGAAGAAACTGGCCAAGAGACCCCATCCTTCTGTGTCTTATGAGTTGGCGGCCGCCATCCAGGAGAAAAGCGGCAGGGAGGTTCGCGTCACCGTTCCCGGTCATACACAGCGCGGCGGCAGTCCCTGTCCTTATGATCGTGTGTTTGCCAGCCGTCTGGGCGCGGAAGCGGGCAAATTGATTCTGGACAACCAGTATGGTTTTATGGTAGGCTATAAGAACCGTGAGGTAGTTCGTGTACCGTTGGAGGATGTGGCTGGTAAACTGAAGGCGGTTTCCCCGGATGCCGGCATTGTTCAGGAGGCTAAGCTGCTGGGGATTTGCTTCGGCGACTAATTACTGGTGATATATAATCAAAAGGCTGCTGCAATGGGACTGCCCTTCTTTGGCGGCAGGACAGTCCCGGGCTGACCCGCTGGCCGGAATGCTGTATGAGCAGCGTTTGCCGGACGGCGGGTTTGCCTGACTGTGCGGCATATGGCTGAAGGAGAACCGTATCGGCACAGGATAGAAAAGGGAACAGGGGAGAGCAGAATATGTCATACACGGCATTATACCGGAAGTTTCGTCCGGATACCTTTGCGGATGTGAAGGGACAGGATCATATCGTCATCACACTGAAAAATCAGCTGAAGGTAAACCGCATCGGCCATGCCTATCTGTTTACGGGAACCAGAGGGACAGGCAAGACCACAGTGGCAAAGATTTTGGCCAGGACAGTGAACTGTGAGAATCCAACGCCGGAGGGGCCGTGCGGAGAATGCCGGATCTGCAGAGCCATTGCGGCGGGCGCAAGTATGAATGTCATTGAGATTGACGCTGCGTCCAACAATGGTGTGGACAATATCCGCGAGATTGTGGAAGAGGTTTCATACTCCCCTGCTGAGGGAAAATATAAGGTTTATATTATAGATGAGGTGCATATGCTTTCTACGGGAGCCTTCAACGCTTTGCTGAAGACTCTGGAGGAGCCTCCTTCCTATGTGATTTTCATTCTGGCTACCACCGAGGTACACCGGTTGCCCATCACCATTCTGTCCAGATGCCAGAGATATGATTTCAAACGCATTACCATAGACACCATCGCCGACAGAATGAAGGAACTGATCCAGGAGGAAAAGGTGCAGGTGGAGGAGAAAGCACTGCGCTACATTGCCAGGCTGGCAGACGGTTCCATGCGGGATGCCTTAAGTCTCTTGGATCAGTGTATTGCCTTTCTGCTGGGAGAGGAGCTGACTTACGACAGGGTGCTGGATGTATTGGGAGCTGTGGATGCAGAGGTATTCAGCAGATTGTTCCGCCATATCCTGGAGCGGGATGTGATGGGATGCATCCGACTGCTGGAGGAAATTGTGATGCAGGGTCGGGAATTGTCCCAGTTTGTGACGGACTTTACCTGGTATCTGCGGAATCTGATGCTGGCACAGGCTTCAGATGATCTGGAGGATGTCATCGATATGTCTTCGGAAAACCTGGCACGTCTGAAAGAAGAGGCCGGTATGACGGACATGGACAGAATCGTCCGTTACATTCGTATTTTTTCAGAACTGTCAGGTCAGATCCGTTATTCTGCCCAGAAACGTATTTTGACAGAAGTGGCTCTGATCAGACTCTGTAAACCGGAGATGGAGACAGAACAGGATACTTTACTTGACCGTATCCGTCAGGTGGAGGAAAAGGTAGAAAATGGTGTGGTGGCTGTGGTTTCGGAGGGGAGTCCGGGGGCCGGAGGGGGAGCGGCGCCGGCAGTTCCGGGGAAGCCCAAACCGGAAATGCCCAAAGCGATTCCGGAGGATGTGAAGCAGATTGTAGCTAGGTGGCAGGCCATCGTGGGAAATGCGGAGAATCCCATGCGCATTTATCTGAAAAATGCGCATTTAAGTTTGGGCGGCGACAATAAACTGTTGATGGTGCTGGAGGACGGTATGGCCTCGGATTATTTTACACAGCACGCGGATAACAAAGCACGGCTGGAAGCACTTCTGTCCGATTTTTCCGGAAAAGAGATAGAAGTGGGTATTCAGTCCGTTAGGGGACAACAGGAGTTTGAAGAGAATTATCCAGACATTTCCAGGCTGATTCAGATGGAGATTGAGGAAGAGCAGGAGTGAGGTTCACGGAATAACCGGGAAAAAGGGAGAAAATGTCCGGCTGCAGATGAACAATACGAAAACAAGTACACTTTAAAATGAAAATGAAGCAGATCTCGGTATTTACGGACTGTCCCTTTATGGGGAGCCGGATGCGGAGACAACATGGGAACAGGAGAGCAGAATGGCAAAAAGAGGAGGCTTTCCGGGCGGTGCAATGCCTGGTAATATGGCCAATTTAATGAAGCAGGCGCAGCGGATGCAGCGCCAGATGGAAGAGGGGCAGAAGGAACTGGAGACGAAGGAGTTCTCTGCATCCGCAGGCGGCGGAGCCGTGGAAGCTACGGTGAGCGGCAAAAAGGAGATTCTTGGGATCAAGCTGTCAGAGGAAGTGGTAGATCCGGAGGATATCGAGATGCTGCAGGATTTAATTGTGGCGGCGGTGAATGAAGCTCTGCGCAAGGCAGAGGAAGCCAGTGCGGAGATAATGGGCAAGATGACAGGCGGTCTGGGAGGCATGCCTTTCTGATGGAGTTATACAGCGGACACATCAACAAATTAATAGAGGAGCTGGCGGCTCTTCCCGGTATCGGCAGTAAATCGGCTCAGAGACTGGCATTTCATCTGATCAATATGCCGGGAGACAAGGTACGCAGGCTGACGGATTCCATCACACAGGCCAAGGAGAATGTGCGGTACTGCAGAGAGTGCTATACGCTGACGGATCGGGAAGTCTGCCCGGTCTGTGCCAGCGACAAGCGCAACCACAGGCTTATCATGGTAGTGGAAAATACCAGAGATCTGGCCGCTTATGAGAAGACGGGCCGGTATGACGGGGTATATCATGTACTTCATGGTGCAATCTCTCCCATGCTGGGGATCGGCCCGGGAGATATCCGTTTGAAAGAGCTGATGGCACGTCTCCAGGGAGAGGTGGAGGAAGTGATCATTGCCACAAACTCCAGCCTGGAAGGAGAGACTACAGCTATGTATATTGCAAAATTGATCAAACCCACGGGTATCAGGGTGACTCGAATCGCCAGCGGTGTACCGGTGGGCGGTGATCTGGAATACATTGACGAAGTAACGCTTCTCCGTGCTCTGGAGGGGCGGGTAGAGTTATAGCACAGCATTTTGTACTGCCGGATATGTTTGGAACAGGTACGAAAAGCAAAGATAAAGCAAGGGCAGAAAAGACGGAAGAGACAACAGCTACAGAGACAGAAAAGTACGGATAGGAAGGATGGAACAGGAGGCGGCAGAGATGTCAGTTACGGTAAGCCCTTTCGGGACATACCCGGACGGAAGAGAAATTTTACTCTATACCATTTCAAACAGCAAAGGAATGCAGGTGGCGGTAACGAATATAGGAGCCGCCCTGGTAAAGGTGCGCTGTCCAGACAGAAAAGGAATGACGGCAGACGTAGTGCTTGGATTTGACAGGGGGGAAGAATACCTGAAAAATCCCAGTTTTTTCGGTGTGGTAATCGGTCCCAATGCCAACCGCATAGGCGGTGCCGCCTATGAATTGGATGGCACTACCTGGAAATTGGATGTAAATGATGGTGTGAATAATCTTCACAGTCATAAGGAAAAAGGGTGGCACAAGCGCTTCTGGGAAGCGGAAGTAAATGACAACAGTGTCACATTTTCTCTGGAAGACCAGGATGGCAGCCTGGGTTTTCCCGGAAATAAGAAGGCCGGTATTACATATTCTCTGGACGAGGAGAATGCGCTGCGGCTTAGCTATCATGGTGTCAGTGACCGGCGGACAATTTTTAACCTGACAAACCATAGCTATTTTAATTTGGAAGGGCATGACAGGGGCAGCATAGAAAAGCATAGTCTCCAGCTGGCTGCCTCCCGATACACCCCGGCTGATGCCGGGTCCATACCTACCGGGGAGATCCGGGCAGCAGCAGGGACTCCCATGGATTTCACCAGGGCGAAGCCGGTAGGTCAGGAAATCAGCGCAGATTTTGAGCAGCTGAAATTCGCAGGAGGATATGACCATAACTGGGTCATTGATGATTGGGACGGTACGCTGCGGCGATTTGCCGTTTTGACAGCACCTGAATCAGGCCGGGTGATGGAGGCATGGACTACGCTGCCGGGTGTACAGTTCTACGCCGGGAATTTCATTGACAGTCAGACAGGGAAGAACGGAGCGGTCTATGGATTTCGTTCGGGACTGTGTCTGGAGACACAGTATTTTCCGGATGCAGCCAATAAGCCGGAATTCCCCTGTGCTGTTTTCGGCGGAGAGAGAGCATATGATTCTGTGACTGTCTATAAGTTTGGAATTGTGTAACGGCTGTCCGGCATAGGAATCCGCCGTGGGAATCCTGTACTGCAAAGATTGTCGAAGAGTTCTTTTTCAGGCGCGACAAAGAATGCTAAAATACCTCGCATACCGATGTTATGATGGTTTCAAACGGTATGGGAGGTGTTTTTATATGGAATTGCCAAAAAACATTACACAAATCGGAGAAACGAATCCCCATTGTAAGGTCTATGTGGAGGATTATGTCATTTCTTACATAAAACAGCTGAATCAATATGCGGGTGAGAAAGAGATGGCGGTAGCATTATATGGTATTCGCAAAGAGGAAGCGGGAATTACTTATCTGTTTCTCTACGGGGCATGCAGGCTTGTATTTCTTCAGAAGGAATGCCGCCATTTATCTTCTGCAGTTCAGCAGGAGGCGGAAAAGCAGCGCAGAAAGTTTTTTCCGGATTCTGTTTTTCTGGGCTATCGTCTGTTAGACGGCGAGATGGTGGAGGGATTTCATATCTGTGAACAAGGTGTGTGCAGATATGTGGAAGGTTATGCACAGTTTTATGAGAAAAACGACGCCATGCTGGCATTTATGCTGGAAGAGAGGCAGGAGGCCGCAAAACCGGAATCGGTTGATCAGGAAAAGTACAATGTAGTGAAGAAGCGCCAGGAGGAGAGACGAGCCCGGGCGGAGGAAAAAGGAGGACATGCCATACTGACCGGACATAAAGCCGCAGGGAAGCCGACTTCCGGACCGGGATTGGAGAACGGAAGGCTGCGGGGAATGAAGTTGACTGCCGCCGCCGTATTTGGGCTGTTGTGTGTGACGGGGCTGGCAGCGATGGAAAATGGGGAGAAATTGAAGGAATGGCAGACAGCAGTCCGGCAATTGGTGGAGGATATGTCCGAACAACAGTTGCCGGATTCCGTACCGGTATCCAACGGCTCCGCCCAGGTGGGAACCATTGTGGCGGAGGACAAGCTTACCGATGCCATTCTTCATGAGAATGCAGCGGCAGACCCCACATTGACAGGCCAGGATGCTGCACCAGGGAGCCCCTCCGGGCAGAATCCGGAAGCACCGACACAGGGCGGGGACCAGCCGTCGACGCCAGGTTCCGGTCAGGACCAGCAGCCGGCTCCGGGGGAAGGCCAGCCGTCGACGCCAGATTCCGGTCAGGATCAGCAGCCGGCTCCGGGGGAAGGCCAGCCGT
>CAJTXE010000035.1:43505-46128 GCA_910580225.1 uncultured Acetatifactor sp.
TCGACGCCAGATTCCGGTCAGGATCAGCAGCCGGCTCCGGGGGAAGGCCAGCCGTTGACGCCAGGTTCCGGTCAGGGCCAGGTATCCGGCACGGAGAGCGACCAGCAGTCTGATACGACGGATGATCAGAAATCTGCAGATGAAATGACACAGTCAGGGCAGGAATCAGGAGAAACATCGTCAGATCAGGCTTCCGGAGGCCAGTCGTCTCAGGCAAGCACCGGACAATCTGCGGCGCAGGAGAGCGGTCAGACACCGGAATCAAAGCCGGCATCAGGATCGTCGGCAGAACTGATTTCCTACACAGTGCAGAGAGGTGATACTTTAATCGGTATATGTGTAAAAAGATACGGAAGTGATACACGAGTATCCGAAATCTGTTCTCTCAATAATATAGAAAATCCGGATGATATCAAAGTAGGTGAAAAAATATTTCTCCCACAATGAACTGTTTTGTGCTATAATCAAAAGCATATTCCTGACAGGGAGGGAACGGACGGACATCCGGCCACATTCTATATACCGGAGGGATCATGGCAGATATCAGAAGTTACATGAAAGAAAAAGAGAAGAGAGAACGAAAGCAGGAAGACTATAAAGTCAAGATTGTTCGACACAAGCTGGCTTTTTTAAGGCGGATTTTATTGGCGGCAGCAGTCCTCTTAGCGGTGGTACTCTTTTTTTACATACAGTATAAAAGGAGGATTTACACCGATTACGATATTGTCTCATCAGTGGCGTATGAAAGTATCGGCGGGACAAAAGATGTGAGAATGGGGAATGTGATTCTGACCTACAGCAAGGACGGAGCCCACTGTACGGATGCCAGGGGAAATGTGGTATGGAATCAGACTTTTGAGATACAGGATGTGCGTCTGGCGGTCAGCGGTAATGCTGTAGCGATAGGAGATTACAATGGGCGCAGTATTTATCTGGCTAATTCGGAGAAGCTTCTTGGAACGATAACAACCACAATGCCGATTCGGGATCTGGCCGTTTCGGAAGCGGGATATGTGGCGGCGGTACTGACGGACTCTGAAATTACCTGGGTTAACCGATACAACAGCAGCGGTGAAATGTTAAATGAGGGACGAACCCATGCTGACGATTCAGGATATCCCATGGCACTCAGTCTGTCCCCCAACGGCGAGATGCTGTGTGTGGCTTATTTATATTTAGATGCAGGTGTATTAAAGACAAAGATTGGATTTTATAATTTTGGTCCCGTGGGCTCCAATGCCAATGACCACCTTGTCAGCTCTTGGTCCTATACGGATATGTTGATTCCCTATGTAAGATTTCTGGATAATGATACGGTGATTGCCGTAGGAGACAGCAGACTGATGATCTATTCCGGAAGCCATATACCAGGGTCTCCGGAGGAGCATATATTTGACAGGGAGATACAGTCCGTTTGCTGCGACGACAGATATGCAGGAGTGGTGTTTTTTTCTGATAACAGTGAAAGCCGTTACCAGATAAACATATATGATACAATAAACCTGACAGCGAAGCCGAAAATATTATACTTTGACATGGAGTATACGGATATTTTCTTTGATAAGGGGAACATTGTGATCTATAATGAGACAGAGTGCCAGATTATAACCATGGACGGGATTACGAAATTCCACGGCAGCTTTACAAAGCCGGTAAAGCTGATGCTTTCTACAGGAAAGGCATATAAATATCTGCTGGTCACGGACGGGTCTGCAGATACGATACAACTAAAATAAAAGCAAAAGAGAAGGGAGAAAAGTAAGATGGCTGGATTTGGTATGAATATCATGGTGGTAATTGTCATAATTGCTGTTGCAGTCAAAATGGTGGACGGATATAAAAAGGGAATGGTGAAGGAGATCGTTTCTCTGATTTCCATGGTGGTGCTCTGTGTCGTGGCTGCACTGATTGCTTACGGTGTTAACGGGTATCATGACGGCAAAATTTTTCATGTGGTGGTAGCCGCCGTCTTATTTATTTTGGTAATGACAGTTCATCATCTTTTGGGGCTGGTCTTCTTCTCTGCGAAGCTTTTTTCGAAACTGCCCATCGTACATACTCTGGATAAGCTGTTGGGAATTGTTTTTGGAATTTTTGAAATAGTTCTGGTACTTTGGACGATTTATGCATTTATTATGATGATGGATATGGGAGCGATCGGACAGACCATTTTAACTTATACAGAGGGAAATCAGGTTTTGACCTGGCTTTACCAGCATAATTATCTTGCCAGATGGATCAGTGTGTTCCTGGAAGAGTTTGATTTTGTGCCATTGATGGAGATTCTGAATCTGTAAATTGGTCAAACATTATAAAATTATGGAAAATTTCGAAAAATAGCATTGACAAACAAAAATACTCAGTGTTATAATGAAAATCCACCGCCGAGATATCACTGGGGTCGGGCAGCAAGCTAAAAAAATTAAAAAAAGTTTTAAAAAGTTGTTGACAAAAGAAACCATGTATGATATCCTATAAAAGTTGTCGGCGGGAACAAATTACCGACACGAAATGTTCGGTAGAACGTTTTAAACAGAAACATAGAAATCCTTTTAAAAAGTTTCTGCAAATTTGAACCTTGACAAATGAACAGTAATGCAACCCTGAAAATTCCAAAATAAAG
>CAJTXE010000036.1 GCA_910580225.1 uncultured Acetatifactor sp.
TGTAATGATATTATAACACACTTTTTAAACTACGAGTTATTTATTTTTCAATGTAGTAGTGTATTGCCATACCTTGCAAAAGTAAAAATGGTATAGACACACTTAAAAGTAGAGCAATAGCATACTAGGCATCCAGACATCTGGTGAACAAAAAAAACATGGTTCATCAGGGTTTTGTTTGGGTGCCTTTTTGCTGCCATGGGAAAGGTACATGGTCTGTAGGTGGGGAATTTTTGTAAGTCGGGAACTCGTGGAGGGATTGCGCTAAAAAAATCATAACCTTCCTGGGGGTGTCCTGCGCCCAATATGGTAGTCTTGTACGCTACTTTTTGGAGGAAGGAATAAATTTATATCAAAAGAACGGTTATCCGGGAAATGAAACGGATAATAGTTCTTTTTCTATTGTATTAAAAAGGTTCCTGCAGATAAATCCGTTTTTCTGCAGGAGACATATTATCAGGTGCCGTTCACCTCCAATTCCGGGTTTTGCAGCAAAAAATCTGGAATTTTAGGAGGAAAAGCCATGTGGCAGAAAAATAACGGAAAGAGTGAAACGGAGATCTTGCAGAATCAGTTTACGGCATATCTGGCAACTGCAGTACAGCGCCGCAGGAACGATTATCTACAGCAGATGGACAGGCGCCAGCAGATAGAGAGCCTGACCGAAGACTTCATGTTCATGCCGGAATGCAGCATAGAGCAGGACATGCTTCTGGGGCTGCCCGTTCTCATGCAGCTGGAGGACAGCGCGCTTCTCCATGCACTGAGGGAACTGAGTGAGAGGGAGCGTTACATATTCCTGGCAAGGGCAGTAGACGGGAAAAGCTTTGAGGTGCTGGCAGAGGAAACCGGGATGGGATATAAAGGTGTGGCAGCGGTCTATTATCGGACAGTGCAGAAGATCAAAAGAAAGATAGAGGTGATGAAAAATGAATTTTAAGGAGATGCTTTTACAGGCGAAAGCTGGAAGGGAGTCGGTGGTCATGGCTTTATTGGAGATGTATAAGCCGCTTTTGGTCAAGTATGCGATCATCAATGGAAGGTTTGATGAAGATCTGTACCAGGAGTTATGTATCACATTGTTAAAGTGCATCCAGTTATTCCGGATGTAAGGAGCAGACGGCAGGAGAGGGGGGATTTCTCCCTCTCTCTGCTGTCTGTTCTTTTGATTTCTGTACCTGTGCAGAGCCGTTGTATGCCCGTGGCCGGGTATCCAATGGCTTTGCATTTTTCTTATGCAGATGCTGTATATTCCGGATAACGGATTTTGACCGCCTGCCAGAAGTAGGGGGCATAGGAACAGCAGAATAGATCCTCCGCTGTATATCGTCTGCATTCATCCAGCTGCTCCTCTGGGGCTTCATAATCATAAACGCTGGGCGTGTGGTTACAGTACAGGCCGAAAGCCATTCTGACGACTCTCATGCTTCCACTGGTCTGCCAGCCCTCTCGAAGACATTCCGTTTTTACGTTGCCTGTGGCGAAATCATAAATACGGTCAATGTTGCGTCTGGTATCACTGCTGATTCCAAGGCAGTAGCAGAGAGCGTTATGATAAACGTCTACTTGCCTTACTCTTTTGAGGCTTTCATAATAGAAGATTTTATGTTCTTCACAGATAAAAAGCATATTTTCTTTATTATGTTCACGCATATTCTGTCTCCTGTTCTTTTATAGGATAATGGATATATCGATTGTTCCTGCAGTGGCTTTTATGAACCGTATCTTTTTTTTCCAGTCATGAAGGTATGCAGAATATCCATCCGGATCAATTTCCTGTAATCTCTCTGGACGGAACCGGTATTCCGGGTACTGGCAGTATCCGCTCCGGGCATATGTACCGGTGGGAACTGCCAGCCCATGCCGTATGATCCACGCCAGGATTTCTTCGCCGTTATTGTTGGTGTCGATAAAGGCGCAGTTTTGAGGCCGGACGGAATCAAGATTGACGGTCAGGACGTTCCAGGGTTCCGGTTCCCCGTTCTCCCAGGAAGTCATAGTGACGGCAAGGTTCCCTTCCATATAGGAAGCAATTTTCAGCTCAATCTTATAGGTGGTTCCATATTTCTCCAAATCAAATGTTTTCATATTGTTTCCTTTCTGTGTGTCTGTATTATGCTGCTGTTTTTGGCATGTCCTGCGCCGGAAGAAGGATCACTCCTTTCTCCACCTCCGCAGGCGTCCATGTATCGTCTTTCCACATACAGCCGCTTGCAACATTGTAAAACTTAGGCGCTTTGGGTGGATTTCCAAAACATTCATCATCCAGGTACAGACAGATATGCCTGTCATAAAAGGGGATCAGTGCCTGATGGATCTGCTCTTTCAATGCCAGAGTCAGCTGGTCGATCTCTGCAATATCCTGGCGTTTAAAAGCGGCTGAAGATATCTGTTTCAGGATACCGGACTGGTCAACAGTTGACTGGATCAGTGGCTGTGCTTCATCCATAAAATCAGCACGGATACGGATATTTTCAAATGCGATCTGTTTTACATAGGCTGTAGCAGTGGAGCTGATATTATGCCGCAGTTCATCAAAAGGTTTTTTATATTTGGTTTTTAATGTTTCCAGAGATGCCACGGCAAGGTTCCTTTTCAAAAGGTCAAGGTATTCTTCCAGTGCTTTTCGCAATTCAGTGTTTTCCATATAATTCCTCCAATCGTTTAATATTCAGTCTGCTCTAAAAATCATCCTCCCAGGGCGGCAGGGTGTCTTCTGCCAGAGATGGGGACCTGCCTGCTGTCTCCGTGGGGGCGGGGTGTTCTGTTTTTTGATCTTCGGCTTTTTTTCCTGCTGTATTTTGCTGTCTGCGGGTGGTAAGCGTCAGGGCGTCTTCTCCCACATCGTCCACACGCTGCTTCTTTGCCTGCTTTTTACGGCATTTTTCCACAGCGGCAGCATAATCGTAGCCAATGGCTGCCTGGAATTTCTCCGCGATCTCCCTTAACTTTCCGGCCTGGTATTCATAAGTGGCCCTGTGGAAACCGGTCAGGTTCCACTGTTCGCACACAAGATCCAGCATGCGGGTATAATCCATGAGTGCGTTGATCGTTTTCAGGATGTCACCGTAGCAGGTTTTCAGCTCGTGGGAGCCATCCAGATCCACATAGGAGAGGGTAAGTTCCTGTTTCAGATATCCCTCTATCTCTATGTGGTGTGCCAGCACCGGCTCATAGATCTCCCTGGGAAACTCCGGCATGTTTGCGGATGTAGTGCGCTCATTGTTCATCCGGTCCACCTCCTGCCTGCGGCGGCAGAGCGATAAGTCCGCTGACGATCATCTGGACGGCGGTGCGGTATCCACAGCAGTAGGATTGTTCCGCTATGGCGCTGTTTCTTTCGGAAACTGCCGTCTGGTACTGTTCAAAAAGCCTTTGGGACTGGCCCAGGGTAGGCAGCAGTGCTTTTTCTGCCTCTTTTACATTCTGATCTAGCCTGGAGGGAACCGTAACGCATCCGTAAATGTCAGGCTCATACTTCCCATAAAACAGGTTATGTAAGAAATCGGGTTCGCCTGTTTCTGCCAGATGAATGACGGCAGGGGCAGGTTTTGACAGGGCGGCGGCGATCTGCCGGAGCGCTCCTATCAGCTCCGGCATCTGGTGATTAAAGAAGACATTACCCATCTTTGTTTCGTGAAAATTCATCTGTGTTCCTCCTTTCGTTGTTCTCCCGTATGACTGGGACGTAATGGCGTTTTGTGGTATTTTATGCGATTTTCTGTTCGCCCCAACGGATTTGGAGCGCCCCGTTTTCATCCCGCTCCTGACGCATCAGGAGGGAGAGAAGGTCATAATCCACACTGAACCGATCATAAATCTCGTCCAGGTCTACATCCTGGCCCTTCATAAACAGGTTCAGTTTTTCTTTTGCCAGTACCATCTGCATCAGGTTGGATTCAATACTTCCGGCATAGGTGAGGAAATAAATGTCCTTGTGCTCCGTTGAGGTATACCGGATGAATCGGAAATAGAACTGGCTCATGCCGGAGTTGTTGTAATGCAGTTCCGGTATGATGACTTTGTTGACATAATCAAAATTCACGCTGGAGGGGAGGCTCTGCTGGGTGCAGAGAAGGATTCCGTTCCCACTGTCCTGCAGTGTCTGGCGAAGTGCCCGCCTTTTGGCAAAGCTGGTGTTGGCGCCGGTCACTACAAACAAGGGGCGATTCGGCAGGTATTCCCGTAGTGCTTTTTCATAAGATTCCAACACGGTAACGTGCCGTACTCCGATGGCAATGATCTCATTCTCCCACTCGGCGGCCATCTCAACAGCGGCCATGACCTTTACCGGGGTATCCCCTGTATATTCTTGTACCGTATCCGGGGCGGCGCCGATGCGAAGGAGAAGCACGATCTGCTGGACCAGGCGCATCATGGAATCCTTTCTGGAATTGCCAGTGGAAGAAAAATAGTTATCCCGCATGGTATAAAATTCTTTTATCGCTTTCTGGTAGACTTCCTTTTCTTCCGGAGGGAACTGGAGCAGTACCTGGTGGATCTGCTTGATATCCTTGCAGGAAACCTCTTCAAAGGTCCTTGTGATAACGGTTTTTCCTAAAATATCGCTGAGGATATCCGCGTTGTAGATATCCTGAGTGCGCTTCTCCATGCCGAATACGGTTACTTTTTCCGGCAGGTGTGAGGCGGCAAACAGGGAGTACCCTTTCTTGTAGGCAGGGATGGGCTGGCCGAAATAAGGATTGCGGTCGCAGTCCGGTTCTTCGTCTGCCTCCGATTTCTTGTCATGGTGATAGATATACGGGTTCCAGGAGATCATGTTGATGGAATTGTTGTAGAGCAGTTCCAGCTGCGGGGCAAATTCTGAAATGTTGTTCCTGGTGCTGGTTCCTGTGGTGAGCAGCTTCATCCGGCAGCGGCGGAAACAGGAGAGCACCGCCTGGCTCCTGGCGCTGCCAGGGTTGGAGATTTCATCGCTCTCATCCAGTATAAGTTGGATGTTCTGGTGCAGAAGTTTCATATGCTTCCGTAAATGTTTTTTATAAGCGCTTACTTTGTTCAGTGTCAGCAGTACAAAATCTCCGGGCCGGACACGCTCCAGGTCCGCCAGACGCTTGATGAACACACAGCGCAGGTCATAGTTTGCCAATACCACGTCCCAGTTGTTGCGGATGGAGATGGCAGAGGAAACCACCCAGGTACTGTGTACATTCTGATTCTGCATCCGGTAAAGCCCTGTTGCAATGCCGGCCAGTGTCTTTCCGCTTCCCTGTTCCCACTGCAGCAGCGCATAGCGTTTCTGGAGGGTAAGGTTGATGTCGTGCCGCTGGATCTCATTCAGGCGGATTTCTTCCATACGGGAGGAATCCCACAGTGAAAAATCTTCCAGCCACTCAGCAATAGCTGGATCTTCATCCATTTCCGCATAGGGTATGTTCTGGGCCTCGTATTCTGCCCGTTTCCTGCAAAGCAGACGTTCATAACCCGGATAGGACTCCGGGGTGTTTTCAAGAACTGCCTGATACACTGGCACAGGCAGGCGCTTGCTGTCCTTGATCTGCCGGCGTGCGGCTGCACTGTACCCTTTATAGGCAAATTCGCCTTTTCTTTTGACCAGCCTGATACAGTCTGTTTCCGGCACAGGATTCTGCTTTTTTAACGCATGCCGGAGATAGGTAAGTACCTTGTTCTCCGTAAGCTGAACCCGGCACCATTGTTCATAACTCATATCATCTGGCTGACGCTGGGTATAAAAGCGGTGCAGGTACTCGCAACATTTGGCATAGGATGGTCTGGTAAGCGGATGTGCCTTGATATGGTATAAGAGCTTTTGCGTCCGGTATCTGAAATCATTGGATGTATGGCGTGACCTTGCCAGTTCCAACAGGATTTTTGACTGGTTATTCTCCAGCGCTGATTTGGCAAAGGCCAGTATCTTCTGATAGGTATATTCCGCATCCTTCCTGATATCAAAATCTTTTGGCAGGATGTAGTCGGCCTCTGTCCGGTATGGGTGGGGCTTCCATCCCTGGTCCGCTGTCTTTTTCTGCCAGAATTGCAGCTTTGTAGGGAAACTGCTGACACCCAGACAGGAAAAAGCATTGTCTTGTAACAGAACCTGCCCCAAAAAACTGAAGCGGCTCTCCATCTCCCGGATCTGTCCCTTGTCGGTAAAATCATCTGCCAGAAATGACTGGGGTACGATCAGCGAAAGGATTCCCAATGGTTTCAATACTTCTGCCGCTTTTAGGCAGTAGTACATCTGGGAGGGTATCTCCCTGCCGCTTTTGCTCCACCACTTTAAATGAAAGGGCGGGTTCCCCACTACATAGTCAAACCGTGTCTCCGGCTGGCAGGTGCGGATATCCCGACACTCGACCGTTGCTTCCGGATAAAGGAATTTTGCCACTTTCACGGCTTTTACATCCAGTTCACATCCGTAGATGTTCGCTTCTGTGGGGATAAAGTTAAAAAAACTCCCCATGCCGCAGGTAAGGTCTGCCACAAGGTCATGTTCAGACAATTTCAGGCAGGCTGTTACAAATTCGCACAGGCGGGGAGGCGTAAAGAACTGGCCGTTTTCAATCTCTTTCTTTGCCTCGCTGTATGCATGGTAATTCTCATAGTCTGCCCGTTCCGGACCGTGAAGGCCGCCGTCGCCGGTATAGGCATTATAAATATCCTCCGGGCTGATGGAGCATTCTCCACAGCGGCCGCTGTCGATCAGGTACAGGACTTTTTCATTCAGTGCTTTTCGTTTATTCTGAGGGATGGATTCCTCCTGATAAGCATATTTCATTCGTATCACCTCGCTAACATATGGTTTTCATATAGTCCTCTATAAACTGGGAGGCGCAGGTTTCACTGGTAAATTTCAGATCAATCCTTCCGTTTTTGAACATCCGCAGGGACTGGATTTTTTTGCAGTCGTTAAACTCATACGGATTGCTAAGGGAATTATCTCTGTTAAGAGCCCTTGATAAACTGCCGGGAATAAGATCAAAAGAATCTGTTTCATAATGGGCGATGCCCCGTAAGATATCCTTTGTCCTGTCAGCCAATGACCATTCTCCCCCGCTGTACCGGTCCCGGAAGCTGCAGGCGTAGCCTGTGAATTGTATGGTATTTTTTTTCTGCTCAAACCGTGGGATTCCGCTGCTGATAATCCAGGATGCCTGATGGCATTTATTCTTGAGTTCATGGAGCGCCTGTTCAAAAAAGGCCCGTCCACCGGTTTGAAGGAATATCTGTTCGAGGATATCTGTGTAACACAGGGACAGCTTTTCCATGTCCTGCGTATACTTTTGGCACAGTTCTTTATAGTTATCTGTCCATCTGTCAGTTGGCTCCTGGGGAACAAGATTGTGTATGATATCATTGGGGTCTATGGAAAAATGGTAAGTTTTGCTGAAGTAGGATACAATCTGGCATATGAACCGGGGATGCAGGGAGCGAATCTGCTGCCGGATGACATTATCAGAAAGTTTTAACCCGTCATAAGAAACGAGGTATGTTTCTGCAGATGTGCCTGCCGGCGCCAGTAACTCCCTCTGCTGGTTCAGTATGTCATCCCAGATAAATCCCAGTTCCGGCAGGGAAGTTCTGGCACTGTCATAGGCTGCCTGGTGAGCTTCACAGAATATCCGGTCTGATTCTGAAATGCGGGTATCTGCTTTCATTTCAACATTTTCAAATTTGGTAAGTAGGTTCATAAAATCCTCCTTTTTTAATTAGAAAAGGCCGTGGTCTGGATAAGCCACGGCCGGAACATGGAGGCAGCCAGCACAGATGCGGCTGCCACAGTTGCTCAGAGTCCATTTACGCACATGCGGCCAGTCTCACAGGGAGCGGACTCATGGCCGCCAGCGGAAAAGGGCTCATAGAAAGGTGATAATGAGTATTCCTGGTCTCAAAATGGATATTGTCTTCGGTCTGCTCGTGCAGGGCTACCACATTGGATGTTCGGTAGACACTTCCCTCAGCCGCAAATACAGCAGGCTTTCCGACAGTGATCGGGAACAGGAGCGTTCCGCAGAGCATTACTTTTTTCTTTTCTCCATAGTTTTTTGTTTTCATTTTCATCTTTTCTGACCTCCATTCTGCTTATGTATTGTTTTTTTGGACAAAACGGTGTTGTCTGCTATCATGAGTGGACAGTCTGGGTGCCGACATTGATCGGCGTGGATACAGGGGATCTCATTTTCACCATAAAAGGGATAACAGGTTGGAAAACCAGCTTTTTGGAGTAAGGATTCCGCTGTCTCCAGCAATGGACCGATTAAGGACATATCCCATGGAAACTCTGAAAGAACGGTTTCCGTCAGCTCAGCTTCGGGCTGCGTCAAAAGCCATAACAGCTGATATGCCAGGCCGTCCAGAAGTTCATTGCGTTTCTCTAAAAAGGGTTCAAAATGGTTGATTATATTATTCTTCACAGCATATCTCCCTCAGTGCGGTGCGTACTTCCTCCAGAAGTTCCTGGACACGTTTCATGGTGGTGTTCTGACGGCGGGCAATATCGCGGTTGTTGTAACCGCAGAATTTCAGATGCACAATGTTCATCTGCTGTTTGGATACCCGTTTTGCCAGATCATGCAGGAGCAGCTGTTCTTCCAGCTGGCGCATAAGTGGATTGGGTGCCGCTATGGTTTCTTCCAACGGCAAACTATCTTCGCTTGGTCCGACATGTAGGCTGATAACATCAGCATTGTGCTTGGGGCGCCTTTGTTTTCTCCTATGATCAGAAATACATGCCAACATTCTGCGCCATGCAATCGTGGTAAATGAATACTGTTGTAGTTCCGGTTCATTAAAGTAACGAGAAACTGCACGAAGATAACCGAAAATAACAACATCATAAAATTCATCTATGGGGAGATCATTTGCATATAAGAAGCTATAAACAAGACCGTGGTGTTCAGTTGCAAATAAGCATTGTTCCGAAGTTAAAGGTACTTCACACTTCATAAAAATTTCCTCCTTAAAATGCGAAAAGGACTCCCCCGGCACTAAACCGGGAGAATCCTTTCATACGTTTCATATGGCATAAGGCCATATCAGTTACATTAAATCAGGCAGGCAGGGCCTCACGTTCTCCGTCAAGGGGCTGCCCGTAGTTAAACTTTCCGCTTCCGCCTGCAGGCAGGACTTCCACATTGCTCTTACCATAATCGCAGCCATCGTCATGCTGGGTTTCATTGATGGCAGTGCGCTGCTGGAGCATCATGCGGATCTGTTCTTTAAAACCGTCTGCAAACTTCCGGATCTGTGCCAGCTCCTCACCACTGAAATCGTACAGGCGGCGGAAGGTGGCAACACTGTAATCATCCTTTCCGTTGTTCATTTTTTTAAGCCCGATCTGCACCACGCTGCCATAGGTCGCACGGCGGCGGAGCATAAAGGACTGGTTCATAAACTCCCGGAAGGGTTTCAGACTGGTAGGCGGCAGGGTCACCTGTAACGGCATGAACTCACCGCTGCGGAGCAGGTAGAGCACACGCATGTTCTTGCAGGCTTTTCCAGCCCCTTCAGCAGCAGAACCAAACTGGTTTAAAGCGCAGGCTGCACAGGAACCGCCCGGCTCCCCGATCCCCTGTCTTCCGTCTACGGAAGAGCAGAGGGGAGTGGCATTGTCGTCATACTCGCTGCCTTCCGGCCAGTAAGCGTTGTTGGGATGGTTGAAAAGGATAACTCCTTCCAGCGTTTTAGCGAAGTCAGGATTTTCCGGGTCATCTGAGGGAAACTCAAATACCAGTCCGCCGCCGGCCGGGATCTTGATCCGGGGGAAGCTCATCTGCAGGCCGTCCATATCCTCCGCCAGTTCTTCCTGGGTAAACTCGCCTTCCGGCATGGCTGCCGGGAGCATAAATTTCTGTTCTGCCAAAGTGTTGTTCTGAGTGTTATACATACTGTTTTCCTCCTTAAAATTAAAATAATGTTGTAATCGTGTCAGAGTGGCTGCGTCAGGCGGCCATCTGGTTGATCCGGTTCCACTGGCGGGCTGGCATGGAAAGGATGTTGTAGCCGATACTCTCCAGCTGGGTGGCCCTGTCATAGTTCTCCACATCCTGACTGTGCCGGGTGACTGCATTGGAAAGCCCGTACAGCGTAAGGTCTTTTCCCTCGATCAGATGCTGGAGGATGCCTTCCCCCTCATCGTCTGTGATGTGGAATTCCCGGCTGGCCAGTTTGACGATACCGGGAACATCTTTGGTGTTCATTTCGGCCTGGGAAGCATTCTGCATCAGGCCGACCACCTGGGCAAAACGTGCCTCTTCCACGGCGGCCCTGACGGTATCCTGGATCTTCAGGATAAAGGCTTTGTCATCCGCAGCCAGAGTCTTTTCTGAGTAGAGCTGGAAGTTATCTTCCATGTCATTGACCCGGCCTACATGGTTGCGGCGTGTCTGTGCGTCATTGACGATCATGCCGTTGCTGCATACCAGGCGGTAGACAAGGGGCTGGATACTGACTGCCCCCATGCCGGTCTCACTGTTGGAGATGATGACGCCGGCCTGTACAATGTCTCCCGGAACAACCTCCGCTTCGAGGCGGGGATTCACCACTTTCATATACATCCGGCTGTCCGTGATCTGGCAGCTTTCAAACCTGGCGCCCTCCATCTGTCCTATAATGGGAAGGACGGCGGTGGCGATCTCCATGTTGTCAATCCGCCGGTAACGGTTGCTTAAGAATGCCCTTGCGGTGCCTCCCATGGTACGCAGAAGCCGTTTGGACGGGGAATGCTGAAGCCAGGCGTTCACATTTGCGGCCAGAAGTTCCGGCTTTTCCGTGAGCATCCGGTCATAATAAGGCGCAGGGATCTTTAAATGGGTCCCAAACTGCCGGTGGGCAATGGTGTTGACCTGCATGGGTTCCACCGGTTCGGTGTTCCCGTCAAACATATGAAGATAGATCTGGGAGTCATAAGGCTCCATCTGCAGGCTCCGGGTATCGACCAGATAATCCTCCTTCATGCTGTTCTGCCGTGTGATCTCAGCGGCCATTTCATTCAGGGTAAGACCTTCTTTCATTCGTGTTCAACTCCTTTCTTGTTGTGTGTGGGATTACCAGGAGATCTGGATGCCCTTTGCCGTGACCTCAGCCGCCAGGCCGTTGCGTTCAAAAACCTGCTGAAGCCGGGGCCAGTATGTCTTTTCCGGAAAGCCGGCAAGGTGTTCTTTTGCCACCTCCTCCGTGTCCTCCTCGACGCAGATATCGCCGTCTTCGTGGATCGTGAGACGGCTGTGGCCGCGGGAATTCAAGTCTGCCACAAGAGCCTCCAGGACTTTCCGGCCCTGGACCTCATACCAGATCTGAGGGTCTACCGGCTGCTTGTTGGGCGGGACGGTATCTTCCGGTTCGCCGCCTCCGGCTTCCGAGAGAGGAACGATCTTTAACATGTTACAGGTGATGCCGGCGCTCTGATCCATGCATACATCAGCATGGTCAAAATCCGGGATTCCATAAAGGCGGATGCGCCCGGTTCCTCCTGCCAGCGCCAGTTTTTCAGGGTTCTTTTCGCACCACTCCCAGCGCACGTCAGGATAAACCGCCCGAAGATAGGCGGAGATCCGGTGGTTGACATGACGGAGCAGGAGCAGTTCCGTTTCCGGGATCCCCATAGTTGGAATCCCCATAGGCTGGGAGGGGGCGATCCCTTCCGCCAGACGTTTCTTTGCAAGCTGTTCACGCATCCTGCGGCGTTTCGCCTGCTGCATGTATGGCCGTAAAAGCACTGTTACAACCCACAGCCCCCAGAGGGTGAATACCCCGATCAGGGACCATGTCTGCCAGGGCCCCCTTATGAGTGCCAGTATAGCGATGACTGCACCGATCAGGATGCTGATGCTGCCCCAAAGGGCTTTGTCACTCTTCATTTTTAACCTTCCTTTCTTTGCTGTTGTTGAAAGTAACCTGCATGCACAAAAAAAGAGGAACCATGCCGGCATTTCAGGTTCATTCTGAAAACCGACAGGGTTCCTCTTTTAGCGCCGGAACGGGATTCATTCCGGCAGAGACTCACGTTCTCCGTCCAGTACCTCCACAGGGGGAGGGGCGGCGGCCGCTGTCTCAGGGTCATCTGGAAAATCAGTGGAGCTTTCTTTGGGGATGCGGCCCGGAAGAAATCCGAAATTGGAAAGATAGACCTTCAGGATTTTTGTCCGTTCCTTTCCGTGGCCCACGGTACAGTCTACCAGCTGCTGTGTGCCGGTGATCCACAGCCGGCTGTCCTTTTTCACGCCAAGCCGGATCAGGCGGGATACTTCATCCTCCCATGCCCATACCTGGTAATACTGGAACTGCCCTTTGCCTGTCTGCTCGGTAAAACCGAAACAGACATAGGTGGAATCCTTCTGGCTCTTTTTGGGGGCCAGGTCATTCTCCACACGTCCAAATGCAAAAATCTGTGCCATAACACTCCTTTCTGCCACTGGCCTTGTTATCTATAAAAAAAGTGCCAGCGGGAACCCGGCCCAAACGGGCGCAGTAATACCACTGACACTTGTATACAAACTTAACAGCGTGTGCAATGCGATGTCTTCACCGCCGTACAGACAAACCTGCCTGCAATCCTGAAAGGATACGCACAAAAATCAATTACAAAGTAAGTATAACACTATATCTGGTGGATGTCAAGTTCATAAATACTATATATAGAATTTTGGAGTGACAAAATACAATATCTTGTAGCCGGATGCTCCGGAGACTGCACACAGGGCTTCCTATCTGTAAACAGGGATCAGGCTGCCTTTATTCTGCAGTACCCTGATTTTTTATTCCCGCGGGCAACGAGCCAAGTGACTGCTTGCAGGCATTTGGCGACTGCGGCGAGGGTCAAAGACTCCGCTCG
The DNA here is from genome assembly GCA_910580225.1 of uncultured Acetatifactor sp. Classification (GTDB taxonomy): domain Bacteria; phylum Bacillota; class Clostridia; order Lachnospirales; family Lachnospiraceae; genus Acetatifactor. Next base: position 12,815 of record CAJTXE010000036.1, read on the forward strand.
TTGGAGTGTTCCAAGTTTGATGATTCGTTGATTGCGGCGGAGTCTTTGACTTCAAGCAGGTTTCCAGGCAGACTGGAATCGTAGCCTAAAAACAGATCCGTGGAGAGGGAGGCATCCAGGTATTCGCTGCCCAGGGATGGGCGGGAGGATTTCCGGAAGTAAAAGCAGTAACACCCGCCCGGTTTTATCTTCACCTGTTTTCCCAAAAGCAGGATGATGGCGGCTCCCTGGCTGTCGGTAAGCTCTATTTTGCGATACCTGCGTAAGGGCAGAGAGGAAACGGCGGTACAGATCCCCGTGATGGTTTCATAATCCCCACGCAGGAGCACGACCAGGAGCCCGGCGCTGCGGAACAGACAGCCGCCGAAGATGATGCCGCTTAAAACCAGCAAAAGCCGGTCATGGGAGAGGAAAAATACAATGGCAGCGATGAAAAGGCTGCCGATCCCCATAAACAGGATCAGAAAAACTTTCAGCCGGAGGGTAAAAGGGGCGTTCAACCATTGTTCCATGTGATATCATATCCTTTCAAAAATAATCTGCTGGCGCAGGTACAGGTTTGCGACTGCAAGCGTAACGGCCTTGCTTTTGGGGGAGAGGCGCATCATGCAGCTGATGTTGTCGCTGGTAGTGTCCGCATCGTCATAGAGCCCTTCCAGGATGCTTTCCTCTGTAGGGAGGGAGCGGATATCCTTTTCCATGCACCGGATCAGTTCTGCGGTGGAGAGCAGGGCCTGCTTTGCAAGGGCCATGACCTGTTTTTCGTTTTCGGTACGCTGGTCATGGCGGAAGAGTTTTCTGGCAGAAGAAAACGGCACATGGTTTACAAGGGTCAGCTTCAGGAAAGACAGGACCCTTAGAAAGCTGGAACCGTCCGTGGGGATGATGTACATGGAAGAGAGCAGGTCATAAAGGGCATCATATTCCGTTTCCCCTTTCCCACAGATCAGCAGGCCCCGTGTCAGGAGCCGCTCCACGCAGTCCTTCCAGGAGCGGTTTACGATATCCTTCTGTACCGGTAAAGTCGCCGTGTAGAGGCGCCCGATTTCTTCCATACGGGCGATACGCCAGTTCAGGCAGCTCCAGATGATCATTTCCTGCATATCGACCATATATTCTTTTCCCCCAAGGACGATAACAGGGCAGTAGCGCCGGCATCCGTTTGTCCTGCGCTCAAAGCGGCCGACAGCGGTGTAAAGTGTTTTCAGCATCATAAAAAATCCTCCTAGTTTTCCTGTAGTAAGAAGTCTGCCTGCGGCGGCAGTCATAAAAGCCCTGCTAAGAAAGGTGTGTCTTTCCTGAGCTTCTGGGTGGCACGGGAGATCCATGCGCCCACATGGGGAGGCGGCACATGGTAAAGGTCAGCAATCTCGGAAACGCTCATGCCTTTCAGCTTCAGCTTCAGGGCCTCGATTCCAAGTTTTGTCACACCCTGGTATTTCTTTTCGGCGGATGCCAGAAGGTCAAGGGTTTCTATCATATTCACCTGCACATGAAAATCATCCGGTGGTGTGACCAGTTCCCCGTCAGCTAACAGTTCCCCATGCAGGCCTACGGTCAGATAAGTAAAACGGCGCTGCCGGAAGCACATTTGCCGGCAGTAGGAGAGCAGGCCGTTGCGCACGATCTTTCTGGCATAAGTGGGAAAAAGGGAACGTGCAGGGTTATAGGTGGTTGCCGCATGGCACAGCCAGATACAGCCTTCCTGATACAGATCCTCGTACCCGAATCCGTATATCGTTTCATTCACATGGATGCTTTCCATAATGACCCAGTAGACAAGGGACAGGTTGTTTTCCACCAGTTCCTGCTGTTCTCTGGTCAAGGGGATATCCCATTTCATAAATGTTCACCTCTTTTCAAGCCGCCATGTCGCCGCCTGGAGTTGCAGGCGAACGGCACAGGGAAATGACCTTTTCACACATCTGTTCTGAAAACATGCCGATATGGGCTTGGCTTTCATCAAGGCCCAGTTTTGCCTGGAGCCATATATAGGCAGCCCATTTATCCATATGCCGATCTTTCTGCAGCCGTTTTAAAGCCTGGTGCGCCAGGATGCGTTTATGGCGCAGGCTGCGGTTTGCCATAGTCCCCATAGGCTTCCGATCCTTCTTATGGGCGCTTACATAGGAGTCACAGGCAGGCCAGCGGGAGCAGACATACAGATAGCTCCCCCGGTCAATGGTATTCGCTCCGTAGACAGAACTGGCAGGCCGGCAGATGGCCGGGGTGCCGCAGTAAGGGCATTTCAGGTTATATTTCTTCAAGATTTTCATTAGTCACCTCCGTTCCTGCCATTCATGGCAGTTTTGTTTGTCTCCCGTATTTTAAAGGCAGCGGCATTGATGGGAAGTCTGGCAGAGTTCCAGCAGAGGGCAGTCCGTGGAAGATACGGTATGCCACTCAATATACAGGCCGTATACGGTTTCAAAGGTTTGTTTTCCCAGGACAGCCCGGCACTCTTCCGGTTCGATGGACTCCCCAGATATCTGCTTTAAGACTTTTACAGGCATAAGGATGGGAGATCCGTCCGCATCCACAGTCATCAGGAATCCGCCGCAGGGCGGAGACTGGCCATGAGGACAGACTGTATGCTCGCACTTGATAAACAATGCATTATGCCAGCATCCATGTACCGCTTTTAAAAAGGGATAAATATTACAATGTTGTTGATTCAAGTTTTTTCACCTCCTACACACATGGCTCATTTGAATTGGAAAGTCATTGTAATGGAAGTGAATAAATCTTTTCACTTTCATTACCCACCTTTTCAAAACCTGAAATGGCCAACTTGAACTGGAAATTTCTAAAATTTTTATAAAATCCAATCATTTCTTTCAAAAGATTTCTATACAAATAAAAAAGGAGGGCCAGACGCATAATTCTGCGGTCTGACCCTAAAACTTTTATTCAGTTTTTTTAACCAAACAGCCCTTCAATCTCCCGTGTGATCCTGGGAATGACCGTATCATTGAAAATCAGGGTCAAGGCTGCCAGCAGCAGGGCACCCAGCACTACGGCAATGATGATCTTCACGGCATCCGAGATATAGAAATCCCCACGCTGGTTGGATACCGCCATCCGGGCACGGTTGATGAAATGGTTTGCTTTGTTGCAGATACAATTCGTGATTTTTCTCATGGAAAACCTCCTACTTCATATAATGTCTGGTTACAGGGAAACGCTGCTGCCTTTCAAGGCCGCCGGGCAGGTCTTCTCCGTCTGCTCTTTCTGCTCTGGGGCCTGGCCGGGTAAGGAGCGGGCTTCTGCCGGATCAGCCGGTGGAACCGCTGTTTTTCTGCCTCTGCCAGTGACGGCAGGGTATGTTTTCTGTGTTTGTTCATGGCAACTCCTGTCTGTATTCCGCCTGCCATGGCAGGACGGCGCTGTCTGTCGGACTGATGCCGGATGTTAAGAAAAGCCGCTGGTATACAAGCTGCTGCCTCCTTTTTCCGTAAAATGGCTCTGTGAAGAACCTGTGTCAAAAAGGCTGTCCTGCCCTTATCCAAAGAAGGCGCCAAGGGAGCTTAACACTTCCGTGCAAAGGACAACCAGGTAAATGATCATGATACAGATCAGCATCATCATGGAGTAACGCTGGATCTTTTTGGGCCGCTTAGCTGCCTCTTTTTTCAGGTTGTTCTGTTCGATCTGGCGCATGTCAAAGCAGATCATCTTAAAATACATCCGCTGGTCATCCCCGCGCAGGACGCCCACCAGCCCCCGCACCACATCCGAGAGCATGGGGCTCCCGATACGGGTTTCAAAGCGGATGAGGGCGTTTTCATAATTGCCGGTCTTCATGTCAGCAATGGTCTGGTCCAGTTCCGCCCCGAAGTCCCGGCCGGCCACCCTGCGGTAAGAGGTGAGTATCTTTAATACATCCCGGTCATTCTCCAGGTTCTGCCCGATGGTCAGGGCAAAACGGGGGATTTCCGCCTCTATGAGCCTGCGCCGCTTTTTGACAAAATCGAAAGCCGCATAATAGGTGGAGAACCAAAGCGCCACGGCAGTCCCGATCAGTACCGGCACAAACAGCGGCATCAGGAACGCCATGGGGAGGGCGCTGAGCCCTACGGCCCCGGCAGTTACCCAGGCCCTGGCTGTGTATACCTCCGGTGTCAGTTCCAGCCCGGCGATGGTAAGGGCCGCCTGCAGCTTGTTCCGTTTCAGCCGGTCCAGGCGCAGGTAAGGGGCAAGCAGCTTTGCGATCTTTGTGATATACACATCCAGGAGCTGTTCGTTTTTAGCGCCCTTTTGTTTCTTTGCCAGCATCATCATTTTGGATGTCCTGCTGGTAGGGATGTCCGCAAAGGCCGTGGACAGGTTATAGGTGGCAAAACCGAACAGGATAATGGCGATCAGTGTTAACAGGGTCATGTTCCGTCACCTCCGTATTCAATGGGTTTGCTCAGCTTCATGATCTGCGTGAAGGCGAACAGGATGATGGCCGCGCATATGGCCAGGGCGATCTTTCCCGGCGTGGTGTGGATCAGGGTATGGAACCAGTCCTTGTTGAGGAAATACAGCAGGGGCACGTTGGCGATCACCAGGAACATCATGGTGATGGCTTCCCGTCTGGGCCCCTGCATCATGGCCTCCAGTTCCGACTGCACCACGCGCACATCGGAAAATTTCTGCACAATGGTGGGCAGCGTATTTTTCATGGAACGGTCCGACTGGCACTGGATCAGGATATTGGCCCACTCATGGAACACCCGGTTGGGTATCTTCATCTTTAATGAGTTGATGGCGCTGGTCATGTTGGCGTTGATCAGCTCACTCTCATATACGAATGCCTCAAAGTTTGCCTTTATCGGCTCATTGATGTAAGGCAGGTTTTCCCTTACAGAGCGCAGCAGGTCCTCCGTCCGCAGATAGGAAGTGGTGACGATGGAGATGGCGGTCTCCAGTTCCTCGTTCAGATGTTTCTTGTAGCTGGCTGCCGTGCTGCGCAGATACCATATGGGCACCAGAGAAAAGCCTAAGCCTAAAATGGGGACCAGGTACACGTTGCCGATCAGCAGCGCCAGCACCGCCCCTACCGCAAAAAGGATCAGGGTCAGCCGGGTGACTGCCTCATAACGGTCGGCCCGCCCGGTATCCTTTAAGATCTGCTTGATCTCATAGTCCTGGTTGAAAAATCCCCTGGCCGGCGTCCCCATGAGCACGTTCAGCTCATCCGACAGGGTGGCGGTCTTTCTCCCGGTGTTGAAGATAACGTCCGTGAAATCCCGCGGGCGCACCTGAAAGAGGGCCAGAAGGCCGGCGCTCAGCAGGGTAAAACAGATAAGATAGATCCAGTGCAATGCTCACACCTCCTTTCCTGGCGGCTGTTTTGCGGGGGCCCCTTTACGGGGAGGGGCGCTGCCTAAAAATTCCTGAAGCTCTTTGTGGGAGATGCCGTTGTCCAGCAGCCGTTTTTCCAGTGTCCCGGACATGGCCTCCATCTTGCGGTGGCGTCCTACCACATGGGCGGCCCCGTGTTCATCGGTCACGTTGTCCACCACTTCATATTTATAAAGGGAACGGTACATCAGCTTCCCGTCCAGGTAGTCCTCCCCTTCAATGATCTCCATGATCTTCCGGGAACGGTCTTCCAGCTGTTTGGTGAACACCACCACAGGGTATGCCTCCACCATGATCTGCATCAGGATGGAATCGTCCATGCTGTACTTCCGCTTGGCAAGGGTCATCATACGCCGGTAGGTGCTCTCGCAGGAATTGGAGTGGATGGTGGTGCAGACCGTGTGGCCGGTACGGGAGCTTTCCGCCGCCGACAGGCTCTCTGCCGCTGACCGCATCTCGCCCACGCCAATCACGTCCGGGTGTTTCCGCAGCACACGCTCCAGGAGGAAGTCCTGGTTGATGTTCATGGACGGGTTTTCATGGGGCCTTGTGAGCAGGTGTACCACGGAATTTAAAATGTTCCCGTATTCATCCCGTTTCACCAGGTCAAACTCCCGGCTGCCTTCCTCTATGGTGATGAGGCGGCGGTTGTTGGGCACGTTGGATAAGAGCCATGCCATGATGGTGGTCTTCCCGGAACCGGTGGAGCCGGCAATGCACACGGAAACCCCGTAGCGGATACAGGCGGTCAGGAAATGGAGCATCTCCGGCGTGGCGCTCCCGGAATCCAGGAGCTTTTCCTCGGACACCGTGTTCTGGTTGACGATACGGATGGAGGCATTGATCCCCACTTCCGAATCCACGATGGGCGTCTTATCCACAGAGATGCGGATGTTCTTGTCCAGGAAGCCGATGACCGAGGGCATGGTGTCGTCAATGACCATGCCGCAGGCGTTCAGCATACGCCGCACCACGTCAATGGCGTGCTGGGGGGAGGAAAACCGGTCCGGGATCTTGATGCTGCGCCCGCTGTTCATGATGACCTCGATATCGTTGTAGGCGTTGATGTTCACCTCCTCCACACCGGGCTGGTAGATCCATTTCTTCAGGAAGGAATAGCCGGCCATATCCTCATAAAGCCTGGCGCACAGCTGCTCGGTGGTAAACCCCTTGATGGTGTACTTGCGTTTCACCAGGTACTGCACCATCAGCTCTTTTAACACAGTGACAGCGCGTTCCGAATCATTTTCCCCGGCGCCGGCTATGGTGGAGGCGTGGTTTTCGGAAAAGTAGCGCTGCACGTCTTCCAGCACCTGCTCATAGGTCAGGGCGCTGTTCTCCGTGGGGGCAAAGAAAATATCATTTAAGTTATTCATCGCTGTCTGCCTCCCTGTATCCGTATTCGTATCCACCCTCTTCGTCCGGTGCCTGTTCATATTCCTCCTCTGCGTACTCCCCGTCTTCGTATCCCGCTTCATAGGCATCCTCTTCCTGCCGCTCGGCAAGCTCCATCTGTTCCAGGGCTTCCAGGATCTTATTTAAGGAGGCGGTATATTTGGAGTTGCAGTATTTGATGGCCTGGAACATGCCCCCTTCGGTGGCGCAGCGGTCGATCTCCTTCCCGTAGGGCAGGAGGCCGTCAAAGCCGCCGATGATGTACCCCATCTCTTCAAAGGCGTGGAAAGGGCGTGCCATTCCCGCAAAGGTCATGTGCTCGTGGTAGTGGAAGCGCCCGTCCACCAGCAGGGGCTGGTGGGCTTTCAGGTAATTGATGCCTTTCAGGTCCGGGGTCACGATACGGAGCACCAGGTCACCGGATTCGATGGCGGCAGGCGTGAACACATTGGTCATGGCGGAGCCGCAGTCCAGGATGATGTAATCCACCAGTTTCTTTGCCGAGGATATGAGCTGCAGGGCCATCTGGTAGTCCGTTTCCGGATAGCTTAACGGGTTCTCCCCGGCGCAGTATCCCATAAGGCCGATATAGGGGTAGTTCTTCAGAACCGTCACATGGCTGGCCACCTGGGATGTGTCGATCTCCACGCTGGTCAGGACCTGGCCGATGGAGACGGCCGTGGTGGTGATCTGCTCCGGGAGCCATACCGGGAGCATGGGGATGCCGGGCTCCCCGCTGATGATGATGGCCTTTCGTTTGTCACGGGTCAGCGCTTTGGCAAGGATGCAGCAGAACATGGATTTGCCGCTGCCGGGGCTGCCCCAGACCGTGATTGTTTTGGACATGGAAACCATTCCTCCTTTCTGCTTTTGGTCAGGTCTTGTTTTCTTCCTTGTTTCCTTCTTGATCAGAGGAGCTTTCCCTGCTGGTTCCGGATTCTTTTTCTTCCGCAGAGGCGGAGCCTTCCCCGGTTTCCCCTGTATCGTCCGATTCCGGATTTTCTGTTTCCCCTTCCCCGGCCAGTTCTTCTGTTTCTTCATCCGAAGGCTCCGGGAAGTAGATCTCCTGCAGGATCACATCCTGCTCTGCCAGAAGTTCCTCCGCCAGTTTTTCATTGTTCCGGGAGATCAGGGCTACATGGGCCACCCCGTCATTTTCCAGGGAAGTGATGACCCGTGCCTGTTCCGGGCTTGCCAGCACCGTGATGGTGGCGGACTGCTGTTTCTCTTCATCCTCCACCGGCTCCTTGGTATTGTCCACGTTGACGCCCTTGGCATCCGTGACGGAAAGCACCCGGACAAAACGCAGCTCTGGGACTTCCTCCGCCGCATCCAGGAAATGGTATACCCGGATGATGTCACCCGGCTGCAGCTTGTCGGACAGGCCGGAAGCCAGTGTTTTTACAGTCAGGGAGATGGCCACTTTCCCGGAAGGGATGCTGTTTAGGGCCACGTCCGAGGATACCGGGACGGAGCTGGTCTTGGAGGTCAGGATATAATCCCCCGGGGATAAGTCTGCCGTGGCATAGAGCCCTTTCACATCATCAGGGGAGTGGGCGATATTGGGGGGAAGGTTGTAGCTCCCCACTTCCACGCTCTCCGTATTGTCTGCCGAGAGCTGTTCCCCTTTCAGCACGGGTTTTGTGACCCGGACGATCTCCGTCTTGCCGTTGGTCTGCTTCGCGATGGTGGGCAGGGCAACAAAGGCGATCACGGCCGCCAGCAGGATACTGAGCAGGCCAAAGATAAAGCGGTTATTCAGTTTCATGGTTATTTTCACTCCTATTCTGTATGTGTGGACAGCCTGCTGCCGTCCATGTAAGAGGCGCACGGTTAAAAAAACGCCGCCAGGGTAACGGCCAGGCTCCCGGCCATCAGGAACGGCACGAAGGGGAGGGAGAACCGCCCCTCTTTCCGCTTCCGCCCTGCTGCCAGGGAAATACAGGCGGCAAGGCCGGAAGCAATGAGAAGGATGGCCAGCATACGGGAAGGGCCATAGATAAACCCCATCACTCCTGCCAGCTTGATATCCCCGCCCCCGATCCCCGCGCCTTCTTTTGATATCATTGCGGCAGAAAGTAAGACCAGGAAGCCGGCTGCTGCCCCGGTAAAAGAGAAAAGGAACAAAGGCAGCAGGAGGGCAGTCCCAAAAAGCCCGGTGCGGACCAGAGGCGCCATAAGCGCAAAGGGGAGGAAGAGCAGGAGTGCCCGGTCAGGCACCCGCCTCTTTCTCAGGTCATATGCGGCAAATCCAGCGATGCACGCAAAGGCCAGCAGTTCGTAAAGGAAAAGAATCCGGTCATTCACGGTTGGTGTACCAGTCATCAAACACGCTCTGGTGGATGGTGATGTAATCATTTAAGTTCACCGAGAGCATCCCGTCCGGCGTCCATGCGTCCCATACCTGGGTATATACCACATAGCTTGTGCTGTCCGGGAACCATACCGGCGTGAAATGCACCGTGCGCCCATAGGTGGAAAACTCATTGGGCTGGAAAGTGAACCTTGCGCTGCGTCCGCTGGAAACGCGCTGCAAAAGCCGCAGGTAGGTCTTATACTGGAATTCCGGGAATACGGAAAAAGCAGTCTGGGGGTTGCTATGGTGCCCGTCCGGTGAGTTTGTGGATAAAGTGGCCCGCACTTCTGTTTTGACACCGTAGCCGCTTTTCATGTCCTTTCCGTTAGCGGTGGGGACGATATCGTCCGGCATCAGGGCCATGGCACCGGTGATGGAAGCGGAGTAACCGGTATAGTCGTACTCCCAGTCTCCCCGGTCTACCCAGTGGCCGTCATCCTCCCCATGGCTGCACCATTGCCAGTCAGGAACCCAGTAACAGCTCCATACGCCCCAGTTCGCGCTGAGCTTCTGGGGGTTTACAGGGAGAGCCGGAACAGAATACCCGGGGTTGATATCCGTTGCCAGGGGATCAGGCGGTATCTTTTCATTCAGGTCCACAATCTTTGCCACGAAGGTATCCTGGGCTGTGAACCCTCTGCTTAACGACACCGTGATCGTGATGGTCTGGGGGGTATCGGGCGTATGCCACTTCACCCATACCAGCTGGGAATCATTTGCCGGTATGACAATATTCCGGACGGTGTAGCTCCTTCCCATGATATGGAACGTGACCGTTGCAGGGTTATCCGGAGTAAGGCGTCCGTTGGTTCGTAGACGGATAGCGGTGATTACGTCTGTATCCACCCGGTATTCCACATCCGGGGCCTCGATCTCCCCGCCCGGTTCTTCTGATTCCTCAAACCAGACAATGCCGACACCAAGGGAGCTGATGATATCCCCGTTGGACTGTATCCCGCGCCTGCCCCCGGTCCAGGCCGGAAAGCCCAGGTCGCTGTACTCCAGGAACAGGGCAAGGGGGAGGTTCTGGAAGGCTACCGAGGGCAGCTTACTCCGCAGGGAACCACCGGAAAGCTGGTCATAGAGGGCGGCTTCCGTTGCCGTGAAAGCGTATTTTGTCCCGTTGAAGGTTACATAGGCAATGGGTTCCAGCAGGATCTTATACTGCCCGGCCAGCATGTTCTCATAGCTGACCCCGGTGGCATCCGCCACCATCATGCAGGCGTACTCCGAACAGAAATAGCGCCTGATGGCTTCAATGGAAGCGGGCCGGCTGTTGCTGTTGATGATGGCCGGCATGGAATAAGCAGGCTGCAGGCAGTTATAGGGAACACCGGACTGCAGGGAAAGCGAAGTTCCGTCCCGGTACTGGATCTTGTTCACTTTGCCAAAATGAAGCATTGTGGAGGACTGGCTGCGGTTGGAAAAATCCACCGGCGTACTTACGGCGGAGCCGGACTGGGCATCCACCACTGTCACCCGCACGCCGTCATTTCCGGGAGACCAGAAGTTGGTGGAGGTGCCCTGGTTCATGTTTCCCCCGCCGCCGTCAAGGTTGCCCTGCCCGGAAGCAAAAGCCTGTGCCGGACATAGGCAGAACAAGAGCAAAGCGGCGCAAAGGAGGGCATAAAAGCGTTTCAATCAATATCACACTCCAATCTTTTTATGAAACAGGAAACACACTGGCGGCGTGTTTTCTGTGTGCTGGGATATAAAAGAAAACCGCCTCGGATGATAGCGGTTTTCCGGTTTCCATATTCAGTTGTGTATGTAGCTGCCGATATCTGGCTGGGGAGTATCAGTTTCCCATGTTCCCCACCATCTTGTTAGGATCTCCGCCTGAATCCACAGTGGACTGGTTGACCTGTCCGGGAACGACCCAGCCGAATACCGGATCATATACAGCACCGTTTTCGTTGGTGGAGCCGGCAGCCGGCGTATTGTCCTTTCCGGTGTCTGTGGAGGAAGGGGGTGTTTCCGGTGCGGGGTTCAGGGGATGTTCCTCTCCGGGGTCTGTCAGGATGGTCTTGCCTTCCGGGGGCGGGGGCGGCGTTTCGTCCTTTGTTTCCGCAGGAACAAAGTCGATCACGGCTTCCTGTTCGGATTCCTCTGCCACCTTCGGGTATTCTTCCAGTTTTTCCGCTGCCCCGTTCCGGTCAGTCACAGCGGCATCTGCATGTTCCCAGGTGCTGCCCCCTGACGTCTCAGGGGTATCTTTCCACTCCTCCTGCGTGGCATCCGGCGGCTGTTCATCCGGCAGAAAAGCGGTATTTGTATCCCTTCCTGCCAGCCAGCAGGCGGCGAGGATGGCGATGCAGGAAACAGAAAGCACAGTGACAGGGAAGCCTTTGGATTTTAAAAATTTCTTCATATAGCATTCATCTCCTTTTTTTCTTTCTGTATATCCTTTACGGTATGATGGTAAAGTTTTTCAACAGAAGATTAAATATTTTCAAACATTAACCGTCCGATCATCAGAAATCGCTTCCTGCTGCCCTGCGGCGTCCGATGAAACGGAAAGCCAGGAATCCGGCGAGAGCCGTGAAAAGGGTGGTAAGGATGAATTTTTTGGATGTAAACAGTTTTTTCATAAGAGGTAAGCTCCTTTCATAGTTGGCTAAAATTTGGTGTTGTGGTAGCCGGTCAGCTCTACGGGCCGGGTAATGGCAGGGTAGGAGCGGCCGAACATGCGGACATAGAACTCAACATTGCAGGAAAATACATACTCAACCCGGTCACCTGTCACATGGAACGAAAGGCTGATATCCCTTACCTGGTAGTCATCCGTGGAAAGAGGGATCTTGCTGGCAAGCCCGTCTGTCACCATGTCCTCCAGCATGGCCGTATAATCCCCGCTGGAGTAGAGGGTATTTAAGTATTCGCTGAAGTTGGTCTCCCTCTGGGAGCGGTAGGTATCCGCATAGATGCTGGCGCTTAGGTTGTTCAGTTCCATCTTTGCGCCGTTACGGATATTGATGCAGGTAATACGGATGGAAGCGTACAGCAGCAGGAAGGAGACCAGCATCACGATCCCCACCACGAAAAAGCAGGTATAGATAGAAATATCCCCGCGGTCATTCCGGAGGGGATTTCTGTCTGCGCTGTTTTTCACACGTTGAAACAGTTTCTTCATACGCACCTCACTTCCAGTAATGTTCACTGACGCCGGCTCCTCTGGAGACAACCGTGATATTTACCAGGTTGAAGTTCCAGAAGCCTCCCAGCTTTGCCCTGCCCGTGATGGTAATATAAAAGGGGGTGCCCAGCTGGATGGCCCGGTTCATGCCGGACGGGGCAGGCGACTTGTAGGAGGCGTCAATGGAGTAGGAGATGTTCTCAGCCCCTTCGATCTGGGAACAGAGGAAGTTAAAAAGCTGGTCTGTCTCTCCGTTAATGCCTCCTGAGAGCTGGATCTGCTTCACCATCTGGTCTGCACAGTGGTCAAGCTCCTGTTTAGTGGAGATGATGCTGAACAGGTCCAGGATGAATGCCAGCAGGAGCACCGCTATGAAGATGAACACTACCGTACTGAAATAGTTGACGTCCCCGCGCTCATTTTTCAGTATGGATGCCGGGTTCCTGCCGGGCCTGCCCGTATGGGGAGATGCCCTGCCGGCTGCTTTGGATATTGTGTTGGAAATTGCCTTTGGCAAAGTAAAACCACCGCCTTTCTGACGAAAACAGCCGTCTCCCTGGATGGAAAACGGCTGCTTTACATATTTTTGACTGTACCAAGTATAGCATGGATGCCTTTACGGGGAAAGAGCAGAACCGTGCCAATGTTGTGCCGATGGTGTGCCAATTTGAAGATAGGAAGAAACTTGGGGGCGGTAATGGCAGTCTTCTTGATGTAAAAGTCAGAATGATTTATGGTGAGAAAGAGCATCAACCAATATGTAATCCTTTTGCGTCAAGCGTTGTATAATTACATCAATAGTATAATGAAAAAACCTTGCTGATTTTCAGATATGGAAACTGACTATCGGCAAGGTTTTTATTCCCTTTTTTCTATTTTTTGAATTTTTCCATAAGTTTATCGATGACCGTCTGTGACGAAAGTTATATAGTTACTTTTACACCTGCATTTTGTCAATTAAAGCAAAGATAACCTCCTGCTGGTCCTTGTTTAGCCTTGCCCAGCGTTCCAGCAGTTTTCTTTGATCTTCTGTCAGGGAAACCGGGGCATCTCCTTCGGATAATAATTGAGAGAGTGTGATTCCAAAAGCCAGACAGATTTTCTTTAAAGAAGGAATGGTTGGAATCATGTTTTTCCGGTACCAGGAGGAAATTGTGGATTGGGGAAGGCCGGAATGTTCCGCAAGCTGATATTCTGTCCATCCCCTTTCCTGTCTGTATGCAGTTATGGTCGCAAGAATATCTTCCAAATGAATTCACCCCTTTACTTTTGTTTTTCGTAAATTATACTTTGATAAATCGTTAGAATTTAATCATTTGAATCATATAATTTTAACGATTCTTACAATGGAAGAGGGGAAGTTTTGTTATTTCATTTGGTCAATCAGGGAAAAAATAAGCGCCTGCTGTTCGCTGCTCAATCCTGCCCAACGCTTCAGCAGTTCCTGTTGGGATTCTGTCAGCAGAACAGGCTCACCACCGTGGGAAAACAGCTGGGAAAGCGTAATGCCAAATGCGGTACAGATTTTTTCCAGAGAAGGTATGGTTGGCACCACATTTTTACAGTACCAGGAGGATATCGTAGTCTGGGGCAGACCGGAACGTTCCGCAAGCTGGTATTCTGTCCAGCCTCTCTCTTCCCTGTATGCTGTTATAGTAGAAAGCACAGTATCCATTATATCCGCCTCTTTGCTTTTGTATTTCGTAAATTATACTTTGATAAATCGTTGTATTTTAATCATTTATATCGTATAATTTATACGATAAACACAACTATATAGAAGTATGGTAATAGCAGTAATTTAACTGTCCGTTTATCAAAAAGATAAGGGAGGTATGTGTATGCTGAAAAAGAAAACCATAGGGGTTTTAGTCTGTTTGTCCGTGATCTGCACAGCGACAGCAGGAGTATTGATATACAGAAATCCAAATAAAAAAAGCACACTCGAAGAGGATATTTTAAAAGTAGAAGAGGCATTAGGCGATGAATATAAAAAACAGTCAGAGACTACGCTTGCCGCAACACTCACATATGGAAGTAAGGATAACAAAACTGAAATTTATTACCATATATTAAAAACTGATTATTACGAACAAAATGCTTCTGAAATAACGGGTCTTAATACGGTTGCTTTTGGTGTTTTATTCCCGGTGGAATTCATGGACAGCTGTGAAGAAATGAAAATCCAGGAATGGCCGGCGGCTCTCTATAAAAAAGGGGAAATGGCGTATCTTTGTTGGACTTATTCCCCTGAAGTCAGTTATGTGTTGGAGTATAAGCCTGCGGAAATTCAGGATTCAGAGATTATCAAAATGGCGGAAAGTGCAAAGGAGAGAGATTAGCAGGGATATCTGTATATAATTATATTAAAATCAGAAACATATGGAGCTGCAACAATCAGAGTTCCAGCTCCATATGCTTTATGCCATATTTATAAAATATTACAGATTCTGCCGGATGATCCGGGTAATGATCCCCACAGCCACGCCCCGTTCTTCATCAATCCGGGTGACGGCAAAGCTCACATCATCCTTCTTGCCGGGAGTCCGGTAATCGTAGCAGGAGTGGGCCACAGCGTTCACGCCGTTGGACAGACGGATATAGACCACGCCCTTATGTACATCCGTAACCTTGCCGGCATACTTGCTCTGGATGCGGCATTTTTTCAGGTTGTCATGGTTGGTATTCTGGGACACGCTCTTGATGTCAGCCCTGATGCCCATATCCTCCAGGCTGTCGCGGCGCACGCTCAGAATACGCACAAGCACCTGGTCGCCCACGGAAAAGCGCTCATGGGCATCCCCGATCCACTCCCAGGCCAGGTCACGGGCCATGATGGAGCACTCCACCCCGAAAACTTCTACCCGAATAACCTTCTCAGCCACGGCAATCACACGGGCTTGGGCTATACGCCCCTCGTAAATGCGGTACATGCCTGCTGCATCCGTATCCAGATAGAAGATCTGCCGTTTCCGAAGCATGGCCTCCTTCCTGCTGGCGACCACGCTGCGGGTTTTGGAATCAATGCCTTTTACGATAAAGTCAATCTCCGCACCCAGCATATTGCCGAGGATCTTGTTCTGGCGCAGCATCAGTTCCGCATATTCCTGCCCGGAAGGGCTGCGGCCCACATTGATCATCATTTCCTTTAAGGGGATCACAATCCGGAAACCTTTATAGTCTACAACGGTGATGGTCTTTCCGTTGTCCGTCTGCTCGATCCCGCCAAGCTGCCCGGTAAGGATACGCCGGGTGCGGTAGGCATTGTGGATCTCATGCCAGATGGCATCCTCGCGGGATTCCTCCGTTTCCACTTCTCCGCGAACTTCCAGCGTCAGCACAGGGGCATCTTCCTTTCTGTTTTTGGCCGCAGTACGCCGGGCGGGAGCCGCAGTTCCTGATACGTCTTCACCGGAGGGTAAAGGGGCATCTTCCTGCCCGGCTCCAGTGGGTTCTGTTTTTTCCTGGGGAATGGCTTCCTCTGCGCCACCTGTGGTATCATCGGCAGATCGGGAATCGGGTGCATTGTCAGGTTCAGCTTCCATGCCCTCCGGCATCCCCGTTTCTGCTTTCTGCGCTTCCACGTCAGTTTCTGTTGGGGGTTCCTCTTTCTTTTTGCGGGCAGTGCGTCTGGTCTTTGCAGCGGCGATGCCTGTTTCCGATGAAGTTACCGGTTCCGGTTGTGGTGCTTCATCGGAAGCATCACTTTCCCCATCAGCATCATGCACAGTGCCGGAGCCATCGGAATCTTCCTGCACCTCCCCGAAGATTTCTTCCTCTGTAAGTTCCGGAAGTTCTCCGTCCGGCAGCTCAGTGTTTTCAGACGGCTCCTGATCCATGCTGCCAAGGAGTTCATTTAAGTCCATGCCGTCCCCGTCCGTTTCAGACGGTGTGCCATCCTCTTCGCCGGGAAAAATTCCGGCCTCTGTGCCTGCTGCGTCCACAGGGATGTTTCCTTCCATTGAAGGGTTTTCCAGTTCCATAAGTTCTTTTTTTCTTGCCATGTGTTTACCTCCATAGTGTAGTTATTCTATTTCACCGCCCGGAAACGGGCCGTTCCATAGCAGTCTGGTTTCAGGACATGATGGAATCTTTGTCCGCAGATACAATCCCGGCAGGGGTGCCGGAAGATACGGCAGACCTTCCCTGTTCTGATGCCGGGGGATTTTGTGTTTTCTGCCGTGTGCCGGACACCGGTGTTTTCACAGTTCCTTTTGCGGCGGGTTTTGTTCCGGTTTTGGGAGCACTTTTTGGTGCTGTTTTTGCGGCCGGTTTTGTCATTGCCTTCTGTGGCGCCTGTTTTACCGCTGGTTCCGGTACGGCGGCTTCCATTTCCAGGCGTCTCCACTCCGGGATATGGGCGGATGCCTTGCAGGAGCGCAGCAGGGGGTATTCCGGATGTTTGGAGTAATCCATCTTGTCCACCTTCAGGGTCTTCTTTCCCCGGATGATGACCAGCGCTTCATCAATGGGCAGGCGCAGCACTTCATCCGGCGTCAGCACGGGGCGTTTTCCTACGCCGCTGGTTTCCCGGTACTCCGGCGTGTAGTTGGAGATGCGCCAGGTGCCTAACTGTTTGGATTTGCTGGAGACCGCCACGCTGGCAAGGCCGGTACGGGATGAGACATATTCCGCCGTCAGGGGATCGGTACACCCCAAGAAAAGCTGGACGTCACAATTCCCTAAAATCTCCTGCCACAGGTTTAAAGGATACCGGTTCTGCAGCCCGGCAAGGTTCTGGAACACGCAGGACATGGAGATGTTCCGGGAGCGGATCACGCTCAGGCGCCGGGAAAGGTCCGGGATGGTGCCGCAGGCAGTCAGTTCCTCCCCCAGGACATGGACGGGCACGGGGAGCCGCCCGCCCTCACAGTTCCTGTCCGCATAACGCACTAACTTAATGAACACAAAAGACAGGAACAGGGATGCCAGGAAGTCAAAAGTGCTGTCCTGGTCGCTGGTCACAAGGAAATAGGCGCAGGGCTTCTGGCCCGGCAGTTCCAGGTCGATCTCATCCCTTGCGGTGATCTTTTTGATCAGTTCGGACTGGAACACCTGCAGGCGGCTCCCCAGGCCGATGATGACGCCGCTGCGCACGGAATCGGATGCCTGTTTAAAGAGGCTGTAGGGAGCCTTTGCCGGATGGTTGATGGGCAGGACCTCAAAGAGGCTGTTCAGTGCCGTCTCTGAATTTAAGGTAATGAGCTGGTAGACCTGTCCCATGTTCCGGTTCTCCGGGGGATACCCTTTATCCACATACAGGACCAGTGCTTTTAACAGGTTCATTTCAGCGGAATCCCAGAAATGGTCTCCCTTGCCGCCGCCCGTGGTATTTTTGATGATGACATCCACAAACAGCTGTGCCATCAGCTCCTGGCCCTCCACTTCGCAGAGGCAGTTCCAGGAATCCGAGTTTTCCGGGCTGACCAGGTTGAATACCCGGACCGTATAGCCTTTGTCACGGAGATATTCGCTGGATTTTTCGTAAAGTTCCGATTTCGGGTCGCAGATGACCAAAGATTCTCCGCGGGATACCCCCTGTAAGATCCGGTTCATGCAGAAGGAGCGTGTCTTCATGGAGCCGCTGGCGCCGTAAACCGCCAGGTTGCTGTTCAGCCGTGTCTTCTCCGGCACGCAGACCGCCTTCCTCTCCAGCATGCCCAGCACGATCCCCTGATACCGGTGCAGGTCAGCCACCAGTTCCAGGACGCCTGCCATCTCTTTCCGGCTCATCCAGCCGGATGTACCATAGGTGCCTTTGGCGGAATAGGTGAAATTCCGGTCCTCGTCATATTCCCCGGTGTCGCTGTATCCGATCCGCATGACCAAAAGCAGCAGCACTGCCAGAAGCCCGATACAGATAAAGATCCCGTAAATCCCGTATGGCGGACGGACCGCCGCATGTAAACAGACGGGAAGGGAAGGGGAGGGAGGCAGGGGGGATGTGCCGTCTCCGGGGTAGCCGCCGCCCTGTTTCCAGAGGGCGTAGTTGCCGATGAACTGCCCCAGGTAGCCGCCCGCATACAGGATAGCGAGGACGGCGACGGGGGCAGTGACCAGCCCTTTCAGTAATTTTTTCTTGTCTATGGGAAAAACCTCCTTTCAAATTTTTCAAAGCTGATGGTGGAAAACTCCGCCTGTCCGCCACAGAAGCGGTGGAGAACTTCCTTCTGGAAGTCAAAGCAGATCAGGGTTCCCGTCCGTTCCTGCAGCTGGAGCGCCGTATGGAAACGGTTGATGCGGGGGATATCCAGGAAATAGCCGAACAGCACCGGGTTCCCGTTCCGGTCCAGGGCGTCGTGCTCTATGGGCAGCCCTGTATCCTTTGGCTGAAATCCCTGCATCAGCATGTGGTCAAGTTCAGTTACCTTTTCCAGGCTGCATAAGAGCTTCAGCAGCGTATCCCCGTACCGGTCATTGGTCAGGTAATAAAAATGCTCATAGTTCCCATCCAGAAGGAAGAAACAGCGTGAGGAAGTATCCGCACTGGAAAGGATCTGGTAAAAAGGCTCCAGGCCGTTCCCAAGGAGCAGCCCGGAAACTTCGGTACGGGCATACTGGGCCGGCAGCCTTTCACAGCACAGCAGAAGCTTTAAAAATACCTGCACCTTTATCTCTGCCCGGTAATCCCATTTCATGGTATAGGAGTCTCCGTTATAGGTGACAAAGATTCCGGCTGGCGCAAGGAGTGCGCCGGCCATGCGGGAGCCCCGGATCTTTACAGCGTCGATGCCGACTTCTTTGATCTCGCGGGAACTGTAAAAGGCCGGGCAGTCCAGCGTGGAAACCGGGGAGCCTCCGGCAGAGAAGATATCCGGCTTTTCATCCCGGAAGATCCGGATGCCCGCATTCCGCATGGAGACAAAAATCTCAGCTACACGGTGCAGGCGAAGGCGGCGGGTAAACTCGCTCTTTAACCTGCTTGTCTCCCCGTTTCCCGTAAGGAAGAATGAGAACCGTTCCGGGTTTTCTTCCAGCAGGAAACTCCTTGCCTTCCGGCCCAGGCGGTAGCCGCGCAGCTTATCCCGGTAGTAGGTTTTCAGGAGCCCGTCTTTTTTCAGGGAAGTTATGACAGACTCTTTGTAACTGGTGCTGCCGGGGATGCGCATGAGCAGATATGCGGGGAGTTCACCGCATATGGCGGTCAGTTCAAGCAGATGGTAACTGATCGTGTCTGTCCGTGGGAGTCTGCTGCTGCTATCCAAAAGATCACCTCCTTATGACCGGCACGGGGCCGGCATTTCCCCGGTTTTTTACCGGGGTGACTGAAAACTTCGGTAAATTTGGGGCGGGAAAACACCCCCAAAAGCAGTTTTTTCGGGCATTTCCCGGATTCCCGGCATATGGGTGAAAAAAATCCCCAAATGGTCAAAAATCCGATATGGATTTTAAATCCTTTTCCCGTCCGGAGAGCCATCCGGCAAAGCGGCCTTTTTCCATGATGTAGATGCGGGTGCCGTCCTTATCCCCAAGTTCCGTGGTATTGTAGGCGTCACATAAAAGCCCGCTGTCATCCGCCATCACATACAGGGCGATGGTGTCCAGGATCTGCTTCTGCTGCAGGTTGTCATAGTCCAGAAGGCACCAGTCCGGCAGTTCATGGTCATACACATGGGAGATGCAGACCACACATTCCCGGAACCGCGGCATGGGGTGTTCCTTTATGTACTGCCCAAGGACTGCATGGAGCGGGTCGATCAGGAACAGGCTGCTCTGGCGTGATTTCTTTTTGGGCAGCAGGCGGGGCATTGCCACTTCCAGGATGCCGTCTTCAAAACATACTTCAATGCCGTGGGCTTCCCCTGCCTGAACAAGGTACTCCGTCTTTTGGACGGAAGTGGAGGCATAAAGAAGGCTCCTGAGCTGGCAGGCGATCCCTTCTGCCCGCAGGGCGGCTTCGGTTGACATGGTTTCGTAGTTTTCCGGATAGCGCTGGATATCCAGGGAATCCATGGCACAGATGTTGTTGTTCAGCCGTGAAAGGCTGTTCTGGATATCTGCGATCCGGCGTGAGATGATTTTTCGGTCCACTCACATCCCTCCAATCTTTTTATGATGATTTTTTGTAGTAGCTTACATTTCCGGCGGCATCCACCGTACAGAATCCGGTTATCCCCGGAAACTCCAGAAAGGGGATCTGCCCGGGGTCATCCACCAGCACGATACGGCGGCCGCCGCTGTCACGGTCCTGGTGCAGGGCATGGGTGACAAGGGCCTCCTGACCGGCAGCGGCATGGATGATCTCGTACAGTTC
This sequence comes from uncultured Acetatifactor sp., assembly GCA_910580225.1. Taxonomy (GTDB): domain Bacteria; phylum Bacillota; class Clostridia; order Lachnospirales; family Lachnospiraceae; genus Acetatifactor. The sequence continues at coordinate 33,305 of CAJTXE010000036.1, forward strand.
GCCGCCGGAGAAAAAAACAATCTTCACGGGGAAATCGCTGGACGAGTGGTATTCTGCTTTGTCGATAAAGTCCAGCAGGACCCATGCCGCCCGCACCATGCCGGGATCGGTTTCTGCTTTGTCATTCCCGTAAGGGAAATATCCCCCGCTGTCTGTCTGCCGGGCACGCCCCTGTCTGCGCAGGTGGGCGAGCAGATTTTTGGTAACATCCTCCCGGCCAGGGTAGAACCGGCATAATTGTTTTTCCGTCAGCCCCGGATACATGGATATGATTCGGAGCAGTTCCGTGGCCTCCCGGCCGTATAAGTCAGCCCTGGTCTTCACTGGCAACACCTTCCTTTCTGGTTTTTCTGCAAATGCGTAATCTGTGCGTATAACGGACGCATAAGAAACCTGATTGCGTAATCCATGCGTATATGGCGCGTAATCCTGCCTGCTATCCGGCTTCGTTCTGCTGCCGCATCCGCTCCACGATGTCCTTTAGCTCCCTCCGGTCCGTGGTGATCAGGTCTTTTTCCAGGGGGCTTGCCTTGAATTCCACCATGATGTTATTGTTGTTGGTGCTGATCAGGCCGTTGCCACGCTCAAAGTGGGTGACCTCCATGATCTCCGCATCGGAAAGATGGAGCGCACTCTGCACGCGCATGGCTTCGTCATCTTCCAGGTTCAGGATGATCTTGGTCTTGGAGTTGTTGATGATGCCTTTTCCGAACCGTCCTTCATCCAGGTTAAAAAAGTCATTCAGGTCCTGGCTGGCACAGACAGCGGAGCCGCCGTACCCCCGGATGGTCTTGAAGATCTCCAGCACAAAATCCCCGGCAAGGCGTGTGCCCGTGGCGCCGGCGCCGGACAAGAGCTGCCAGCATTCATCTATAAAGATGGTCTTTTCCTCGGTACGGTCTTCCTTTGCCCGGTCCCAGACAAAATCCAGCGCCACGAACATCCCGACAGTCAGCAGGTCGCCGGTCAGGGAGGAAATGTCCAGTACGGTATATTTATTGTCCAAGGACACGTTGGTCTGCTGGTTGAAGGTGCTGGCGGAGCCGTTCACCAGGCGGTTCAGGATATTTGCCAGCCGTTTTGTAGCGGCCGATTTCTTCAGTATTTCATAAAGGTCGCCCAGTACCGGCATTTCCCGGTATTGTTCCGGGTTTTCCGGATCTGCCAGGGAAGCGTTGTCATGGGTGATGCCCTTTTTGTTGTAGGTGTGGATCAGGGCCTCGTCCAGAAGCTGGCGCTCCTCATGGTTCATATCCGGGATCAGCAGGCTGAAAAAGATATGGAGCCGCTGGATTTTCTCTGCCAGTTCCGATAACTGGATACCGGGGCCGTCCAGCAGTTCGTTCACCGTGCGGTCCACCTGCCGGATCTCCATCACATTGATACAGTGGGGGCTTGCCGGGGAGACCTGGATGAACTCGCCGCCCACGTTGGCACAGGCCCGGTGGAACTCATGCCCCTTTAAGGGAGCAATGATGAAAATGGGGATGCCTTTCCGCCGCATCCGCAGCGCCATGAGCTGCATGGTGAAGGTCTTGCCCGCACCGGAGGTTCCAAGGATCGCCATGTTTGCGTTTTTATAGACGGCGGAATTAAAGATATCCACAATGATCAGGGAGCTGTTGTATTTGTTTACCCCCAGAAGGATTCCGTTATCATCGCACATCTCATAGCTGGTAAAGGGGTAGCAGCTTGCGGCGCCTCCGGTCAGGAGGTTGCGTTTGCTGCGCTCATACAGCCCTTTTTCCACGGATACCAGGGGCAGGGCGGTCAGGAATGCCTGTTCTTCCCGGAAGTGGCAGGAGGATACCCGCATGTCCTGAGAGAGCAGGAGTTTTTTCATCTCGCTGACCTTCCATTCCAGGTCCTCTTCATTGGGGGCCGTGATGGTGACTAACAGGTTCATAAAGTAAAAATCCTCGTTATTGGCAAGCCCTTCCTTCAGGAAATATCCGCTGCGGATGGCACTGTCAATATCATCAAAATCCGTGTTGGTATCGCTGGCATCCTTGATCCGGGAGCGGTTGATGCGCAGCTGCTGGCCTACTTTCTGGATGATGCGTTCCTTGGGCTGGCGGGAGAGGAACATGTCCAGGTCGATCCCGTCCCCGGCATTGACCATCAGGCTGAGCCAGCCGGCCGGCACATGGGTCTTATAGCCGTCCGAGGGGATCAGCAGGTAGGCATAATAGAGCCCGTCGATGCAGATGTAGCGCCCGTGGGTAAAGTCAATGCTTCCGGGAGCAATAAATTCCCCGGCAGGGATATGGTCAATGTCAGATTCCCTTCCGTCCGCCAGGTATTGCGCCACCACCTCTTTCGCCCGGACAGGGAGGGGCTTTGCGGCGCTCTCGTTCCGGCACAGGAGGTTGTAAAGCACATCTATGGTGAATTCGTCCTCGTTATCCGGCAGCACCACTTCATTCCCGCACTGGCGCAGGTAGTTGGAGGCCGTATGGACAGCGGACTGCAGGGAGCCGATGGCTTCCCCTTCCTCGTCCGTGCGCCTTGCGCCATTCCAGGGTTCGTATTCAAAGACCAGAAAGAACCGGCGCGTGACTGCCTCACGGGAACAGATCTGCTGGATGAACTGCAGATAGTCCTCCTGCATGAGCCGGCACTGTTCATTGGTCTCCTGGGCCATCTCCCGGCGCACGGTATCCATGTGCCGCCCGATATCCGCCCGGCGTGTCAGCACCTTGAACTGGAGTTTTACCGGGCTTATTTTTAAATAGGAAACAAAGGAATAGATGATGCTCCGCTGTTCCCTGGCGCTCCGGAGCAGGAAGTTGATGGGGATCACCTCCACCACCTTGATGTATCTGTGGTCTTTCGTGTAGATGATGCCGTTTTCTATTTTGCTTATGGGCAGGTAGTCCGCTACCGGGTTTAAGTGGGCAAACGGAGTTTCCGGCGTGTGCAGCGGCTTTCTGGGGGAGCGGTTCTTTTTCTGCCGGATGTTTCTGCGATTCGGTTTTCCTGATTTTCCAGAGGTCTTTTTTCCGGAATCCTGTTGTGAATTCCGTTTCTTTCCTCCGGCAGATTTCTTCGTCTGCGTTCCGGCCTGCCGTTTTTTCTGTGTCTGGCTGGGACGGAGCTTCTGGCGTATTTCATAACCTTTCACCTGGTCAAACTCTGCGGGAAAATCTTCCTCCCCCTTACGCCGCCAGCCGGACATACCGCCGATCCTTTCCTCCCTGCCGGCTTTTTTGCTTCCATCCGGCTTTCCGTACTGCCCGATATCCTCTGATGTCCTGGCCTCTTCCTGGCCATATTTTTTCTTCTTTTGTTCCCGCCTGCTCTTTTTGGCGGCGGGAGCGGCCCGCATGGTTTCCCGGCTTTCACCGCTGCCCACGATACGGCGGTTCTTCATGTATTTTAAGAAGATGACAAGGAACGATGACAGGCTTTCCCCCGATATGCCGATCAGGGCAAACAGGACAAGGGGCAGGGTGGTCAGGCAGAGCACGATGATCCGGGCGGTCAGACCGAAGGGAAGGAACAGGAAAACCGGCACCCCGGTCACGGCGGCCAGGATGCCGGCTTCTATTACATTCCTTGCCCGGAACATGCCGCCGAAAAAGGTGCCTGTGTCTACAAAATTCGGCGGGATGATATAGGTGTCGTGGTCATTTTGATTGTTCATATGGTAGTACCTCTCTTTCGCAGTGTGTCAGTTCCGGCCACGGATAAAATCAGAGCGGAACGTCCGTAAACAGGTTTCATGGCCGGACTGCGGCAGGACGGCTCAGCCGATGATCCAGAATGGGCCGCCCGCACCTGCACGTCTGCTGGCTTCGTTCAAAATGATGGAAAGATCCCAGAGCTGTCCGCTCCGTTTATAGCTGGCAGGGTCAGCCACCAGGATTTTTCCGTCTTTTACTCCCCGCAGCACGATAAAGTGGCCGCCGCTTGTGAAGTGCCCTTTTGACATGATGGCCACCACCAGCTTCCCGTCTGCCAGGGCGTCCAGTATCCGCTGGGGTTCTGAGGGGGAACAGCCGGAAACGGCAAGCCCCCAGTTTTCTGCTGCGCCGGGTATCAGCGCATGGTAGGAGCCGCTTCCTTTGCACCAGTAGCCGTTCTCACAGGCCCACTGTGCCATACGTTCCGGGTCAACGGTCTCCCTGGCCAGGGAGGAAACCACCATCGCCATGGAAGTAGGCCCGCAGCCGTAACCGCCGATATGGTCGGTTCCGTAAGGCTTCCCGGCATAGCGTTCATCCAGCTGGTTATAATAGACAACTTCCGTGCTGCCATCCGTAAAGCGTACATCACCGAGGGATGGGATGCTGTTCCCTTCCCAGCCCGCCAGGTTCTGGACCAGACCGTCACCAAGGAAAAGGCTCAGGTTGCCGGCATAATCGGCAGCAAGCTCTTTCTGGTCTTCCGTAAGGGCGAATACCTGGTCGGCAAAATATTCTTCCCCGTTATAGGAGATGGTATAGATCATCCACTTTTCTGATATGGTGGTATCTTCCCCGGTTTCCGGATCTTCTACGGTTTTCTCCCGCATTTCCTCTGTCCGCCGATAGGAATAGAGGTGGGATTTTCCCCGGCGCATGACTGCCGCCATATCCGTAATGGAGATATCCGCAAATTCCTTTTCCTTTGCCGCACAGTACTGGGAGACAAAGAGGTTGGCATTGTATACAGGGTTTGCCCCGTATGGGTTGACGATCTCCATTCCATCCCCGTCCGAGGCGGCAAAATCCCGTTCGATCCGTTCCATCACATCCTCCATGCCTTCCCCCAGGATGCCGCTGATGGTGAAGGTTATGGTGTTGGCATTCTCTATGATGGCGGCCTCGCTGTTCAGGACAGGGGTTTCCGGGTCCGCAGGGGAAAAAGCGGCGGAAAAGCCGTCAAAGATCAGGCCGGGGAGCATCAGCACAAAAAGCACCGGGAGCATCAGCAGGACAGCGGCTGCCGCCAGAATCTTTCCGACATGTTTCCGGCTTTCCCATAATGCCCCCGCCGCCGCGCCGTAAGGCCCGCCTGCGGCGGCACCCTTTGCGGCCCCGGACACTGCTTTTCCCGCTTTTATGGCGCCTCTGGCAAGGTGTGCCGCAGACGCGCCGGTCTCAAGGGCTTCGGTAAGCCCGTTTTTCTGTTCTTCTGCCATTTATAACCTGTCCTTTCTTTTCGGTGCCGGGGGCATCTTTTTCACGATGGATTCCTTATAGGCAATGGAGCCGTCCGCCGCCATGTAAGGAGATTTCTCCACGGCATCCTGTGCGTACTGTTTGTACCAGGAAGTGCCGTCCACGGCCTGGATGGTGGCATAGGCTCCTTCCGGGGCGGTGTACTGGTCTGCGTGGTACATGCCGAAGGAAATGCCCTCCGGGTGTTCCTCCGAGATTTCCGTGCCGGTGATGCGCCCGCCCCCGATCTCCACGTTGGTAAAGGAAGGTACATGCTGTGCGCCCTCTTCCAGTGCGGCATAGCCCATGTAGGAGTGGAGGGCCTGGGCAGCCTTTTCCCCGGTCATGGAACCGACAGAGGCAATATTTCCCGTGGCGACTGTGCCGATGACGTTGTTGGCAAAATCGCCGCCCTTTACAACGGAAGAGGCGTACATGTTCCCTCCAATGCCGGCGGATATGGTGGACGCAAAGCCTCCGATACTGCCGCCAGGCGCTTTGCCGCTCTGCCGGTTTGTTTCCGTGTGGGTGGTTGCCGTGCGCAGGGCGCTGTTTGTGACCTGCCGGCTGACCACGCCCGCAAGGCCGCCTGCCAGGAACCCGCCCGGACTGCCGGGGCTTCCAGGGCTTCCGGGTGAGCCGGAGCCTGTGTTCACATGGGAAGAGGAACTGCTGTGGCTGCCGCCGAAGTGCTGGCGGGAAAAGTTGCGGACAGCCCCTACACCCCTTGCGGCGATCATTGCCTCCGCGATCATGGAGCCGCCCGTATGTCCCACATTTACACCCAGGCTGGACATGAAGGAATCGATCTTCTGGGACACCTTCAGAAATGCGATGGCACACAGGAACCAGACCAGGACATTGCCCGATACCGCCTCCCGGCCCGCCGCATCCACCTGGGCCTGGGCGTCACTCTCCGAAAAGGCAAAGGCCGTCTGGCTGGACAGGCAGAAAAAGAGTCCCATCAGGAAGAGAGCAGTAAACAGCTTTTTATATTTTTTCATGGTTATCGCCATTCCTTTCTATGTATTCTCACAACGACAGCGGGTTTGCGATAAATGCCCCGACCATGCTTGTGAACAGGCGCAGGCACCAGGCATTCATGAGCAGTAGGAACACCTGCCCGCCGAACATCCGGCACCAGGACCTGAAAATGCCCCCGGTAGACTGGGAGGCTCCCATGGAAAAAGCCACAGGCGCCGTGTAGACCAGTACCCCTAAAAGGACATACCGTTCTGCCGCTTCCAAAAGGAGCTTCAGATAGTTCCATGCCAGCACCAGCACCACGATCAGGGCGATCAGGGCCACCGCACCGTTGGCACAGACGCCGATGATAGCCAGCATGACCGAATTGAAATCCGCAAAACTCAATGCCGGCAGGTCGGAATCCATAATCCAGTGGTACGGGGTGCCGCCAATCTTTAAAACGGTATCCACGATACCGTCCGAGAAATAAGCCAGCAGGATGAAGAGGACGGAGCGGATGCTCAGGCGCACCGGGTCTTCCGCTTCTATGCCGGCGCCTAAACCGAAGTTCTTAAACAGCTGCCATACCCAGTTTAAGAGGATGATCCCGATAGCCAGCGCCACGAAGACTTTGTACATGGTCTCTGCGGCGGGAAAGTAACGGAGGAACACGGTCATGTCGCAGCCCAGCGCCCCCAGGACTGAAGTGGTTATGAGGTCAAGGCCGTTCATCACCTGTTCGGCGATCCATTCCACAATTCCGTCTAATATACCCATAAACGATCACTCCTTTCCGGCGGTCAGCCGTTCCATTTGCCGTCCGCAAAGAACGGGGTGATGTAGGCCATGATGAATCCCAGGCCGTTTAAGATTGCCCAGGTGATGCAGATACGTTTCAGCCATGCGCGGCTTTCATCCACCGTGCGGCCGGAGCGGGAGAAGTTCATCAGCAGCAGGGCCACCGAAGCGGTGACGATAGCAGCCACGGTGGAGATGAGCACGATCTGGTTGTAGACGTCTTTCATGATCTCCGTGGCTTTTGTCCATACATCCGCCGCATAGACCGGCTGGGTGGACATCAGGAACATCATGGACCCCAGGAATGCATAATAGGCCGCTTTCACAGGGGAGAACCTGGGTTTCTTTCCTGCCGGGGCAGGGGTCTGCAGTTTGTTTTTCAGTCTCAATTTGTGGACCTCCTTTAATTAAGATTTGGTTGTGGAAAGAAAAAACCATGCCACAGGAACGGGCATGGTCTTCTTTCTTCCGGGCGGGAGGCGGGGAAAAGCCGGCTCTGCGGTCAGAGGCGCAAAAAAAGCACCTCTCTGGAAAGGTGCCATGCCAGCCCGGATTGCTTCTGGATACAGTTTTAAGCATATTTAGTGTAACATATCCCCATTTACGGGGAAAGAGCAGAACCGTGCCAATTTTGTGCGGAATTGTGCCAATTTTGTGCCAGAGAATGATGTATGGGGAAATACATATAGAAATTTTAGGAAAAAGATCCTGAATTAAAATATGGGCAGTATACCTTGTGATATACCGCCCTGTTTTTTGCAATATTGGTTCAAATTCAAGCTAACTGTAAACCAGCCAGTTCCTCCACTTCTTCTATAGGCAGACCAGAACCAATCGCGATTTCTTCAAATGATAGTTTGCCTATTGTTAATAAGCGTTTCGCTGTTTCAACTTTTGTATCATGCTCTTTGCTTTTGACATAAGAGCGCATCACTTCTTCCTGATCATATAATTCCATCATCATGTTGACAACCTCCTTTTCTTTGCTTTCGAGATATTCTTTCAGCACATTCCTGTCTTTGCAGATGCGAATCGCTTCCTGTATAGCCTTTCTGGTCCTTCCATGAAACGACACTTGTTCCTGGCATATTCTGGTAAATGTTACATACTGGTGGATAATATCACCTTCTCTGCCATCATAGATGATCTTGGCTTTAACATCTATGCAAATATCCTCCCCACCAAAAAACTCTTCTGAAAAGGATATTTCTTCTGGCCGTTCTTTTCTGTTGCCCAGATATATAACATACAATTCCGGTTTGGGCATTTTCAATTTTGTACTGTTATAAATATCCTGCTCTGTTACTCTAAAATATTCCCGATATGTCTGTACAAGATACATAAGGATACGGAACAAAATATTTACTGTCCATGTGGCCTGAGCCTCAATCAGTATCAAAATCCGGTTACCTACTGAAAATCCCAGATCATTATAGATATCATCAACAAGAACATTATTGATGGTGATATCTTTTATGTCATCTTCGGTAGTTTGTTTATCATCTGGGTGAAGTGCCTGATATAACTGTATCAAATACTTTTTATCTTTAAAAAGATTTGTAAAAACGCTGTCTTTAATAGTACGTTTCATTACAGGAACGGATTCCTGCTGTGTGTTTTCTGAAATTTTTGCATTATGTTCCATCAATGATGTCACCTGCCTTATACATACATTTTCCCATATTTATAATACCACAAAATCCCGCATGGTTCAATGGATTTCCTTTATCTGTATTCTGTCCGGTTATATGGATTTTCACAATATATTTCACCTCATAAATCTCTGTCTGTCCGGTCATACCGCAAATGCCCCTGTATTACTCCTGCATGGTTCAGGATTTGGATGAAAGCCTTGCTTTGGCTCTCCAACGCCTTTTGATATCCGGATTCTGTTAGAAACAGACGCATCCGCTCTCCCTTATCTCCTATGGGAGATTTGCTCGAAAGCACATCAAACACGATCATATGCTTTACCTCTGGGTCAAAGCGTTCCAGTGCCATGATGTCGTGCCCTTCCAGTTTTTGGGCACCAGATTCCTGTCTTGCCACAGCAATCATCTCTCCGACAGTCCTCGCTTTCCAGGGTAGGTGATAGTCTTTCTGAATGTCACAGATCAATTCCCTGCAGTCATTCTCTGAAAGTTCACGGAGTTTCTTTAACAGATTTTCAGCAATATTCCTCTTATCATGGTCACGGGTATACCGGCAGAATATAGCAATTTCCTGTATCGCATCATACCTGTGGCAGCCCTCCAGCTGGAATACCATTCTTTTTTCATCCTCAGTCAATGTTATCATATATTTCCTCCAATCCGGCCTGATTGCTTGTAAATACCATTTAGCTGCTCATTCCTGTTCTCCGGCATCCTTATCGTTCGGAAAGAACTTCTCCAGAATATCAATGCTGTCTTTGGATGTATACCCCCACAGGATTGAGCTGAGTGCGTCAATCGCCTCCCGTCTCCTGCGGTAATAAGTACGGAAGCTGATATCCCGGATATGGGGGCGCAGCTTCTCTATGATCTCTTCCACGTTTCGCAGCTGCTGTGGGGAGAGGAAAGAGTAATACAGCAGCCAGTAATAATTCTCCCCATTCTTGTGTTTGGTTCGGAGCAGGTCAATGGAAGTGTCCAGTAGTTTCAGCATCCGGTGGCTCCGTTCGATACATTTGGCATGGTGTTCGATGCTGCGGTCTGACAGATCTATCCCCGCCACATAGACAGACTCCAGAAAGTCCTCGATGGAACTCCCATACTCGATCTCAAACCGGCTCCTCACCTGCTGGACGGACAGCTCCAGACTCCACACCACATCCCTGTATTTTTTCAGCAGCTTCCAGGTATCATGGTACAGCGGGTTATCGGCAATGTTCATTTCTTCCTGATTCTTTTTCATGCCTTGGCACCTCCTTCCCTGTCTTTTTCGGTAGGAGAGAGCGTCAGCTCAAAGGTGTAGACCGGCTTATCATCCCCGCAGGATACAGTCATTCCGAACCGTACAGCCTCCTTCTTTATGTGGGATATATACTCTTCCCTGCAGGCGTCTGATAAAGGATATAACTTATATACGGATTTGGGGCACCGGAAACAGGAAATCCCCTGTGCATCAAGGACTTGCGCCATTTTTGTAATGACTCCTTCCATGTTAGATTTTGAAACGCTGGACAATTCCTCTGAAACGCATACCTCGTGCTCTGTGACAGCGGAATCTGCCTGTGGTTCTGTTTCCTTCGGCAGGGTGACATTGATTTTCAAGACCATGGCAACCTCTTCTTTGTCAACGAGGACATCTGATATCTGGAACATGGTGGAAAGATAGCTGTGCAGATAGATCACGCTGCCTGTCCTTCCGGGGAAAGACATTAAGGAGATATAGTCCATATCAGCGAATTTTTTCAGCACACGCCCTGTTGTGGCTTTGGAGATGCCCCAGCGGACAGCCATTTCACTGTAGGCTACCAGAGGAGAGCCGGTGCCGTTGCGGAGATAGACAACCGGACTGATCTCCGAACCCTGCACCTGGCTGTCATTGTAGACAGCGGACATCCACAGATCCAGCAGGATATCCATTTCCGAACAGCGGCCGGCGCTGACCAGTTCCGTTGCAACCACAGTCGGCATAAAGAAAAAGCCCGTATCTTTTTGACAGGGGCAGTTGTAGTCCAATACGGTATTATGTTTTTTCCAGTCACGGATTTTGTATTTGACCACCTTTCCACGGTCCAGAAAAAGATAGGAGATAAGGTGGCGTTTCTGCAGTTCGTCCAGGATGGAAACTGCCTGGCACTGGAAACGGGTACGGAACCATGCGGACAGTTCTTTCACGGTGCAGATCCACTCACCGGGATATACCGTATAGCCGATACCATCTATGCGGAGGTAAGAAGTACGGAAGTTCGCATAGTTGCAAAGTACCGTATAATAAAAAAGATCGGAACCCCCGCCTGTGCGAATGCTCCGGTCTGCCATTAAGTTCTGAATAAATTGCCGGTAAATCCGGCAGCGTGGATAGTCCACGACCTGTTTGATCTCTAATTGATATTCTGACATAGAACCCTCCATAAATTAGAGAAGCCTGTTTTGGAATAAAAGAATCCGTTTTTGTTGTCAGCCGGTGTGGGCTGTGATAGAATGAGACTATCCGATGCGGCTCAGGACTTTCCACCTGAGTACACATCCGCAACAAAATATAGACTTTAAAATTTGAATTGATTTGCATGAATCAGCATAGAAATCAAACGGTGATTCTGCTAATTTTTTGCTAATCGACGTTCCTAAAAACGGCTTCTGCTAATTTTTTGCTAATTTGATGAAAGTGGATAGTAGTAGATAAAATTGTACAATATGCAATAAAAAAGCACAATAAGCTGGGTTCTACGAGGACACTTTAGACATAAAAGAGCATGAAAAGATGTGTAAGGTAACCGCAGGACAAGGTATAAGTTTTCCTCCTAAGCGTGGGGTCGGACGTTCAAGTCGTCTCGGGGACGCTGGAAAGCATTGAAAACACTGGATTTTTCAATGCTTTTCTTTTTTTGTCTCAAGAGAAAATCAAAAGTCAGAGGACTCGTTTTTTGAGATATTTGTGATGTGGTATAAAAAAAGTTGACACTCTATTCTCAAGGATTTGAGATATAATCAAGAGAATGAGGAGTGCGCCAGTTCGGCGCTTGAAATATAAGTGGGTGAAATTCCCACTCTGGT
>CAJTXE010000037.1 GCA_910580225.1 uncultured Acetatifactor sp.
AATAACTATGAGGATATCTGGTTCCGACAGGGACAGATTTCTTTTATAATGCCCCGAAAAGGAACAAATCCATTGGATCTGTGTGCCTAATTTTGTGGTATGACTATGATATTGACTCGCAATAACTGCACTTAAAAGAAAGATTTTTAAAAATAAGCATGAAAATAAAGCCAGCCCATAGCTGGTATGGGAACAACATCTGTCTGAAATTATACTGCTTTAGCTATAAGTTCCGGATAGTCTTTATGGTACAGTTCGATAAGGACGCCCATAATCCGTCTGCCCTTTGAAGTGACATGGTAACGTCTGGAGCGCGGGACTTTTTTAATTAGTCCATGCTGACGTAGTTTCTTGAGTGTACGGCTGGTTTTGGAACTGCGCTTTTTTGCGTCTTTCATGTCAGGGAAAATAACCTTTCCGATATCCTTGTTCCGAAAGCCGCCTGTTAGATGCCTGCCGTCACTGACTGCCTCCATGATACGCAGCACATCGGGGGACCATACGTTAAAACCAGGGACGCGCTTCCCTTTGACAGTCTTGCCTGAGCAGACGGACGCGATTTCCTGCTGCACGGATTTGACAGGCACGATATCGACCATGGCATCCACAAATCTTTGGTTACAGGCTTTTGAAACTTCGGCATAGCGGTAGAGGTTGGAAATGGATTTGCCCATGGGCTTCCACTGTTTTGACACAGTGCCGTCATGGTGGCGTACCGTGCCGAACACTTTGAACTCGCGTGGGTCGTTGATGGTGGTTTCTATCCGGAGCACGCTGCATTTGTCATACATCTTCACACTGTTGGACTTTAACTTGAACTTCACCCTGCAGCCAATGGGGCGGTTTTTATAGTCGGAGACTGCCTCTCCCTGAAACCGCGGGTCCGGTTTGCGTCCCATAAAGGTGAAGATATCGGTGCAGGAGAAATCATAAAATGCGTGGCCAACCAGAGATGGATAGATATCCTCTAAAAAGGAACGTTCCTTAAACATGATGTCGGTTGCGAACTCGCACTGGTCCATACACCAGAAGTAGCCCTGCCCGAAATTTTTCTGGACAGTGTCAGGAAAAGGGCTGAGGGATCTGGCAAAGGCATCAGGGCGACGGCAGAGTTTTGAGGAATCGAACCTGTCAGCCAGTTCCTGTGCTTTTGCCACATCGCTGATATCGGTGAAGGAATTGTCATAGCACTGGTAGGAGATGCCGTTGGCGTCGAATATATGCTTCATCAATTCCCTGCCGTTTATGTAGACCTGGATATTGAAAGGGAACCATGTTTGTATCTTAACGAACATGAAACCGAATTCCCTGTCCAGATAGTAGAGGTAATAGTGGAGGCATTTGGTATAGGAAGATCTCAGGAAATGCCTTCCTTCCCTGCCGACAACTTTTGCGGTTCTACAGGATTCCAGTGTCTTCAGGACACAGATGAGACCTTCGTCCACAGGGTCTGAAAGAAGGAAGCCTTTGGCGATGTCTTCTTTCCTGTCTTTGGCGGAAGGGAGGTATACAACGGGCCGTCCGAGTTCCCCGGCGCTGTCTTCGATTTGTTTCAGCAGCCGGTCAGTGACATCCTTGAAATATTCGGTGAAATCCCTCAATGGGATCCCCATTGAATATAGATAGCCAATCCGCGTCTGCTCAGAGAGCAGGGGACGAAAATAGCCGTTTATGATCATCCGATCAAAAAAAGAAAACTGCCCCTTGATTTTATCAGCGTATTGGTCTATCATTTTGCACATAGAGCCGAACCTCCTTGTTGGTATTAGCCTATGTGCATTATAGCACAGTCAACAGAGTTTTGGCTCTATTTTATTTTGGGTTGCGGCCGGAGGTCCGCGCTATGAAATGGAATATACAAAAAAGAAGTAACGAAATTACTGTTTAAGAAAACGGTAGCTCTGGGATGATTTGAACAAGATGAAGAAAGGTATTTAAGATTGGAACAGTATTTGCGGCAGCGGGAATTAATTGCCCGTTGACAATCAGGCAGGAACGTGGTAGGATAAAAAGCAAATCAGCATAAGAAAAAGCGATGACGGAAACAAGTAGCATATCAATCGCAGACAGAGAGAGCATCAAAGGGTGGAAGATGCTTATGTGGATAATATGTGAAAACCATTCCTTAGCTGTACTGCCGAAAGTAGAGGTAAGCAGTGCCGTATACCTGCGTTAAAGGTTAGGATTTGATAGAATCTGAAGTGAAAAAATAAGGTGGAACCGTGCAACAAGCACCCTTAAAGGTAGTCATAACTATCTTTAAGAGTGCTTTTCTTATGTGGATTGAAAAACTCATTCAGGAAAGGAAGAGAAGAAATGAAGATCAAGATGAGAGACGGTTCCATCAGGGAGGCAGGTTTTGAGGAGGAACTGGGAAGAAACGCATTCCGGCACACCACGGCGCATATCCTGGCCCAGGCGGTAAAACGGCTGTATCCGGATACGAAATGTGCCATAGGTCCGGCGACAGCGGAGGGATTCTACTATGATTTTGAATTTTCGTTCCGTTTTTCGGAAGAAAATTTCCCGGAAGTGGAAGGGGAGATGCGGAAAATCGTGAAAGAGAATCTGCAGCTGAAGCAGTTTACTGCAGACCGTAATGCTCTCCTGCAGGAACTGGAGGAACGAAATGAGGATTACAAGGCGGAAATCCTGCAGGAACTGCCGGAAAACGAGGAAATCAGCCTTTACCGCCAGGGAGAGTATGTGGAGATGTGCGCAGGCCCTCATGTGGAGTATACCAGTGCTGTCAGGGCATTCCGGCTGCTGTCCGTAGCGGGGGCCTACTGGCGGGGAGACGAGAGGAATAAGATGCTCACCAGGATTTACGGCACGTCGTTTCCGGATGAAGAGAGGCTTGGGGAATATCTGAACCGCCTGGAGGAGGCGAAAAAGAGGGATCACAGGAAATTAGGGAAGGAACTGGGCTTCTTTGCCCTGTTTGATGAGGGTCCGGGATTTCCATTCTTTCTTCCCCGGGGCCTGCAGTTTCGGAATCTGCTTATCGACTACTGGAGGCAGCTGCATGAGAGGGAAGGATACAGGGAGATTTCCACGCCGGTGATGCTGAACCGTAAGCTTTGGGAGACATCCGGGCACTGGGAGCATTACAGGGACAAAATGTATACCACGGCCATCGACGGAGGGGACTATGCCATAAAGCCCATGAGCTGCCCGGGAGGCATGTTGGTTTACCAGATGGAACCCCGTTCTTACCGGGAGCTTCCCATGCGCATCAGTGAACTGGGGCTGATCCACAGAAACGAAAAATCCGGCACCCTCCACGGGCTTATGCGGGTTCGCTGCTGCACCCAGGATGATGCTCACATCTTTATGATGCCGGAACAGATGCAGGAAGAGATAAAAGGGGTTGCCCGCCTGATTGGCGAAGTATATTCCCGTTTTGGTTTCCGGTACCATGTTGAGCTGTCCACCAGGCCGGAAAGCTTCATCGGCAGTCTGGAGGAGTGGGAGGCGGCTACCGAGGGTCTGCGCAGTGCGTTGGAGGATCTGAAACTTCCCTATGTGATAAATCCCGGAGACGGGGCGTTCTACGGTCCGAAGATCGATTTCCACCTGGAGGATTCCCTGGGAAGGACCTGGCAGTGCGGAACCATCCAGTTGGACTTTCAACTGCCGCAGCGTTTCGGGGCAGAGTACATCGGTGAAGACGGAAAAAAGCACCGTCCCATTATGATACACCGGGTGGTGTTCGGCTCTATCGAGCGGTTCATGGGGATTCTCATGGAACATTACGCAGGAAAGTTTCCCCTGTGGCTGTCTCCGGTACAGGTGAAGGTGCTGCCCATCTCGGATAAATATGCGGATTACGCCCGGGAAATCGAAAGACGGATGAAGAGGGAAGGGCTGCGCTGCGAAACGGATATAAAAGGAGAAAAGATAGGCTACAAAATCAGGACGGCCCAGATGGAAAAGATTCCCTACATGCTTGTGGTGGGAGAGAAGGAAAGCGCCACTGCAACGGTCTCTGTCCGGCAGCGGGAGGCGGGGGACCTGGGAAGGATGCCGGTGGGCAGGTTCTTGGAAATGCTTCAGGAGGAAGGTATCTGCTTTCACGGCGGGCTGTCTGACTGATAGGGTTCCCTGTCTGGGGATGCCGAAGGATTGAAGCAGACTTGTGCATGGTGAGCTGTTTCTGCCGTGACGGAGACAACTTGCTGCGGCTCGTGAGAGTAACTTGAAATATAGGCAGAAAAGGGGTATAATGGGACGGAAAGGCGGGGGGACTTTTTCAGGAGGGTCTCCGTTACGGGGAAAGGACGAAAATGAGGAACCAATATGACAAAACCATAAGAGCCTGTTTCACGGGCTACATTGTACAGGCTGTGGTAAACAATTTTACGCCCCTGCTATTTTTGTTTTTTCACAGAAGCTATGAGATACCCCTTTCCCGGATTACCTTATTGGTGACGTTCAATTTCGGGATACAGCTTCTGGTGGACCTTCTGGCTGTAGGGTTCGTGGATAAAATCGGGTATCGTGTGTCTTTGGTTGCCGCCCATGTTTTATCGGCGGCGGGCCTGATTTTCCTGACCATTCTGCCGGAGCTGCTGCCGTCGCCTTTTGCCGGGATTTTGATTTCCGTCATGGTCTATGCCGTGGGCGGCGGGCTGTTGGAAGTCCTGGTGAGTCCGGTGGTGGAGGCCTGCCCTTCCGATCATAAGGAAAAGACCATGAGCATGCTGCATTCTTTTTACTGTTGGGGGCATGCGGGGGTGGTGCTGCTTTCCGCCCTGTTTTTCCAGGCGGCAGGCATCGGGAATTGGAAAATTCTGGCCTGCCTGTGGGCGCTGATTCCGATTGCCAATGCCGTTGCCTTTGCCAGGGTGCCCATTGCGCCGCTGATGGAAGAGGGAGAGCGGGGGCTGACGCTGGGGGAACTGTTCCGCCTGAAGATATTCTGGATTTTGCTGATCATGATGGTATGCGCAGGGGCAAGCGAGCAGGCGGTAAGCCAGTGGGCGTCCACCTTTGCGGAGAAAGGCCTGGGACTGTCCAAAACGGTGGGGGATCTGGCCGGGCCTCTGGTCTTTGCGGTGCTGATGGGAACATCCAGGTTATTCTACGGGAAATACGGAGACCGGATTCATCTGGAACGGTTCATGGTCTGCAGCAGCTGCCTTTGCATTTTTGCTTATCTGGGCATCTCTCTTCTGCCGCCGCTTAGTCTGGTATGCTGCGGAATCTGCGGGCTGTCGGTGGGGATTATGTGGCCCGGAACCTTCAGCAGGGCATCGGCCGCTCTGCCCAGGGGCGGTACGGCTATGTTCGCCCTGCTGGCCCTGGGCGGGGACATCGGCTGTTCGGCAGGGCCGACTCTGGTGGGAATGGTATCAGGGATGTCCGGAGATGACCTGAAGATGGGCATTCTGGCAGGCGTTATCTTTCCGGTGCTGCTGTTAGCCGGAATTTTTCTCTGCGGGAGACTGAAAAAAGCATCTGTTTGAGGGCAGGTGCATGGCAGAGCGAAGCAGGGGTACCGGGGAACCGGAACAATGGAAAACTTGCCCGGGGATTCACGGGGCGGCGGAAGTACGGTTACAGGCCGCAGTTTTGGATGCGCAGGCCCGCGCAGGGGAAATATGCCGTTTCGGCGGCGCAGGGTCCGCAGGGTGGGGCGGGCAGTGGAGAAGGCCGTTTCCCTGTTTGATTGGAATCAATGGAAAGCAGACGGTATGACGTCGCAGAATAACAGGAGGAAAAGACATGAAAACAACGAAGTATGCGGGAACGCAGACAGAAAAGAATCTGGAGGCAGCATTTGCGGGGGAATCCCAGGCCAGGAACAAGTATACATATTTTGCCTCCGCAGCAAAAAAGGAAGGCTATGAGCAGATTGCAGGCCTGTTTCTGAAGACTGCGGAAAACGAAAAAGAGCATGCGAAGATGTGGCTCAAGGAGCTTGCCGGTATCGGCGATACGAAGGAGAACCTTGCTACGGCTGCAGAGGGAGAAAACTTTGAGTGGACGGATATGTATGCGGATTTTGCCAGGACGGCAGAGGAGGAAGGCTTTCCGGAGCTTGCGGCCAAGTTCCGCCTGGTAGGAGAAATCGAGAAGCATCATGAGGAAAGGTATCGGGCGCTGCTCCGGAATCTGGAGACGGCAGCCGTATTCGAGAAGAGCGAGGTGAAGGTGTGGGAGTGCCGCAACTGCGGTCACATTGTAGTTGGGACAAAGGCTCCGGAGGTGTGCCCCACATGCAATCATCCCCAGAGCTATTTCGAGGTACATGCAGAGAACTACTGATTTCAGGGAAAAATGGCATAACAGGACGATTTTCAGAGGGGCGGAGGATTCTGCTCCTCTTTTCCGTTCCCCTGCTCGATTGCACACGGTCACCTGTCAGCTCCTGCTGACAGATGACTGGTGTTGAACAGGCCCGTATATAAGTGCGCCTAACCGTACCTGGAAGCCGTTCGGTAAGCGCAAAAAGAACTTGCACAGAGGGCATGGTAAAGAGGCAAGAAATCGAAAAAGAGGTATTCGCTGCAGAGAAAGTTATTTTATTTTCAGAAATGAAGTGTTATAATAAGTCATCGATAAATTGGAATATCAGGAGTGCGAAATGAAAAAGAAAGTTTTGCTGATTGGCGGCAACAGTTTGGTAGGGAAATCAATTGTTCCGGGTTTGGGCGACAACTATCAAATGATACTGACAGCGGGACATTATGTTCCGGAAAACGGCTATCAATTGATGATAGAAGAACCAAATAAATTAGTGGAAATTCTAGCTCTTGAAAACCCGGAAATTGTAATTTCTTCTATTCGTGGAAATTATCAGTCACAAATGAGTTTTCATAGGACATTAGCGGAGTGGGTGGCTGTGGAAAAGAAACGTTTATTGTATATATCTACAGCGAATGTGTTTGATGGCAACCTGTCCAGGCCCTGGACAGAACATGATTTGCCGATGCCGGAATCCGATTACGGTAGTTTCAAACGGGATTGTGAGAGTATGTTGGAGAAAATACTTGAAAACCGGCTGATAATTTTCCGATTGGCTGCAGTCTGGAGTAACGCTTGTCCAAGAGTTCAACAATTGAAGCGGTATAGCCGTAATAAAGAGCCTTATCGTACTTACCCCAATTACAGGATGAATGTAACGCATGCGAAACAGATAGGGAACTACGCAAAGTATGTTTTCGACAATAATTTACACGGAATTTTTCATGTGGGAACCAGAGATACCGTTAATTACTTTTCTTTTGAGAAAATGGTCTGTGAAACGCTTCAGATTGACATGCCGCAATTTCTTGCGGAACCAGAGGACGAAGAAGCATGCTTTGCAATCCTTTCGGCAAGAAAAGAAATTCCGGATGACCTGCAAATGACGGTTACAGATGTATTGTCCACATTAAAAGAGCATAATAAAAATCAATAATTTCCCATTTAGCGGCCGCGGCAGAAGAGGAAAAGTCAAGATATTGCGGGGGAAAACATGGAACAGTAGCGGAGCTGCAGGGAATGGATAGGATAAAATGGAATGAGCAGCGAATTTCAGTTTTGGATTTGAAGACACAATGAAAGAGGTTGAATATGGTGAGATTAGCAATTGTTGGGTGTACCGGGAAACTGGGCAGTGCCATTATGAAAAGTGCGTTGCATAGAGAAGACGTCGAAATCAGTTATGCCGTGGCCAGAAAGGGAAATCCGTTTGTAGGGAAGAGGATAGCGGAGCTTGTGGGAGGCGAATGGGACTTGCCCATCATTGATGATATAGAGGCTGCGGAGGACTGTGATGTTTTTATTGACTGCACCAACGCCGAGACCTTTATGAATGACAGCTATTTCAAATATGAGAGGATGGGAAAAGCCCTTGTCATTGCCACCACGGCGTTTTCTGCCGAAGCAATAGAAAAGATCGGCAGACTGGGTGTTGTCCTCCCGGTTTTCATATCAGGAAATTTCAGCGTTGCACTGCATGATTTTATTGCTGTTTTGAAAGTTTATGGGAAGAGGACAAGCCTGGATACGGATATCCAGATCATAGAGTATCACCATAATCAGAAAAAGGATGCTCCCAGTGGGACTGCCCTTATGATAAAAGCTGCGCTTATGGAGGCAAACGAAAACATCCGTAAAGAAAAAGTGAAGATCTGCAGTGTACGGGGCGGAAATATATTCGGGGAGCATGAGGTTGTGTTTGCAAACAGCAAAGATGAAGTAGTGACATTCAGGCATCAGGTATCATCCAGAGAAGCTTTTGCAGAGGGTGCAATTGAGGCAGCGGTATGGACGGTAAAGCAGGCAAATGGATTATACAATATGGATGATTTCTGCGACGGCAGCCATTTTGAACACACCAATCAGCATTAGGATAAAGAACCCTCAATGCAGGAAACATGTTATGTTTGTAACCGCACAGGAAAATGAAAAACAATGAAAGGCGGTGAGTCTGTGGCTAATAAGAATAAATATCAATTTGACAGTAAGATTCATATATATCGAGCTGCAAATAGAATGACGCAGCAGGAGCTTGCCGATTTGGTGGGTGTATCAAGGCAGACAATTATGCAGCTTGAACGAAATCGTTATAATCCTTCCATGCTGCTGGCCTACAGCATAGCAAAAGTGTTTGGGGTGACAATGGAAGATTTATTTGACTTTAAGGAGGAGCAGTAAATGGCTGAAAGGTTGACTATTTTATTTGACAGCAGAATTTTTTTGAGCGTAAATGCATGTCTTGGATTCCTGTTTTTGGGCTTTTTTGTATTTTTCTATTTTTCAAAAGAGGGAAAGGATGAAAGAGGGCGAGGGCTGATTGCTACAGCTTCTTTGATTGCTTTTGCCGTGCTGTTTGTTCTTCTGAATATTGCCGCATTTTTTTCTGGGTGGTTTATAGATAATGTAGTTCGGTTGTCAAATGGAATACAGACAGTTTATACTCTTTTTCTTTTAACTGCTGATATTGCATTGCTGATTTTGAGGAAAATCAGATAACCTGCACCCATAGCAGATTAAGCCATGCACAGAATACCCAAAATGAGCATGGCTATTTATTTGATTCTAAATGTAAGAAATACTTGATATATAGTCGGAAATAAATTATACTTCGTATAGAAGCGGAATACACTTCACAACAATATAGGAGGATATTAAAAATGGCAAAAATGACGTTAGACGAAACTGGGCGTAAGTATCTCGTGGAGATAGGCTTAGAGCCTGTGGGGAACAGAGCAATCCTTGTGGAATATGCTCCAAATGATAATTTAGGGGATAAGCTGGCACATTTCTTTAGTTCAGAGCCTTATATTCTGCAGATGTGCAAGAATGAGTTGGTCTTTATTCCAATGCATATGCATGTTGCTGCCGGGACTGTCGCATACTATACGTTGGAAAATAAGGTAGCGTTGCAGTTATCCTATTCGTCCATCCAATCCGTAGGAATCACAGAGAAAGGAACGAATTATAGGGTTTCAATTACGACGGAGTCGGATACAATATGTCTGCTGTCGCCGAAAAAAGGGGTCAGTGCATTTATGGGAGCAACCGGTACATGGCATATGAATAATATAGACGATACTCTGCAAATGCTGAAAAGTCTGCAGGGGAATGCTGCTGATGGTATAAAATAGCAAAACAGCCGGGGGGGCGGCAAAGACCCCTATAATCCCTATAAACAGTACCTTTGAGAAAGTGGCTTTATATACAAAATGGCACATCAAAACAGGAAATCAGGAAAAGGTTTCCTGTTTTTTTGAGAGGGACAGAAAGAAATTTCTTCTCCCGTTTGGCAGATCTGAAAGTTTTCCGTGGAGGGAAAAATCAGGCATGGTGCCCTGTCTCCCAACACCATAGGGCAATTTTCTGAATTAAGTCCGTATCAATGTTTCCGTAGGGAATGCGTATGGTTCCCTTATCCGTTTTATATTTCTGCAGTTCCTCTTTAAATTCTGCCACGGCGTCCGGACCGGGATAAAAGCCGATGTGCGCTTTGGCTGCGGCAAAATGGAGAATGTTATGTTTTTTCCAGTAAGTGGGCATGCTCCAGGAGATGCGCTCCTCCGCATCAGGCAGCGCCTGCTGAAGTGTCTTTCTGACGAGAAACAGATCTGCCTGTTTCCCTGGGTCCTGACACAGAATATATTCTTCAATGGTTTTTGGCTTTTCGCCGCAATAATGACTTTGATTGGTATTCTTAAATTCTTTTCCGCATTTGGGACATTTCCACATAAGGCACCTCCATAGTCTGTTCGCGTAATCCAATGGCTTTAGCTTTAGCGTATGCATTTTCTCTCTGCATATGCGAATAGAAAAACGGCCTGTTTCCTGGCAGTTTGTCTTTGGCAGATCTATTATACTCCATTTTCCCGGTTTGGCATAGGGGCATATTTTATTTGCGTAGCAAAACTGCTGTACTACATGCATCAGACAATGGAAAAAGCTGCCTGAATATGGTAAAATAAGAAATCAGCAGCAGGAGAGCTGCTTTCTGTTTTGACATGTTATTTTGATAATGGAGTGGGAAGCGCCGGAGCAGCCGGAACAGAGTGGAAAGAGAAAGAGGAAGGGAAATGCAAAGAGCGGGTTTGGATAAAAGGGTAAAACAGGAAGGAAAAGCAACACACTGTAAAGGCGGAAAACGACTGCGCCTGATACCGCTGATCTTGGGAGGTTACGGGGCATTTCTGGGGTTTGGTCTGGCTGTCATAGGCCTTGCCGAGATGAAGGAAGGGATTGGAATCATCCGGTTTCTGACAGGACTGGGCATGGCGGGCTTTGGACTGTGGGGCATATGGGACGGCGTGCGTGATCTGGTGAGACCGGATAAAAAACCGGAACAGGCGCCGGTGAGCCAGTTTATTCTTACGGATACCGCCGGAAACAGAAGCTCTCTGGTTACACCTGAACTTCTGCGGAAACAGATGGACATCCTGACGGAAAGCCAAAATTACAGGAGTTTTACTCTCCAGATTCTGCCGCCGCTTCCGGTGGAAGGAGTTGACGGCAGGTTGACGCACATAATCTGTTTTTATCGGTCTCAAATTATTTTGGCGGCATACCTTGAGGATTCCAAGGAGGGGTATGGGGTATATCAGAAAAGTACAGAGCCGGATAAGGCAGTGGAATGGCTGAAACAATTGTTGGCAGGCAACCCCGATTTTTCACAGTGGGACAGTATAGAAGTGAATGAAGTCGAGGATGAAGAGACGGATGAAGAAATGGAATCTGAAAATGGCTTGGAAACCGAAGGGGTTGATAGGGAAATAGAATCTGAAAATGGCTTGAAAACTGAAGGGACTGATAGGGAAATGGAACCTGAAAATGGCTCGGAGGCGGAAGGGACTGACACAGAATCAGAAGCTGATATAGGTCTGGAAAAGGAAGGAACCAGTGAGGAAACGGAATCTGAACCTGAATCTCATGTCCTGCAGGGAGATGTGGAATTCTTCTGGCGTCAGCTTCTGCATGATCAGAAGGGGCGAATAGCCAATTGGCATCAGCTTTTGGTGATTTTTGGAGAGAGCTGGCATGACGAACACAAATTTTTCTCCGCAAGGGATGTGGAACTAGCGGTAGAAGGCATCCAACAGGGAAAATACCAGAAGGTAGTTCTGGAGTGGGGGATACAGGCGTTTGACATGTTTCCGGGCCTCCAAAATGACCTGATGGTTATCTGGTGTTCTGACAATAGAGGGGGAGGGGACACCAGGTTTTTAGCCAGAGAGGGAACCGTGACCCAGGTGAAATTCTGGCTGAACGGTTATCTGGAACGGGGATTTTCCGGGGAAATGAGCGGTTGGACTGATATCACTGATCAGATAGAAAAACTGGAAAAGGTGCGGAAGGAAAGAACTTCAGAAAATAAGATCATCAATGTAAGAAAAGTAAAATAAAGATAGGAAAGAGAGCAAAAACAGAAAAACAGGATAAGAAGAGAAAAGAATAAGAAGAAAATGGGACAAGAAGAAAATCGGACAAGAAAGAGAAAGGGCGAATAGAAGCATGGGAAAGTATTTTAACGATGTGGTGGATAAGGCCATTGAGGATCTCTATTACTGCTGTGACAATGACAGGGCAAAAGCGGCGGCGGACGCATTATTGCTTGCGGCAAAGGAAGGGGACGGGGATGCCTGCTATTTTCTTTCCCGCTGCTTTTCCGGTTCCTGTTACAGTTGGGAATACCATCCCTTTGAAGAAAATGAAGCGGCGGCTTATGCCATGCTCCGCCAGGCCGTTTCCCTGGGCAGCGCCGCGGCGGTTCTGGGGGCGCTGCGGATGGACATGCTGACGCCGGAGCTGCGGGAAATCATGCCTTTTGACAGCATTCAGGCGGCATGGGAGGTTATTCAGGAGAAGGCCGAAAGGGGTTGTGCGTTCTGTCAGTATATGATCGGGAATACCTATTATTTTTTGGATATGATCGAGATTAAGGATCTGAAGGAGAGCGATTTCCTGGACAGGGATGCCTGGAATGACTGGAAGCGGTGGGCCATGGAGCAGAGCATCCCCTGGTTTGAGAGGGCATTTTCCGGCGGCATGATTCTGGCAGGGCGCAATTATTATCAGTATTATAAATATGGGAGAGGGGAGCTGATACCGCCGGAGCCTGCAAAAGCACTGGAGATTCTGCGGCAGGGCGCGGAATGGGGGTATCCGGAGTGGATGCACGGCTATGCCAACTATCTGGCCTATACAGAGGAGAAACACAAGGAAGCCCTTCCCTGGGCGCTGAAGGCTGTGGATGCAGGGCATCTCTGGGCCTGCCATATTATAGGGGATATTTATTGGGAAGGCAGGGCAGTGGAGCGCAATTATGCCTATGCTCTGGAATGCTATGAGAAAACCGCTGCCTATGGCAACGACAGCTATGCCTGCCGTCAGTTGGGATTCATGTATTTTCTCGGTCTGGGAACGGCCGTGGACTACGCCCGGGCTGTGCAGTATCTGGAACGGGATGTGGAGCCGGAGTACATCCGGTATGATTTACTGGGGATCTGTTATCTGTTGGGGTATGGCTGCCAACAGGACATGGCCCGGGGGAAGGCATTTTTGGAGCGGAGCAGAAATACCTGCTATAAAAACTATGGACTGGGGATCCTGTATGCCCGGGGATTGGGGGTCCGGGAGGACATGGAAAAGGGCGTGGAGTATCTGAAGGCTGCGGGAAATTACGGGCCTGCGTTGGAGGAGCTGAAAAACTATAAGAAGAGCCTGTTCGGGGTCTGGAGGCGGAGGTGAGTTATGGGTAGAAGACTTTTGATCGTTGACGGCAGCAATCTGCTGTTCCAGATGTTCTTCGGCATGCCTTCCAGGATTGTGAACCAACAGGGCAAAGCCATACAGGGGACGTTGGGGTTTGTGGGTGCATTGCGGAAAATAATCCTTATGACCGCCCCTGCCTGTGTGGCGGTGCTGTTTGACGGAGAGCATGAGAATGCCCGGGCCGCACTGGACCCGGCCTATAAATCCAACCGGGCTGATTATGGTCAGGTTCCGGAAGAAGAAAATCCCTTTTCCCAGGTTGGGGATGTATATAAGGCCCTGGATTATATGGGTATAAAGCATAGGGAGGCCGTCCACTGCGAGGCCGATGATCTGATTGCCGGTTACGCCCTGACTTATGGACAGCATACAGAGGTGGTCATTTCTTCCTTTGACAGCGACTTTTTTCAGCTTCTCACAGACCGGGTAAGGGAAACAGATCACTGTAACAGGAAACAGGACCAGAAAGACAATCGTATCAGGGAAAAGGGACAGAAATGGTGTATAAGATATTGATTATTGATGATGATACCGAACTGCTCAAAATGCTGAAAAAGTATTTTGAAATAAAGAAGTATGAGGTCATTACGGCAGAGAATGGGGTGGAGGGGTTACAGAAAATAAAACTGCAGCCGGATATCATATTACTGGATGTCAATATGCCGAATTTGGACGGGATAGAGGTGTGCAGGAGGGTGCGGGATAAAGTAGACTGCCCGATTTTATTTCTGACCGCGCGGGTAGAGGAACAGGACGTGGTAAACGGGTTTTCTTCCGGGGGTGACGACTATATTTTAAAGCCTTTTCGTCTGAAAGAGCTTGATGCAAGGATTACGGCGCATCTGAAACGGGAGACACGGCGCAAAGAAAAGACAGAAGTGTGCTTCCAGGGGGAGCTGTGCATTGACTATCAGGCGAAGACCGTGCAGATTCAGGCAGATTATCTGGAACTGACAAAATCAGAATATGGAATTATTGAATTTTTGACCATGAATCCGGGGATGGTCTTTGATAAAGAAAGAATTTATGAGAGGGTCTGCGGTTATGATGCGGAAGGGGACAGCAGGGTGGTTACAGAGCTGATCCGCCGAATCAGAAAGAAGATTCAGCAATATACGGAAAACAAATATATTGAAACCGTATGGGGGATGGGATACCGATGGATAAAATAAGAAATCTTTCTGTGCGAAAAACCATTCTTTTGTATATGGCGGTTGCCTTATTTTCCAGTTTTATGCTTTCGGCTGTCATTGTCAGAATTGCCGAACAGACACAAAGGCGTATCTGGTGGAAGTATATAGATAAAGAAGCATTGATCGAAGCGGAACAGAAAGCTCACGGTTATATAGTGGAGATTCCAAGACCCGGTTCTTATGAGATGACACAGTCAGAAGTTTTTGTGTCAGAACTTTGCGATTTTTTAGGGACTTATGCTGTGGTGATCTTGTCTATGGCAGGAAGCTGCGGGGCAGTTTTCCTCTTTTACCGGAACAAGTTAAGGCGGCCCATGGAAGAACTGGCGGAAGGCTCCAAAAAGATTGCAGAGAATCAGTTGGATTTTTCCATTTCCTATGAGAATCAGGACGAGATGGGCCGGCTTTGCAGGGAGTTTGAGCGGATGCGGGAACAGCTTGCCAGAAATAATCAGGCATTGTGGAAGGCCGTGGAGGAGGAAAAGATGCTGCGGGCGGCCATTGCCCATGATATACGCGCGCCCTTGTCCGTTTTGAAAGGGTATCAGGAAATGCTGACGGAATATCTGCCGGGCGAAGATATTGATCTGGGACAGGCAATGGAAATGCTGTCAGAAAGCGGACGCCAGATTGAACGTATGGATGCCTTTGTAGAAGCAATGCGGAAATTGAGCAGTTTGGAAAACCGGCAGCTGAACCCGGAGAGTATCTGCGCCGGACAATTGGAGAAGGATATTCAGGGTGAACTTGCCGTTTTGGAAAAAGAATATGGGAAACAATGTGTGTTGCAGGTGTCAGAATCAAAGGAAGAATTTTACGGGGATAGGGAAGTGGTTTTGGAGGTAACGGAAAATCTCCTGTCAAATGCCCTGCGTTACGGAAAACGGCAGATTACAATTGCGGTAAACATCGGATATGCAAAGCTAAGCATCTGTGTCATGGACGACGGGGATGGTTTTCGGGAAGAGGCAGAAAAAATTACGGAAGCGTTCTATGGGCAGAATGCAAAAGACAGCCTGAAACATGCGGGGCTTGGAATGTATATCAGCAGGCTGTATTGTGAAAAGCATGGGGGAAAACTGGTTTTGGGAAATGATGAGCAGGGAGGGGCTGTGGTGACAGCAATATTTCGTCGGATTGCGTAAGTAATCCGGCGTTTTTCATTGTCTTTCTGTTGTTCTTTTTCTTTTATAGTGGGTTTCATGAAGGAGGCAAAGCTATGTGGTCAATTTTGAAAAGAGAGGTAAAAAATGATCTGAAAAACCCTCTGTTCTGGTTTGGCGTTGCAATTGGTGTTTTGATCATATTTCTAAATGTAAGCCCCTATCTGAAAATTCATTATTTTGAGGAAGGGGAAACCATTGTGGACGAGGAACCGGAAACCTATGGGGATAGAGATGTTATTCACGGATATGTGCCCACGGAGGAAGGGCTGCGGCGGGAAATGTGGGAGGAACGGATACGGGAAACCTTGATTTCCGTATTCCAGATGGACAATGAGGAAGCGCAGTCCGTAATCGATGAAATGAAGGGGATGGATATTACGGCAGCCTGCGCCCATCTGGAAAAGTATGGTTTTAATAGTGCATATTATGACTATAATGATACGGCCATCCGTAAAGGAAGCCCTGAAGAAATCAATTCTTATATAGCGAGAAAATTGGAAAACAATCCATTTTCGTACTATTTTTCCAGAAAATTTGCCGATTTTGCAGGGGTGTTTATGGGATTTTTCGCAACCATTTTATTATCCGCTTTATTTATGCAGGATACCAGGAACAATACCTATGAGCTTCTTCATACAAAGTCTGTCAGCGCGGGAAGCTATCTGTGGGGAAAAGCAGGGGGTGGTTTTGCGGTCTGCCTGATAACGCTCGCTGTCTTAAACCTGATCTTTTTTGGGATTTGCCTTATTGCGACGAGAAGCAGCGGATTTGAGATGGAGGTTCATTTGACGGACTTTTTATTGGCAAGCGTTCTCTATATCCTGCCGAACATGCTGATGATTGTCAGTGTTTACAGCCTGATTTCACTGGTGTTTAAAAGTCCGCTTCCGGCTGTGCCGCTGTTATTTCTCTATATCATATATTCCAATATGGGAAGCAGAAATGGGGAAGGCATTTATGGATATTACGGCAGACCCCTGGCGATTATGGTGCGGTTCCCGGGAAGATTTTTTGATACCGCCCCTCCGCCGATGATCTTGCTGAATCAGAGTTTCCTTATCCTGGCCGCTGTGTGCATCCTCTTTCTCTCAATGCAGATTTGGAAAAGGAGGCGGGTATAATGACGCGTGATATGAAAATTTCCCTGACCTTTCCAAAACAGGCTTATGCGGTATTCTTTGCCCTGGTCTTAAGCCTTGTCAGAGGGGTGGCCTATTCCAACGAAATAGGGATTGCATTGGAAGCGCCCATGGCAATCCTTGCGTTCACATTCTGCGCAGATACCTATACGCAGGAAATTGTCAGCAGGCGGTCAGAAATCTGGCGTTTATGCCCTATGAAAAAGAGAATTCATTGTATTTACAGACGGATTGCGGTACAGGAGCTATTCTTACTGACGGTTGCAGCCGTCTCCTATGGCCTGTTTTTTCTGTTCCAAAATCCAATCACATACGGAATCATGGAAAACGGTTCGGAAAGTGAAATGTGCCGGTTTTTCGTCTATTTAGCAACCATGGCTGTCACGCTTGGCTTCTGGGGGATTTTATCCAATCTGATTTCCTGCCTGTTTCGGAATATGTGGGTGGGAATCGGAGGCTGCCTGGTGCTTTGGACGATTACCAATTCCATCCTCGGTGACAGAATCTTTGGCGCATGGAACCTGTTTTCTTATTCGTTCAGAAATTTAGAGGACAGCAGTGATTTTAGCTGGATATATGGGAAAGTTGTCTGTATTTGTATTGGAATCCTGGCAATGGCTGCATTGCCTGCAATCATCAGGAAAAGAGGGTAAGGCTATGGGAATGAAGATAGAGGATTTAACGGTAACATTCAGGAATAAGGTAACAGCAGTCAATCACGCTGACCTGGAAATCCCAAAGGGAGTCTTTGGGCTGCTCGGGGAAAACGGGGCGGGAAAAACAACGCTTATGCGTGTGCTTACAACCGTGTTATCGCCAACCAGTGGCAGGGTAACCTTAGACGGAATACTTTACACAGAGAAAAATTATGAAAAAATACGTCAGAAAATAGGATATCTGCCCCAGGAAATAGATCTCTATCCAGGCCTGTCAGTACAGGAATGCCTGGAATATATGGGGGATTTATCCTGTATACCCAGGCAGGTCTGTAAAGAACGCATCAGTTATTATCTGGAAAAGACAAACCTGTCAGAGCAGCGCGGAAAGAAGATGAAGCAGTTGTCAGGCGGCATGAAGCGGCGGGTTGGGCTGATTCAGGCGCTTTTAAATGACCCGGAATTTTTAATTGTGGATGAGCCTACAACCGGGTTAGACCCGGAAGAGCGTATCCGCATCAGAAATCTGTTGGTTGATTTTTCAGAAGGGCGTACCGTTTTATTTTCCACCCATGTGGTGGAAGACCTGGCGGCAACCTGCAATCAGCTTGCAGTGATGAAACATGGGAAATTTCTTTATGCAGGAAACATGAAGGAATTATTGGAACAGGCAAGAGGCCATGTCTGGATTTGTAAGACAAAAGAGGGAGGGACGGTAAGGGAACTGGAAAAGAAATATCATGTTTCATCGAAACAGTACACGGGGGAGGAATTACAGCTGAAATTAATCAGTGAAACGCAGCCCCAGGTGGAATGCAGTCCCTGTGAGGCAACACTTGAGGATGCTTATATTTATATTGCGAATAAAGAGAGGTAAAAAAGGTTTTTGCACCTTTTGGCGTCGCCAGATACAGGCTGCTAATCGAAATTTTGATTCTATTTTATCATAATACCGAATATATGAAGCCGGGGCCGAGGGACTTTTCATCAAGGACGGCTGCAGGTGATTACTTTGCAGCCGTCTTTGATAACATATGTAAAGCTGTTTTTCTGTACAAAAGCTCTATCCTTTTTATATACAGGCAGTCACATTAGAATAAGTCTTTAAAAAAGTCGTCAAATGTGGCTGCATTGTAAATCTGTTTCAAAGCTAAGAGGACACTGACTCTAATGCTGTAGTGACCTAATTCCATTTGTGAAATAATTTCCCGACTGGTGGAAAGTCCCATCAACTCAAGCTTGGCAGCGACTTCTTCTTGAGAAAGTTTTGCGTTTTTGCGAAGTTCCTTTAAATTTTTGCCAATAGAAATATCCTGTTTTATCTTATATGACATAAAATTTCTCCTAAAGAAATATTTTTGGAATGTATACATTACTGAAAAAGGGAGAAAAAATGTCGGAACCGCAATCTGGTTTATTGTATATCGTCTTTTGTATAAAAGCTCTATATTTTCACTGGAAGGTGAATGGACCCGTGTGGCACATGCAGTATTCCATTACCAATATTGCTTTACTGTCTTAATAGATTCATTTTCAGATAACTGGAACATTTCTGCAATCCGGTTTATTGTATCTGTCAAAGATAATCCCAGGTTTTTGCACATTAAAACCGCTCCTTTAATCTGACCAACTAATTCGCTTTCTTCCCGCATCTGTTGAATTGCCAAGCACATATTCACATCTCCTTTTCCTTCGGGAAATTTTAATTTGGATCCCGTAACAATATTGATTACATCCGCCGCTTGTCTAGCCATACTTTGGAAATTTGAATCTCTTTCTATGATTTCATTCAATTTTGCTTTATCCTTGGAATATTTTATATACAGCATCACTTCACGCAAGTTCGAGTGGAACGCATTAATTTCCCCATCGGACAACTTTTTTGGGGCGATCAGGTTTACATGATAATCCGGTGCATGTGCAAGGAGTTCGCTGTTAGTATTGGAATACATTTCTTTTAGAGAAAGGGGGGCGTCCCAGTCATCTGAACCAAAATATATTACAAGAGTAATGACTGGTATTAAACGGTCAGTTTTCCAAAAACCCCCCAGAAATTCCCCATTGGTTGGAACACCTTCTTTCTGCATCTGGTCTGGCTGCCCTGCCGCTTTTTCTTTCATGGCATGCTTATGGGAGTTGGCGGCTTCACTGATCTGGCGGGACAACTGAAGAAAGTCATAAACGCCGTTCCTGACAGGGAGGGCATAATGGATTTCAGCTTGGTTTTCGATACCCATGACACAGTATGCCGCATTTCTATCTGTCATAGTATGTAGGAGTTTTAGTACATCCCTGTATTTCTGCTCCGGTACGCTTGCGCCATCAGCCCCATATGGAATTACAATTCCTGTTGTGTCCAACTCTGTCAGCTGTGTTGGGTCAATTCTCTGATTCCCATGGTATAGGAATTGATTGAACGCATCAGCAAAAACTACCGGGTTTTCTATATATTCCTTAGTTATAGTATCTATCTTTCCCATAATGTAATTCCTTTCTCTCATTAATAGTATACACTTAAAGACATTTTTCCTCAACGGTCTTTTCAAAATTTTATAGATTGAATGCTCACTTTATTTTTCGTGGAAAAGGCTGCTAATTGCAGATACCGGACGGACTATCTGTAAAGGATGGGAAAGTCCCAGGCAGAGTGGTAAGCTCGGATTATACAAAAGAGGGGATTATGGAACGCATATGGGGAATTTTTCATACGATAAAGTTTTCCTGCTTTGCCGAGTCGACAAAGCAGGTCAAAGTCATAAGGGGAACCATTTATGCTGTCAATTTCCCCTTCCCCGTTGTCCGTCTCCAGAGCCTCCAGAGCCGCGCCAACCGTTTCCGCGTCTTCCGCCACCTGTCTGTCCCTGTCCGTTACCGCCGTCAGCTTCAGGCTGATCGGTTCCGGAATTGCTTTCGTTGTCTGCAGGCTGTTCCGCACTGGGGGAACCGGTTCCCAGTGCATCCGCAACGGCGTTCAGTATGCTGTTACTGGAAAATGTGGCACCGCTGACCGTTGGCACATCCAGGGACTGGGTGCTGATAATTTCACTGATAATCGTATCCTTCGCACGGGTGAAAAACGCAGTGTCGTCTTCATAGGATTGAATTGTAATATCCGTAATGGCGTTGTCTTTTACGGTGACGGATACAGTGGTGGTTCCGCGGAAGCCGCTTCCTGTTCCTTCATAGGTACCGTCTGGAACGGAAAATCGGCCGTCTGCCTTGTCAGTTTCCTGCCCGTTGTCCGAAGGCCCTGGATCATCATTCCCGGGTGATTGGGTTTCGGGTTCGGGTCTGGTAGTCCCGGTGGTGTCTGCGCCCTTATCCCCGGGTTTATCTCCAGGTGACTGGGCTTCCTGGCTGTTGTCTGAAGGAGCTGCCCCATGGTCCCCGGATGGCCGAGATTCCCCGGCACCGGACTGGTCCCGATTTTCCGCTGTTTCCGAATTGCTTTGGCCGGGCTGCTCCGCGCCGTCAAAACCGGTTCCCAATGCATCCGCCACAGCATCCATAATGCCTTTACTGGAAAACGTAGCGCCGCTGACCGCGCTGACGTCAGTTGTCTGTTCTGTCAGAATTGCCTGAATTACCGCGGACTGCGCTTTTTGGAAAAAAGACTGATCATCCTGGAAGGAAAGCACCGTAATATCCGAAAGATAGCCGTCCTCCACAGTGACCTGCACTTCTATCTTTCCCAGAAACCCTTCTCCTGTGCCCGTGTAGACACCGTCTTTGTACTTGCCTTTTTCCGCACTTTCCATTTTCATGGCAGCCTGTTCGGATACGGGTTCGGCAGCAGGGAAGGAAGCCAGATTGCCCACGAGTACCGTTCCGCCGATTACGGCAGCGGCGGCAGTGCCTGCCATGGCGCCGGAAGGATTGACGGACAGGCTCTTTTTGGGACATATGGCAAGGCACTGCATGCACTGGATGCATTCCACGGATATGACAGCCTCTTTCTCCGGTATGGGGATTCCCATGCTGCAGGCCCTGGTACAAAGCCCGCAGTTTGTGCAGGAATCGCCCTGGCGTCTTATTTTGTACAGCCGTTTTCCGGAAACCACAGCCAACAGTGCTCCCGGGGACACAGATACCGGCAGAAAAAGCGCCCCACAAACAGGGAACCCACAGCGATTGCCAACAGCAGCCCGAATCCCATGGTGGGTATGGCAGAGGAGACATGGGAAAGATTTCCCGAGATCAGCATCCCGAACACGCCCCAGGGACTCCAGGAAGAATCCACAGGCAGCGCCAGTACCCAAACTCCAGCCGTTATCAGGACCAATATTGCGTATTTCAGATATTTCAGGATGCGGTCCAACCGTTTCGGAATCTGTACCTTCCCGCAGACAGTCTTTTTGGAAAAAAAGAAAATAAGCTCCTGCATCATTCCGAAGGAACAGAGAAACCCGCAGAAAAAACGCCCCCACAGAGCGGTAATCAGAAATACCATGGAAACAAGGAGCAGCTGCGGAAACAGTCCGCCAAAAGAAAAACGGCCTCCTGTCAGTGCCGTCAATATATCCCGCACAGCGGAAAATACCATGATAAACAATCCCGGATACAGGATAAAAGCGGCCGCCTGAATCAGATGCCGGATGCATTGTGTGATGACCCCGCGCTTTTTCGTTCGCTTTTTCTTTGAAACAGCTACTTCTTTCGAAACAGCCACTTCTTTCGAAACAGTTACTTCCTTCAAAACGGATACCTCCACGATAAACTCAATTTCTTCTCAAAAGGAATTTCCCCTGCAGTCCGGGGGTGATTCTGATTTCCCCCTCATTGTCTATGAAAACGGCCTCTATTCCGTGTTTTTCCAAAAGGGGCAAACCGGTTTTTCTTCCCAATACGCTTAGGCCCGTGGCCAGGGCATCCAGTTCCATGGCGCTCTGGCCCACCAGGGTTACGGACAGCAGCCCTGAATCTGCAGGACAGCCTGTGCGGGGATTCAGGATATGATGGTATCGCCTGCCCTGGGAAAAGAACCCTCGCTCATAAGTGCCACTGGTTACAACGGCCTTGTTTTTCACCGAAACTTCGGCTATGGACTGGCCGTTTTTCTGATACGGGTGCTGAATGCCGATTTTTTGTTCCCTGCCCAGGGCAATCACGGTTCCGCCGAAATTCAGAAGGGCGTGACGCACCTTGTTTTTCTTCAAAATCTGTAAAGCCTGGTCAGCCGCATACCCTTTTGCAATTCCGCCCAGATCAATCTGCATTCCCTTCCTGCGCAGAAATGCGGTGCTTTCTGTCTCGTCCAATACCAGATCGGAAAGCCCGTTTCGGCCGCAGCCTTCTGCCAGAGCCGGTTCGCAGCACCTGTTGTGATGTCAAATGCGCCCCGGGTTTCCGCGTTGTGTTTATATTGTGTTCTTATATTGGCTCTTATATGGTGCTTTCATAGTGGTTTCGGCAGCTGTTCACACAGTCCCTGCCGATTTGCTCCAAAGCCCAATTCTGCATTTCCAGAAACATCCTGTCCCTAAGGCTGTCATAATCCATCCATATAAGTTTATGGTCAGATTCAACGGGAGCTTGTTTCTGTTCAAGCAGCTCTCCCAAATAGTAGGTTTGGATCGGATGAAAATAACCGATCACAGGATGTTTTGCATATGTTTCCGCTGAACATATTTTCTTCTTTATCAAAACGGAATACCCTGTTTCCTCCATACATTCCCGCATAATGCACATGGTATCTGTTTCTCCGTTATCCATTCCGCCGCCCAACAGGAAATACCCTTTAGGCGTTTGTACAATACCAATACAGTGATCTCTTACAGGGATTAAGTAAGCCCCTTTTCGATGTACATATTCAACGCCCTCATTTATTCCAAATATTTTGTGCATTTCAATTATCTCCTTAAACATGCTGATTTGTATATCTTCTTAAGAAATGGTTTACAGGTATCCCCGTTTTTTGGCTTCCTGCAGCAGCAGCGGCTGAATATGGGGGTATGTCCAGTTCTCCGGCAAGTCCTCCATCAGCGCTATTTTCTCAATTTCGCTGTGGAGATCTGCCTCAAAACGGGTGATTTGGGCAAAAAACAGCATTCCGAAGGATTCTTCCCCATTATTCAGATTGTCCGGCGCTGTAACGGAATAGACACAGACAGGGTTTATGGTAAATTCCAAGGCTCCCGTTTCCTCATACAGCTCCCTCTTTGCCGTATCCAGGATGTTTTCTCCGGCTTCCCGATGCCCTCCCGGGGCTTCCCAGGTATCTCTGCTTCTGTGTTTACAAAATACATATTTGTTCTGTGCCCTGGATATAATTACGGCAAATTGAAGTAATTCATCATCAGCTTCCTCATAAAACCGAACCTCTGTCATTTGGTCATTCCTCCATTCCTATGTTTCATTTGTCTCATTTCTTACAATGCCTGTGGTCATGGCAGCTGCGGCTGCATTTCGCTTTTAGTGATTATACTACAGTTTCTTCTTTCAGAAAACAGATTCCCGCAAAAGTTTCCGTAAAAATTCCTGGCTGATACTTTTGATATGGTTTAAAATGGACTATATTTATTTCAAGAGGAGTCAGTTGATAAAATTTTTTGTTTTGACCAACCTTTTCTGAATTTTCTTCACTATATAACCGTACAGCGCTGATACACAAGGATACAGCAAATGAAGCCTTATAGAGCCAGGGGACCGGGCAACAGACAGAGCCTGTGCCTGATTTTTGCAGGAGGAAGACGGCAGAAAAAGTTCCATCTTTTGACCGAAGGGTTACGGCAGAGAGCATGGAAAAGGGTAAGGAGCAGAGAATGGAAAAAGCAGAAGCAGACCGTATGATAAAGGAATATCTTCCGAAAATATATGGCTTTGCCATGAAGAAAGCATTCTCCTATGACGAGGCGGAAGACTTGGCAGGGGGTGTGGAAGAATAATCTTACATCTGATTATGATTATCTGTATGAGTTTATGAAAGGCATGTTGACGGAAAATACGGACTCTGAAGAAAAGCTTCAGCGCTTGAGGGAGCGGGGGTATCTGACAGAGGATGGGAAAGTCAATGTGATGATTGTAAAAGGCAGTGAGAAGGCGTTTTTCGACAGAATTCCTGCCATAGGGGAGGAATTGAAGAAGGGTTTCGCTGACCGCGCACTGGAAAGCGCCATGATGAAGGCGAAGAACTATCCTTCCCGGATGCAGGAACTGGTAATTTTTCAGGAGACTGCAAATTTTATCAGCAATATCGCTGCGGTAATGACCATGGAGTATCTGTATGCCAGGGGGATTTTCAGGCCGCTGACAGAGAGGGAGAGGGTTACCGCCAATTTGCTTATGTTCAGTGATGTTCTTCCCTGCATGTAAGGAGTGGGCTGTGCCTGATTCGGGCATGTGTGAGGGAAGGAACAGATAGGGAAATCATCTATATATAATCAGGACAGCGGCATTTCTGCAAAGGTCAGAAGTGCCGCTGTTTGTTGCCCCTAACTCCGGAACAGGAACAAATTCCGGGTTTCTCCAGGCCTTTATCGGGGAAAATATGGTAGAAAACAGGGAAGGAAAGTAGTATAATGGTGTCAATCCTGCTATCTGGATATGGGAAGCTGATAAATGGGGGGATTTCATGGAAAAATTAAGAGCAATTCTTTTCACTGGGGGTCTAATGCTCTTTCTTCTGGCAGCGGTAACGGGCGTTCTTTCCGTACAGGATTATTTGGATATTCTTCCGGCGGAAAGCTATGAGGACAAGGGCGTGTATACCTTCCGGCCTTACCAGGTGCTGCCGGTTCAGGTGGAGAATACCGGAACCGGGCGGGAGAAGCGCATGAATCCCACCAAAACCGTTTACATGGTCTATTACAGGGATACGGAGGCAAAGGGGTATCGGTGGGAGGAAAGGGCCGTCAGCCGTGAGAGCGGAGAGAAGACCGTGGATGCGGGGGTGACTGTGGACCGCAGGGTTCTAAGCATTTTAAGTTCGGGGGCCTATATTACCGTGGCGCCGGAATTGGATGCGGAGCGCTATACGGCGGGCCTGCGAAGAAGGGATTTGCTGTTACTGGGGGCGTCGGCGACATATATTCTGTTTTACCTGGGGGCCTGGTGCGTCTTATGGTACAGGCGGAGGAAGTCAATATGATAAGGAATCAGCTGAAAGAGAAACTGAAAGAGCAGCGGAAGGTGTACGGCAGCAGGCAAATCGTTTATCATTAAGTATGGAAAGAAGAAGCCGCAAAGGAGGGCTGTATGAAATCAAACAATAGAGATGACGGTTGGTTCGTTGGAAGACTGTATTTCAACAGAGAAGATAAAAGAGTCATTATCAAGAGACCGGGAAGCGGATTTGGCTATACATTCAATTTTGGAAACAGGTGGACATGGATATGGAATCTAATTTTCGTAATTATTATTGCTGTATTTGTCAATGTTTTTATACTGTAGACCGCCAGGATTTACAGTGAGGCCTCCGGGAAAATACCTGACTGGCGGTCTGCAGTCAGGTTGCACTGCAAATTCAACCGGTGCGCAGTATAAATAACGTTTAGCAACCAGGAAAGAGAGGGAAATAAAATAGATGAAAAAAAGAATTTATCTGCTGACATTGATCTTAATGGCCGGACTTTGCACTGGCTGCGGCAAAGAGGGGACAGAAAGCAATGAAGGAACAGAAATTATGGAAGGGACAGAAATTATTGAAGGAATAGAAATCAATGAAGGAACAGAAATCAATGAAGGAACAGAAAACATTGAAGGAACAGAAAGCAATGGGCTGCGCATGGAAGGCGAATCTTCTCAAGCCGAAGAGCCATCCATGCTTGAAAGCAATGAAAACCAGGATAATCGGGAAAACCAGGATATGGAATTGAATGATCAGACGAAAATCGATTTCACTTATGACTATTCGGAGGATATCAGGGCGGATGTTGAAGATCTGGTATCAGGTTCCGCATCTCTGCAGGAGGAATTGGAGAATATGGAGAAGATCATTCAAAAGTACACTCCGTTAGCAGAGGCAGCCCAAACCCAGAGTGAAATGAATCTATCGTCCAAATGGTTTTTCGTTATATGGGATACGGAATTAAACAGTATTTGGGGCAGATTCAGTGATTCCGCAGATCAGGAGACAAAGGAGAAAATCCTGAAAGAACAGCGGAACTGGGTAGCCATGAAGGAAGAAGTGACATTGTTGAGCCTTGGGTCCAGGGAGGAAAATGGCAGCATGTTTCCGCTCCTTCAGAATTCCTTCCTGGAGGAGATTACGAAGAACAGGGCTTATGTTCTTGCAAATGAGTTGGCAAAGATAAGGGGGGAATCCTTTGTCATGCCGGAAAAATCAGCAAAGTACGGTTTGTTTATAGACAACCAGGAAACCGGCAGCGTATACAGTTCTCTGAACACCCGACAGGGATGGGAAGGAGAAGACGAAGCGAGTATCTCTATTTACAGACAGGGTGGAGCAGAGGGAACTTTTGTTGACAATGGAAACGGAGAACTGATTTTCACATCAGATGATGGAAAAATAAAAGGAATAATCAAACTGAACGGATGGGATGGCGCAAGTTTCAAAGTTACCGAGACAGCGGGAGAGTCTCCCTTCGCTGTAGGAGAAGAATTCGAATTTCCTTTTGCATTTTGAACCATACGAA
Organism: uncultured Acetatifactor sp.; assembly: GCA_910580225.1. GTDB lineage: Bacteria > Bacillota > Clostridia > Lachnospirales > Lachnospiraceae > Acetatifactor. The sequence continues at coordinate 26,978 of CAJTXE010000037.1, forward strand.
GCACTTGTGAAAACAGTGGAAACACTTTTCCCATCAGGGACTAAAATAATCAGGCGAAAAATAATCAGCCGAAAACAATCAGGTGAAAGAAATCAGGCGAAAAAACAACCAGATAAAAAAATAACCGGAAGAAGAGGGATAGACATGGGGAGTGAAGACAGCAAAGTGTTAAAAGTATGCAAGATTATTCTGTTTGGCATTTTGTCCTTAGGGATCATGCTTTCCGCACCCACGGGATGGATTTATGATTTGGGGGTGGGCACAGGCACGGAACAGGGCCAGAAGCCCGGAGAAGGGGTCAGAACGATTGGCAGCCGGGAGGAGGTAGAGGCTTCTTTTTCAGATCAGGTTCCGGCTACCATATCCGGCGGCAAACTGGTGGCATGCCCGTTGGTGCGGCTTCGTGACGTGGAGGAGGCAGGGACCCATTACACGGGAAGACGGGGCAGCAGGAGGCAGGTTACGATTTCGGAATACATTGCCGGAAGTTATCCGCTGTCTGCATTGCAGAAGATCAGCCAGGGCATTGTCAGCGGCACTTACAACCGATATCATCTGACGGAACTGGAGGACGGCACTTACCTTTGCGTATACTTTGACGATTACCTGAAGCTGACAGGGACGGATCATTACCCAGTGGGCTATGTCCGCTTTGCAACCACCCAGGAGCGCCGGATGTTGGAGCGCATGGCGGAGGACTATGATGTGGATTCCGAATATGTGTTGGATATGTATCGGCACGGAAAAGTTACTTGGGTAACCGACATGCTGCTGCGGTTTGGGGTCCTTGTGGTGGTGATCACCATCATCACGGTGGTTTGGGACAGCATCAAAAAACGAAAAGACGGACAGGGATGAGGCAGATGGCGGGAATGGAAAGTCCGGAAGCAACTTTCATGCGTTCCGGGAGGAGAGAAAAGATGAGAAAAACAATGGTTATCGGTATTGCAGGCGGAAGCGCCAGTGGAAAGTCCACTTTTTCGGGAAAACTGGCAGAGGCACTGCAGGATCTGCAGGTAATGGAACTGCATATGGATGCTTATTTTAAAGCGCCGGAAGAGCGGCCCCTTGCAGCGGCGCCTGTGGGCGGGAAAATCTATCGGGACGACAATCATCCGCTAACCTGTGATCTGCCCCGGTTGGAACAGGATTTGGCTGCTGCTGCCAACAGCGGCCAATATCAGGTGATCATCGTGGAAGGGCTGCTGACACTGTGGGATGAAAAAATACAGGACAGGTTGGATTTACGCCTGTTCGTGGACTGTCCTCCGGATGAACGTATTGTGCGGCGGCTGAAGCGCAATATGACCTGGGGACTGTCCTTTGATGAGATAGCCGATGTATATTTGGACCTGGTCCGGTATCGCCATAACGAATATGTGGAGCCTACCAAATGGAAAGCGGATTTTATTGTGAATGGTTCTCATTTTTCTCCCAGGGCGTTGGATATGTTGGCCTTGTACATTCGTTCCATGATTTGAGGAGGTGCCATATGAATTGTTACGAAATCTATTTCAGTCCCACAGGAGGGACGCAAAAGGTTGCCCGTATTCTGGCAAAAGGAATGGGGACTAAGTTCACAGAGATTGATATGATAAAATATCCTGACAAACTGCAGCAGTTAAAATTGACGGAGGAGGACCTGTGCCTCATTGCCGTTCCGTCTTTCGGCGGCAGAGTTCCGTCCGCAGCGGCAGAAGAGCTGAAAAAGGCAAAGGGCTGCGGGGCGAAGGCAGTTCTGGCAGCCGTATATGGAAACAGGGCCATTGACGATACTTTGGCGGAATTGCAGGATATTCTTGAGGAGGCCGGGTTTACCTGCATTGCCGGGATAGAAGCGGTTGCGGAGCATTCCCTGATGCGTCAGTTCGGCGCAGGGCGGCCTGACGGGGCAGACGAGAGGGAATTGACGGAGTTTGCGGCAAAGATCAAAGCCGGAATGGAGGGAAACGGGACAGGAAATAAGCTGAAGCTTCCGGGAAACCGTCCTTACAGAGTATATAATGGAGTGCCGCTGAAACCGGAGGCAAAGGGGAAATGTGTGGCCTGCGGGCTTTGTGCAAAAGAATGCCCGGCAGGGGCAATTCCTGGGGACCATCCCCGGAGTACGGACAGGGAAAAGTGTATTTCCTGTATGCACTGTGTCCGGGTGTGCCCCCGGCAGGCAAGGAGCTGCAGCAGGCTGCTGGGTTTTATGGCAGGGCAGAAATTGAAAATGCACTGCGCAGGCAGAAAAGAGAACCGGCTGTATTTGTAGCCAAGGGTGGCCTATTCTCCCCCGCTCTGTGGGTGTACCTTTGCGCCGCGGGTGCAGGGATAGCCGCGAAACGGCGCAATTTTTCATGTTTTTATCTTTGGGAATTTATTTTGGCGCAAAATTATAGGATTCCGGATTCCCGTTCACGGCATTTTCCAGTCATCTTTGAGAAGGCCATAAATATAGAGGTCTCTCCAATTCCCGTTATTGTCCTTCGTATGGCTTCTCTGGATTCCCTCCAACTGCATACCGAGTTTTTTCATCAGCCCAACTGCTTTTATGCTGTCAATGGTTTCAGCAAATATCTTGTGTGCATCCAGTACATGAAAGGCATAATCAATTACTGCTTTGCAGGATTCGTATGCATAACCCTGCCGCCAAAAGTGCTTATTGAAAAACCAACCAATTTCGTATACGCCTTCATTAAACTCATTGAACAGAATATATCCAATCATTTTACCGCTGTCCTTGTGAACCGCAGCGATAGCCCCTCTTTTTTCAATACAAAACTTTGATATAAAATCAGATGTTTTTTCAAGGCTGTATGCCGGTTCACAATTTTCCATTACTTCAGCATCGCCCAAAATATCATGTAAGTCTCGGACATCATCCATGGTGTAGTTCCGAATGAGTATTCTTTGCGTTTCAATATGCATTTGTACCACTTTCCTGAATTTGATTTTGCAGCTTTATGAATTTGGCTAATTGTACCACAATAAAATCACATACTCAACCTGCAAAAAAAGAAAATTTCGTAGCTGCTTTGATAACCCGGGGTGCCCTTCTCACCTGATGCATACACATCCTGCCTTTTGAAAAAAGGGATGGACGTTCCGTCGTGTTCTTTATGAATTGTTTTTTTCATAAGTTGCACTCATTCAAAATCATCAAAATCATAAGACTGTAGACAAATCAGCTGTATCAGTTTTAACCATATCTGCAAGAGTTTTATTATTAAAAAAATCATTGATCATCTGATAGAATTCTACCCACATGGGATATGTTCTACATTCAGAAGTTCTTTCGCAAGGGAGTGTTCCGCATTCCAGACAGGCTACCGGTGCAAGATTGCCTTCTGTCAGCCGCAGAACGTCTCCGATTTTGCAGTCTTCAGGTGGTATTACGAGGCGATAACCGCCGCCCTTACCCTGCAATCCTTCGATAACGCCGTTTTTTGACAATACAGGTATAATTCGCTCTAAATACTTTAGGGAGATTCCCTGCCTTTCAGCAATGTCCTTCATTGGAACATAACCATTTTCTGTATGCTCGACAAGATCTATTAAAACACGGAGTGCATAGCGCCCTCTGGTGGAAATCAGCATTGCAGTCACCTCATTTTAAACAGTTTCACAAGTTTACACTTCCAGCAAATAATCATACCAATAATAGCACCAACTCCTGCCTGCAAAATTTGATAAGGCAGCTTGAGTATTGCATACTCAGGTGTACTGTATATGAACGCTCTGCCAAGAGAATATCCGATCACCATAATAACGGCGCCAAGCGTTACCCCAATTCCCGAAGATAAGACGGGGTGTTTCTTAAGAATGTAGTGTGAACACACAGATATAACCACCGCCTGTAAGCCGTGTGTTGCCAACGATACAAACATAGGTAACGGATAAAAGAACAGGTCACCTAAAAATGCACCAACACCGCCGACCATGAATGCAGAAAACGGTTCCAGTATAATTGCTGCTGTGCAGATGATGATATCATTCATATATAGGTGACCGCCGGGGACGGGAACACCAAAAGAACTCATGGCAATATTCAGTGCCATAAATATGGCTGTAATACACAATCGATAGGGTGTAAACTTTGCGGTTTGATTTTTAATGTCAGACATGAATAAATCCTCCAATTCCTTTGACAGCACCGGTTCCCTGAATAAAGGTACCGGTGCTTTTACTTAATCTGCAAACAGCGGTGTAGACAAATATCTGGCTCCGGTATCGGGCAGCAGTTGCTATTTTACTGCGTCAAAGCCGTTTTTCAGATCGGCAATGATGTCATCAATATGTTCCGTACCGATAGACAAACGAATCGTATTCGGCCGGATTCCCTGATCCGCAAGTTCTTCTGCGGAAAGCTGGCTGTGTGTGGTCGTTGCAGGATGAATGACAAGGCTTTTGACATCAGCAACATTGGCAAGCAGGGAAAAGATTTTCAGGCTGTCAATAAATTTATATGCTTCGGCCTGACCGCCCCTGATCTCAAAGGTAAAAATAGAACCTCCGTCATTGGGGAAATATTTCTGATATAGTGCATAATCCGGATGATTCGGCAATGACGGATGATTGACCTTTTCCACCTGCGGATGACTTGTGAGAAAGGCTACAACCTTTTTGGTATTCTCTACATGACGTTCCAGCCGGAGTGACAGAGTTTCGATACCCTGCAAGAGCAAAAATGCCGCAAACGGAGAAAGCGTAGCGCCTGTATCACGCAGCAGTACCGCACGAATATAAGTCACAAATGCTGCGCTGCCTGCCGCTTTTACAAAGGCAACGCCGTGATAGCTTGGGTTCGGTTCTGAAATAGCCGGATATTTGCTGCTTGCGGACCAATCGAATTTTCCGGAGTCCACAATAATGCCGCCGAGCGTTGTACCATGACCGCCGAGGAATTTTGTTGCAGAATGGACGACAATATCTGCACCGTGTTCAATCGGGCGGATGAGATACGGTGTACCGAAGGTATTGTCAACCACAAGAGGGATCCCGTGTTTATGTGCAAGCGCCGAAAGAGCATCAATATCGGGAATATCGCTGTTGGGATTGCCCAGGGTTTCGATATAGAGGGCTCTTGTATTATCCTGGATTGCCGCTTCGACTTCTGTAAGATCGTGAATGTTTACAAAGCTTGCCGTGATACCAAAGTTCGGAAGCGTGTGTTCCAGTAGATTATAACTGCCGCCGTAAATCGTTTTTTGCGCAACGAAGTGACCGCCGTTCTGTCCAAGGGCTTCAAGAGTGTATGTAATAGCTGCTGCACCCGAGGCAAGAGCCAAGGCTGCAATACCGCCCTCCAGAGCTGCGACACGCTGTTCGAGAACGTCCTGTGTGGAGTTGGTAAGTCTGCCGTATATATTGCCGGCATCAGCAAGACCGAAACGGGCGGCAGCATGTTCGCAGTTACGGAACACGTATGAAGTAGTCGCATAAATCGGCACCGCACGGGCATCGGTTGCCGGATCCGGGTTTTCCTGACCTACATGGAGCTGTAAAGTTTCAAATTTATAGTTAGACATAATTGCAGTTCCTTTCATGATTGAATTTGTGTAAATCTATATAAGCTGTGTGAACTTACAGCTACACATTCGGCCATAACGGAAATTCTCTCTGACGAGTTTCTCAAAATAATTTTCCATAAATTGATCATCTTCTTTCTGATAACCGGAAGACTCCGATGAAGTCTCTCGGTTGTAAGCGGTTGTGTTTCAGCCTAAGATCAGGCAGCACAAGGGGTTGCTCTTGAAATGGAGAACGCATCCCGCAATCTCCTTTCATAATAATACCTACCAGATTGGTTGGTATTATTATGGCATCAAAAACCAACCGTGTCAATAGGTAAATGGGATTTTTTGTCTTTTGTGTCTGTCTTTGCTGCAGCGTCTGCTGATGCCGTTTCTGCAAGAACTGTTGCCGCACAGAACGAATTTCTTCTTCATGGAGCAATTATGCCAGGCTTTCACACGGTCAATTGCAGAGCGTTCTTGTTCCTGGCTGCTTTGATAACCTGGGGTGTCTTCCTCACCTGGCGCATACACAGCCTGCCTTTGGAAAAAGGATGGGCACTTTTCTCCTGTTTTATTAGAAATGAATATGAGGTGGAGGGCTGCAGGAAAGTATGGCATCATGTTCCTGAAAAGCGATTATCTGCATGCGCTGACAGGGCCTTCTTTTGTGAACAGGAGTGCTGTTCAAATGTCAGGGGATCGAAGGCGGATGCGGAACCGGAATGGGAGGGAAGACAATGCAGTTATTGGAAGAGTATATGCAGGGCCTGAAACAATGGCTTCAGGACACCAAGGATTCGCCCTTGGAGGAAATGTCCGATTTTTTTGCAAAACGTCTGCAGGGTTATGAGGAACATATGTCGGTTTGGGAGGAATCATACCGGATGTTTGCCGAAATCCTGCCTTTGGATTGCAGGACAATTTTGGACCTGGGATGCGGAACCGGACTGGAACTGGACCGAATCTGGAAGCGGAATCCGGACATTGAGGTGACAGGTGTGGATTTGTGTCAAAGTATGTTGGACAAGTTAAGGGAGAAGCATTCTGATCAGCAGCTTACTATTGTATGTCAGGATTATTTTCAATATGATTTTGGCAGCGGAAAGTGGGACGCGGTGATTTCTTTTGAAAGCCTGCATCATTTCCTGCCGGAACGAAAACGGGCATTGTACCGGAAAATTTATGAGAGCCTGAAGGCGGGCGGCATCTTCCTTTTGGGGGACTATATTGCCAGTTGTGATGAGGAAGAGGCGCTTCTGCGGGGCGTATATCTGGAGAAAAGGAAGCGGTACGGAATACCGGATGAGCGTTTTGTTCATTTTGATATTCCGTTGACCCTGGAGCATGAAACGGAACTCATACTGGGCGCCGGGTTTGTGATTGAAAAGGTACTGGATAATCCGGATGGCGCAACGCTCATTGCGGCCGGAAAAAAGTGGCAATGAGCGTGGCTGAACCGTTGCGGCGTGGGCAGGAATTCATCATACAGCACCGTTCCCTGCCTGCGTCAGGTCCAGAATACCGTCATATCGTGAAAGCATATCCGGAGTCAGACGGTGCGTGACTGTAATGATAAGACAGTCTTTAAGTCCCATGACCTGTTCTTCGATTTTTTCTGCCGTTTCCTTGTCCAGATTAGCGGTAAACTCATCCAACAGCAGTACCCGGCTCTTCCTAAGCAGCGCTCTGGCCAGGCTTAGGCGCTGCTTTTCGCCGCCTGAAAAGTTTTTGCCGTTTTCCTCCACCATGGCGGAAAGCCCCTCCGGAAGAGAATCCACAAGCTCCTTCAATCCTGCCTGCTCCAGGGCGGCTTCGATTTCCTGCGGGGTGTATTCTTCATGATATAGAGTGATATTATTTTGAATTGTGTCCTGAAACAAAAAGGTATCCTGGGAGACATATGCCACCGTATTTCCCAGATACTCCCGTGTCAGCTCCCTCAATTCCACGCCGTCATAACGGATGCTGCCGCTGTAATTGGGATAATAACCCAGAAGCAGGGAAAGAAGCGTACTCTTTCCGCAGCCGCTTTTTCCGATAACGGCATAATGCTTTCCTGCCCGGAAACGGAAGAAGAGATTGCGGAGGACTTCCCTGGAAAGGGTTTCTTGCCTGGGAGGATTTTGCCCCATTGTATGCTCCTCATTTATGTTTTCTCCATATCTGAAAGAAAGCCTATCCAGGATGATTTCCTCCCGGAAGCCGTTTGCTTTCGGAATGTCGGCCTCTTTCGTATCATGTGCTTTTCTCCTTGAAAGCGCATTTTCTCTGGAAAGTTCTTCTTTCGTAGGACGTGCTTTTTCCCTTGAAAGCTCTTTTTCCATAGAATCATTTTTGTCTGTCCGGGGCAGCAAATTCCGGGATGTGATATTTTCTCCCAATAAATGCCGAAACCGTTTTTCCAGAGGCCTGGAGGCGCGGAAATTAGCCACAATGGAGGGCATGGATTCGATCGGAGAGATGATTTGTCCAATCAAATGTCCGAAGGCAATCACCATTCCCGCGGAAAACATTCCTTTCAGCGAAAAATAAGACGCCATAGCCATCACCAGTACAGTAGAAAGCAGTCCCACAAAATTTCCCGCATAAGCGCATACCATTCTGCAGTTTATGTTTTGTCTGTTTGCCGTTTCCATGGCGCGGTTCTTATTATCATGTTTCCGCAGAATGAGGGGCAGGATTCCATAAGAACGAATTAAACGGAATCCGGCGAAATCATCCCGGATTTCCCCTGTATAGGCCTCCGCGTTTTTTGCAAAGCCCTCCATGCTTTTCTCAAGAGGGGATGTTGTCAGCCTGGTTACGCCCATGGAAAGCAGCGCCAGGAAGAGCATCAGTACAAGCAGAAGCGGCTGCAGGGAGATGCAGATTGCGGCTGCGGCGATAAAGGACATCAGGCATTCAAACAGATGCAGATGATTGCCCCAGTACACATTTTCAAACTGGTTCAGGTTATTGCTAAGTTCGTTCATGTATTCCGCGCTGTTCCCGGCATCGAAATCCGCCACGCTTCTGTTCATCAGCGCAGTAAAAATGTCTCTTTTCAGAGAATACCTTGCGTCCGTCAAAATCCAGGTCTTCATGCATCGGTAAGACAGTGCCACAAGATTGTAAATCACCGCGTACCCAATCCCTCCCAGAAGGGTCCGAAACAGCACCTCCGCATTTTTTCCCGTACAGTCCACCAACGCGCTCATGACCAGAGAGAATAAGGGACCTGCAACGCAGTTGGCCACAAGCAGCGCCGCGGATAATACACAATATCCCTTTTTCCGCAACAGATAACGATACATATGCATTTACTCCTTTTCCTTTGTTTTTGGATATTTACAGAATACCTTATGGGGAAATGGTTTCCAAGCAATCTGCGGTTGCATTCATTACAACAGAGCATTGTATATAAACGCTTTTTTACATAAACTTCTGTATCGGAATTGTGTGTTCGGCGAAAATAGATTATAATAATACGGATATCTCGGGAATTGTATAGTCGTTTGCTGCGGGGAGAGGGAGTATGGAAAAAGAAAATTTGCTTTTCTATGATGAATACGAAGCGTTTTATGAAATGGCGGAAAAATCTACGGCATTTCGTACATTTTGCCATGATGCGTTTGGGCAGGATTTTTCGCAGGATGGATTTAGTGACATTGCGCAAATAGATATGATACTGCCGTATATTCCGGCAAAAGAGGACGTTTATATATTGGATATCGGCTGCGGAAACGGAAAAATGTTGGGATATTTACAAAAAAAGACAGGCGCATTTATTCATGGCTTTGATTACTCCCGAAAAGCAATCGCAAATGCAAGGGCGTTATTTACGGATAGGGCAGATTTTCAGGAGGGAATCATCGGCGAGATGGAATATCCGAATGAAACTTTTGACGTCGTTGTATCCATGGATACCATGTACTTTGCCAAAGATATGAGTGCCTTTGTGGCACAGATAAAGAGGTGGCTAAAGCCCCAGGGGATTTTGTTTGCAGGCTATCAGGAGGGGGAACTGGTTCCGCGGACCCGGGATGAATATACCACAGAATTGGCGAAAGCCCTGAAAAAGAATCAGATGAAATATGATGTAAGAAATATCACAAAACAAACTTATGAATTACTGAAAACGAAACGAGAAGCCGCCATGATGCATAAAGCAGATTTTGAGAATGAGAAGCACGGGAAATGGTTTGATCTGTTAATGATGCAGACAATGTGGTCTGAACAATCCTATCAGCAGTTTAAGGGCGCAATGGCCAGATATATTTATACAGCAGGAAAATAAGTTTTTTCACGTCTTCTTTTAAACGTAATAACGGTTCGGAAATGGTGTTGAACTGTTACAGGGATGTACGCAGGGTCCCGATTCTTCAAAGTGCTGAAGTATCAGATTCCAAAGTCCCAAATGTCACAAAGGATGTCACAATAGAAGTAAAAAAAGGAAAACAACGGTTAGTGGGAAATAAGCATTTTTGCATTTTCTTTTAAACGTAATAACGGTTCAGAAAGGGCGTCCGGATTCAGAGCTGCTGCAGCGCCTGTTCCGTTGCTTCCTTAATATAAGGCTCCAGTTTCACCCGGGGCATCAGGGAGAGTACCATTTCCCTGGTGACAGTGTATTTTTCGGTGAGATTCCTGGCCTTGTAGAATTTCGTCAGTTCCCACAACAGGGAAAATTTGTCAAAGTCCTGGCCATAATCCAATACGGTTTCCCGGTGTTTCTCAACGTATTCGATTTCCTCGATTTTAAGCGCTGCCAGAAGGCAGCGTTGCCACAGGGCGGCATTGTCAGAAGATGGAGGCGTCATCAGCGCAATGACTGCCTCTTCCGTTTCCTGCATTTTCAACAGCTCCTCGTCATAGCCCAGATCGCACAGCGCTTCAAAGTAGAGCAGGAGTGTGTCCGCACAGGGAGATTCCCGGAAATTTTTTTCGCATTCCAGACGTATCTGACGATTTTTCCCCAACATGGTATGCAATTGCACCCGCTGCAGGCGGAAGGGCATTTCCCCGGTTTTCTGTGCCAGTTTTTCCGCCAAATCCAGTGCTCTCCGGCCGGATTCCCATCCCTGCTGCAGCAGCAAATGCATTTTATTGCTTTCCAGTCGGATTTTATCCCGCTCCAGTTCTGCCGTATCTCCGATGCTGTTTTCCAATTGCCGTTCTATGGTCTGAAGCTGCGAGTCGAGACAGTCCATGGCTTCCCGGAAAGAAATGTCATCTCTCAAAACAGAATATCGCAGCACCAGGTCAACTGCCCTGTCCACGGGGGACCTGCCGAATAATTCGTCCATGCTCACCCCGAAGAAATCCGCAATTCTCGGCAGCAGGGTTACATCCGGCGTGCCGTTTCCAACCTCCCATTTGGATATGGTCTGGGGTACCAGAAACAGATATTCCGCAAGTTGTGTCTGGGTAATGTTTTTGGCTTTTCTAAGGGCGGCTATTTTTTCTCCAATTGTCAGGCTCATCATCCATATCCTCCATTTTACCCCAATTATACTATAGTTGGTTGCGGCATGGAACAGGTTTTAAAAGAAATTTACGGGCATTTTTATTCCCATTTTTATGCAAATGGCGGTAGAAAACAGGGAATGGATGGTGTATAATGAAACAGGAAAAAGGAGAGAAGCATAGTAAGGGGATATGTAGAAGACAGGAAAGAGAAGAATAATAAGGGGAAATGCAGAATACAGAGAAGAGAAGAATAATAAGGGGAAATGCAGAATACAGGAAAGAGAAGAATAATAAGGGGAAATGCAGAATACAGGAAAGAGAAGCACAATAAGGGGAAATGTAGAATACAGGAAAGAGAAGCATAGTATGAGGAGATGCGAAAATGTCTGATAAGAAGAAAGTATTTGAGGAGACAAGCGGCAGGCGCAGCGGAAGCAGCCCTGCACTGGCGGAGTGGATGCAGGAGAAACTGGACAATATTCTTCGGGAAACGGGAATCACGGCGGTGTGTGCAGCCGTCTGTGCGGAGGGTGAGCTTCTGGCGGCAGCCTGCGCAGGAACAAGGGGATTCGAGGACAGCGAAGCCAGGGTGGACGATTTATATAACATCGGGTCCGTCTCAAAGGTTTATGTGACGGCGGCCATTATGAAACTGGTGCAGGAGGGCAAAGTATGTCTGGACGAACCGGTGAATACTTATCTGCCGGACTGGAAACTGGCGGATGAACGTTACAGGGAAATCACTGTCAGGATGCTTTTGAATCATTCCTCCGGCATACCGGGAACCAATCTTCATGATCATCTTGTGCCGGAGGAAGGGGAGGCGTTGTTTACGGGAAAATACCGGAATACACCGGAATACTGGGGTTCCATGAAGCTGCGTGCCAGGCCGGGCAGTTTTTCCAGTTACAGCAATGACGGCTTTGACCTGCTTGCGGAAGTGGTGGAGGCGGTGACAGGGGAGCCGTATATTCAGTGGTTGAGGGAAGAGATCGCGCTGCCGGCGGGGCTTTCCTCCGTGGGAGCCGGAAGGCGGCTTGCGGAAGGCTATGTGAAGGTCTCCTGCAGGGGAAATGAACCGGAATATTATAACTGCTTCGGCGCAGGCGCAATTCATACCACAATTCCGGAGTGCGCCCTGTTCGGTTCCCTTTTTATTGATTCCCATGGGATCATCGGGCAGGATTGTCTGGATGAGACCAGGCGTCCCCAGGGGGTGACTTTTCTCCAGGGAGCATACGATGCGTCCAATTTCTGCCTGGGGTGGGATTCTCTTTACACCAGAAACCGGATTCCGTTGGGAGAAGGGGCAGTGGTAAAGGACGGCGGCACGGAGCAGTTTGAGAGTTACCTTCTGGTGAGTCCTGCCCGGAGGCTGTCGCTGGCTGTTGCGGCTACCAGTGACGGCGATATCTGGTGGCTTGAGGTGTTGGAAGACATTGGAAGGGAAGCCCTGAAAGTCTTGGAAGAGGAGCGGAAGGGAGAAGCTGAACACGGAGACAGAGCCGGGGCTGACCGGAATCCCCAGGAGACCGGGGAAGGTGCGGAAAAAGAGGAATCCGGGGAGGCAGGCAGTGCGGAAAATGAGGAATCTGTGGAGGCAGGCAGCGCCGAAAATGAGGAAGCCGGGGAACAGGCAAAAGCTTCTGCTGCCGTGGAGCCGGGGATGGAAGAGAAGGTGCCCCTGGATATTTCCCGAAAATACAGCGGACTGGCATACGGCAGCTGCAGAGTCTATCACTTTTCCGTTTGTGAAAATACGTTAAATACGGAAATCCTGGAAGAGGGCGTCTGGAAAAAGGAAGAGGAATTAAGCGATTTTCAGTGGGATGGGAAATGCTTTGCAAAAGGTGAGTATGACAAAATTCTGGCGGAGGAATATAACGGAAATATCTACTATATCAGGTGGGGCGAGGCTTTCTGCCAGAAAAACAGCGGATATCCTGCCCCGGGAACACTTTGGCCCGGTCTGGTGGGAACCTGTTTTACAGCGGAAGGAGAGGATGCTGTCTTCCACAAAATATGCCTGGAAGCCGTTAATGAGGAAAATGTGCTGTTGTTTACCACAGACCATGAGGAATACCCTGTTGTGCCCCTTGTATGTGATCCGCGAAAGGAAAATGAAACTTGCCTGATTTCAGAGACGGACAGGGATGGGATTGTTTTCCGTCTGGAACAGGAGGGGGAGCAGTTCTGGCTGTGCACAGGGACGGACAGGTACAGGGCCGAGGAAAAATAGGGTAAACGGGTTTATTTTTTGGGAAGGGATGATGGCAGGCGGATGAATAAGAAAATCGGTGTGTATGGCTCTATTGCAAATTTCATTGCAGTACTCTGCTTTGCCTTGTCCATGTTATTTGGTTTTCAGGAGGGAAGCTATTTTTCGTCTATGTTCATTGCGTTTAGCTTTGTGCTGATGATGTGCGGATATGCTGATTGTGCCGAGAAGGACGTGAAAGCAGCGGGCTATGTTTCGGTGGCTTTTTCCGTTATATATGCTGCTGTCATTTTGTTGGTTTATTTTGCGCAACTCACCACCGTACGATTAAATGATTTGACAGAGCAGGCTGCTATTCTTCTGGATTTTCAACAATTTGGGCTTCTGTTTAACTATGACCTGTTGGGCTATGGGGTTATGTCATTGGCCACATTTTTTGCGGGACTGACTATCAAAGCACGGACAAAAATAGATAAAGGGCTGAAATATCTTCTCATGATACATGGAGTGTTTTTTATCTCCTGTTTGATTATGCCTATGCTTGGTGTATTCAAACCAGATAGTCCGACGTGGATCGGTATAGCGGTATTGGAGTTTTGGTGTTTATACTTTTGTCCTGTCAGTATTTTATCTGCTATACATTTTTCGAACTGTGTGGAATGAGGTCTGTCATAAAAACAAGGACTTACGCTGCCTGCCTACAACGCAAATGGGATAAAGATAATAAAATGGATGAAATCATAGACGAATATTTGAAGCACAAGTGTGATATTGTTCCCGCGTTGCAGGCAGGGATACAGAAGCTTTGGTGAAAAATGGCTTTGACATTGCATTTGCAGACAGAGTAGCTTCCTGTATACGTGCACATCGCTATAGAGGTGGAAATCCGCCCATAGAGATTGAAGAGAAAATCTTGTTTGATTCTGATAAAATTGATGTAACTGGAACAATAGGAATTGCACGGACAATTTTTTATAAAGCTCAAATTCATGAGCCATTGTATTCTTTGACTGAAAACGGATATGTGGCAGACGGGACCGATGATTTGACGCCTTCTTTTTTTCAGGAATATAAATTCAAACTGGAAGGACTGTACACCCGGTTCTATACAAAAAGAGGGAAAGAAATTGCAATGCAGCGTCAATATTCAGCAAAGCATTTTATGAAAGTATGCTGAAAGAAACACAGGAAACATATCAATTAGGGAAAGCGTTGGTTGATAATTGGATAGACTGAACGCCCCCCAAATAAACTGAAAAAGTATTGACCACACAGAAGTATATCTTTATTGAGAATTGGACGGGAAAATTCAGATTTGAAACGGAACATTGAAAGAGCAGAAAACTTGAAATGAAATTTGGAATGGAAGATGCCAGGTAAAGTATTGATTGAAGCGAAAAAACAGCTGTCAGATACAGGATTTCAGGCGATAGGGCAAAGAAATCGGGGAAATACCGAATGCAGGAGGGTAATTGTATGAGCAGCGAAACATATGATGAAAAAGCGAGAATCCTCCAGGTGATTATCTCAAGCCAGCATTTGGACAAAAGAAGCACCGGCAGTATTGAAGATATCGTCTCGGATATCTGCGGTCTGCAGTATGATCCGAACCCAACCATTCATCTGAACCATTATATGATGCTTTGGAACAGAAAAAAGGATTTTGCGGTGAAGGATTTGGATGCTGCAGCATATCAGGAGTTTCAAATTACGGAGGCCTTTGCTTTCAAGCGCAATATGTTTTTTGTTCCCACCAAAGAATTTGCAATTTACCGTGCCGCGCTGAAGGATGTGGTGAGATGGGGATCATCGGATGAAAGTTGGTTAGCAGCGGCGAACAGCCCGGAGGACCTGAACGCAGAAGCGGAATTGAAGAAGGGGTTGAAGGATCAGCCCGGTATGACCACCAACCAAATTTGGCAGTGCCTGCATTTGTCAGAGGAATGGAATGCCTATGTAAAAGGAAGAAAAGCAGGGGATCTTAGCTTTGAGCTGCCCATATTCCGCGCATTTTACAGGCTGAAACGCAAGACGGACTTGGTCACCTGCGGCAGAAATCCGGGAACATTCAAGGAGCCGCTGTATATTTTGAAGGAAAATATAGGCATAAAGGAATGGCCGAACTCCGGAATGGACAAAAATGATGCCAGGGCCTATATTATGGAAAAGCTCATCGCTGCTTTTGGCGTCACATATCCCGTGCACATCTCCCATATTACGGGAATTCCCACTGGGGAAGTGACGCCCTTCTTTTTCCGACTGGAGCAGGAAGGAAAGATACGGCCGTTGAAGGTGGGGAAAAAGGCATGTTACATCCACGCGTCAAAGACAGATCTGCTGGATAAGCCTGCAGACCAGGACAGCGAAGAAGTCCGCCTCATTTCGCCCATGGATATCCTTGTGCGGGACCAGACATGGCTGAAAACCTTTTTTGATTATTCCTATACCTTTGAATATTTCAAGAAAAAAGGGATGAAATGGCCCCTGTCGATTCTGATAGGAAATCGGTTTGTAGGGTATTTTGATTGCAAGATGGAGTGGCGGACCGGAAGATTCCTCATCAAAGAGAAAAACCTATTCGATTCGGCTTTTGAAGATTACAAAGGTATTCAACTTGCATTACAGGATTTGGCCGCTTTTCATGGGGCGAAGGAGATTGTGGAGCAGAAGCCGTCATGAGTACAATACCGACATGCTCCTTTCCGATTCAGGCAGGTATCTTCTGCGGATTGACTGCGAGAATTTATAATTTTACTGTTCCATGCGCCTCTGGGAGTTGCCGCATTAAGAATCATGGACACCAGATATAGATATGTCTGTTTAACGGACAGTCTGTATCTTGTGTAGTATTTATTAATGTGACAGCTCTTATTTTGATATTATACTCATGAACGCATTTAATTGCCGCTTTCAGCTCTGGATTGCCACTGCGTTCACTCGTTATACTATGCAGACGGCAATTATTTGCGTTTGTGGGTATAAATTGTTTTCCGATTATGTCAACTGCATAATCTCGGCTTCAAGTTCTCTCAATTCATCGAAGGACAATGACGGAACACATTCCGCAATATCTTCAAGTGTCATTTTTCCTTTTTTTATCAGTCTTTCTGCTGTTTCTCTGTCTGCGTCATGCCTTTCGCTTCTGATAAACGATTTCATGATCTGTTCTTCATCAAACAAACTCATCATAATTGTTACCACCTCTTTTTCCCTGTCAAGCAAATATTCTCTTAAAACATTCCTGTCTTTACATATGCAAATCGTTTCCGTAACTGCCTTTTGCGTCATTCCAAACTTTTTGGTCTGCTCGTTAAAAACTTTGCAAAAAATAATGTACTGATTGATAATGTCATCTGTATCGCTTTCATATATAACCTTTGCTTTT
>CAJTXE010000038.1:0-31657 GCA_910580225.1 uncultured Acetatifactor sp.
AAATCCTGCTTGTATGCCCGTAAATCAAGGCTTTTTTGAGATAATCAACCATTTTAATACAAAATGATATTCTTTTTGCCCGAACGGGTGGGACTGTTGGAAAAACCTTCTTTTGTGATGGACACATAGGAAATGCAGTTTTTGCAGGTTATTGTATTCGATTCAGGTTTGACTCGAACAAAATTCTTCCTAAGTTTGTCTACTGGTACACAAAAACAGAGGCCTATGCTAATTGGGTTAGTGGAATTCAGCGTCCTTTTGGACAGCCCAATATAAATAAAGAGGAATATAAATTATACGAGATGATTCAGCCAGATAAAACAATACAAAAAGAGTTGGTTGAAATGATGGATGATGCGGCGCATGGGCGTTCGCATAAACTTCAGGAGGCTAAAATTGTTGTAGAATATGCAGGAAAGAGTGTTTTTGCTGCATTGGGTATCACTTTTGAGAATTATGCCCCTTCTATATTTAGCTGCTTATCTTTGAAAGACATTCGAGAAACGGGAGTATATTGCAACCCCTATAGTGCCTATTTACATTATATTTTTGCCATGTTTCGCAACAACCCTTTTTATGTTGGACATCTGGAAGATTATGTGGATATTAATCCGTCTATTCAGCGTAGTGATTTTACTGACAGCTCCCTTGTATCATTTGTCTCTATGCAGGCAGTGGCAGAGAGGGTTAATCATGCTGAGTATGAAATATGTGAGTATGCGAAAGTTAAGACAGGATTTATGCCGTTTCAAAGGGGCGATTTGCTTTGGGCAAAGATCACACCTTTTATGCAAAATGGAAAATCCTTTTTAGCGGCAGAAATGCCGACTGAATTTGGTTTTTGTTCAACAGATTTTTATGTATTAAGGTCCAAAAGCAAGAAGGTGTATATGCCATATCTGTGGATATTGTTTTCAGAGGAACACATATTAGAAGCTGCACAGGCAATGCTTAGCAGTTCAGCGGGAAAACAGCGTGTTACGGATAGTTTCCTTAGGAAATTTCCGCTTATTTTACCATCACTTGAAATGCAGAAGGAATTAGCAGATAAGGTGTTTTTAGCGTTAGTGCAGGCAAATACATTACGACAAGAAGCAGAACAAGGGTGGCAGGACGCCAAGGTAAAGTTCGAAAATAAACTGTTAGAGTAAGCAATATAGAGAAACGAAAGAAGGATGCAAAATGGCTAAACTAAGCGGAATACTAAAGTTTTCAATGGGCGGATTTTTATGTTTGAGAGGATTTGCAAAATTTAAAGAACTGAGCCGTATTTCTGAACCCAACCCGGATGTCCAAAGGGACCTTATGGAAGATCACCAGAAGGAAATGGTAGACTTTCTGAATAGAGGAGAATATCGATTTTTCCCTGAAGTGGTTCTTTCAGTCTCTTTAGCAACTAAAAACAATTTTGAAGAGATAGAGGAGTTTTTTTCTTGTGTACATGATCGCAAGGCATGGGAAGGAAAAAATTTAGGAGACTATAAAATCAATATTTTTCGTCATGGTGTTGGGGATAAAAATGCAATTGCTCATATTTCATTTGATGAGAAATATGTGAAATTGAACCGAATTGATGGAAATCACAGACTATCTGCGGCAGAACTGGTGGATACTGATTTTGACGTACCATTTTGCCTCATATTAAACAGAACGATGGATGAAGAAAGTCGTTATTCTCGTGCAATATTTTACAATATCAATGCAAAACAAAAACCTTTACAGCTTGAAGAAAATTTAAAAGTGATTCTTGACAGCCCGGAAACTTTTACAGATTTAAGATTAAGGGAGGATCCATCTTTTGGATGGAAATACTATTTGGCTCGTAAAACAATACAAATTATCGATTTTGCATATTTTCCCGCTGTTAATTCCTACATTTATAATTCAAAATATAGTTTTTTTGTTGATCTGTATGGATTCCTTATTGAAAATGATAAAATTAAAAAAGAGGAAGCAGAAGTGGAAAATATGAAAGCCCGAATCGTAGAGATTGAAAAGGTTTTGGTTGAATCAGAAATCACTGCAACTACTACAAATATTGCCGTGATAGGTACACTTGCATATTATCGTTTGACAGATCTTTTTAAGTATAGAAATTTTCTTTCCTGGGTAAAAAAGAATCATATAGGAAATGTCAGTAAGCTTCATATAGAAGATGTGATTCGGCTTTACGATGAAATTGCGGAACACATTCCGAAAAGAGTATTCCTTGCACGATGGTATCCATCTGAAAATGATCCTGAATTTACAAGATCTGTTCATAGAATCAATGCATTAAAAGAAGTTGCAAAAGAATTAAATTTGGAATTAACAGATTTGGGGACCCAAGATACGGGTACATATGATATCCGCAAAGTAATGTACAGGGATATTTGTGAATGCGATATTTTTATTGCAGACCTTACGGGAGCTCGTCATAATGTTATGGTGGAGGTTGGATATGCGTTAAAACATATTGATAATGGAAGAATGATTTTTTATTTTCAGGAAACAGAAAACTGTCATAGTGTTCCTTTTGACATCAATCATTTTGCATATGATAAAATTCAGGATTCTGCTGAAATTAAAACGAAAACAAAAAATCGTATTCAAACGATTCTGGAGCAGGCACAAAGGGGAGAAATTTAGACAGGCAACATTCGGCAGCAAATGATGGAGCAGAAAGTAAAGAGAATGCGAAGATGGTCGTCAATTTGCCAGGATCATGTAAAATAAACATAGAAGATGGATTTATAGTCAAAATAAAGTATACAGAACAGAGAGGCGGCGGAAGATGAAATTACTGTATGGAACAGGCAACCCGGCAAAATTATCTGCAATGAAAGACCGGCTGCAGAATCTGGGCATAGAATTAGTAGGCCTGAATGACTTAAAGGCACAGGGAATGATAATTCCGGAGGTGTCTGAAGACGGCAATACTCCTCTGGAAAATGCCAGACAGAAAGCGAAGGCATATTATGAAGCCTTTCGGATGCCTGTGTTTTCCTGTGATTCTGGATTGTATTTTGACAATGTCCCGGATGAGGTTCAGCCAGGTGTGCATGTGCGTCATGTAAATGGGAAGTGCTTATCTGATGAAGAGATGAGGGAATACTATGGGGGGCTGGTAAAGCAATATGGAAATCTTGTAGCGAGGTATCGGAATGCGATTTGTTTTATGATGGATGAGGATCATATTTATGA
Source organism: uncultured Acetatifactor sp. (assembly GCA_910580225.1). GTDB lineage: Bacteria > Bacillota > Clostridia > Lachnospirales > Lachnospiraceae > Acetatifactor. The sequence goes on from CAJTXE010000038.1 coordinate 3,184, forward strand.
GGCGATGGAATCATCCATGGAGAGTGAGCGGTTTATTCTGACGGATATTCCACATTGGGATATCAGAGAGAAGGGGTTTCCGTTGGATAGTATGTCTGTGGATATAAAGTCACATAAATATTACTATGATCTGCCACCGGACAGATTGAAACAGGTTGCTGTGGAAGATGGATTTTTACATTTTTTTCAGAAAGTTTTGAAACTGGATTCTGCAGGGGCAGGCAATTGAATTTTATATAGTTTTCATTACCACATACAAAGGTTTAAAAAGCTGTATTAAGTTGACATCTTTTCTATGAAAGTGTATAATGGTTCCATTGGCAATAAACGTGTTGTCAATGGACGGTACGACTGGCAGGCCGTCCATTCTGTGGAAGACGGCAGTCTTGTCCGGGACTTCAGTTCCGGGGATCTCTTTCTGTCGTCCGGACGCAGGGGCACCGCACCGGTGCAGGAAGGGAGTCTCTCTTGAAATATCAACCATTGAAAATCAGAAATAAAACAGCACGTATTCCCATTGTGCAGGGCGGAATGGGCATTGGAGTAAGCCGCAGCAGACTGGCCGGGGCAGTGGCAAAAGCCGGGGGCGTGGGAATGATATCCTCCGCTCAGATCGGATATGATGAGCCGGACTTTGAGAAAGATGTGCAGGGCTGCAATATCCGGTCGCTGGAAAAGCACATTCGGCTGGCAAAGGCCCAGGCGGAGGGCGGTCTCGTAGGGGTAAATGTGATGCATGCCCTGGAGCATTACTCGGATCATGTCAAAGCGGCGGTTCGGGCAGGGGCTGATCTTGTGGTATGCGGTGCAGGACTTCCTGTTGATTTGCCGGAACTTGTGGGTGGTGCCGATACGGCGATCGTCCCCATTGTTTCCTCCCGAAAGGCGGCATCTCTGCTGCTTCGCATGTGGGACCGGAAATATGCAAGGACGGCGGATATGCTTGTCATTGAAGGACCTTTGGCAGGAGGGCATCTGGGCTTTTCTCCGGAACAGCTGGAACATATTTCAGAACTGGATTACGACCGGGAAATCAGCGGGATTTTGGAAGAAAAAAGGGTTTATGAAGAGAAATATGACTGTTCCATACCGGTGGTTCTGGGAGGCGGCATTTTTAATTCGGCCCAGGTCCGGCAGGTTATGGAGAAGGGGATGGATGGCGTGCAGGTGGCGACCCGCTTCGTTGCCACTGAAGAATGCGACGCCGCGTATGCTTATAAGCAGGCTTATCTGGACGCAGGTGACGAAGATGTGGTTCTCATCAAGAGTCCCGTTGGCATGCCGGGGCGGGCGCTCCGCAATGCCTTTATCCGCAGGGCAGAAGCGGCGCGGATTCCGGTGGAACGCTGTTTCAGATGTATCAGAAAATGCAGCCCGATACAGACGCCCTACTGTATTACCCAGGCTTTGATCAATGCCGTGAAGGGGGATGTGGATAATGGATTGATCTTCTGCGGCGCAAACGTAGGACGAATCCGGGAGCTTACCACTGTACCGGCCCTGATGGAGGAGCTTGCGGGGGGATTTTTATAAAATTTTCAGACGGACTCATTGTCTTGAAGGGACTCATGCCTATGGATGACGAAAATAGGGTGTTTGGAAGGGCGGTGGGGGAGTTCTTTAGAAAAAATTAGGTTTTTGGGGAGTATTTACGGATTGTTTTTTCCCTCCTGTCAGATTATAATATTGCTGTACAGAGAAAAGAAATCTGACGAAAGGATATGGTAAAGGCGGAAGGTACCGGGAAGGGAGAAAAGAAGACAATGCCGTTTCAATATGGTTTTTATGAGTTGATTTTGATATTCATGTTCTGGGGGGCTGTAGGATGGATTATCGAAGCGATTGACATGCGGATTGAAGCCGGGGAATTTCAGAACAGAGGATTTTTACATATGCCGTTTTGTCCGATCTATGGGGTGGGGATGGCGTTGGGTTCCGCAGGCCTGGGCAGTGTAAAAGATTCGTCTCTGTCGCTGTTTGTTTTTGGTGTGCTCTTCTGTTCCGTGATGGAATATATTGTGGGGGGAGTTCTGGAGAAGCTGTTTCACTCCAAGTGGTGGGACTATTCCCATATGCGCTATAATATCAAGGGAAGGGTATGTCTGCGAAATGCCGTACTGTTCGGGTTTGGTGCTATTGTGGTGTTTCGTTTTGTGGAGCCCATGGTGGAAAGAGCGATTCTCCGGATTCCCATGAATATGAGAATGGCGGTCACCATGTTGTTTGGCATTGCCTTTGCTGTTGATCTGGTGGCTTCCGCAAGGAGGGCATGGGCCTATCGGGAAAACCAGGAGGGCGACGAACCCATGCTGCTGTTTAAGGCCCACAGGTAGCCGTGTGGGCTGCCTTTTTCCGGCACGTTAATGTGCTGCGTCCAAAATTGAAAAAGTCTATTCTTGTTCTGTATGTTATCAGGAAAATGTTTCTGGTTATGGACATAGATGAGAGCCCCGGGAAATTGGTCGGTATGAAGGCCGGATTTCCGGGGTTTTGTTATTGGCTCAAATGCCTGAAATATCTCCGGAATATAGAATAATTCTACGCATGGTTGGGCATGCTCTCTCTCCCGGTTCTTGTATCTATAGTTCCTGACTTGTATCATATAGTCAGGAAATGTGAGCAGCTTATGACAATCCCAGGAAAGGAAACAGAATATGAACTTATTAATCGGCGAAAACATCAGACGGCTGCGCCGTCAGCGGGATCTAACTCAGGAGGAGGTTGCGGTACACCTGGGGATTTCACCCCAGTCCATCAGCAAATGGGAACGGGCCCAATCTCTATAAAGCCCGGGAGAACGCGCTGATTTATTTTCTTCAGGGAGAGAAAAAGCGGGAGGTGGCGAAAAACGCACTGGTTCCCCTCGCCATGTCTCTGGCAGCGCATTTGTCGGTTCTGGCGCAGGAGGAAAAAATGCTGCTTATTTTGAGAAGGCGGAAAAAATATTGGACCTTTTGTTTGACGGTGAAGAAGACGAAATTACGTCAATTCGAAGCAGCCTGAAGGAAAGAAGGGAAGCGTATGATAAAACCAGGGAGAGGTAAGGGAATGTTGCGGGAGTGGACGAAAAGCACTGCGCTCTGATCTGGGAGGAACTGGCCCGGGTGGCGGAGCATGCGTTGGTCATTGTGATCAGCCATGACCAGGCTGTTATGGAGGATTGGGGAAAGACAGGTGGGAGGCTGCTGTTCCTATAGAAGGCAGTTTTTCGGTGGAAAATAAAAAAGGGAGATGGTATAATATGACTTATCAGGCGTATTGGTGAACGGCCGGGCTTTATGCGGCTATAAAAGAAACCCGGCGGAAAGGAGAACACATGCCGCCCATTCATATTCTGATGAAACCAGCTTCCGGGCTGTGCAACATGCGGTGCAGGTATTGCTTTTACGCGGATGAAATGGAAAACCGGAGCCAGGCATCCTATGGTATCATGACACCGGAAACTCTGGAGAATGTCATCCGGAAAGCACTGGAATTCGCGGAGGGAAACTGCACTATCGCATTTCAGGGGGGAGAGCCCACTTTGGCAGGGCTGGACTTCTATCGGCTCTGTCTGGAACTGGAAAAAAAATATAATCGGAAAAACGTCCATATAGACCATGCACTGCAGACCAACGGATATCTGCTGGACGAGCAGTGGTGCCGCTTTTTTGCGGAACATCAATTTCTGATCGGCCTGTCCGTGGACGGCATTAAAGCCACTCATGATGCCTACCGCAGAGATGCGGAGGGGAAGGAAACTTATTTTCATACCCTGAAGGCTGCGGAGTTACTGCGGAAGGCCGGAGCCGAATTTAATGTTCTGACTGTGGTGAACGGGAAGACTGCGCCGAAGATTGGAAAAATCTACGAAAATTATCGGAAGCTGGGATTTCGATGGCAGCAGTATATTGCCTGCCTGGATCCGGTGTGGGAGAAAAGGGGGGAACAGGAATATTCTCTAACCCCCCAAGCTTATGGACAGTTCCTCATTGATCTGTTTGAGTTGTGGTATCTGGATCTGTGCAGGGGGCAGCAGCCCTATATTCGGCAGTTCGAGAATTATGTGGGGATTCTCATGGGCCGAATGCCGGAATCCTGTGAGCAGAGAGGTGCGTGCAGCTTTCAGAATGTGGTGGAGGCGGACGGCAGCGTATATCCCTGTGATTTTTACTGCCTGGATGAGTATCGGGTCGGAAATCTGAATGAAGACAGCTTTGAAGACATGCAGGGACACCTGGTGGAAAGCGGTTTTCTGCAGGCTTCTGCGGTACACACGGAGCAGTGCGGGACCTGTCCCTATTATAATATCTGCCGGGGCGGATGCCGCAGACACAGAGAACAGCCGGAAGGGAAAGCGGCCGGTCCGGGATTCGGGGAGAATTACTTCTGTCGGTCATACCGGATGTTTTTTGACGCCTGCCTGCCCAGGCTGCAGGAGATTGCTGCAGCCTGCAGATGGGGTCATGTTTGAGACAGCAAGTATACGTCATTTTTTCAGGGAGGCAGAATCAGGGAAATTGACAGTTATTCTTAAGTGTGCTATAGTTATTTTGGATAAAATGCTGTACAATTCATGAGATCAGGAGGTATCAGCTATGGGCTTTTTGACAGGAAAGACAGCCATAATTACAGGCGCAGGGCGTGCGGTTTTGAGTGATGGCCGCTGCGGTTCCATTGGCTACGGGATTGCCACCGCTTATGCAAAAGAGGGAGCAAACATTGTGATTACCGGACGCAATGTAAAGAAACTGGAGGATGCGAAGGAGGAACTGGAGCGGCTGTACGGCATCCAGGTGCTGACGGTTGCAGCGGATGTGAACGCACATGCGGATAATCAGGCCGTGGTGGAAGAAGTGGTACGTCAGACCATAGAGAAATTCGGCAGAATCGACGTGCTGATTAACAATGCTCAGGCTTCCGCTTCCGGTGTAACTTTGGCGGACCATACCACGGATCAGTTTGATCTTGCAGTGTATTCGGGGCTTTATGCTGCCTTCTATTATATGAAGGCCTGCCATCCTTATCTGGCGGAGACCAAAGGAACGGTGATCAATTTTGCTTCCGGGGCAGGCCTGTTCGGCAACTACGGGCAGTGCGCGTATGCGGCGGCAAAGGAAGGCATCCGCGGACTGACCCGGGTGGCAGCTACCGAGTGGGCGAAGGACGGTGTCAATGTCAATATTATCTGTCCGCTGGCCTGGACCGCACAGCTTGAGAATTTTGAGAAGGCATATCCGGATGCCTTTAAGGCAAATGTGAAGATGCCACCGGCAGGACATTACGGGGATTCGGAGCTGGAGATTGGACGGGTCTGTGTGCAGCTTGCTTCTCCGGACTTTAAGTATATGACCGGTGAGACCATCACATTGGAAGGCGGCATGGGACTGAGGCCGTAAATCTGTAAGGCAGTGATAGCGGCGTCTAAAAGAAACTTTATACATAATACTGTGCCTGCATTTCAAAAAGTTCCCGATATCTGGTCTGTGTCTGCATAAGCTGCTCATGGGTGCCGTATTCTGCGATCTGCCCCTCCTGGAACAGGGCTATGTGGTCGCAGAACCTGGAACTGGACATTCTATGGGAGATAAATATCGTCATCTTTCCCTCGGCCAGTCTTGAGAAATCCTGATAAATCTCATATTCCGCCCGGGGGTCCAGAGCAGCTGTGGGCTCGTCCAGAATCATGACCGGCGCATTTTTGTAGATGGCCCTTGCCAGTGCAATCTTTTGTCCTTCGCCGCCGGAAGGCTCAAAGCCGTCTTCTGCAAAAGTACGATAAATATGGCTTTTTACACCGTCGGCAAGAGCGTCCACTTTTTTCAATTTGATATAAAATATATCTTTTCTGTATTTTCCAAAAGTATTGAAATAAGAAAATCACTCCCTTGAACATGAATATACTCCTTCCGGTTTTCATAAAAATGAATCTGCTGTCGGTTTGTCCCTGTCCTATCTTCCGGACCGACTGTGGGAACTGGTTTCGTTTTGAAAGCTTTCATCAATATAGTACCATAAGGTGGAAAACGGTTAATGCGGGGAACAGCTTTTTTCAAAATGAAGACTTCTTCAGGGGTTTTGAGAATCAAATATGGCGGAAAGCTTGAAAGCATGTTTATGGAGGCGTATAATGAAAAGGTATATGCGGCAAAGAAAATCAGGGGGATCTTCAGCGGGGAATCCATTTGTATAAAAGGAATATATTATGATTTTACAATAAAACGGTGGTTGGATTGGAGGAGAAAATGCAGAAACTGGAATTAAGTCAGTTGGAACTGACAAAAGGAGCCGCGTTTCAGGCGCAGGAGGACGGCAGCGCCCTTTTCCGGCTTTCGAAGGACGGTGCGGGTTTTCGGCTGCTTCAGCTGAAGGACTGTTCTGAGCGGTATTTCACATTTCGCGTCAGGGTAATGGAGGAACACAGCCTGCCCATGAACCTTTTGGTATATGTCCGGGGGGAGAAGGATCCTGCCTTTACGGTGCGTTTGGGTCTGCTTCCGGGGGTAGATACTTTTGTCTGCATTGACCGAGAATGGATGAACGCCCGGGAATTGTTTCCTGAGGCCCTGGCCGGGATGCTGAAAATCGTCTGCCACGGCAGAAGGGTGGACAGAGAAGAGATTTCGGATATCGTGCTGTCTTCCATGGCGTCCTTTCATGATGTGGAATGCCTATTTTCGGAATTGGAGCTCACGGATGTGCGGCCGGAAGAACCTGTGCTGCCGGAGCGAAAAATGATAGACTGTTTTGGGCAATGCAATTGGAAGGACTGGCCTGGTAAGACGAAGAACGTGGAGGAACTGCGGGAAAAACTGCTGACTCAGGTCTCAGCGGGAATATCCGGGTATCCTTTTGAAGACTGGTCTGCCTGGGGAGGATGGAAGAGGAAAAAGCTGCAGGAGGGAACTGGATTTTTCTCGAAATGTAAGAAAGAGGGCCGATGGTGGCTGACTGATCCGGAGGGGTATGCCTTTTTCAGCATGGGGCCGGACTGCGTGGGAGTCAGCGGAGACTGCCGGATAGACGGTGTGGAGAAATGGCTGGACTGGCTGCCGGAGCGGGAGGATCCGTCGTTCGGAGCGCTGTTTCGGGAGGCCGAACATGCCGTACCGGGACGCCGCAGGAGGATGCGGCAGTTTTCCTTTTTTCAGGCAAATTTGATCAGGGCTTTCGGGGATTCCTGGCAGGAGGACTGGGAGAGGATGATGTGCGGTCAGTTGAAGGCCGCGGGCATGAATACCATGGGAAATTGGAGCGACGATAGTATCCTGGGGAAATGGAATATGCCCTATGTGACTTCTCTGCCGGAATTCCCTGCAACCACGCGGAAGATATTCCGGGATTTTCCGGATGTGTTCAGCTGGGAGTACCAGGCTGCGGCGGAACGCTGCGCCAGATCATTGACGGAGCGGCGGGATGATCCGCTGATGATCGGCTACTTTCTGCGGAATGAACCTGCCTGGGCTTTTGTGGACAATCTGGTACTGGCGGACGAGGTGCTTTATAATCCGGAACGGACAGCGTGCAAGGAGCTGTTGATAGAATTTCTCAGGGACCGGTATGGAGATATCAATAAACTGAATGATTCCTGGCACAGCTCGCTGGAAAGCTTTGAGAGTCTGTGGCAGCCCAGGAAGGATGTGTCCAAATGGTCCCAGGGTGCCAGAGAGGATATGCGCTGCTTTTCCAGAAGAATGCTGCGGGCTTATGTGGAGATACCGGCCAGGGAGTGCAGAAAGGTGGATCCCAACCATATGATTCTGGGGATGCGTTGGGCCTGGATATCGGATCCGGATCTGGTGATTGCATGGGAGAATTTTGATGTATTTTCCATCAACTGTTATGCAGTGGATCCCACGGACAGGATACAGCGTGTGGTGGATTTGGGAGTGGACCTGCCGGTTATGATAGGGGAGTTCCACTTCGGAGCGTTGGATGCAGGGCTTCCCGCCACGGGGCTGAAAGGGGTGAAGAGCCAGAAGGACCGTGGCATGGCTTACCGGTATTACTGCGAGAGTGTGGCGACCCATCCTTACGGGGTGGGATGCCATTATTTTCAGTGTTATGACCAGTTTGCCCTGGGGCGGTTCGATGGGGAGAACTATAATATCGGGCTGTTTGATATTTGTTCCTGTGCTTATGAGGAAATGATGGAGGAGATCCAAAAGTGCAGCGGGAGGATTTATCGGGTGGCGGCCGGGGAGATCGGCAGGTGCCCAGGAGAGGCACAGCCGATTCCCATGGTGGCGTATTAGTCACCTCATTGTACAGAACTGTCCGGGCAGCCTATTCGGTTTTATAAAGAAAGATTCCAAGGGGTGAACCGTCTTTTGGGATGGCCAGGGCGCCGGATTTGACGGCACAGGCGCTGATCAGCCCTGCCGAATAGGAAAGCAGCGAGTTCGCCAGAACCCGGTTCAGGATGGGAGCCGCATTTCCCGGGGCATGGGTTTTCATGATGGAGAGAGCGCAGCGGTACAGCTTTTTGTGCAGGGAGCTTAATTCTGTGATATCTCTCCGGAAAACAGCAGTCATGGTTTTCTTCTGCTCTCTGTCAAGAATGGGCACTGTGGCGTGGGCGGAACCGGCAAGCACGGCTTCCAGATTTTGAACCAGTTCTCCGGCATGGAAGGAGGGATGGTTCTCCCGGGGCAGGATGCCGAAATCTGCATAGGATCCGGCATAATTGGAATCATCAGAGGCAAGCCCCCAATACCCGGCAAAAGCGGGAACGTCGTATTCATCGGTCACCGACGGCTCATAGGAGAGTCCATAGCTGATTCCGGTGGCGCTGCCGTATATTCTGGGGGCGGCGCCTTCGTCTCCCAAGTCGGAGATAAAGCGGTTAAAACCTTCCCTTACCAATTCGAACAGAAATGCCCAGACCAGTCTATTGTCTTCAAGGGTGGAACCGGGAAAATCCAGTGCCCGGAGTGCAGGCAAATCCTCTTTTATCCGGGAGATCAGGCCGGCTATATCTGCGGAAACGGAGTTTTCTGCGGTTTTATAGAATTCATTTCGGTAGTCTTCCGTGAAGATAATCAGGCGAGTCTGGTACTTGCCGCCCGGGAGAGCGGTAAGCAGCTGATAGCGCTCCAACAGGGCAATTTCGTCCTCCAGATAGACCGCGGCCACACCCAGTTCTATGGCCAGTTCCCGGATGGTCATAGGCGTGTAATAGGCACTGACCAGAATATTACCCGGAAGCTTTCTGGAAAACAGATTTTGATATTCTTTATTATAGTGCTGTGAAAAAATCGTGCAGAACTTAAATTTTGCGGGATGATAGCTTTTGGTGCCGAATTCTCTTTCCATTTGGATTCCTTCTTTCAATATTTTTCGTGTTTTAAACAGGTAATACTTCACCATGTCCAGCGAGAGGCCCAGCCGGGAGGCGGTTTCCCCGCAGGAGAGACCCTGAAAGTAATAGGCCACGGTGCATTCCCTGTATTCCCGGGAGAGCAGAGACAGCTCCCGCCGCAGAATATTGAATTCTGCGGATTTCAGGATATCCCGGGTGAAGTCGTCCGCATCTGCCAGTTCTTCGTCCAGGGTTTCCCAGCGGGAGCGGCTTTTGCGCCGCAGAAATTTTTTATAGGTGTTTGCCGCGATGGACCAGATGTATCCGAAAAAGGCATGATCGTCCCGGAGTCTGTGGCTGCTTTGCAGGATGGCAAGCACGATGTCTCCCGCCAGATCTTCCGCGTCCTCTTTGTGGGAGACTCTGGACAGGGCATAGGCGAAGATGGTTTTCATATTTTCTTCCACCAATGCGGCGGTCTGTTCCTGTGTCATGGGGAAATCCTCCTATGTGATAAATCTCTCTGTGGTGTTCTGAAAGCTTTCACTGATATAGTACCCTGTGGAACAAAACGGTTAAGATAAATTATGATTTATTTTCCGGGGAAGGAGGCGGAGAAGGGTACGGGCCGTTCTGCCGTATCCCAATACAGCCATGGTGATAAACACGGGAAGATAATTCAGCAGATATCTGGCCCGCCCTTCGAACAGCATGACGAAGAAAAATATGCCCAGGAAAATCAGGATCACCACCGTGTCCAGACACTGTGTTTTCGTTTCTTTTTTCTTTCGGAGGGCGGCCGGGATGACCAGAACTCCATGAAGCAGAATTCCGGTCAGTACGAAAAGCCACAGACCCTGGCTCCAGGTGGTAAATGACAGATAAGCTGCGCCCTCCTTCCAGTAAAAGTTCCGTAAAGGCTCCCGAAGAGGGCCGGTTGTCAGCTCCTCGTAATCCCAGGCATGAAAGTAGCCTTCCTGGAACCAGCTGAAGGTGCCGTCATTGAAGTTCATCACCTGTTTACGGAGCCAGAAGTCCAGCAATCCCCAGGTTCCCATGTCCAAGATCCGGTCTCCGGCATAGTGAAGTTCCACCGACTGCCGGAAACGCCGGGGATAACCGGCATATGCGCGGGCAATGGCCAGACCGTCTCCGGAACAGGCGCCGGTGGTGCTTTCGTTCAGCCCATTGTAGAAATAATTGCTCCAGGTCATCTGCAGATCATAATCGGGAACATAATGTACGGTTTTATACATGGCATTTCGGCACCAGAGTGCAGTGACAAATCCACAGGCCAGTAAAACGAGCTGAAGGCACAGTCTTTTCAGCTTTTTACGGAAGCTTTCTTCTTCGGACAGCAGCCATAGAATTTCAACTGCCGCCACTGCGATCAGAGTTATATGGCAGGTGGCTTTCAGAATGCCGCCCATTGAGTTAAGGAAGACCAGGAGAAACCATATCACATATCTGATTTTTGTTTTTATATAACGAAATAACGCATATAAAAAAACGGTAAAAATAGGTATGAAAATGGTGACGGGATCGGTATAGGGAATGATCTGCCAAGGGCACAGACCTAACAGCAGAAGGCTCATTAACAGACACAGCAGGGTGGGGGCGATTTTCCTGGTGATAAGGAAGACTGTCATGGCTGCCAGGAAAGCTGCAGCCGCAAACAGAATACATTGGAACTGAATCCAGATAAACTCCGGATTATAGCCATAGCCTGTAAGGGAGCCTGCAAACCGGTACAGGGTATACAGCAGCCAGGTGACAGGTACATTATTGCTGTAAATATAATAATAATCATCGTATCCCATGTCCTGGCCCTGGGCAAGCCAGCGGGCGGAATTGGCTACCATGCCGCAGTCCCAGCCGCCGTAGAAGGCGATACATTTGGATATCTCCGCTTTTACCATATAAAATGCGGCGCACAGGAGGGCAGAGAGGGCTACAGTACCGATGACGGTATAACGATTGAGAGGAATTCTGTCAAAAAGTGCATAAAGGCCGGTGAAAATCATCAGACCCGGAAAAACGGACAGAAACAGCTGCAGGTTGCCGTACAACATCTCAATTTTATGCTCGGGATTGTAGTTCATTCCATTACCCGAAAACAGGACGCAGCAGAAAACGGGAAGGAACACCATAAGCAGGAGTGCAGCCAGGGAAAGGGTAGTAAAGTTTCTTATTTTTGAATTTTTCAGCCTCATAGAACATCTCCCTTTACTTTTCGATTATTTTACCCCCACAATACCCAAAAGACAAGTTAAGAAATATTAGGATTTTATAAAATCGGTGATAAACAAATCCGGCAGCCGTACCGGGGAGTATGGACATTTCCAGATTTTTCCGTTATAATGTGAAAAGTATATGCTGAATTTGAGAAAAAACGGAAAGGGAAGGATACCATGGAAGTCATATTGCAGAATCTGACGAAGACATTTCCAAGCCGTGACCGGAAGACCAAGGGGGAGGTTACCGCGGTCAGTGATTTTACCTTTACGATTCCGGACGGAAAGCTGATCGGCCTGCTGGGGCCTTCCGGCTGCGGCAAGAGCACTACCCTGAATCTCATCAGCGGCCTGATTAAGCCCACGGGCGGCAGGATTTTTTTCGGCCGGGACGATGTGACGGATCTGCCGCCGGAGCACAGGGGGATTGGGCTGGTGTTCCAGAATTATGCGCTGTATCCTCATCTGACGGTGCGCCAGAATATTACGTTTCCCCTGGAGAATTTAAAGGGAAAGGACAAGCTGTCCAAGACGCAGATGCAGGAGAAGGCAATGGAAGCGGCGAAACTGGTTCAGATTGATGAGCTGATGGACCGAAAGCCCGGAGAGCTTTCCGGAGGGCAGCAGCAGCGGGTGGCGATTGCCCGGGCTCTGGTAAAGCGGCCCAAAGTGCTTCTTTTAGATGAACCTCTTTCCAATCTGGATGCCAGACTGCGGCTTGCGACCAGGGAAGAGATCAGGAGAATTCAGCGGGAGACCGGCATTACCACGATTTTTGTGACACATGACCAGGAAGAGGCCATGAGTATTTCAGATCAGATTGTAGTTATGAAGGACGGTGTGGTACAGCAGATCGGAAAGCCCCAGGAGGTTTATGACAATCCGGCTAATTTATTTGTGGCAAAATTTCTGGGGACGCCGCCCATTAACGTTTTTGACGCAAATGTCAGTAATGGAAAGCTGTATATTGGTCAGGACGCGGTTCTGGAGGTTGCAGTTTCCAAGGAAATGACAGATGTGTCATGTAACGGAAAGACAGAAATGTGCGGCGGTGGGGAGGGCCTGGCGGCCGGAACCAGGGGCGGGAGAACGCCTGGAGCCGGAGCAGTGAAACTTTCCGGAATCACAGAAAAGCCAGGATATGAGACCAAGGAAGTATGTGCCGACGGAGTCCCGGAAAGGGCCGTCCGGGAAGGAAGTAAGACAGGAGAGGATTCGGAGCGGAAGGTGTATGCCGCCGTTCGCCCGGAAGGATTTCTGCTTCGGGAAGACGGGCCCCTGTGCTGTGAGCTTGCCGGGGTGGAAGTCATGGGCCGGGATATCAGTGTGGTTTCCAGAAACAGAGCTTCTCAGAACAAGACCATCCGTGCCATTATAGGAGCGGAAAATGCGGAACGGATTTCTGCGGAGGAAGCTGTCGGAAGAAAAGACAATTGTGTCAGATTTGCATTGATTCCCCGAAAGGTGTTCTTGTTTGACTGGAACACCCAGGAGCGTATCAGCTTTGACGGAAAAGGGTGAGGTGGCTGATATGAGAAAAAAGCGAGATAACCGCAATTGGAAAGCCTGGCTGTACTTGCTGCCGGCAATCCTTTTTCTGGGGGTATTTATGGTATACCCCCTGGTTGATGTGTTTGTGTATTCCTTTGAGGAAGGGTACAACTCCGCTTCCCAGACTTATTTCGGAACCGGGGGTTATAATTATTCTTATGTGCTGCATGATCCTTATTTTCTGCAGGCAGTGAAAAATACGTTCCTGCTGGTGGTGATCACGGTGCCCCTGTCCACAGGGATTGCACTGCTTGTCAGCGTGGGACTGCATTCTATTACACCGCTTAGAAAATTTCTTCAAACCGTATATTTTCTGCCTTACGTAACAAATACGCTGGCAGTAGGGCTGGTTTTCATGATTTTGTTCAAGAAGACAGAATATTCCGAAGGTTTTGTAAATGTACTCATCAGATGGTTCGGCGGCGAAAGTGTGGATTTTATTGCCGGACCCTATTGGGCGAAAATGTTTGTGCTGTGTTTCTACACGATCTGGGTGGTGATGCCCTTTAAAATACTGATCCTTACCAGCGCTCTGGCTTCTGTCAGTCAGGAGTATTACAATGCGGCCAGGGTGGACGGTACTTCCAGGTTCAGAATCTTCCGGCGGATTACGCTGCCCATGATTTCTCCCATGATTTTCTACCTGGTCATTACAGGCTTTATCGGAGCGTTTAAGGCCTACAGCGATGCGGTGGCCCTGTTCGGAACGGATCTCAACGCAGCGGAAATGAATACCATTGTGGGATATGTGTATGACATGCTTTATGGGGACGGCGGCGGATATCCTTCCTATGCTTCCGCGGCGGCGATTCTCCTGTTTGCCATTGTGCTGACAATTACCTGCATCAATTTACTGGTGAGCAAAAAGAAGGTGCGTTAAAGGGGAGAGATCATGAACAATCAGAAAGAAAAGATGGATACAAATGGAAGAAAGAGGGAAAGGCAGACAGAAAATCTGCCGGATTATGGACAGATCGAAAAAAGAGCCAGGGTCCGCAGAAAGGCCGGAAGTGCAGTGACCTATATCCTACTGGTTTTCTGGGGGATGATTGTGCTGTTTCCCTTTTATTGGATGCTGCTCACCTCCGTGAAAAGCTACAGTGCCTATAATGCGGAACATATTCCGAAATTTTTCACCTTATCTCCTACGCTGCAGAATTACGGGGAAGCCTTTACCGCAGTGCCTCTGGGGCAGTACCTGCTGAATACCACTGTTTTTACTATCGTAACCACGGCCATTATGCTGGTGGTGATTACTCTGGCGGCTTTCGCTTTTGCCAGACTGGAATTTCGGGGAAAAAATCTTGTTTTTGTACTGTTTCTCTCCCTGATGATGATTCCCAATGAACTGGTGATCATCACCAATTTTGTAACGGTGACCCACTGGGATATGCGCAATACGTTTCCGGGATTGATTCTGCCGTCTGTGACTTCGGTTTTTTATATCTATCTCCTGAAAGAGAATTTTGAACAGATTCCGGATTCTCTATATTATGCTGCAAAAGTGGACGGTACATCGGATATGAAATATCTGTTGAAGGTCATGGTGCCTATGTCGAAGCCTACACTGATTACAGTGACCATCTTAAAGGTAATCGAATGCTGGAATTCCTATGTCTGGCCCCGTCTGATTACGGATGATCCCAATTACTTTCTGGTGTCCAACGGGATCCAGGAAATCCGGGAGAATGGCTTCGGCAGAGAGAATATTCCGGCGATGATGGCGGCAGTGGTGGTGATCTCCGTTCCGCTGGTGGTACTGTTTTTGATCTTCCGGAAGCAGATTATGGAAGGGGTTTCCAGGGGAGGGACCAAGGGATGAGAATGCAAAAGGGGCAACGGACAGCGAGGGGAAAATCGGAGCGAATGGGAAAGATAGGGCAGGCGGCAATCCTGGCCTGCATTGTGCTGTGCCTTACAGGCTGCCACGGTTCCAGGGAGAGCGCAGCCTTTGAAATCCCGGAGCAGTTCGATGAAAGCGGGCAGTATGAAATCACTTTCTGGGCGAAAAACGATACCAATAAGACCCAGACCGATATTTATGAGGGCGCCATTGCGGCATTTGAGAACCTGTATCCCAATATCACGGTAAACCTGCGGCTGTATACGGATTACGGGAAAATTTATAACGATGTAATCACCAACATTGCTACGGAGACCACACCCAATGTCTGCATTACCTATCCGGATCACATTGCAACCTACCTTACGGGAACGAATCTGGTGGTGCCTTTGGAGGGGCTGTTTGCCGATGAAAAATATGGATTGGGAGGCAGTGAGGTTCGATTTGATTCTCCGAAGGAAGAGGAGCTTATTCCGGATTTTCTGGAAGAATGTGCTTTCGGCGGGCATTATTATGCCGTTCCGTATATGCGTTCTACAGAAGCCTGTTATGTCAATAAGACCTTTGTGGAGGCATTGGGCTACACCCTGCCGGATACCCTGACCTGGGATTTTGTGTGGGAGGTTTCCGAGGCGGCAACGGCGAAGGACGGGGAAGGCAATTTTGCTGTCAACGGACAGCAGGTGATGATTCCGTTTCTCTACAAATCCACTGACAATATGATGATTCAGATGCTGCGGCAGAAAGGAGCAGATTATTCCACAGAGACAGGGGATATATTACTGTTTCATGATACTACCAGAGAATTGTTGATGGAGATTGCCCGGCATGCGGGAACCGGCGCCTTTTCCACCTTCAAAATTTCCGGCTATCCGGCGAATTTCCTCAATGCCGGACAGTGCATTTTTGCCATTGATTCCACGGCAGGTGCTACCTGGATGGGGACAGACGCACCGCTGATCGATATCAGCGAAGATAAACTGGTGGAATTTGAGACGGCGGTGATGACGATTCCCCAGTTTGATCCGGAGAATCCGAAAATGATATCTCAGGGGCCCTCGGTGTGTATTTTCAATAAGGAGGATTCCCAGGAGGTTCTGGCCTCCTGGCTGTTTGTCCAGTATCTGCTGACCAATGAGGTTCAGATTGCTTATTCGGAGACGGAGGGCTATGTGCCGGTGACCTGGAAAGCACGGGAATCTGCAGAATATCAGGACTATCTGTCCCGGGGAGGCGAGGACAACGGGCTGCATTACGACGTGAAAATCCAGGCGGCGAAACTGCTTCTGGACAATGTGGAACACACCTTTGTGACACCGGTGTTCAGCGGTTCGGCTTCCCTTCGGGACGCAGCAGGACAGTTGATTGAGGGTACCGTGAAATCTGTCAGAAGGAAACAGACCGTGGATGATGCTTTTGTGGAAAAGCTGTACCGGGAGACTGCTTCCCTGTATCATCTGGATCAGCTGGGCGGACAGGGGGTGCAGGCAGGCAGGGGGAATCTGGGACCGCTGCCCCCCACGGCAGTGATTCTGCTGGCCTCGCTGTCAGGGGCCTGGGTGTTGATTCTTCTGTATGTGATTTCCCGGCAGATCAGGGGGAGAAAAAAGAAAAATCGGTAATATTGCCATAAACTGCAGGAACTGCCGGGAGCAGTTCCTGTTTTCTGGGTAAAAAAGCCCAAAAACCCCACGGAATCAGGGAAAGCAAATGAGCAATAATACTATTGCTTTCCTGAAAATATCGTGTATAATAAGTTCAAAGTTTTCAGAAAGCTTTTCCCGGAAGACATTTGGAACTGTTTCCGGACAGACTTTACGGGACAGGCAGCAGGAAAACGGAAAATCATCCAGGAAGGATGATTCCAGAGGAGGATATGAAAATGAAAAATGTGAAAAGATTTGCGGCATTGTTATTGTCAGCAGTACTTGTGACAGCATGTGTGGCCTGCGGGAACGATGCAGAATCCAGTGAGGCAAGCGGAAATGCGGAGTCTTCCGGTGAAGTTTCCAACGAAAGCAGCGAAGAATCCAGTGAGGCTGCCGACGGGAGCAGTGAAACTTCTGATGAGAGCAGCGAGGCATCTGATGAGAGCGGCGAGTCTTCCGAAGAAGCTTCCGGCGCAGAAGGGGAGGCTTCCGGCGAGGTAATGAGCTATGCGGACTATATGGCAGCAGAGCTGGATACCCAGGTTGTAGTAGAGACTTATGTACAGGCAAAACAGTCCTGGTGGGAGGACAAGGCCACGCTTTATACCCAGGATCAGGACGGCGGTTATTTTGTATACAATATGGCATGTTCCGAAGAGGACTATGCAAAGCTGACTCCCGGAACCAAGATCAAAGTGACCGGATTCAAGGGTGAGTGGTCCGGCGAGATCGAGATCATGGATGCCACTTTTGAATTTGTGGAGGGCGGCGACACTTTTGTGGCAGAGCCTAAGGATGTGACAGCTTTTCTGGGAAAGGATGAGCTGGTTGACTACCAGAACCAGTTTGTTTCCTTCAAGGGAATGACCGTGGAGGCATCGACAGGGGATGCAGCTTACCTTTACAACTGGGATGGTTCC
This sequence comes from uncultured Acetatifactor sp., assembly GCA_910580225.1. Classification (GTDB taxonomy): domain Bacteria; phylum Bacillota; class Clostridia; order Lachnospirales; family Lachnospiraceae; genus Acetatifactor. The sequence goes on from CAJTXE010000038.1 coordinate 20,661, forward strand.
GGTGCGGAGGGAGATGATCTGTATTTCAACGTATCCCTGGACGGCCAGACATACACCTTTACTGTAGAGTCCTATCTCTGCGACAAGGATTCTGAAGTTTATGCAGCTGTAAAAGCTTTGAATATCGGCGACAAGATCGATATGGAAGGTTTCCTGTACTGGTATGAGGGCGTAAATCCCCATATTACTTCTGTGACTGCAGCACAGTAAAACACTTGGATTGGATGAGAAATTGAATTGCACCTTGAACATTGGACAGGCTCCAGGGTTCAAGGTGCTTTTTTGACAGATCTTGGTGGCTCCACAGGGTTGTAACCGGCGTTTAATTATGATAAAATAGCCTTATTCCGAATGAAGACAGGTGAGTGATTGGGAGAATAGGCGTTCACTTCTCACAGACAATATTATGTGATTGTAATAATATTTGGTGCAGCCTTCAGGGAATAGGTGGAAACAGGATAAAACCGGCTTTATGCGAAGCGGTGGCGAGGAGGAACGATTATGAATCTGGTGATTACGATAAGCCGAAGGTTTGGCACGGGTGCTGGTCTCATTGCGGAGGAGCTTTCCGGGAAACTGGGCATTCCGGTGTATGATAAGGCCTATATCGAGCATGAGATGGAAGAGGAAAGCTATGCAGATGAAGCAGAATTGATCAGGGAGCTGGCATCTCATTCCTGTATTATCCTGGGCCGCTGCGCCTCTGAAATACTGAAAGACCAGGGGAATGTATTTAATATCTATGTCTGTGCGGACAAAGAAGACCGCATCAGACGTGTGATGAAGAAAAAGTCCCTTTCCTATGAGGACGCAAAGACTACATTGGAACAGAATGATAAGGCAAGAGCAGATTATTACTACAGGCATACAGGAAAGGTCTGGGGAGATGTGAACAATTATCACATGATTTTGGATACCTCCCAACTGGGGATTGAGAATTGTGCAGGGATTCTCATAAAGTATTTTGAGAGAGTGGAAATTATATAATCTTTTTTGGAATGAGGAAATACAGTCCAAAAATCCGGGGATTTCGGTAATCTCCGGATTTTTCTTTCTGCAGGACAGTATCGTCGAATCCATGGTTGTTTCGTCAGTTTTTGCGTGCAGTACTGATACTGGCAATTTTCTTCAGCGTGGCGTTGGTTCCCAGAAGAAGAAAGATGTCCTCCTTTTTGGTGGGAGCGTCTGCAGGGGGATTGACGATCAGGGTGCCGCTGCGCTTGACAGCAATGGCGTTGACGCCGTATTTTTCCCGGAGACGGATTTCCCGCAAGTCTTTTCCGATCCAGTCGGTCAATGTCATAATTTCCGCAATGGAATATTCGGAGGACAGTTCGATGGCATCAAAGAGATGATTGAAGGCCAAATCATTTGCCAGCTGCACACCGATTTCCTTTTCCGGATGAACGATTTTGTCTGCGCCGATTTTGGTAAGTATTTTTGCCTGCATCTCGTCATAGGCCTTGGCGATTACCTGGGGAATGCCCTGTTCCTTAGCCCAGATGGTGGCAAGTACCGAGGCGTCCAGACTGTGGCCGATGGAAATGATGGCGCCGTCGAAATTTCTGCCGCCCAGCTCTTCCAGGGCATCTTCGTTTGATACGTCCAGACACATGGCCAGGGTCACATATTCGGCGATCTGCCGGATCCGCTGTTCATTGCGGTCAATGGCAAGTACTTTACAGCCGTTGGCTTCCAATTGTTTTGCGATGCTGCTGCCGAAACGGCCCAGCCCGATGACAACATATTCTTTCGGTGCACTTTTTTTCATGATATACTCTCCTGGTTTGATGAAATTGTTGTTTCTGATGCTATGGTACAGGAAGAAGATACTTCACAGCGGCTAACCGATAATTACCTTGCTTTCAGCAAAAGCAATGTTACCGGCAGGTTTGCGGCTGTTGAAGGCCAGTGCCAGAGTAATGGGACCGATTCTGCCCAGATACATGGTAAGGGAGACAATCAGTTTGCCTATGGGGCTGAGAGAACCGGTCAGGCCTCTGGAGAGACCCACCGTAGCAATGGCCGAGGTCATTTCGTATAAGGTATCCAGAAAATCGCTTTGCTGGACGGCCAATAGAGCCGTGGTCAGCAAAAACAGGACCGAAAGACTGAAGGTAACAATGGCTACACATCTTCGGATGGTTTCATCGGCGATTTTTCGGTGCAGGATACATACATCCTGCCGGCCTTTGATATTGGCGAACATGGAGGCAAGCAGCAGAACAATGGTCACGGTCTTGACACCGCCGGCCGTTCCGGCAGGGGAACCTCCGATGAACATGAGGATCAGATATACAAGGCAGGAAGAAGAGCGAAAGGCTTCCTGGGGGATGGTGGCGAAACCGGCAGTACGGAGGGTGACGGACTGGAACAGAGCAGCCATCAGCTTATTCGGCCAGCTCATGTTGCCCAGGGTGTGGGGATTATCGTATTCAAAGAGCAAAGTGAAAACCATACCTGCCAGAATCAATGTGATTGTGGCCCAAAGCACCAGTCGGGTGTGAAGATTCATCTTCCGGGAACCGGTAATGGGAGGCTTCTTCCCACGGAGAGGTGCGAATCGCAGAACTTCCCAATAGACAGGAAAGCCCAGACCACTGACAATGATCAAAAAGACAGTGGTGAGGTTTACAATGACATTTTCGCGGTACTGGCAGAAGCTGTTGCCTCCAAGAAGATCAATACCGGCGTTGCAGAAGGCAGATACCGCATGAAAGATGCTGTACCAGATACCCTTCAGGCCGTATTCGGGTATAAAAACAAGGGAATAGCCCAACGCCCCCAGGCCTTCCAGACAAAGCGTTACCTTTAGAATCCGTATGGTCAGCCTCACCAAGCCGGAGAGTGTATCCAGATTATAGGCGCTCTGAATCAGCATTCTGTCCGACAGTGTGATTCTGCGGCGGAATGCCCATAAGACGATTGTGGTGAAGGTTACGATTCCCAGACCGCCGAACTGAATGAGAAGCAGCAGAATAATCTGCCCGAAGGCGGAGAAAGTCTGCCCGATATTCACCGTGGAAAGTCCTGTGACACAAATGCTTGATGTGGCGACAAACAGGGCGTCCAGGGGGGAGAGCACCTGTCCCTGCTTTGTGCTGAAGGGCAGCAGAAGACAAAGGGTTCCTGCCAGGGCACCTAGCAGAAAACCCAGCATGATAATTACGGTAGTTGTCAGATTGCGTTTTTTCATAGTTCTGTTTTGCAAATGATGCGCTTTCTTCATTGTAATGGAGAAGCCTGTATGGAGAGCCTGACCATCCTTTCCTATTATAAGCTTTTTCAAGCTGCAGTACAACCTGTTTTTGGAAGTTGCTGTTCACATATGGGAAAGAACTTATATATTTTCGGAAAAAGAGAGCATCATGGTAAAACTAAATATAGAGATCCCTTTTACAAAATACAAGTATTCCTGTGGCGTATAGGATTGCGGCGCCAAGCAGTAAAGCCAATGCTCCGATGGCGGCACTGCTTTCCCCGGCAGCCATACCATTTGCATCATAAAGAGTAAAGAATGTAAAATATTGGATGATTTCCGCCTTTTCTCCGGAATTTGCCAGCATCTGAAGGATGTACATAAATGCCGGAATGCCTGCGCCGAGAGCAATGCTGTATCTGGTATCCGAAAAAATGCAGGAAGTCAGGAAACAGATACTGCCGATAAATAAATGCAGGCATAGGAGTGCAGCATTTAATTTCAGTAAATCTGAAATGACCAATTCTCCCGGAAAGCTTGTTTCAGTAATTGCCAGTTCCAGGCCGGTTGCATAGACAAGAAGCAGTATAGTTCCGCTTATGAGAACAAACATCTGTGTCAATGCCACTGTCCGGCGTTTTACGGGTGCCGCCAATAAAGTTACCATGGAGCCTTTGTCCGCATATCGGGCGATGAGGCCGTTTCCGCGCAGAATGCAGAATATCATAGGAAAAATCAGCAGAATAAATCCGTAGAGATACGAAATCATAAAGCCGATCAGACTTGACGCCCCGGCGTGCATGCCAACCGCTGCCATCAGCTCCGGCATTACTTCATAAAAATGATCCAAAGTTGCCATGGTTTTCGGGTCATACATACTGATAATAATGGCTACGTACATGGAAATAACGGCAGCGAATATAAGAAGCATTTTAAGGCTGCCTTTCATTTCCCGTTTGTATAATGTCCAGTTAAGCATGATATTCACCTCCGTAGTAATTCATAAAGATTGTTTCCAGGCTCTGCTTTGCCGCCACTGTCACCTGTTTTCCGTCGCAGGTTCCGCCGAAATCTTTTGCAAAAGCTTCTGCCGCTTCCGGGGAATCCAAAGAGACCGTATACTTGTGCATGTGGCGTTCCCGTAATGTTTCAACCAGGTCAACCGTAACAAGCTTTCCGTTTCGTATGATACCGATGCGGTCACAGGTGCGTTCCACTTCTTCAAACATATGGCTTGACAGAAGAATGGTTCTGCCTTTCTTTTTTTCTTCCGCCAGCAGCTCGATAAAGCGATTCTGCATGAAAGGGTCCAGGCCGCTTGTGGGCTCATCCAAAATCAGGATGTCAGGAGTATGCATAAAGGCGGCCACAATCCCCAGCTTTTGTTTCATTCCCTTGCTCATTCTTTTGATTTTATTTCCCGGGTCTAATTCAAACCGCTCTATCATTTCCTGCAGACGGCTGTTTTCTCCTATATGACGATAATCCGAAATAAATTTCAGGTATTCCTTTCCGGTCATATCATCAAAAAAACTAATCTCTCCGGCGATATATCCAAGCCTTTTTTGAATTTCGTCACGGTTCTTCCAGCAATCCAGGCCGTCAATCTGGCAGATTCCTGTTTTCGCTCTGATAAATCCCATCAAATGACGGATGGTTGTTGTTTTGCCTGCGCCGTTGGGGCCCAGAAATCCAAAAACCTCGCCCTTTTCCACTTGTATAGATACATCGAAAATTCCTTTTCCCGAGCCATAATCCCGGGTCAGGTTTTGTATATTGATAACACTCATTGAAATTTCTCCTTATACGAAATTTTTTTGAACATGGCTGCCCATTGGGTGAATTCTTTCGTAATATCCTCAATTGTGATGGGTTTTCCTTCCATTTGCCGGGAATGAAGATAACCGTCCGTTATCCAGACCAGCATATGATAAATCTGCTCCGGATCAATGCCCTCTTTAAATTTATACAATGCAAGGTTTTTGAAATAGGTATCATACTTTCTGTTCTTTCCGTTGCTTATTTCTGTCTGGATTTCACCGGATACTTCCTCCTTCTGGGAGTAAAAACAGCGGATGGAGAAACGCAGAATAAACGGGTTTTCGATCAGCATCTTTACTTTCTTTTCCGTGCCGTAAGCAATCAGTTCAAAAAAATCCGTAATTTCCCATAGATGTGTATCAGAAATTGCATCTTCGATAATTTTTGACACATACTCGAAGGTATGCAGATACAAAGCCTTCTTGTTATGGAAATAATAGAACAGCAATCCTTTTGAAACGCCGGCTTTGGATGCGATCAGATCAGTAGAGGCCCTCTTGTATTCATAATCCCCGAATACTTCCATGGCAGCATTGCAGATATCCTGCTGCTTTTCTTTTGGAAGTTTGTGAAAAGCTTCATTCATGTTCCGTCTCCTTTGTTCAAGTTGGTTTGACCGGGCGGCTTACTTTTCATTATATTGGATTGACTCATATTTTCAAGGGGGAAACAAAGGAATCCGCATTTTTATTTGGAGGATTTTTGAAATTTCTGACACGGATGTCAGTATACATGGTATGGACTCAAGAGACTTTGAGAAAAGGCATAGAAGGTGAAAGAAACAGAGGCGAAGGGGCTTACAGCGCAACCTTCGCCTCATATGTGTCATCTATGAGAAGATAGTCTGCGCCGTGAAGGAGGCACTGCTCTAAGTACCAGGCATTGTCCCGGCGCAGGATCTCCTGCGTGCAGTCTTCATCTGATCCCCGGTCTTCGATCACAGACGCGTACTTTTTGATATCCTGGAAATGGTTATCGATATAACGTTCACTCATTACCAGGCAGTAGTACCGGATTTGGACCAGATATTCCGCCTCGAAATCCTTCGCCCAGTCAAAGGGGATATAGCATCCTTCCACGATGAGATTCTGGCTGTTCTCAATGGCGGTCTTAATCATTTCCCGGACCACAGGCCATAAATAATCCGTCAGCGCCCGGTCTTCGCTTACCGGCGTCAGGGCAGTATAGCCGCTGCGGATCAATCCCATTTTCAGGTGATCAATGGACAGGTAGGGGTATTTGTATGTTTCAAGCAGTTTCTGGGCCAGGGCAGTCTTGCCGGTGTGGGATGCCCCTGTAATCAGAACAATCATCACGATACCTCCTCTTTCCGGGTCAGGCGGTTGCCTCGGCCCCTTCCTGATCTTTGGCATAAAGTATTTTTAAGATAATGGGTGTGGAAATACTGGATACGATAATCAGTATAATCACTGACGTAAAATAAACAGGCGTCAGCAGACCCACGGACAATCCCTTCTGGGCCACAATCAGAGCTACCTCCCCCCGGGTCATCATACCCACGCCGATTTTCAGGCAGTCAGGGGTGCGGAAGCGGCAAAGTTTTGCCATCAGGCCGCAGCCCACAACCTTGCAGAGCAGCGCCACCAGTACAAAGCCCACGGAAAACAGCAGGATATCGCCGTTTACATTGTCGATACTGGTCTTCAGGCCGATACTGGCAAAGAACACCGGGCCGAAGAGCATGTAGGAGCTGACCTCCATTTTCCGTTCGATGTAAGTGGAATCCCGGATGGAGCACAGTACAATGCCTGCCACATAGGCGCCCGTGATGTCTGCTATTCCGAAATACCGCTCTGCCGCATAGGAAAAGAAAAAGCACAGCGCCAGTCCCAGAATGGGAATCCTGCGGGTATGGGGATAACGGTCATCCAGACGTTTGAAAATCTGGAACAGGATAATGCCCACCACCAAAGCCATGGCAAAGAAGAGGACTGTGGAGAGAACCACTTTGCCGGGATTGGAGTCCGGACTCTTAAAGCCGATTACAAAGGTCAGCACAATGATGCCCAGTACGTCGTCGATAATGGCGGCGCTTAAGATGGTGGTGCCCACCTTTCCCTTCAGCTTGCCCAGTTCCTTCAGGGCCTCCACCGTAATGCTCACACTGGTGGCGGTCATAATCACGCCGATAAAGACGGCGGTGTAGAATTTCTCCGAACCCCAGGGCGCAGCGCCGTACATGCCCATGTACAGCAGGGCGCCGCCCACCAGGGGAATAAACACACCGGCGCAGGCGATGAGAAAGGCCACAGGCCCTGTTTTCATCAGATCTTTCAGATTTGTCTCCAGTCCGGCGGAGAACATCAGCAGAACCACGCCTACCTCCGCCATCTGCACCAGGAAATCCGTCTGTTCCACCAGCCCCAGAAGACTGGGTCCGATGAGCAGCCCTGCCACGATTTCGCCAACCACCATGGGCGCTTTGCATTTTCTGGCCAGAATGCCGAAAACTTTTGCAAACACGATGATGATTGCCAGATCCTTAAAAATACTGTAAGCTTCCATAATAAATAATCACTCCCTTGTAAAATTTATAAGCAAGAGGCGTTAACCTCTTTCTCTCTGATTATATGCCGCAGTTCAGTGTATTTGCGTTTTGTGTGCATCTTCAAACAGTGCGGTCCGCAGTATGGATATGTACCCAAACACACGAAAGAATATCCGCGGAAGCGTATTGCCTCAGCGGATATCCTACATTCACTTATGCTTGAGATTTCAAATCATTATAAACGGTCATATAGAAATTCAACAGCTGCTGATTCGTGGCTTCCCGGCATCGGACCACATCTCCGAAGGCCGTGGCTTTTGCCTGTCCCATGATATTCCCTGGTGCACATGCATCGCCGCTTTCACCGTCGGACATACTCACAAGGCCATCTATTGCCGCAAGCAGATAGTCGGTCTGATTCTGGATCGCTTTGATCTGGTCGAAAACATAGGCCATGTCGATTCCGCTGACTGTGTGGGATCCGCTTGCTTCTGTATGAGATGCGGTTCGGCCGCTTTCGGAGCTGGTATTGCTTTCTGCTCCGACTGTGTCCTCTGTGCTGCAACGCTGGTCTTCTACAACGCTGTCTTCCGAATCTCTGTTGTCTTCGGCTTCTGCCGCAAATGCGGTTCGGAATGCTGCAACAGCGTCTTTTTCTATCTGAATATCTGTCATTATAATATCTGTCATCTCGTTATCCTCCATATCTATCCATGGCGGACACGCAAGACATATCTTGTTTTTTGAAAGGAAGCGTGCCCTGCCATTTTTTACAAGACCTCTGGCCCGTTTCGGCCAGGTCGCTTCATATTCGTATCCCTCTTCATCTACAACAAGAATGTTTTTTGCGATGGGTATCATCCCCTTTGCTGTAAATTCTGTGAATGCCGTTTTTTGTAATGGGTGCCTTCCCCGATTCACAACTCTACTATAGTAAAAAACAGCGGCGTTGTCAAGATGGATTTCTGAAAAATTGTCCCAGCGTTCTGGTCTGACTTGGCATGCGATTTCTAATGTTGAATGGCTGCAATTTTTCGGCAGATATCGTCAATACCCGTTTGTTCGGAGATTACATGGATGTGGTGGGGTTCCATGTCAAAACTGCCATGCTTTCTTTCCAGCATAGCTGCTGCCGGTGCCGGCAGATTACCATGCATACGCACGGCAAACCGCGTTTTTATGACCTCCAGGTCTGCGGTTACCAAAACACGGATGCTTCCGTCCGGCAATAGCGGCAAGTGTTCCCTTTCCGAAATAACATAGATGACATTCTCACCGTTGACAGCTTCACGCAGCTTTGTCCGGAAAGACTGCAATGCGGCCGCTTCATTCTTTTCCAGGCGAAGATAATCTCTGCCGGTATAAACCTGTGTATTTATGTGTTCTTTTAACTTGGCTGCAAGGGTAGATTTCCCGGTACAGCTTTCACCAAAAATTCCGATTGCCATGATTGTACGCTCCTGTCAGTTATTTTTAATTCTCCGGTATTCCACATTATTTTCATTGTTCATTCCTTTATAAGTACCGACCCATGGCCGACAAAATCGATGTGGTCCGAAGCCGCATTTGTACCGCCGAACATATTGTTGGCGCCAACTGCAATGTGAAAAGTGCCGTACATTTTTTCATCCAAAGGGGTATACCCGCACAGTTCCGTCACGTTGGGGTTCATGCCGAAGCCAAGCTCACAGACGACTCTGTTTTCCGGCGGCTGCTTCTCAAAAAAGGCGGTAATATCGGGCTGATTGCTGCCGGTTATCTGCCCGTTTCCGATATGCAGCAGAACACGCTCGTATTTCGTACCGTCAAGGTAAAAAGATTCAAAATAAACCGTCCCCTGGGTTTTGTCTTCCACAGGAGCGATGTAAATCTCTCCGCAGGGAAGATCACCGTCCCCGGCGTCAATATGCCACACTCTGTGGGTTAGATCAAAAGAAAGCCCACAATCCTTTCCCGTCCGGAGCAGTACGTTATCTGCTCCCTCAAAACGGTCCTTCGCCTGCCTGCAAGCCTCGTAAACAGCGGCGTAATCAATGTCATAGGCGCTCTCCATACGCCGGATATAATCCTGCGGGTTGAGACCGGATTCCTCTGCGTTTGCCGCAGTGGGAATTCTGATCTGTGTAAAACGCTTACAGTTCATGAATTTTGAAAAGAGCTGCGCCATGTATTTGCGGTAAAGCGCAAACTTTTCATGTGCAATTTCATACCCAAGCACAACAGGGCGATAGGTGAAAATGTCCAGGACCGCGTCAAACTGAGCAAATAAATCAAAATATTGCTCACCAAAGCAGCTTTCCTGTGCGCCAAGGAAGATATCCCTGTTTACAGATCGGGACTGCTGCAGCAATAAGGGGGTGGCACCGAGTTCCGCAACAGCCGCCATGAAGCTGTTTGCAATCTCCTTGTCAGTGTCCTCGCCCCAGAAATGAATAAGAACCATTTCTCCGGAAGCTATGCCGATGGCCTTGACAATTTTAGATACCTTTTTTCTGTTCATATGATTTCAAACCTCCAGTCTAATTTTGATTATATCAAAATAGCATCAAAATTTCAAGTTTGATTTTATGAATATAAAATTAATTATAAAATATTGTTTTTGCCTCTGGCAATGGTGTGATTTCGTTTTTCAAATTAAGAAAGGACATCTACTTGACACTGGAAAAATAAAGCATTATGATAAGATAACATGTGGCATATATTGTAAAGCCTGTGGAGAAGTGTCTGCATGGCAATTCCTAAAAAATGATGAAGGAGGAAAACAACAGCAAAATGAAGGAATCAATGAAGGAAAGGCTGGCAAAGGCCGCAAAAAATGGAAAGAGGGCTGTCATTGCCGTGACCGCTGGGGGGGTACTGTTAAGCAGTACGGGGTTCGTCGAAGCGGCAGGCATAGAAGACATTTTTGACGAACGCTATTATGCGGATATGTATCCGGATCTTAAGGAGGCATATGGCTATGACAGGGCGGCACTGTTAAAGCATTTCAAAAAGTTTGGGCTTTCAGAGGGCCGGGTAATGAACGAGATGATCGATGTAGTTAAGTACAGAGAGATGTACCCGGATCTCCAGGATGCTTTTGGGGACGACTGGGATGCTTATATTCAGCATTATCTTGCTTACGGAGCCTTTGAACACAGGGACAACGGCACCAGCTTTGATCCTGTGGATTATCTTGAAAGATATGGAGATTTGAAGGAGGCCTTTGGAGATGATATACTGTCTGCCTACAGACATTATGGGAAATACGGGAAGCAGGAAGGCAGGGAAGCAAGAAGTGAGGCTGTGGTCAGAGCGGAAGAAGAGCGATGGACGGAACCGGATGATGATAACAGGGAGGAGCCTGCACCGACAGTAGCGCCTGCGCCGACGGAAGAACCTGCGCCGACAGAAGAACCGATACCGACAGAATCACCTGCGCCGACAGAAGAACCGATACCGACAGAATCACCTGCGCCGACAGAAGAA
>CAJTXE010000038.1:32061-39956 GCA_910580225.1 uncultured Acetatifactor sp.
ATACCGACAGAGTCACCGGCCCCGACAGAGTCACCGATACCGACAGAGTCACCGGCCCCGACAGAGTCACCGATACCGACAGAGTCACCGGTGCCGACAGAGTCACCGATACCCACAGAGTCACCGGTGCCGACAGAGTCACCGATACCGACAGAGTCACCGGCTCCGACGGAAGAACCGGTGCCGACAGAGTCACCGATACCCACAGAGTCACCGGCCCCGACAGAGTCACCGATACCCACAGAGGCGCCGGTAGAATTCATGATTCAGAATGTGGAGGTTATAGGCAGCGGCCATATCCGGGTCACCCTAAACCAGAAGACGGAACAGCCCCTTGCTTTGGGTGCGTTCAGTATCATATGCAACAGCGGCGGTTCTGATATGACGATTATGTCTGTGTCCACCGAGGATAATATGGTCTATGATCTGTCAACTACCTATTACAAAGATCAGGAATACGATTTACAGGTCACCCTTCCAGACGGAACGGCAATTTCCAAGGTATTTACGTACAGAACAAATTGTGCGCAGATCTCAGGGATTAACGCTGTCCGCGCCAGCGCAACGGAAGCCAAGATTTCCTTTAACTCTAACGAACCGGGTTATTTTTATTATGTGTTGAGGGAAAAACCGAAGAGTGTGGCGCGTGGGGAGACTTCCCTGATGGAAGTGAGTGAAACAGGTGAATTTACGGAAGCAGAAATCATAAACAGCGGTATAAAAACTGAGATGGCGCAGCATGAGAATACTATTACCGTCACCGGTCTGGCCGAGGGCGTGTCTTATACCATGTATTATGTGGCCGTCAATACGGAAGAAATATCCACATTGGTAAACAGCCTTTCCATTGACAGCAATGTCCATGAGGAGACAGCAGAAGCGATCAAGGGAGCAAAGGCGTTTGCGGAAAAGCTGAACGTATACGAATATCTCTACGGTTTTGAGATAGAGCTGGAAACCGCCACTTCGGAGGCCCTGACTCTGGAGCAGTTTAACATAAGCTGCCCGCTGAACGAGACAGAGCTGGGAGAGGTCAGGACTTCGGACAATAAGACTTACCGCGTATATATGAAGAGGGGAACCATACCCAAGGGCAATAATACCTATACAATACTGATCAATATGAAGGACGGTACACAGCTGAAGGGTACGTGCTACCTTGATCTGGAGGCGCCTCAGGTCAGCATCTGGGACTTTGAATGGATAGATGAGAATACGGTGAAAGTTACAGTCAACTCCAACGAAGCGGGTTTTCTCTATTATGCGATTCAGGATACGGTGGAGGGAGTGGGTACCATCGAAGGCAAGGATCCTTCCCAGATCTATGCCAGTGGAACAAAAGTTAAGATGGGATACGGCCTGAATTATATCACTGTCCAGGGCATTCGTGAAGGGCAATGGTTCTGCTGCGCGTCTGAGGACAACAGGGATAACCGGGAAGATTTTTACACCTACAAGCAGATTCCCGCATACACCGCCCCGGATCCGGACCAGGATAAATGGCCTCAGATCAGCAGTGTGACAGTTACAGGCGATAAGACATTCAAGGTTGTATTCGATAAATCAACGAATGATGTATATTATGAGAATGAGGAAACGCAGATCAGCGGGCTTGGCGGAAAGCCGATGTTTTCGGCGACATGGGGTTCGGAAGGAGGACTTGAGTACAATGTGCTGAACTTTACCTTAATGAATCTTACCATACCGGAAGACGAGATTACGCTGACCATTGTTCTGTACGGCTTTGATGAGGAAGGCTATGTGGACTATACAAAACGAAAGGTATTAACCTACGACTTCACCAGATAGGCCCTGTATAACAGGTAAAAAAATGGCTTTTGCGGAAGAATATCGAAATGTACGATATCTTCCGGCAAAAGCCTTTTTCTATGCACATCCGGCGGATGAAGCACAGTCGGAAGCGTCACTCGCCCAGATGCCAGATATCCTGGTTGTATTCCGCAATGGTGCGGTCGGAGGAGAAGAAACCGGCCTTGCTGATATTGACCAAAGCCCGTCTGGTCCAGTCAGAGGGATTCACGGCGTAATCGTTCAGAGCCTGGTTCTTGCGTACCACGTAGGCATTGAAGTCAGGCAGTGTCTGGAACCAGTCTTTGCTGATCAGCTCATTGCGCAGGCGTCCGAGATGCTCGCTGCTGCCCAGGGAGAGCATTTCCCTGCCGGTGAGGAAGTCCACGGCCCGGCGGATATTGGGGTCGCTCTCATACCATTCCCGGGCGCAGTAGCTGCCGTTTTCGTATCTGCGGATGACCTGGGCGCTGCTCTGGCCGAAGATATAGATATTTTCGCTGCCAACGGCTTCGGCAATCTCCACATTGGCTCCGTCCATGGTGCCCAGGGTCAGGGCGCCGTTCAGCATGAATTTCATGTTTCCCGTGCCGGAGGCTTCCTTGGAGGCCAGGCTGATCTGTTCCGAAAGATCGCAGGCGGGAATCATTTTCTCCGCGGCGGTTACATTGTAGTTCTCGATAAACACAATCTGCAGCCATTTGGATACTGCCGGGTCGGAGGCGATGACCTTTGACAGGGTCAGCAGCCCGTGGATGATATCCTTGGCAATGGTGTAGGCAGGGGCAGCCTTGGCGCCGAAGATGGCGGTAAGGGGCACCAGGGGCAGGTGTCCGGCCTTGATCTCAAAGTACTGGTGGATCAGGTACAGGAGGTTCAGCTGCTGCCGCTTGTACTCGTGGAGCCTCTTGGACTGGATGGCGAAGAGACTGTCCGGGGTGATGGAAATATTCTGGGTGTGCTTCAGCCACTGGGCCAGGGCTTCCTTATTGGCCTGCTTGATCTGGGCAAGTCTGTGGAGTACTTTTTCGTCGGAGGCGAAAGCAGCCAGTTTTTCCAGTTGGGAGGCATCCTTTTTGAAGCCGGGGCCGATAAGGCTTTCAAGGAAGGCCGTGAGCTCCGGGTTGCATTTCAGAAGCCATCTGCGGAAGGTGATGCCATTGGTTTTGTTGTTGAATTTTTCCGGATAGAGCCGGTAAAAATTGTTCAGTTCGCTGTTCTTAAGAATCTCCGTGTGCAGGGCGGCCACTCCGTTGGTGCTGTGGGTAAAGTGGATATCCATGTGGGCCATGTGGATGGTATTGTGGGCGTCTATGATGGCGGTGGAGACATCATCCACCTTTGAGCGTACAAGGACGTCCAGTTTTTCAATTATGGGCATCAACTGAGGAACCACTGTCTCCAGGTAACGTCTGGGCCATTTCTCCAGGGCTTCCGCCAGTATGGTGTGGTTGGTGTAAGCGCAGACCTTTGTGACAATTTCCACGGCCTCGTCGAAGTCGATGCCTTTTTTGCACAGCAGCCGGATCAGTTCCGGAATCACCATGGAGGGGTGGGTGTCGTTGATCTGGACGGCAGCATAGTCATACAGGTCGTGAAGGTCGCTGCCCCGTTCCAGGCATTCTTCCAGAATCATCTGTGCTCCGGCGCTGACCATCAGGTACTGCTGATAGATCCGCAGGAGGCGTCCGTTGTCGTCGCTGTCGTCTGGATAGAGAAACAGCGTCAGGTTTTTGGCGATGTCCGTCTTGTCAAAGGCGATGCCTTCTCCGATCAGGGACTGGTCCACGGTGTCTAAGTCAAACAGGTTCAGGAAGTTGGTGCGGCCTTCGTAGCCGGTGACGGCGATCTGGTAGAGTCTTGCGGTGTAGTCGGTTCCGGCCAGGGAGACAGGGTAGGTTTTCTCGGTTTTCACTGCCCAGTCATGGTTCCCAAGCCAGAAATCCGGCGTTTCGCTCTGAAGGCCGTTTTTGAAATTCTGATGGAAGAGGCCGCAGTGATACCGTAAGCCGATGCCGTCTCCCGGCAGGTTCAGGGTGGCTACGGAATCCAGGAAGCAGGCGGCCAGACGGCCCAGGCCGCCGTTGCCCAGACTGGGTTCGGGCTCCGTTTCCTCCAGTTCTGCCATGGATTTTCCGTGGGCTTCCAGGCAGTCCTTTACCTGGTCATAGAGCCCCAGATTGATCAGGTTGTTGCTCAGAAGTTTGCCGATGAGGAATTCGGCGGAGATGTAGTAGAGCTTCCGGCCTTTTACAGGCAGAATGCGTTTCCGGCTCTCGGATTCCACGATGTGGAGCAGAGCTGTGTAAAGTTCCTCATAAGTGCAGTGGGCAATGTCTTTTTTGCAGTATCCGCTTAATGCGATTTCCGTTTCTGTCATGATTCTATTCTCCTTTTTATGTGTGGTTGTTTTTGAGCCAATATAGCTTTTTCAGGATGTTTCGGCTGTTTTCTGCCCAAAAGATACCAGGGACTTTATGCCGAAGATAGGTTCTCTATCAATATATGGAAGAACCTGTTTTATTATTTTTACCATATTTTTGAAAACAATGCTTGTATAATGCCATCAAATTATTGTACAATCCTATCATCATAAAAGGGAAAAGGACAGAGGAAATGAAGGAAAACGGCAGGAAACAGCAGGATTTCGGAAGCGGCTATTATGAGACGAAAAAACATTCTGATACAATGTTCGCATATAATGTGTATCCCTGCACCATTCCCGGGGATTTTACCTTTGTGCCGCTGCACTGGCAGGACAGCATGGAGATTATTTATGTGAAGCGGGGCAGGGGGATGGTGCAGGTGGACCAGGAGATGTTTCAGGCGGAGCAGGGGGATATTTTTCTGATTGCCCCGGGGCATCTTCATGGGATGCAGAGCCTGCCCAGGGAGAGTATGGTGTATGAAAATATTATTTTCGATCTCTCCTTCCTGGGAGGCGGCATTGATATCTGCAGCCAGAAATATCTCCAGCCTATGGTCAGCGGAAAGATCCGCCTGCCTGTGCGGGTGGGGAAGGGGGATGCCATGTACGGGCAGATGTCGGCCTGCCTGGATGCAGCGGACGGACTATGTTCCGCCAGGCCTGTGGGCTATGAACTGGGGGTGAAGGGCAGACTGCTGCTGTTATTTTCCATGCTGTTCCGGTACGGCACGGATTATGAGGATTGGGGCAGGGAAGTGCAGAATGGGGAGAAGCTGAAACTGGTGCTCTCGAAAATTGAACGGGATTATGGTAAACAATTAACGGTAAAAGACGGAGCGGATGTGTGCGGATACAGTGAGAGTCATTTTATGCGGTGGTTTAAGGAGGCTACGGGGAGGAGCTTCGGGGGATATCTCATTGAATATCGTTTGGAGAAGGCGGCTTATGCCCTGCGGAACAGCGGCGATACGGTGTTGGAGATAGCGGAGCAGACTGGGTTTGAGAATCTGTCCAATTTTAACCGGCTGTTTCGGAAACGGTTTGAGATGACCCCCAGTGTATTCCGGAAGGGAGGGTGAAGGGCAGCGCACTGGACCGGAAAATCATACAGGACAGGGCGGTCCCGGAATTTTCGTGCAAAATGGATCCGAAAACATCCCGCGGAGATTCCCGGGAGCAGTGACCCGGAATACGCCATATCCTGTATGGAAATTGAAAGGTAAAGGAGGAACCTGCAATGTGGCGGAACTCAGCGTCTGCGCAGGGTAAAGCCGCCCACCAGCTGCTTCAGCACGGCGGCCTGGTGGGAGAGCTCCTCACTGGTGGCGGCGCTTTCCTCGGCGGTGGCGGAGTTAGACTGCACTACCTCGGAAATCTGGCTGACAGCCAGGGTCACCTGATTGATGGAGCCGGTCTGGCGCTCTACCGCCTCGGCCATCAGGTCCATCTGTTCCGCGGCCTGCCCCGCCAGTTCCACCACCCGGGATACGGAAGAGGTGACGCTTGTAACAGCTTCCCCGCCGCTGCTGACCGCCTGGATGGAGCGGTTGATCAGTTCCATGGTGGCCTTGGTGGCCGCATTGGATTTGGAGGCCAGTTCCCGGACCTCATTTGCCACCACTGCAAAGCCTTTGCCTGCCTCGCCTGCTCTCGCAGCTTCCACGGAGGCGTTCAGGGCCAGGATATTGGTCTGCAGGGCGATGTCTTCAATGGTATCAATGATATGCTTGATCTCATTGGAGGTGGCGGTGATCTGTTCCATTGCCCGGTTCAGTTCCTGGATATTCCGGTTGCTTTCCATCAGCTGAGCCTGGGCGCCGTCCACTGCGTTTTTGGTCTGTTCGGACAGATGTGCCGTTTTCTGCGCGTCCTTATCCATATCCGCCAGGGTGCCGGAGAGCTCAACCACCGCACTGGCCTGCTCCGTGGAACCCTGGGAAAGAGCAGTGCCGGAAGCAGCCACCTGGGCGGAGCCGTTGGAAACCCGGCGGGTTGCCTGGGCGATGCCTCCCAGTGTGTGGTTCAATTTTTCGTTGATGGTTTCCAGATCTTCCCGAAGGGTCTGGAAATCTCCGGGATAACTGGCCTGAAGGCTGTCCGCGGTGAGGTCGCCGTTGGCAATGCCGCTGAGAATGGCGCCCATTTCCGCAAGCATGCCCTGGAAGTTTTCCACCAGATTGGCGGTGGAGTCGGACAGAATGCGGGTTTCGTCCTTTGTGGTCACCCGGGGAAGAGGACTTTTCAGATCACCTTCGGAAAGGGCGTGAAGGCGATTGGCGCATTTTACAATGGGTCCGGTGAAGGAGCGGCATACAGGGGCGGAAATCAGGATCACCAGGATGCAGAGCACCAGGCCCGCCGCCGACTGGATATTGTTGCCCACATAGGCATAGTGCAGAAATTCGTCTTCGCTGATGGTAACGCCCACACTCCATCCGTCTGTGCCGGGGATGGGAGCGTAGCCCTGAATGTATTCCGAATTGTCTTCAGGATAGATATAGGTACCCACCCCCCGTTCACCGGCAATCATTTTCTGTTCAATGGCCCCCAGTTCCTGAATGTATTTATCATTGGGATTGGAGGCCATTTCCCGTACCAGATTCTCCTGGCTCAGGGCTTCTTCTTCGTCCAGGGCGGCAATGGTAGTGCCTTCCCGGTCAAGGATATAGGCATCCCCCTCTTCTCCGATCTGTATCTCGCTGATGATGGACTGCAGAAGGTAAGTATCACATTGGAAATATACCACACCCTGGACTGTGCCGTCGGCGGTTACCGGGGCGGATACCACCATGTATCGGTCGTTTCCCTCCACATAAGGGGAGGACATGTAACTTTCTCCCCGAAGCGCCGCCTGGAAGAACGGTTCTCCGGAGATATCCGTACCATGAAACGCATCTTTCCCCTGGGCGTCCGCCATGCCTCCGAACCGCATGTAATAAGCGTCCACCTTTGTCTGGAGGAAGGCCTGCTTCTCTTCATCGCTCAACTCGGCGGAGGTGAGAATGGGGGAAGCGGCAATCTCCGCGATGGTCAGGGTGTAGGTAGAAATCATGTTCTGGGCGGCCAGGGCGGCCAAATCTGTTGTTTCGGTGAGGGTCTTTTCCAGGGCAGTCAGGGTGGAATTGCGGGAGATGGCCGTGCTAAGGACCACATTGACTGCAGATACGCCAAGTGCGGCGAGGATCACCAGGAGCATGATTTTGGTATGAATTTTTTTCATCGTTCTTTACGGCTGCTTTACGGCAGCGTCAGCCTCCTTTTCTGGTTTCTGCTGTCTTCCGTGGGACGGTTTCGCAGGACTGGGTTACGGCGGATTACGTCCCTGCTGCCCGCTCCGGCAGCGTCCGGGGAGGGCAGGAAGATTATCCCTTTTATTTTACACAGGATTGAAAGAGATTGCAAGGTCTGCCAAACGTTTTTGTGTGAAAATCCATCTTGTAAAATTTGTAAAAATATTATAAACTGATTATGAAAACGATGAGAACACCTGCTTTCCTGAATTCGGTTTCAGGCAGTGCCCGGGTTCGGCGGCGGGGTGGTTTCGCAGACAAGGCTTCAAGTTATTACATAAGGAGGAAAACATGAGTTCAAAAGCAGAAAAACACTCTATTCCCATCGTATTGATTCCCCTGTGCGGCACGGAGGAGCTTTCCAGTAA
>CAJTXE010000039.1 GCA_910580225.1 uncultured Acetatifactor sp.
ATGGTTTCCAAGATGGAAGACGGCAACTCCCTGGTACAGGTTGTTTCATGGTATGACAATGAGAACAGCTATACTTCCCAGATGGTTCGTACCATCAAGTATTTCAGCGAGCTGGCATAAGAGTGTAAGAATAACCGCATGGCCTAAGGGGGTCCGGTCTTATGGACCGGGCTCCTTTTTCGATGAAAGAATGAATATCAAATTTATTATGTAAAATGGAGGTTCTATAGAAATGGGCTTGAATAAGAAATCCGTAGATGACATCAATGCAAAGGGTAAGAGAGTTCTGGTAAGATGTGACTTTAACGTTCCGCTGAAGAACGGCGAGATTACGGACGAGACACGTATTGTGGCTGCAATGCCCACGATTCAGAAGCTGATTAACGACGGCGGCAAGGTGATTCTGTGCTCCCACTTGGGCAAAGTAAAGAATGGTCCCAACGAAGGCGAGTCTCTGGCTCCCGTTGCAAAGAGACTGTCCGAGAAACTGGGTAAAGAGGTTGTGTTCGTTGCTGACTACAACGTAACCGGTGAGGCTGCAACCAATGCTGTGGAAGCCATGAAGGAAGGGGATGTAGTTCTGCTTCAGAATACCCGTTTTCGCGGCAAGGAAGAGACCAAGAACGGCGAAGAATTCAGCAAAGAGCTGGCTGATCTGGCTGATCTGTATGTATGCGACGCATTCGGTTCTTCTCACAGGGCACATGCTTCCGTGGAAGGCGTTACCAAGTGTATCACTGCAAAGGGCGGCGAGAACGCTGTTGGCTATTTGATGCAGAAGGAGATCAATTTCCTGGGCAATGCGGTGGAGAATCCGGTTCGTCCTTTTGTGGCCATTCTGGGCGGCGCAAAGGTTGCAGACAAACTGAACGTTATCTCCAACCTGCTTGAAAAGTGTGATACCCTCATCATCGGCGGGGGCATGGCTTATACTTTCCTGAAGGCTCAGGGGTATGAAATCGGCCGTTCCCTGGTGGACAATGAGAAGATCGATTACTGCAAGGAAATGATTGAGAAGGCTGAGAAACTGGGCAAGAAGCTGTTGCTTCCCGTTGACTCTGTGACAGTAGCTGCATTCCCCAATCCCATTGATGCTCCCATTGAAGTGGAAGTATATGATGTGGAGAATATGCCTGCTGACAGAGAGGGCTGTGACATCGGACCCAAGACTGCAGAAATGTATGCAGAGGCTGTAAAGACTGCAAAGACTGTGGTCTGGAACGGACCTATGGGTGTATTTGAGAATCCTACTCTTGCTGCGGGTACCATTGCAGTGGCTAAGGCTCTGGCAGAGACGGATGCTACTACCATCATCGGCGGCGGTGATTCTGCGGCAGCTGTTAACCAGCTTGGTTTCGGCGATAAGATGAGCCACATCTCCACCGGCGGCGGCGCATCTCTGGAATTCCTGGAAGGCAAAGTACTCCCCGGCGTCGCAGCAGCAGATGATAAATAAGAGAAACGGCGAGAAGCCGAGGAACAGCCTCGCGACGCCGTGCGTGGCAGCAGCGGATGATAAATAAGAGAAACGGCGAGAAGCCGAGGAACAGTCTCGCGACGCCGTGCGTGGCAGCAGCGGATGATAAATAAGAGAAACGGCGGGAAGGCTTGCCTGGGTTTGGGTTGGGCAGCAAAAGTGCCCGCCGTATAAGGCAAATAGAAAATAATACAGAAAATCGAGGATTTATATCATGGCAAGAAAGAAAATCATTGCCGGCAACTGGAAGATGAACATGACTCCCAGTCAGGCCGTAGAACTGGTAAATACATTAAAGCCCCTTGTAGTGAATGATGATGTGGATGTGGTATTCTGCGTGCCCGCCATTGACATTATTCCGGCAATGGAGGCTGCAAAAGGCACCAATATTCATATCGGTGCCGAGAATATGTACTTCGAGGAGAAGGGTGCTTATACAGGTGAAATTTCTCCTGCCATGCTGGTGGATGCAGGGGTGAAGTATGTTATCATCGGACATTCCGAGAGAAGAGAGTATTTTGCGGAGACAGACGAGACCGTGAACAAGAAGGTGCTGAAGGCTTTTGAGCACGGCATTACTCCCATTGTATGCTGCGGCGAGACCCTGACTCAGAGAGAGCAGGGTGTGACGATTGATTTCGTTCGTCAGCAGATTAAGATTGCGTTTCTGAATGTAAGCGCAGAGCAGGCGGCTTCCGCAGTTATCGCTTACGAGCCAATTTGGGCCATCGGAACCGGCAAGGTGGCTACCACCGAGCAGGCAGAGGAAGTCTGCAAGGCTATTCGTGAGTGTATTGCCGAGATTTATGACGAGGCGACAGCAGCAGCAATCCGTGTTCAGTACGGAGGATCCGTATCCGCATCCAATGCCGCAGAATTGTTTGCGCAGGATGATATTGACGGCGGGCTGGTAGGCGGCGCTTCTCTGAAGCCTGACTTCGGGCAGATCGTCTGTTATAACAAGTAAGAATAAAATATAGTAATTAAAAGAATCTCCTGGTAGCTTTTATCAGGAGATTCTTTTATATGGCGTGTTTTTAGTGCCAATATGTGATCTTTTCCACCGTTTTCTATGGAACCAGATGCTTTCAATTGGTGCCCTTGTAAGGTTTTCTGATGTGGTTTTGTCTGTGAGAAGTGTCTCTAAGGAAAAAGTGCACAATAACCGATAAATATGATAAAGGAAGACAGTTCGCAATAGATACGGATTCAAGATTCGGACGGACAGCTGTGGGAGCAATTAGGAGGTGTGATTATGAATGATATGACTCAACTGCTGTATTCCATGGAACAGGGTATGAGACTGCAG
This sequence comes from uncultured Acetatifactor sp., assembly GCA_910580225.1. Taxonomy (GTDB): domain Bacteria; phylum Bacillota; class Clostridia; order Lachnospirales; family Lachnospiraceae; genus Acetatifactor. Next base: position 2,787 of record CAJTXE010000039.1, read on the forward strand.
AACCGGGCGAGAGCAGAGAGGAGAGCAGCCAGAGCAGAGCAGGAGAAACGGGAGTTTCAGGAGAAGCTCATGCGTGCTGCTGCCAGTGAGATGGAACTGGATGGTATGGTTTCAAAGGTGAAAGGTTCCCAGGATGCCGTGCAGCGAGACCAGCTGATCAGCATGATGATGGCAGGATTTTAGCGGGTTATCCGGGAAAAGAGTAGGAAAGGGACTGTTGTGTCAGTCCTTTTTCATTTGTTATGCAAATCCGGCTTGATGCCTTTTACTGTAAGGCAGTCAGGCCAGAGCATCCGCTTATGGTACAGGCCGGAATGTCAGGTAAGAGGGAACGGGATAATGAGAAATGATGCGGATTTCATCATAAATGAGGTGCTTCAGGAAGTAATGCCGGACAGGGCGGTGATATCGGCCTTGGAAAAACGGGACTTCGGAGAGGGAAAAGTATATGTGGTATCAGTGGGAAAAGCGGCATGGCAAATGGCAAAGACCGCTTCCGAAGTCCTGGGAGACAGGATGAAGGCGGGAATCTGTGTGACAAAGTACGGACATATCAGGGGTGTAATTTCCCGGATCAGGTGTTTTGAGGCAGGGCATCCCGTGCCGGACAGGAATTCCTTCCGTGCCACGAAAGCAGTGCTGCAGTTGGTGAAAAATCTGAATGAAAAGGATACGGTAGTTTTTCTGCTGTCAGGAGGAGGATCTGCGCTTTTTGAAGATCCCCTGGTCCCGGAGGAGGAACTGAAGGATATTACAGATCAGCTCCTGGCCTGCGGTGCGGATATTGTGGAGATCAATACAATTCGAAAGCGGCTGTCAGGGGTGAAAGGCGGACGTTTTGCCATACGTTGTCAGCCCGGGAAAGTTTACAGTATTGTTTTAAGCGATATTTTGGGGGATCCGCTGGACATGATCGCCTCTGGTCCGGCCTGCCCGGATACCAGTACCTGTGCCCAGGCACTGGCTGTGGCAGAGAAATATGGTTTGCGCTTCAGCAGCAAGGCCATGGCGCTTCTTGGACAGGAGACTCCAAAAAAGCTGACCAATGTGGAGACGGTAATAACGGGGAGTGTGGGGGCGCTCTGCAGGGCTGCAGCAGCCAGCTGCCGTAAGCGCGGGTATATGCCGTGTATTCTTACTGATCGTTTGGACTGTGAGGCCAGAGAAGCAGGGCGGTTCCTGGCAGCAGTGGCAAAAAGCCATCAGGAAGGCAGGGTAAGTCTGGCTTATATTGCCGGAGGGGAGACGGTTGTTCATCTCACCGGAAAGGGAAAGGGCGGACGAAATCAGGAACTGGTTCTGGCGGCTGCGGAGGGAATTGCAGGTCTGAGAGATACAGCACTGTTCAGTGTGGGAAGCGACGGCACAGACGGCCCCACAGACGCGGCAGGAGGCTATTGTGATGGTGAGACCAAGGAGAAACTGGACAGAAGTGGTATTTCCATTTATCGTTCACTGCAGGAGAACAATTCCTACGATGCTTTGGACAGGGTGGGAGGGCTTATTTTTACCGGACCCACCGGAACCAATGTAAACGATGTGACAGTGGTGCTGATTCGGAGAGAAGGAACTGAAAGAGGCATTATTTCAGGTTATAGCGACAATGCAGCACCGTAAAAATGTCCTTCTCCATCCAGAAGAAGATGATCTGCTCCAAAACAGGAATAGCTGATTGGCAGGTGTAGGGAGAAAGGAGAAAACTGGGATGTTTTCTAACAGAGTATATGAGATTACGGATAGAAAGCAGGCGGCACCCCTGTTTGCGGGGTGGGAGGAAACCCTGATCTGGTGCTGTCTGCAGGGACCTATGGGATATATTTACGGTGACTGTTCCGAGAAGCCTGTTTCTGCCATGGCCCTGTTGGGGGACTTTTGTTTTTTTGCAGGGAAACCCTGCAGGGAGCTGGTACAGTACAAACCCCAGTCCTGTGGGCAGAATTCTGTGATCATGGTGCCCCGGGACGAGGGTTGGGCCAGAGTGATTGAGAAATGTTTTCCGGGAGAAGGAGTTGCCGATGGAGGAGAGATCTCCGGCAGCGAACGATTTTGTGGGGCAGGAGAGACCTTCGGCAGTGAACGGTTTTGTGCAGCAGGAATGAATTCCTGGAGTGAGGGACATTGTGAGGCAGAAGAGATCTCCGGCAATGAAATACTCTGGGGCACAGAAAAGAACTCCGGGCGCGGAGGACTTCCCCAGGCGAAAAAGGTGCTCCGATATGCCATTCGGAAGGAGCCGGATCTCTTTATAGGGGATATTATGGAGAGGCTGCGGGCAGCAGCGGAAGCCTTGCCGGAGGGATATGAGCTGAAGATGATGGATGAGGAACTGTTTTGGCGCTGCCGGGGGATTCCCTGGTGCAGAGACTGGGTGTCCCAGTATGCGGATTATAGGATGTACAAGGCATGCGGATTGGGAGCAGTGATTTTGAAGGATGGGGATCCGGTGTCAGGAGCTTCCTCTTATTCCGGACATTTGGGCAGCAGAACAGAGGAAGCGTTTTGGAAGGCGGGATATTTTGAGAGGACAGGAATCACAGCCGAGGTTGCCCCAGCTCATTTCCTGGCGGAAACCCCTTCCATAGAAATCGAAATCGATACCAGAGAGGACTTCAGAAGGAAGGGACTTGCCTTTATCTGTGGGGCCAAGCTGATTCTGGAATGCTGCAAAAAGGGGTGGTATCCCAGCTGGGATGCCCAGAACCTGTGGTCTGTGGCACTGGCGGAGAAACTGGGGTATCATTTTGACCATGCCTATACGGCCTATGAAATTTCAAACTGGTAATGCCAAACCGTTATTTTCAGGGTATCAGGTGCTGCTGTTCGCATGTGGGCAGCAGTTTTACTTTGGGTGCTCTGGCCGTTACAGTCTGCTTCCGATTATACGAAATCGGCTGTCCCTGCAGATCACTGACAATGCCGCCTGCTTCTTCCACAAGCAGGGCGCCTGCCGCGTAGTCCCAGGGACAGAGGCTCAGTTCAAAGAAAAATTCCGCTCTGCCGCAGGCGATCATGCACAGATCAATGGCTGCGGAGCCGCTTCTGCGCAGATCCTGAGCCCGGGACATATAGTGGTATGCTACTTCAAAGGATTTTCTGGTCAGCTCCTCATGATAGGGAGCCGTTCCGAACAGGATCAGGCCCTCTTCCAGGCTTCGGTCGGAAGCGGATATTTTCTCTCCATTCAAATAAGCACCTTTTCCTCTGATGGCATGGAAGGTCTCCTTCTGATAAGGATTGTGGATAACTCCCAGGACAGGGCGGCCGTCCAGGGCCAGTGCTACGCTGATACAGCTGACATTGTACCCTCTGGTAAAATTGGCGGTGCCATCTATGGGATCTACGATAAAAGCATATCCTCTGGAGATGTCCGTGTGGTCCATCCGGTCCTCTTCCCCGAGGAATGCTGCCTCTGGTATCAGCTTCAGAAGGCGTTGTTCCAGAATCGCCTGTACTTTGGAATCATAGTCTGTGACAAAGTTTCCTTTTCCGGTTTTTTGGTGAATTTTGCGCTGGATATCGTCAGCACTTAACAAAATTGTCCCGCATTCACGGACGAGCTCGATAATCTGTTTCAGTAATGTCTCTTCCTGTGCGTCTGTTCCCAACAGGGGGGCCGTCTGTCCCTGTGGATTTCTGTTTACCGGTTCATCTGTTTGTTCCCGGATCTGTTCTATCTCCATGATTTTTTACTCCCTGAAAAGTAATTTGTTTTTATTATAGGCGTATTTCGGACAAAGTGCAATGGCTGGTTGTGAGAATTTCGGGAGATGTCACCAAATATCTGTAGAAACTGTGCTGATGCAGGATGTCTTACATATTGCATTCCATGAACGGCTGTGATAGACTGAATTCGTAAAAGACATGGAACGCTGTCTTGGGAACAAAATCCGGAAAGATACGTTGAGCCGGACAGAGTGCAGGTCGGATTACATGTGTTCCAAGGCACACAGAGTAGATAAAAGTAAAGGAAAACAATATAACAATGGAAAAGTGGTATGTAGCCGCCAAGAGAGCAGATTTCAATGCCTGGGGAGAGAAATTTCGTATCAGTCCGGTGCTTGCGCGCATTCTGCGGAACCGTGACCTGACAGATGAGGAGGAAGTGAGAAAGTTTCTATACGGAACACTGGATGACTGCTATTCCCCCTGGCTGTTAAAGGATATGGATAAGGCCGTAGATGAAATCTGTGCTGCAATTGAAGCAGGGGTGCGGATTCGGATTATCGGAGATTATGATGTGGATGGGATCTGTGCGTCCTATATTTTGTCCAGAGCCATGGAAGCATTGGGGGCAAGGGCGGATACTGCCATTCCTCATCGGATCCATGACGGATACGGCTTGAATGATCATCTCATCGAAACGGCGAGACAGGATGGGATCAGTATGATTGTGACTTGTGACAACGGTATTGCGGCAGCATCTCAGATCGCGCTTGCCAACTCGTATGGAATCAAGGTCATAGTCACGGATCATCATGAGGTACCGTTTGCATCGGAGGGGCAGGATGGGACAGAGGAAAATCCACGGCATCCGGAGGCCATAACCATGGTTCACCGGGAATTGCTGCCGCCGGCGCTGGCAGTCATTGATCCCAGGCAGGAGCAGTGTCATTATCCGTTTCCCGGTATCTGCGGCGGCGTGGTAGCCTACAAGCTGGCTCTGGCTCTGGCAGAGAGGACGCAGAATCCGGTGTTGGAGGGGATAAAGGAAGAATTGCTGGAATTTGCGGCTCTTTCGACGGTTTGTGATGTGATGGAGCTGAAAGGAGAGAACCGAATCCTGGTGCGGGAGGGGCTGAAGCGTTTGAATGCTACCAGGAATCCCGGCATACTTGCTCTGACGGAAGTGAACGGTATTGAGCCGGGGAAACTGAGTGCCTATCATCTTGGCTTTATCATCGGTCCCTGCCTAAATGCCACAGGGCGGCTGGACACAGCAAGACGGGCATTGGAGCTATTGTGCAGCCGCACAAAGACAGAGGCTATGAGTGCGGCAAGGGAATTGAAAGAGTTGAACGACAGCAGAAAGAATCTGACACTCCGGGGGGTGGAACAGGCGGAAAAACTGATTGCAGAACAGCATATGGAACAGGACAAAGTGATGGTGATTTATCTGCCCCAGGTGCACGAAAGCCTGGCGGGTATCATTGCCGGACGAATTCGGGAACACTATAATCATCCTGTTTTTCTCCTGACGAAAGGAGAGGAAGGTGTCAAAGGTTCCGGTCGTTCCATAGAGGGTTATCATATGTACGAATCCATGACGGAAGTAAAGCACTTTTTTACCAAATTCGGCGGACATGCCATGGCGGCAGGATTGTCCATGCGGGAAGAGGATATCCCGTCCTTCCGGCGGGAGCTGAATGAGCGATGTCGGCTGCAGGAAGAAGATTTTATTCCGAAAATACATATCGATGTGCCCATGCCGATGGATTATGCGGACGAAAGAATCGCAGATCAGTTGGTGCTTCTGGAACCTTTCGGCGTTGGAAATCCCAAACCGCTTTTTGCACAGAAAGATTTGGTATTTCTGGCGGGATATAAAATGGGGGCAAATAAAACCTGTGCCAGATACCGGGTACAGACCCCGGAAGGGGCTGAAAAGCAGCTGGTCTTCTTCGGGGATCTGGAACGGTTCGGCAGATTTCTGGAAGAGAAATTCGGAAGGGGAAGTGAGACGGCCCTGTATGGCGGAAAAGCCCACTTCAGGATTTCTGTGGCATATCAGCTGGGAAAGAATACCTACAGAGGTAAAACGGAACTGCAGTATGTAATGCAACATTATTTATGATTGGGTGTAACGGCATTTTGGGAAGCTGCCGCATCCCCAGAATTCTCCATATTTTCCTTTCCGCCGGACCAGAAGGGAGCCGCATTTCGGACAGACAGTCGTCATCTGTCCGGCGGTTCCCGCTTCGGACAGTTTTTGGCACAGCTTTCCCATTGCTTCATAGCATTGATAATTCATCCGACAGTCATTCAGTGCGCGGTGGGCGCCCTCTGTTTCCAGGTGGAAATAGGATGCCACATCCGTCAGACGGAATCTGGTCAGGGACAGAAGCGTTCTGGCCAGATAGAGGGTATCCACATAGTCATTGGACAGAGTTCGGTTCAGCTCCCGGCCGGCTCCGGCCTGGAGAAATTTCATGTCAAAGCTGTGAATGTTATGCCCAACCAGGACAGCGTTTCCGACGAAGGTGAGAAAATTTTCCAGTGCTTCCTTCAGCCTTGGTGCATCCTGTACCATTTCATCCGTAATTCCGTTTATATTTGTGGCTTCACAGGGAATGGGACAGCCGGGATGAACCAGAGTGGAATATTCTGCCATGGCCTTACCATCCTGTACTTTAATACCGGATATCTCTATAATTTCGTCTTTTCCAGGACTTAATCCCGTTGTTTCCAGGTCAAATACCACATAATCCTTTGTGTATAAGCTAAGTTTTGCCATGTTACCTGCTTTCTTCGTGTCGTTGTGTATTAGGGCAGGCCTGTCAGGTGAAATCTCCATAACCGGATGCCCTTTTTATCTTTATTCATTATATTCTATTTTCGGACAAATGCAACAGGAATCTGGTCAGGGGTATTTCCTTTATTTGATTTTTAGCAAATTTTTAGATTATTTTTATGCAAAGACATCATACTTTTTGGTAGTATAACTTATCAGAAGAGGAAACCTTTGCATGTTAATTTGACTATATTTTTATAGTCTTATGGTTCAGCAATATAGCATGTGATTACTGATAAAGTGAGGAATCAGGAATGGGTACGATGATGAATTATCTCGAAAACTATGGAAAATATACGTTTCAGGAAATGCCCATGACAGAGGTGGACAGTCTGGCGCTGTGCCAGCTTTCCTATCTGAAATTTGACAATATGGTACCGGATGTGGAGACAGACGGGGGGCCTGTCACTCTGGAGAGTCTGGAACGGCATCCGGATTATGAGAAATTGTTCGCGGATGTTCGGTATGAGAAAGAAAACAGAGCGCTGCTGACGGCTATGCTGCAGGGGCGGCGCTTTCGGAACATGAGACTGAATTACTATGTGAATATTGTAGAAGAGCAGTGGGAGACTCAGTTTTCTGCGATTACCTGTTTTCTGGAAGATGGCATGGCTTATGTAGCTTATCGGGGCACAGACGAAACCATTGTGGGATGGAAAGAGGACTTTAATATGGCATTTCTCTCTCCGGTGCCGGGGCAGGAGTACAGTGTCAGATATCTTGATACCGTAGCAGACAGATTTCATGGAGATTTCTGTATTGGAGGACATTCCAAGGGTGGAAACTTTGCTGTGTACAGTGCCATGAATTGTCGAATGGATATTCAGGATCGAATTGTGAGGATATACAGTATGGATGGTCCGGGATTCCGGCCGGAAGTGTTGGAAAGATGCAATTATGAAAAGATTGCCAGTCGGATTACCAAGATTTTGCCCCATTCTTCTCTGGTGGGAATGATATTTCAGTCGGATATGTATTTTCAGGTGGTTGAGAGCAGCACATTTGGACTGCTGCAGCATGACCCTTATACCTGGCAGGTCGTGTCCAATCATCTTGTCCAGGTAAATGATCTGTATGAGAGACGAAAGAATCTGGACAATGTTCTGAATGAATGGATTCTGTCCCTGAATGAACAGCAGCTCCGTACCTTTGTGGATACCATGTACCAGGTCATTACGGCATCCCAGGCCAGTAATCTCATTGATTTTACTGCTGAATGGAGGCGAAGTATGAACGGAATCATAGCCGCGCTGAAGGAGGTAGATGAGGAGACCCGGGAAATGCTGAAAGAGATGGTAGGATCGCTCTTTGAGATTGCACGGGATCATAAAAAGAAAAAAATGGCCGCCAAAAGAAGGCATATCCCTGAAAACATACGGCACAAGATTGCTTCCGGACGGCAGGAGAGGGAGAACGAAGCGGGAAAAAGGAAGAGCTGTCGTCCGGAGGCAGGGAACAGGACTGAGCCGGAGAGATAAAGAAAGCGCTGCGGGGACAAGGGGATCAGCGGACAATCGGAGGTGCTTTTCGGATCAGGGAAACCAAATAGTTCAGAATCTTCCTGCCGTCGGTTCCGGACTTAGCATAATCAATCCGCTCGGGATGCCATTGTACCCCCATGATAGGCAATGTCTCATGAGCGAAGGCTTCTGTACAGCCGTCTTGGGGACAGTATTGTATGGCGGACAGGCCCTGCCCAAGGCATCCCAGAGCCTGATGGTGGGCGCTGTTGACAAGGGTGCTTTCTCCGTAAAGTTCATACATCCAGGAATGATGTTTGATTACTGAAATGTGGTATTTGTCTCCATTGTCATAACAGTGACGGGGTAAGACAAAGGGCGGCAGATCCTGGATGATTTTTCCTCCCAAGCCCACATTGATAATCTGCATTCCCTTGCAGATGCCAAGTACAGGCTGTCTGCTTTTCAATGCCAGATCAAAGGCAAGCAGCTGGCGGATGTCCAGTTCCGTGTCGATATTGCGGGAACCATGATTCTGCTCTCCGAAGAAGGCTGGGGTGATGTCCCCGCCGCCGGGAAGGAGCAGCGCGTCACATAGGGAGATTTCATCCATATTCAGAGTTACCACAGGCGTGATCTGCATGGAGCGGAGGAAATGCACATAATTGGCAGTTTCTGTCTTTTTCCCGGCAATGGCTATTTTCATTTGATACCCCCTTGCTTTGTTCTCGGCGGATATTCATTTCCTGTATCTGATCATGAGATCTGTCTTGAGGAAATCCGATATATCAATATATGCAGGATCTCTGAAGATTAGTAACAGACCAGTGTTCTGTATAAATTGCTGCGGAAATTAAGAGAAATGAATGATTTAATTCTTTTCGGGACTTTACTATCAGGGAAAATATGCTAAAATAAAATACAATATGTAAACGAATGATAGAGGGCACTGTTGTATGAATATCAGAAAATGGAGAAATATGAATGTACGAAAGGCCGGAGCTGCCTTTTCCTTTTTTATCCCTGTAACGGTAATGCTGATTCTGTTCGTAATACGCGGAATTTATCCCTTTGGAGACAGAAGTTTTCTGTTTGGGGATATGTATCATCAGTATATGCCCTTTTTCAGCGAACTGCTCCATAAGGTAAGAGGGGGAGAGACCCTGAATTTTTCCTTTCATGTGGGGATCGGGTCCAATTTTTTTGCTCTTTTTGTATATTATCTGGCCAGCCCGCTTCATATTTTTTCGCTGTTGGTATCGGAAAAATTTCTCATCGAATTTATGAGTTACCTGATTGTGATCAAAATAGGACTGGCTGGAATGACTTTTTTTGTCTATCTTCGGGAGCATTTTCGGCTGGGAATGAAGGATGCAGCCGGGGGCGCCGCCTGGGGAGATGGTATTATGGCGGCTGTTTTGTTTTCCTGCTTTTATGCCATGTCCGGTTTTATGGCGGCTTACAATTATAATATCATGTGGGTAGACTGTGTGGTTTTGGTGCCGCTGATCATCCTGGGGCTGGAGAAACTGGTAAAGGAAGGGCGCTGCGGGTTGTACTGTGTGACATTGGCACTGTCCATTTTTACCAATTATTATATTTCCATCATGATCTGTATTTTCCTGGTATTGTATTTTATCGTTCTGTTGGTGACGGAGCCGAAGCGTCTGCGCAGCATTAAATACTTTGTATTGTATTCGCTGCTGGCAGGGGGAATGGCAGCCATGCTGCTTTTTCCTGAGGTATGCGCGATACTGCAGACGGATTTCGGAGATATGGATTTTCCGAAAAAAGTGGAGACCTATTTTTCTGTGCTGGACATGCTGGCAAGGCACTGTATGTGTGTATACACAGAACGGGGGCTGGACCACTGGCCCAACATCTACTGCGGAAGTGCGGTGCTGATGCTGATTCCCATGTATCTGATGAACAGGAAGATCTCGATCCGGGAGAAATTCTGCCGCATGGCTCTGGCCGGATTTATGCTTCTGGGATTCAGCACCAATCTGCTTAACTTTATCTGGCACGGGCTCAATTATCCGGATTCCCTGCCTGCCAGACAGTCTTTTCTGTATATCTTTCTGGTGCTGACCATGTGCTATGATGCCTGGCGCCATGTTAAGGATACAGGAGAAGAACTGATTTTATATGGGTATCTGTGGGCGGTGGGCTTTTTTCTGTTCTGTGAGAAATTTGTGGAGCATGAAGATTTTGAACTGGGGGTCAAGGTTCTGACCCTTGTATTTGTGAGCATCTATGCCATATTACTGCACTTCTACCGCACCAAAAGCAATCGGCATGTTCTGAAGGCAGTTGCTGTGGTGGCAGTTGCGGCAGTGGTGGCCGAGTGCGGTTTGAATACTTTTGTTACCAGTGTGGGGACAGTGAGCCGCAGTGCCTATCTGGAGCAGCAGGAAGACTACAGGCTGCTATACGAAATGACAAGGGAACGGGAAAACAGTTTCTACAGGTTGGAGAAATTTACCAGAAAGACGAAAAACGATGGTACTCTCACAGGCTATCCTACCGCCAGTGTGTTTTCTTCCACAATGAACTCTTATGTGATGGATCTGTACAAACGGCTTGGAATGCGACACAGCAAGGTGTATTATGGTTTTGACGGAGCCACGGCCTTTACTTCTGCGCTGCTGAATGTCAACTACATGTTCGGTGAATCCGAAAAGTATGAGAACAGTCTCTATACTCTGTTGGAGAAAAGCGGAGATGTCTGTCTCTACCAATGTAATGCAGTGCTGCCTTTTGGGTATGTGGCTCCGGTGGGGTTTGATCTGGATAAGGATGAAGCGAAGCAGAATTTCCTTCTGCAGAACCAGATGGTTGCGGATCTGGGGATAGAGGGGAAACTTTTTGATAAAAGGGTCAGTGAGGAATCCGGGGATAACGTAATATTTACGGCAGAAAACGGCGGTTATTATTACGCTGTTCTCACAGCTTCCGGCACCAATAAAGTGGATTATATCGGCGGCAGCACGGAGGAACAGAAATTTAATGATTTAAAGAAAAACTGTATTTTGTATCTGGGATATCTGGAACAGGGGCAGACCATTACTCTGACAAACGGCAATGAGGAGGATACCACTCCCAAGATATATGCCGATGTGTATCAAATGGACACAGATGTGCTGGGACAGGCGCTGGAGTTGCTGTCCGCACAGCATATGGAGAACGTAGTGTGGGAGAGTGACCATCTCCATGGAACAATCACCATGGAACAGCCTGGCCGGCTGATCTGTTCCATTCCCTATGAGGACGGATGGACAGTATGGATCAATGGGGAGAAAACGGAAGGCACGTTGTTTGGAGGCTGTCTGATGGCATTTGATCTGGAACCCGGGGACTATACTATCGAAATGAAATATGTTCCTGCAGGTATGAGTGCAGGACTTACGGTGAGCGCTGTGAGTATTCTGTTGTTTGTCTTGGTTTGGAGAGTAGGGGGCAGAAAGAGCAGAAAACTGTAGCGGCAAATCTAAATATCCGGACCGAAAAAAGGAAAGCCTTGAAAAAAAGCTTTCCTTTTTTGACTATATGTGGTAATATCAATGACGGTTTTCTTTTTTACATTGCAGAACAGGGGGACATGATATGGAAATCGGAAGAGCACAGGAACAGGACATGGCAGGGATTAACAGATTGCTCTGTCAGGTATTGACAGTGCACCATAACGGCAGACCAGATCTGTTCAAGGGAAATGTAAAAAAGTATACGGATGAGGAACTTCTGGAGATTTTGCGAGATGACAGGAAGCCGGTATTTGTGGCCAGAGATGAAAATAGAGATGTAGCAGGATATGTATTCTGTGTATTTCAGCAGTATTTGGACAACAATATATTGACGGATATCAAGACTCTGTACATTGATGATCTATGTGTGGACGAGGCTTCCAGAGGACAGCAGATTGGCAGGCGGCTGTACGAATATGTGCTGGCTTTTGCCAGGAGAGAAGGCTGCTATAATGTGACGCTGAATGTCTGGGAATGTAATCCGGGCGCGAAGAGATTCTACGAAAAATGCGGACTGGTGCCTCAGAAGACAGGAATGGAGACAATCCTGCAGGAAAGTCATACAGGACAGGAAGGAAAGACAGAGGAAAGATGACAGGAACAGAGACGACGGGAACTGACAGGAAATTGAAACAAAGCGGAGTGTTAAAATCAGCCGAGACCGGTATATCAGCAGTACCGGCTGGGGCGGAAGGGTATGTGGAAAAAGAAGAAATGGCGGATTTGGCAGAACCAATTAAAATGGATGGAGGCGGATATGTGGGAGATGAGCGATATCCGTTTGAAGAGGTGTTGAAGGCGGAAAGATCAGAAGACAGGAAGCAGGATAGGAGGACAGAGGACGCGGGAGAGCAGGGGGCTGTTGAGGAAGAAACGGCTCCGGACAGTCTTTCGGTGATAGAACCTCTGTTGGACCAGCGCATTGTGCGGGCAGTCAGGGAGATGGGATTTGAGAAACTGACGCCCATCCAGGTGCAGGCTATCCCTTATTTACTGGAAGGAGAGGATATCATCGGACAGGCTCAGACCGGTACCGGCAAGACAGCAGCATTTGCCATTCCGGCTCTGCAGAAGCTGGATCCGGAGCTGCGGAGTCTGCAGACGATTATTCTCTGTCCCACCCGGGAACTGGCCATGCAGGCAGCGGAAGAAATTCGGAACATTGCAAAATATATGCACAGCATCAAGGTGCTTCCAGTTTACGGAGGACAGGAGATCCGCAAGCAGATAAACGGGCTGCGGGGGACCCAGATCATTGTGGGCACACCCGGGCGCGTCATGGACCATATGCGCCGTCATACCATCAAACTGGATCATGTGAACATGGTGGTACTGGATGAGGCGGACGAGATGCTGGACATGGGATTTCGGGAAGATATGGAGCTGATTCTGGGAGAAATTCCCAATGAACATCAGACGGCATTATTCTCTGCCACCATGCCCAAGCCGATTCTGGATATCGCAGACCAGTTTCAGAAAAATGCCAGACTGGTAAGGGTAGCGGCCAAGGAGCTGACGATTCCGCTGATTGCCCAGAGATATTATAAAGTGAAGAGCCAGGACAAGGATGCGGCCTGTATCCGGCTGTTAGAGTATTACCAGCCCAGACTGGGTCTGATTTTCTGCAATACGAAGATCAAAGTGGACGAATTGGCAGAGGTGCTGAAGAAGGCAGGTTTTCAGGCTGAGGGACTTCACGGAGACATGTCCCAGCATCTCCGAGATGTGGCCATGGGTCGTTTCCGGAACGGCAGTGCAAATATCCTGATTGCAACGGATGTGGCAGCCAGGGGAATTGATGTTGATGATGTAGAGATAGTTATTAATTATGACCTGCCGCAGGACAATGAATATTATGTGCATCGTATCGGAAGGACCGGCCGTGCCGGCAAAACGGGACGTTCCTTCACGTTTGTCAGCGGCAGAGAGATCTTTCGGATCCGACAGTTGGAACGGTTCTGCAGGACGACGATTGAAGAAAAAAAGCTGCCTGGGGCGTCCAAGGTGCTGAAAGCCAAGGCTGACAAATATCTGAACCAGGCCTGGGAACTTCATGAACATGAAGACATGGAGCTGATGAGAAAATTTCTGCAGCGGAAGTTGGAGGCGGAGGAGTGTGACATTCTGGACCTGGCGGCAGCCATGCTGAAGATGGAAATCGGAGACAGAGGACCTGAGATTGCAGTTGACGACTATGAGAGTAAAAACAAACGTTTTGATGACAGACGCGGGCGGGGAGAACGGGACGGCCGCCGGAGACGTGGTCATGAGGAAAGCGGAGACAGCCGCCGGAGGCGTGGTCATGAGGAAAACGGGGACAGTCGTCGGAGACGCAGCCATGAGGAAAGCGGAGACAGCCGTCAGAGGCGTGGTCATGAGGAAAGCGGAGACAACCGCCGGAGACGTGATCATGCGGAAAGCGGAGACAGCCGCCGGAGACGTCACCGTGAGGAAACCCATTCTTTGCCCTTTTCCTTTTCGAAGAAGAAAAAGAAGTAAGGCCGTGCTGTGACGCGAATGGCAGGAGGTGACGGGATATGAGAATCGGTATGGGGTATGACGTTCATAGACTAACAGAAAACCGTGATTTGATTCTGGGTGGAGTACACATTCCTTATGAAAAAGGTCTTTTGGGACATTCAGATGCAGATGTTTTGCTTCATGCGGTAATGGATGCTTTGCTTGGAGCCGCCGCACTGGGGGATATCGGAAAGCATTTTCCGGATAATGACCCGGTCTATCAGGATATTTCCTCCATGAAGCTGCTGGAAAAGGTAAAATGCCTTTTGAGAGAACGGGGATTTCTCATAGAAAATGTCGATGCCACAATTATTGCCCAGGCACCCAGACTGGGCCCGTATATGGATGCTATGCGGGAAAACATTGCAGAGGTTCTGGAGATGGACACAGAACATATAAACGTGAAGGCAACCACTGAGGAGGGCCTTGGATTTACAGGCAGCGGAGAGGGAATTTCAGCCCAGGCCATCTGTCTGCTGGCGTCCCCCTTTGATCTGAATGCTGGGTCGGTGGAAGCAGGTTGCGGCAGCTGCGGAGGATGTCCCAAAAGGGGCAGATAAAGCCCGGAGGCGATGGAAAATGGTTCTTGGGCGGATTTCAGGAAAAGGATTTTGAGAAAAGCAAAAAATTTATTGACAGAAACAGCATTTTTGCATATTCTGTTATATAGGAAAGTCAAAAGGCAAAATGCAGGGAACGGGGAGAGTACTTTTCGATAACGGAGATGCAGTCCACAGATTTCCGTTTGTGTCCGTGTGTCAGAGAGGGGTTGCGGAGGCGCTGAAAGCAATCCTCACCGGCGGAAAAGGAAGTGCACCCGGGAGCAGATTTACTGAAAACGAGATTGCCGGAAGCGTCAGGACGATCCGGATATGGGATTAGAGTCAGGACAGCATATGGCCAGGGATTGGTAGGTAAATTCGCAGGCGTGCGTTAGACGCATTGAGGGAAGGGCATTTAATGCCTTTAATTAGAGTGGAACCGCGGATGAATTCGTCTCTAGGGATGAATTTACCGCGGTTTTTGCAGATTTGTCATTTGAAAAAAGGAAGTGTTCATATGGGAATCATCAGCAACATTACAGAAGAGATTCGGATCATCAGAGAGAGGGATCCGGCGATTCATTCTGCCATGGAGGTATTCCTCTATCCCAGTTTTAAGGTGATGATACATTATCGTTTTGCCCATAGGCTCTATGAGAAAGGCCACTATTTCTGGGCAAGGTGGGTTTCCCAGAGAGGGGTGCGGAAAACGGGCATCGAGATTCACCCCGGTGCGAAAATCGGAAAGGGATTTTTCATTGATCATGGCAATGGGGTCATTATCGGAGAGACTACTGTAATTGGCGACAATGTGACACTTTATCAGGGAGTGACACTGGGGGGGACAGGCAAGGAACACGGAAAACGTCATCCCACCATCGGCAATAATGTGATGATCAGTGCCGGAGCAAAGGTTCTGGGTTCCTTTACCATCGGAGACAATTCCAAAATCGGTGCCGGTAGTGTGGTTCTAAGTGAGGTTCCCTCCGGCTCCACAGTGGTGGGTGTGCCGGGGCGGGTAGTGAAGCGGGGCAATATGGCGCTGCCTCAGGAGACTCTGAATCAGACGGATCTGCCGGATCCGATCAAAGAAGATATCCTGAATCTTCAGCGGGCGAATGCGGAGATGGCAAACCGTATTCTGGAGCTTGAAAATCAAATCAGGAAAATGTAAAGCCCAGTGCAGATGGGCGGAAAGGAAAAGATGGAAAATAGACTACAAATATACAATACATTAATCAGAAGGGTGGAGTCTTTTATTCCCAATGAGGAGGGAAAGGTATCCATGTACACCTGCGGACCCACGGTATACCATTTTGCGCATGTGGGGAATCTGCGCAGCTATATTATGGAGGACCTGCTGGAGAAAACCCTGCGCTATGCGGGTTATGAAGTGAAGCGGGTGATGAATATCACAGATGTGGGACATCTGTCTTCAGATGCAGATACAGGTGAGGATAAGATGCTCAAGGGTGCGAAGCGGGAGCATAAGACAGTGATGGAAATCGCAAAATTTTACACAGATGCTTTTTTTGATGACTGTGCAAAGCTGAATATCAAGATGCCGGATGTGGTGGAACCTGCCACCAACTGCATCCCGGAATTCATTCATATGGTGGAGGTGCTGCTGGAAAAGGGGTATGCCTATGAGGCCGGCGGCAATGTGTATTTTGATACATCCAAATTAGAGGACTACTATGTCTTTTCCTCTCAGAGTGAGAAGGAGCTTCTGGTAGGAGTTCGTGACGACGTGGAGGAAGATGCCAACAAGAGGAACAGGAACGATTTCGTGTTATGGTTTACCAGATCAAAGTTTGAAGACCAGGCATTGAAATGGGAGAGTCCCTGGGGGATCGGCTATCCTGGCTGGCATATTGAGTGTTCCTGCATTTCGATGAAGCACCTGGGCGAGTATATGGATATCCATTGCGGCGGTGTGGATAATATATTCCCGCACCATACCAATGAGATTGCTCAGAGCGAATCCTATCTGGGACATAAATGGTGTAATTACTGGGTCCATGTACACCATCTGACCGACAAGACCGGCAAGATGAGTAAGTCCAAGGGAGATTTTCTCACCCTGTCCCTATTGGAGTCCAAAGGTTATGATCCAAGAGTGTACCGCTTCTTCTGCCTCCAGTCTCATTACCGCAAGCCGCTGGAGTTTTCTTATGAGGCGCTGGATAACACTGTGGCCGCCTATGAGAAACTGGTGAAACGCGTGGGCAGTCTGAAAAAGGGTGGTGAAGTGGACAGGGAGAAATTCAATGCCTACAGACAGCGGTTTGAGGAGGCTCTCTGCGACGATCTGAATTCTTCCATGGCACTGACTGTGCTCTATGACATGCTGAAGGAAGATATGGGGGATGCCACCAAGTATGCTCTTGCGGAGGATTTTGACAGAGTGCTGTCTCTGGATCTCACTGCGGCTTATGCCGAAAAAGAGGCAGATAAAGGGGTGGATGCAGAACTGGAAAGATATATTCTGGAAAAAATCGAAGAAAGGAAAGGGGCAAAAAAGGAGAAAAATTTCGCACGGGCTGACGAAATCCGGGCCGAACTGCTGGAGAAAGGAATTATCCTGGAGGATACCCGTGAGGGTGTAAAATGGAAGAGGAACATTCCATGGAAGAGGGGATAAAAGAAAAACAGGCCGGTTTCCGGGGTGTGCAGCTGGAAGAAGAGGGGAAGAAGCCGGGAAATACAGACGGAGATTTTGCACGAAGTATGTTGGAGATGATATCCGGTACATTCCCGGGAAAGCGACAGGATATCCGCTCCTATTCAGCCCTGACTCTGGCTTATATCGGAGATGTGGTCTACGATCTGATCATCCGCACGGCAGTGGTGGGAAAGGGAAATCGGCCGGTCAATGACCTCCATCGGCTCACGGTTAAATATGTCAGCGCTCCGGCACAGGCAAAGATGGTACAGGCATTGACAGACAGTTTCACCGAAGAGGAGAAGACGATTTTCCGAAGAGGAAAAAATTCAAAACCGCATACAACTGCCAAAAACGCCACTGCATCAGATTATCTGAGGGCTACGGGATTTGAAGCCGTGCTGGGTTACCTGTATCTGACAGACAATATGCAGCGGGCGCTGGAACTGGTGAAGAAGGGGATTGTGCTGGCGGGGATGGAGCTGTAACCCCGAGCATGCTGTGGGCATCAATGCACTGCTGTCACTGCGGGGGGACGAACCGACGGCAGTCAGGGAGACGGCATCGGCAATTACCCAATAGAGGAGAAAAATGAAATGGCATATAAAGAATTTACCATAGAAGGAAGAAATGCGGTAACGGAAGCTTTCCGTGCCGGAAAGACAATCGATAAACTATATATTCTGGACGGCTGCCAGGACGGTCCTGTTCTGACCATCAGGAAAGAAGCAGATAAGCAGGACACTATTGTGAAATATGTGGCAAAGGAACGTCTGGATCAATTGTCTGAGACGGGAAAACATCAGGGAGTTATCGCTGTGGCAGCCGCCTATGAGTATGCTTCCGTGGAGGATATTCTCAGGAGAGCCAGAGAAAAACAGGAACCGCCCTTTCTTATTTTGCTTGACAATATTGAGGATCCTCATAATCTGGGAGCCATCATCCGAACCGCTAATCTGGCGGGAGCACATGGAGTCATTATACCGAAAAACCGTGCCGTGGGTCTCACTGCGGTTGTGGCGAGAACTTCTGCAGGGGCATTGAACTACACGCCCGTGGCAAAGGTGACCAACCTGGCCAGGACCATTGAAGGGCTGAAGAAGGAAGGCCTTTGGTTCGTCTGCGCAGATATGGAAGGGACTTCCATGTATCGGCTCGATCTGAAAGGACCCATCGGGCTGGTGATCGGCAGTGAGGGAGAAGGCGTGGGCAGGCTGGTGAAGGAAAAGTGTGATCTGTCCGCAGCCATTCCCATGAAAGGAAATATTGATTCCCTGAACGCTTCTGTGGCAGCAGGGATATTGGCATATGAAATCGTAAGACAGCGCCTGGGATGACCGGCATAATGCAGCAGAGCAGAAATGAGACAGACATATGGCAGACAGATATTCGAATTACAGACAATTTAATGACGATGAACTGATTGACCGCCTGCGCAGGGGGGAGGCTGCCATTATGGACTTTATCTGTGACAAATACAAAAACCTGGTGCGCAGCAAGGCGAAATCCATGTTCATTCTGGGGGCGGACAATGAGGATCTCATCCAGGAGGGGATGATCGGTCTGTTCAAGGCCGTACGGGATTACGACATGGGAAGGGATGCCAGCTTCAGCACCTTCGCGGAGCTGTGTATAAACCGCCAGATGTACACGGCGGTGCAGGCCTCCCGAAGGCAGAAACATTTTCCGCTGAATACTTATGTGCCGCTATATGGCGAAGGTTCCGGTGATGACAGGGACAGCATGAGCCTGGCGGAGCTTTTGGCAGACCGGAGTGAACTGAATCCGGAGGAAATGTTTCTGGATAAAGAAAGGGTGGCTTATTTGGAGAAAACGATAGAAGAAGAGCTGAGCGATTTTGAGAAGCAGGTACTGGATCTGTATATTACCGGGATGAGCTACAGCCAGATTGCAAGAGTGCTGGGACGGGACGAAAAATCTACCGACAATGCCCTTCAGAGATTAAAAGCCAAAATAAAGAAAATGCTGTAAGAAGGCATTTTCTTTTTTTATAATTTTTTTAGAAAAGGGAAAGAAAACGTATATTGACACGGAAAGGAATTCAGGCATATAATCTACGAAGTAAAACTGACCGACCGCCCGGTCGGCGGCAGGAGGAACAGACATGATATCAAGATTCAGTGTGAAAAAACCTTACACAGTGCTGGTTGGTGTGGTTCTGGCGATTATTCTGGGGGTGGTATCCTTTACCAGAATGACTGCTGATCTGCTGCCTAATATCAGCCTTCCTTATGTGATTGTCATGACCACTTATCCCGGAGCGAGCCCGGAGACCGTGGAAGCGGCAGTGACACAGCCGGTGGAGGCGTCCATGGCCACGGTAAGTAATATCGAAAGCATCAGTTCGGTGTCGAATGAGAGTTATTCCATGGTGGTTCTGGAATTTGCACAGACCGCGGATATGAATGCCGTATCGCTGGAAATCAGAGAGAGCCTTGACCAGATTCGGAGCTACTGGGATGATGCCATCGGGAATCCCATCATTATGAAACTGAACCCGGATATGTTACCCATTATGATTGCGGCGGTGGGTGTGGATGGCATGGATAATGCACAGATCAGTACATATGTTCAGGAATCCGTCATGCCTGAGCTGGAGAGCCTTGAAGGTGTGGCAAGCGTCAGCGCTACAGGGCTGCTGGAAGAGAGTGTAAATGTCATCATTCGTCAGGACAAGGTGGATACCGTCAACGAGAAGGTATTTGCCGCCATTGATGAGAAGATGCGGGATGCCGAGGAAGAGCTGGAGGATGGGCGTAAGGCGCTGGAAGATGGCAGAACGGAACTGGAGGATGGAAAAAATGAAATCCTGAAGGGGCGAAAGGAGCTCACAGACGGCAGGACAGAGCTTGAAAACGGAAAGAAAGAGCTGGATCAGAAGAAATCGGAGACGGCCCAGGCGTTGGCAGATACCAAAAAGGATCTGCTGACAGCCAAGACGGATCTGGAAGCTGCCAAGATGAATCTGACTACCAATTTAGCCACGGCAAGACAGCTGAATGAAGGAATTGTTCAGATCAATGCCCTGACGGATATTCTGATCAATGCTCCGGAGCGGTATCTACGGGCTTATCAGGCACTGTATGAGAGTATCTATGGTGAGAATCCCAACCCGGAAGAAGAAGCTCGGATTCGACAGGAGATTGGGGAATTAAAGGCAGCTTATCTGGGCAGCGAGATCATCGCTCAGATGAAAGGTGCAGATGCACAGCTGGATGAGCTGATTGCCCAGTTGGAAGCGGCGGATTGGGCGGATTGTGATAACTTTGTATCAGTGGCGGCGGTATTGACATTGGTGTCACAGGGAGGTTCCAACGAGATCGTGGCCCAGAGAGAGAATCTGGAGAATGCCCTGAATTCCCTTACCAGCGGTATGGGGCTGGAAGCTTATGAGACCATGGCCAATCAGACACTGGCCGCTTTGGAAGAGCAGCTTTCCATGGTGAATGCAGGTCTGGTGGAGGTGGAGAAGGGGCAGCTGGAGGCAGCGCTTGGTTTTGCGGAGGCAAGTTCTCAGATCGCCATGGGGGACTATCAGATGAAAATGGTGGAGAGCCAGCTGGATTCCGCCATGGAACAGATAAAAAGCGGTGAGGAGCAGCTGAAAGAGGCTCAGGAACAGCTGGAGGAGGGCGAGAAACAGCTTGCCGAGGCGAAAGAATCTGCCTATGAACAGGCAGATATGACCAAGGTACTTACGGTGGACACAATCAAGAGTCTGCTGACTGCTCAAAATTTTTCCATGCCTGCAGGGTATGTAACGGAAGAGGGCATCAGCTACATGGTGCGTGTGGGCGACAAGCCCTCCACGGTGGAGGAACTAAAAGAGATCCCGTTGATGGATCTGCATATGGAAGGTGTTCCTGTAGTTACGCTGGCGGATGTGGCGGATGTTTTTTATACTGACAATTCCGATGAGATCTATGCCAATGTCGACGGCAGCGCCGGTATTATGCTTACCATTCAGAAGCAGACAGGGTATTCCACAGGCGAAGTGTCTGATCGACTGGCGGAGCGTTTCGGAGAGATGATGACGGAAAATGCAGACCTGTCGCTGATCACATTGATGGATCAGGGAATCTATATCGATCTGGTTATGGATTCGATTCTCGACAATATCCTGTTCGGTGCGGTTCTTGCCATTATTATCCTGCTGGTTTTCCTGAAGGATCTTAGGCCCACTCTGGTGGTGGCATTTTCCATACCCGTCAGTCTTGTGACCGCGATTGTGTGTATGTATTTCAGCGGTGTGACGTTGAATATCATTTCCCTGTCCGGTCTGGCCCTGGGAATCGGCATGCTGGTGGACAATTCCATTGTGGTCATTGAGAATATCTATCGACTGCGGGGAGAAGGCTGGCCTGTGAAAGAAGCTGCCATGAAGGGAGCCGGTGAGGTGGCCGGAGCCATACTGGCATCCACGCTGACAACAGTATGCGTGTTTCTGCCTATTGTATTTACGGAAGGGATCACCAGACAGCTCTTTGTGGATATGGGGCTGACCATTGCATATTCTCTGCTGGCCAGTCTGATCATTGCTCTGACTGTGGTTCCGGCCATGTCATCCAAAATGCTGGTGAAGACAAAGGCGCAGAAGGAGAGCAGGGTCTTTGAAGGGATGGCTGCAGGGTATGAAAGGCTGCTGAGCCTTTCTCTGCGGGCAAAGCCTTTGGTGATCCTGTTGGTATTGGTATTGCTGGTGGGCAGTATCGCTCTGGCTTTTACCAACGGTACGGCATTTATGGCGGATATGGATTCCACTCAGCTGACCGTGAATGTGGAACTGGCGGAGGATGCCACGCTTCAGGACACAGGTGAATTGACGAATCAAATCGTCGAAACCATTCTGGCCATAGAGGATGTACAGAATGTAGGCGCCATGTCCAGCAGTTCCAATATGTCTCTTCTGGGCGGGGGAGGAACCAGTACCAATCAGGCGACGATCTATGTGGTCACCAAAGAAGACAAGAGCATGAGCAATGAAGAGATTGCCAGGACCATTCAGGAGCTGACGAAAGGACTGGAGGCGGAGATTACCATAGATACCTCCAGCATGGATATGAGCGCTATGGGGGGAAGCGGAATCTCCATTCAGGTGCGGGGACGGGAATTGGATATGCTGCGTCGCATTGCAGAGGAAGTGGCGGCAATTGTGGAGAGTGTTGAGGGAACTACAGAAGTCAGCGACGGCCTGGAAGACGCGGATGAGGAATTGCGTATTCTGATCAACAGAGAGGAAGCAGTGCATTACGGTCTCACCGTGGCACAGGTGTATGCTCAGCTTTATACCAGGCTGGCAGAAGCCGGCAGCGCTACCACATTGGTATCTGCAGATAAGGACTACAATGTATACGTCATGAATGGAAATGATATGGAGCTGACCAGACAGATGGTCAGGGAACTGGAGCTGGACGGAACAGGGGAAGACGGAGAAAAGGTTAGTATTCCCCTGGCAGATATTGCGGATTTTGAGATTACAGAGGCACTCAGATCTATCAGCAGGACGGATCAGACCAGATATGTATCCGTCTCGGCAGTCATTGCTGATGGATATAATGTGGGGCTGGTTTCCACTGCCGTGTCCGAGAAATTGGCGGGATACGAGCTGCCCGCCGGATATCGCCTGGTGTTTTCCGGAGAAAATGAGATGATTGTGGATGCCATGGAACAGATCATGCTGATGCTGGTGCTGGCGGTACTGTTTATGTATCTGATCATGGTGGCCCAGTTTCAGTCGCTTTTGTCGCCTTTTATTATTATGTTTACCATTCCCCTTGCATTTACGGGGGGATTTATGGGACTCTATTTCAGCGGCAGTGAGGTCAGCGTCATTGCCATGATTGGATTTGTCATGCTGGCTGGTATCATTGTGAATAATGGTATTGTGATTATAGATTATATGAATCAGCTGCGGGAGGGCGGTATGGCGAAACATGAGGCGATCCTTACTGCAGGACGGACCAGGCTGCGGCCTGTGCTGATGACAGCCCTGACCACGATCCTGGCATTGTCCACCATGGTTTTCAGCGACGATATGGGAGCAGAGATGGCGAAGCCCATGGCATTGGTGACCATCGGCGGATTGACCTATGGTACCCTGCTGACACTGATTGTTATTCCGTGCATTTATGATCTGTTTATTCGAGAGAAAAAAAGGAAGCGGGAAGAGTTGCCAGGGCAGAGGACAGAAATACTTCTGGAGACAATGCAGGAGAGAGAACTGAATGGGAGAGAACTGCATCCGATAAAAAGCTTACAGAGGATTGCGTCCGATAGGAAAGCAGGGATCGAAAAGGAGCAGGATAGAACAGAAGCACGTGAGGCGGAGCCGGCTTGGCGGACTGAAGAGGAACAGAATCGGACCGGAGCCATAGAGCCGGTTTTGAAGTCCGAAGAGGAACAGGATCGAACCGGAGCCATAGAGCCGGTTTCGGACTCCGAAGTGCAGCGGGATAAATTGACAAAGGAGGGGGCAGGGGCCCGAAATCACAGGCGCAGGAGGAGAAAGTGATGGGAAAGATCAACGGACTGGAAGATATCCATCAGGTTCCGCCCAAGGTGTGCCGGATGTATCAGGCAGTCATCGAAATGTTGGAAGAGGGAATGGAGGCCGGAGATATTCGTGTTTCCACCATAACTGAGCGCGCGGGAATCGGAAAGGGAACGGCATATGAATATTTTGATTCTAAGGAAGAGATTGTAGCCTGCGCGATTCTGTATCAGATGAGAGGGGTATTCGGATGGCTTGAAGCTTTGCTGGAAGAAAAAGATTCCTTCAGACAACAGCTGTTTTTTCTACTGACAGAGATCGAGAAGAAGGAGAAGTACAAGAACTGTTTTCTGCGGTTTCTGCATACGATGACAGATTCCTCTGATTTTAATCGAATGCTTCAGAAAAAGATGATGGCGGAGTCCTTTGCTCCCTATCTGCCAAGAAATGTATTTGGCCGTCTGCTGCGCCGGGGGGTAGAGAGAGGAGAGCTGCGGGGAGACCTGCCGCCGGACTATTTGCTGCATTGCCTGTATGCACATTTGATGATCTACATGATGGCAGTGACGGAGATGGGATGCTATCCTGCGGATACCGATAGGAAAGTGATGCGTGATTTGGTGTATCAGGGAGTTATGAATGAGCTGGGCACAGGTTCCGGTCCTAATGGTTTTTAGATATAAATAAGAAATTGGACATAGTTTGGACACATTTTCATTGTATGATGAAAACGATAGTTGATGAACTCACTATCTCCCCCCTCATAAGAAATAGTAAAAAGGTTCCGGTGCAGACCGGGGCCTTTTTACATGATATTTGTTGCGTATCTGATGGGAAGGATATATAATGATAAAGAATGCAGATGACAGAATATAAAAGGAAAGTATGAAGAATGGGGAGCAGAAGAGAACAAAACGATAAAATACAATTACCGGAAATACCTGAAAAGGAGCTGCATCAGGGGCAGACAGAGGAACAGACTCAGGAGTACATTATTTTAAACCGTCAGGAAGAAGACGGGTCCGGTGAGCCGGTGCGGAGGCTGGCAGATTACAATGCTCTAGCACAATATCAGTATTTTGATGCCCGCATATTACAGAAGGATATGCGACTGACACAGGCGATTCGCCAAAAAGGGAAGAAACTGTATGAGGACAAAAAGGTACGTCTGCAGTCTCTGGAGAGCGGTTATGTGGAAGGTCGGAATGAGGTAATCGGAGATGCGGTGGGAGATGGAATGGAAGGACGTATTTCTTTTCCGCTGCATATCGTTTTTAATCGAGAAGAGGTTCTCTTCACGGAATGTCAGTGTGAGGAGTGCCGGAGACATTATTACACCAGATACTACAGAAAAGAATATTGTGCCTATCTGGCGGCATTTTTGATACTGGTTGGGGAGAGGCTGCAGCAGGAGAATCTGGGGGATGCCACAGATAAAAGGGCTATGATGATGTTTCACGCATTTTCTGAACAACGGGCCAACAGTGTGATATCAGATACCATAGGCAGGGCGGAAAGCCTTATGCTGATTCCCCGGGTGACACAAAAGGCAGGGGAGCTGTTCGTTTCCTTCAAGGTGGGCGAGAAGAAGATGTTCGTGGTGAAGGATCTGTTTGAATTCTACCAGAATGTACAGGAATCCCGGATAGGTGCTTATGGTACCAATACCAATTTCAATCATAATATCGGTAACTTTACAGCGCAATGCAGAAAATGGATTGATTATATCGGCCGGATTGTGAAGGAGGAGCAGGCTTTTGAGAGGAGAATGATAGAAGCCCGCAATTATACAAAAAAGGCGGCTGCCAAGAATGCAGAGTTTGCGCTTTTTGGCTGGAGGCTGGACGAGCTATATGACCTGGTTGGTGGGGACAGCTTCGAATTCGAGAACAAAGACAGCGACGGAAAAGGAAAAACCGTCCTTCATGCCGCGGAACGGAATCCTAAGATAGTCATGATGATACGAAAAAATGATCTGGGAGAGAGACGGGGGTTCCATGGGGTGACAGTGGACTGCAGAATGCCGCATTTTTACTATGGAGTGGGGACTGCATATTATGTGGATGAGGATGCTTTCTGCAGGCTGGAGGATGAATTTCAGAAGAAGATCAGGACGATTGCACGATTTTGCCCCAATGGCGAGCTGAAGTTCCAGGTAGGGAGGAATAATCTGGCGCAGTTTTATTATTCCGTACTGCCACAGTTGGAGGGGGCTGTTGACATCATGGAGGAAAATGCGGAGGAGATAGCGTTGTACCTGCCTCCGCAGGCGAGATTTGTCTTCTATCTGGACGCGGAAGAACACAATATGAGCTGCCGTGTGGCGGCCAGGTATGGTGAGAGGGAGTTTCCGGTTTGGGAAATTTCGGAGGATGATAATGAAATGCCGGCTGGACCGGAACGGATCCGGGAAGTTTCCCGGGAGGTTGAGACCATGTATCTGGTACGGCAGTGGTTTCCTTACTGGGATGCGGAGAAAAAGGAGTGCCATTGCGGGCAGGATGAGGAACGGATGTACAGGGTGCTGGACAAAGGGGTGGATGTACTGCTGACTCTGGGAGAAGTGCAGTGTACCAGACGCTTCAGCAATCTCAACATCGGACGCAGGGTGCGGATGTCAGTGGGGATATCTGTCTCCAGAAATCTGCTGAATCTGAATATTTCCACTCAGGATGTTCCGCCTGAGGAACTGCTGGATATTTTGAAGAGCTATCGGCAGAAGAAAAAGTATTATCGTCTGCGGAACGGCGATTTCCTGAATCTGGAGGAAGATGCGCTGCAGACACTGGCGGAAATGATGGAGACACTGCGGATGTCCCCTAAAGAGCTGGCGAAAGGGGCCGTCAAAGTGCCGCTGTACCGTGCTCTCTATCTGGACAAACTGCTGGAGAAAAATGAGGAGATCTACAGCAGCAGGGACAGCTATTTCCGGGAGATGGTGAAGGACTTTAAGACGGTGAATGATGCGGATTTCGAGGAACCGTCTTCCCTGTCGGGTATTATGAGAGGATACCAGAGGAACGGATATCGTTGGCTGCGTACGCTGGAGGCGTACCGCCTGGGCGGAATCCTGGCAGATGACATGGGGTTGGGAAAGACACTTCAGATACTGGCTGTACTGCTGGCATCGAAGCAGGAGGGGAATTCCGGTACTTCCCTGGTGGTGGCCCCGGCTTCACTGGTGTACAATTGGGGGGAGGAGATTCGGAATTATACGCCGGATCTTTCCTGCGGATTTATCACAGGCAGTCAGGATGAGAGGCGGCAGAGGCTGGAGCAATATCAGGATTATGATGTGATTGTGACTTCTTATGATCTGCTGAAGCGTGATATCGAATTTTATGAAGAGAAGGAATTTTATTACCAGATCATTGACGAGGCCCAGTATATCAAAAATCATACCACTGCTGCTGCCAAAGCGGTAAAGGCAGTGAAGAGCCGTACCCGCTATGCCCTGACAGGAACGCCCATTGAGAATCGGCTCAGCGAGCTGTGGAGTATTTTTGATTTTCTGATTCCCGGGTATCTGTACGGGTATGATGTGTTCCGGAATGACTTTGAGGCTCCAATTATCCGAAATGAGGATAAAGGAGCACTGGAACGTCTGCAGAGGATGACATCCCCCTTTATCCTGCGGAGAATGAAGGAAAATGTGTTGAAGGATCTGCCGGAAAAGCTGGAAGAGAATCGATATGTGAAATTTGATGCGCAGCAGCAGCAGCTCTATGATGCTCAGGTGCTGCACATGAAACAGCGGATCGGCATGCAGGATGCACAGGAATTCCAGAGAAATAAGATACAGATCCTGGCTGAATTGATGAAACTTCGGCAGATTTGCTGTGACCCGGAGCTGTGTTTTGAGAATTATAAAGGAGAGTCCGCCAAGCTGGATGCCTGTGTAGAGCTGGTGAAAAGCGCAGTGGAAGGGGGGCATAAGCTTCTGCTGTTTTCCCAGTTTACTTCCATGCTGGATCTGATTGCAAAGCGGATGGAGAAGGAGCAGATCAGCTTCTATACCATTACCGGTGCCACGCCGAAAGAAAGGCGTCTGCAGCTGGTAAAGGCCTTTAATGGAGATGACACAAAAGTTTTTCTCATTTCTCTGAAAGCAGGGGGTGTGGGACTGAATCTGACTGGCGCGGATGTGGTGATTCATTATGATCCATGGTGGAACCAGGCAGTGCAGAACCAGGCTACCGACCGTACCCATCGTATCGGCCAGACAAAGGTGGTGGTGGTGTACAGGCTGATTGCCAAAGGCACTATTGAGGAAAAAATACAGGAACTGCAGGAGAGCAAGCGGGCCCTTTCGGATCAGATCATCCAGGGGGATACAGGACAGCTGGGCGGTATGAGCAGGGAGGATTTTATGTCGCTGCTCTCGTAAGCGGAGGATTTTTGCCAAAATCAGGTTTTTTATGCATACTTTTACAGTCTTGTCCATATACTTGTAGAAAAGTAACCGTTTCGGCGCCTGTCGGGACTGTTATCTGAAAAAGGGATTGGGAACAATCCGCGAAAGGAGACATCTATGGCAAGAGGACAGCGTAAGACCATTGAAGAAAAAATTACTGCGAAAGAGGAGCTGATAGAAGCGCTGATGACTCGGGTGGAATCGGAGAAGAAAGAACTGGAGGAGCTTTATCAGGAGAAACGGAAGAAAGAACTGGAAGCGGTCAATGACCTCATCACGGAGTCCGGGCTGGAACCGGAGGAGGTTGTGGAAGTGCTGCAGCAGTATCTGGAGAACCGGGAAAATGCGGCATCCTGAAGGTGCTGATGTGAATCCCAGTTTCGGAGAGGAGAGGCTCTGTAGAGAAGGAAATTCGGCGTACCGAGGAGGCAAAAAAGCGTTCAGAATAAAGAGGCGTAAAACCGTATTAAAATAAATGGTTTTACGCCTTTGTGTCGGATTCAGAAGATATGGTCATTTCCGGTATTACAGTCTGTATGCCTATATCCGGGAGGGGCAAAATAATACAGGAAAAGAAATAATATGGCAAAAATGTACATTGCACTTTTCCAGGATAAAGTCTATACTTTTCCAGAATAAACGGAAGGGACAGCGAAGGACCATTTTTCTTCGGAACATGCTGTATAACCGGAAGGACTTTCGTTTGAAGGAAAAGAGGGTATATAAGATGACAAAGGATATGACAAAGGGTTCTCCCATGAAGCTGATTCTGGGGTTTTCGGTTCCGCTTCTCTTCGGTTTTCTGTTCCAGCAGTTTTACAGTCTTGTGGACACGGTGATTGTGGGGCGTTTTCTGGGTAAGGAAAATCTGGCGGCAGTGGGAGCTACCGGCTCCATTAATTTTCTGATTATCGGGTTCTGCATGGGTGTGTGCAGCGGATTTTCCATTCCAGTTTCTCATAAGTTCGGTGCAGGAGATGAGGCAGGACTTCGAAGATATGTGGCAAACTGCGTCTGGCTGGCGATTGGCTTTGCGGCGGCACTTACGGTGGCTACCACTTTGCTGGCAGGGCAGATTCTGCGCTGGATGAGGACGCCGGAGAATATCATTGACGGCTCCTATTCGTATATCTGGGTGATTTTTCTGGGAATTCCGGTGACCTTTCTCTACAATATGACCTCCGGTGTTATCCGGGCGCTGGGAGACAGCAAAACACCGGTGATTTTCCTGGTGCTGTCCTCCTTTTTGAATGTGGGCCTGGATCTTTTCTTTATTCTTTATCTTAAGACCGGTGTGCAGGGAGCTGCATGGGCGACCGTGATATCCCAGGGGGTATCCGGACTGTGCTGTCTGCTCTTTATCATAAAAAGATGTGAGATACTGCGGGTGAGGAAAGAAGAGTGGGCGCCGGACCGCGGTATGATGCGTACGCTCTGCGGCATGGGAGTGCCAATGGGGCTGCAGTATTCCGTTACGGCCATCGGCAGCGTGATTCTGCAGAGCGCCACTAACACCCTGGGATCGGACGCAGTGGCCGCTGTGACGGCCTCCGGCAGAATTTACGGCTTTTTGGCCTGCCCTTTTGAGGCCATGGGATCCACTATGGCTACTTATGGAGGACAGAATGTGGGAGCGGGAAAAATTGACCGAATCGGTCAGGGACTGAAATCCTGTATTATGCTGGGGGCGGGTTATTCTGTGATTGCGTTGGTGGTCAGTATTTTCCTGGGCAGACCTCTGGCGACCCTGTTTCTGGATGCCGCAGAGGCAGGAGTGATCGATAATGTGCGTTTTCTGCTGATTGTGAATACCATTTTCTTTTTTCCGCTGGCGTTGGTGAATATTATCCGTTTCCTGATCCAGGGGATGGGCTTTCCGGCTTTTGCTATATTGGCGGGAGTGTTTGAGATGCTTGCCAGAGGGCTGGCAGGTTTTCTGATGGTGCCGCTTCTGGGATTTACAGGTGTGGCATTGGGCAGTCCTGCGGCGTGGATTTTTGCGGATGCCTTTTTGATTCCGGCTTATTTTCATGTACACAGGACAGTGGAGGCAAAGCTGGGAAAGAGGAAGGCTGTCCGATCCGACGGAACATGAGAGGCGGTGTTCTTTCAGGTGAGGCAGATGTCTGAAAATGGCAGACAGAAGGAAAAGAACAGAAGATGATGCAAATTTGATGAAAATCCGATGCCGCTCCTATGGGGGGGCTGTGTATACTGACTCCATGGCAATGAACCGCTTTTTAAAAGGTATTGGCAGGAAGGGAGCAGCGGATGAAGCGTATTTTGAGGAGTATCATTACGGGATGTATCGTTATCATGACATTTTGTGCATGGGGAGGCGGACAGGACAGTCGGCAGAATCAGAAGGTGCCATGGCAGAGAGACTGGCAAAGAGAAGAGAGGATCATTTGCCAGATGGAGTCGTCTATGGTGAAAGAAGTCAGGGTAAATAAGGGGGATTTTGCGTTTCGGGTGAACGGCAGTCTGTATCTGGGAACCGGAGAGGCCTGTAAGGAGCCCATATTTGTCTGCAGAGATACCAATTTGGTAGATTACTGTCCCGACGGTCAGGGCGGTGTGTACTGCATAATACAAAAAGAGGCGGAGAAGGAGAGCGGGATCTGGCTGAAAAGATATACTTCAGAAGGTGATAAGGAGGAAATTCGGCTGCCGGATGGGTTTCCGGAGGAGGTTTCTCTCTACTCCCGGTGTCTGACAGTGGATCCGGAGGGGACGATTTTTCTCTGTACAGAGTCCGGCTGGCTGCTCCTGGACAGTAACGGGAATGAGCTGGACAGATTTTACAGGGAGAATGCCTCCGGGGACCGCGTAGAGTGTGCGAGCTCTGAATCTGTGCTGATACATCGTTATGAAGCGGCAGGAGAGAGCTTTTTTGTGTATGACAGGGCATCCGGGGAAGAGCGGAAGATTGCAGGACTTCCGTACTTTGGTCATTATGTCTGTTCGGTATCAGAGGAGGGAGAGCTGCTGATCAGTACGGATTCGGCGCTGTTTGGCTGTAATGAATGGGGAGAACTGACGAATCTGTGTACATGGACGGATTACGGGATTGTGGGAGACGATGTGCTGGCAGTTTACGGGGGAGAGGAGGGCCTGCACTGTCTGCAGGATGAAGGGGGATGTTTCATCGATATTTGTTATAGGGATAATGAGAAAGGGGAAAAGGGCAGAACGGAGGACAGGCAGGCAGGACAGAAGACTCTGACTTTGGGGTGCTTTGGAGAGACCGTGTGGCTGCGGCGTGCGGTGGCCGGGTACAACAGAGAGTCCGATTGCATGATTTCCCTTGTGAATTATCTGGACGGGGATATCACAGAGGCGGTGAAAAAGATGGAGGAGGATCTCCGGGCCGGAAAGGGGCCGGATCTCATTGCCTTTGAGAGCAGTACTGCAATGGAGGAGACATTGGGAAGAGAAGGATTGCTGGAGAGTTTGATACCCTATCTGGAGAGAAGCGCTGTGGTGGGCAAAGGAGATCTTGTGGAGCCCCTTTACAGGACACTGCTGCAAGAAGGGAAACTTTATGGGATGCCGGTAACCTTTGGAATAGAAGCCATTATCACCAAGGAGAAATGGGGCGGTTCTAAGGGAAACTGGACCGCGGCTGCCTGTCTGGAAAGTATGGAAAAGGCTGCAGAGGAGAATCCGTCTCTGGAGTTTGGTATGGACAAAGAGGAATGGCAGGAAAACTTAAAACGTTACGGCGGTTCAGACAAGTCGGGGGAAGCGGGTATGTCTGAAGTATATCGTAAGATAGAGAAGTATCTTCCGGAAAACAAAATTTATATAGCAGAGGAAGCGATAAGGAGACAGGGAAGCATGTTCTGGGAAACCGTAATCATCTGTGATGTGGAAGGATATCTGTATCATAAATCGGCCTGGGGGGAGGATGCCCGATTTACGGGATTTCCGGGAGCGGAGGGAAACGGTATGGCGCTCCTTCCCATAGACTGCTATGGAATTTCTTCCGGCAGCAGGTATAAGGAGGAAGCCTGGAAGTTTATTGAGAGTTTTTTTACGGAAACTGGGCGTGAGTTTACCATATATGACCGATTTTCCGCAGACCGAAACGTGCTGGAAGAACAGTTTCGGAAGGCATTGACGGAGGGAACCTGCATGGGGCAGGACGGAAAGACAGTGGAAATGCCGGTGCTAACCTATGTGACAGGGCAGGAGATCGTGGAGGTATACGGGGCTTCAGAGGAAGACATTGACGAAATAAAGAGTATGTTAGAAGGTATGCGGTAATCGCAGACATGCGAC
This sequence comes from uncultured Acetatifactor sp., assembly GCA_910580225.1. Lineage (GTDB taxonomy): Bacteria > Bacillota > Clostridia > Lachnospirales > Lachnospiraceae > Acetatifactor. Next base: position 35,215 of record CAJTXE010000039.1, read on the forward strand.
AAAATTTGACAGAATTTGGAAAAAAATACAGTTGTATTTTTACAGGCTATTTGTTATAATAAGTTTAGCCTGAGATGTGCGATAACTTTTGTTTATTTTGAACCTACGCTACTTTAAACGGGATTCCTATATCGCCAGGCGGCTGTCAAGCCCTCACTCCGCTGGGCGGAGGATTGGAAGGGAAGGCAAAAGTCTGGTTGCGGTTACCCACCTAGCATTGCTAGGAGTCAGAGAGCAGAAGGCGGCATTTTGGGCACATGATACAGAAGAAGAGAGCAGTCCCCCGGGGCTGCTCTTTTAAAATGACAGAGTTTGTCCCGTATGATTGCGGAGTCAGGAGTAACATTTTGGATAGAAACAGATGGGGATTAAATAGGTCACAGCGGATGCAGATCAAGGCGTTTATCTGTCTGCTGGGAATTTTGCTGTTGGTGATTCTGCTGTGCGGAAAATTGATTTTGCTGATGATACATAGAGAAGATGAGGAAGAGTTTCCTGTGCCGACACCGGAACCTCATGTGCCTGTGATCGAGCAGCTGATTAATGTGTGGATTATGGAAGCAGATGAGGAGGGGCTGCTGATTTTCAGAGACGGACAGAGTGAACGTTTCCCATGGGGGGAAGGTTCGGATCTTTCCGTGCGGGAACAGGTGGCAGATGTGGAGCTGACGGACGGAATGGTTACTTCGGTGACGGTTAAGGCGGATAAGATCAACGGCAGGATTTTAGGTGCGGATGAAGCGGGAATTGAGGTGGAGGGATATGGAAAGCTTCCTCTGGCTGCCGATTACAAAGGATACAGATTGTATGACAGTCTGGAAATGTGTACGGCAGATGATCTGCTCTTTGGCTATAACTTTACGGATTTATGTATAGAAAACGGAGAGATCTGTGCCATTCTTATGGTGAAGGAAGAGGCCATGGAATATATCCGTGTGCTGATCAGGGCATCGGATTACAGCGGCAGCTTCCATGATGCACCTGTGGTTACCTGCGACACAGATTACATAGTGGTATATGGAACTTATGATAATCAGAAGCAGGAGATACATTCGGCAGGCGAGGAGCTGGAACTGGCGTACGACAGCAGTTATTTTGAATCGGACAGAATCAGGATTGTGCCGGATGTGCTGACGGGGAAGGTGGTCTTCAAGAACTGCAGCCGTAGCCAGGGGATACCTTCCTACCGGGGAATGATGGAGTTTCTGAAGACAGAGGATGGAATCGTAGCGATTAACGAGGTACTGTTGGAGGAATATCTCTACAGTGTGGTACCCAGTGAGATGCCTGCAAAATATCCTTTTGAGGCACTGAAGGCTCAGGCAATCTGCGCCAGAACCTATGCTTACGGTCATATGAAACATGCAGGCTATCCTGAATACGGGGCTCATGTGGATGACAGCACTTCCTATCAGGTATATAATAATATCCTGGAGCAGGAGAGTACGACCACTGCCGTAAAGGAGACTTATGGCCAGCTGCTGCGCACGGCCGACGGCAGTCTGGCGGGAACCTACTATTATTCTACCTCCTGCGGTGTGGGCAGTGATGCAAATGTGTGGAAGACACAGGCTGCGCCTGCTCTGACTTATCTGCGTGCGAAACCTTTGAGCAGGACGGCATTTGTGGAAGCGCTGGCAACAGCAGGGAGTGCGGGAGGAAACGAAACCATGTCAATTGGAGGGGAAGGCAGTGATGGAAGCGGCACAGTGCCGGCAGAAGAGGAAGGCGGATACGGAAGCGGCACAGTATCGTCAGGAGGAGAAGACGACATGGCGTCTGGGGAAATGTCGGAAGGCGGATACGACGGCAATTCCGCAGTGTGGGAAAGCGATCTGGGAGAGAGGCTAAAGGAGGAAGATGCATTTGCCGCATTTATATCCGCCGTAAACGAAGACGATTTTGAAAGCGGAGAGGGATGGTACCGCTGGACTTATCAGGTGCAGGAACTGGACAGAGAGCGCATGCTGGAGACATTGCAGAAGCGATTTGCGGCAAACAGCAGGCTGATACTGACCTGGAAGGACGGGGAATATGTCAGCGAGACCATTGAAAGCCTGGGGGATATCACGGATCTGTACATAGAAAAGCGGGGCAGCGGCGGCGTGGCCGATGAGCTGGTGATTGAGGCTGGTGACCAGAGAATCAAGGTGATCTCCGAGCATAATATCCGTTATGTTCTGAATGACGGGAAAACAGACGTACTGCGGCAGGACGGCAGCCGGGTAGCCAGTACCAGTCTGCTGCCCAGCGGTTTTTTTACCATATCATCTGGAAAAGAAAACGGAAATGTGATAGGATATATTTTAACCGGCGGAGGGTTTGGTCACGGGGTAGGCATGAGCCAGAATGGTGCAAAAGCTATGGCCAAGAGCGGATATTCAGCCGGGGAAATATTACTTTATTTTTACGATAATTGCGTCATTGAAAACATATATGAATAGGAGCAGGTTAAGTGGTTTGGAAGTCATATCTTTTCATAAAAGATTTTTCTGCAAAGATGAAAAAGAGAGATATCAGTACTTATGCGGCCAGTACAGCTTTTTTCTTTTTTCTGTCCGTAGTCCCCATGCTGATCATGATTTGTACGATTATTCCCTATACGCCGCTGACGGAGGAGAATCTGGTGGAGCTGGTGACTGATCTTCTGCCGGACCAGATTGATCCGCTGGCGGAGAGTTTAATTTCAGAGGTCTATGACAAATCGGCGGGAATTTTGTCCATTGCGCTGCTTGCCACTGTCTGGTCAGCAGCGAAAGGTGTCATGGCACTTATGAAAGGACTGAATTCCGTCAATGGAGTGGAGGAGAAGAGGAACTATTTTGTACTTCGCATCATTGCATCTTTTTATACTTTGGTAATGCTGGTTGTAGTTATTCTGTCGCTTTTTGTTATGGTGTTCGGTGATCAGCTGGTGACTTTGACGCTGCACCGCATTCCGCAGCTGCAGAGGGTGGTTTCGTTTGCGATGAATTTTCGTTTTCTGTTTGTATGGGCTGTGCTGTCTGTGCTGTTTGCAGCCGTATATGCCTATGTGCCGGACAAAAAGCTGGCGTTTAAGGAACAGATACCCGGTGCGGTTTTTACAGCTGTGGTGTGGAGTATTTTTTCCTGGGCTTTTTCTTACTATTTAACCTATGGTAATTCTTACGGTATTTACGGTAGTCTGTCCATTATTATCATTGTGCTGCTGTGGATGTATTTCTGCATGTATATTATTCTGATCGGTGCTTATCTGAACCAGTATTTTGGACCAATCAATAAGAGGCTGACCGGGGATGGAAATGGATGAGGCGATGCCTGTCTGGATGAATTTATTTTTTATGGGCTTTTACCAACAACATCATTGGACGAGGCAAAAGAATCAAAAATCTTGAGTTTCCGCAAACTGTAATCGAGAAATGGATATAGGATCCCAAAGTACCA
>CAJTXE010000040.1 GCA_910580225.1 uncultured Acetatifactor sp.
CTAAGCTGACACCCTGGTTATGGACAGGCGGAACGAAGGAAGTTAGGACCCGTAGGACGGTGATCCTGGTAGACACGGGAGGTTCGCCGCCGTAGAAGGAAGGGTATACACAAGGCCATGTAGAGCGAAAACAAAGACGTTCTACTTCGTGTACCCTACACCCTCTATTTTTGTACCAGATACAGAGAAATGTCCATCTCCTTGGCTCATTCACCTGAGATATAAACTTTAAAATTCCTTGATTTTATAAGGAAAATCACTTGACAATATAGGGAGGAGATATGGGATACTTTCAAGCAATCTATACCTCCGGTCTGCCGCACCGGGCGATCACAGTCTATATGTATCTCCATGACCGGGCGGACCGGGACAAAAGCTGCTGGCCTGCCATTCCTACTATGGCCAGGGAACTGGGGATGTCCCGCAGCACCATAAAACGCGCCCTGAATGACCTGGTCGATGCAGGATATTTGAAAAAGGATTGCCGATACCGGGAGAATGGCAGCTATACGTCGAACCTCTATATCCTTCTTTAAAAATGTGAGTTTCCGCCAGGGGGAGAGTCTGCTTTTTTACAGGTGAACCCAGGAGGGGTTCATGATGGACCGGCCAGAAGGTCCCACTTTAACAAAGACTTATGGACAGAGAAAAAATAAAGGAATTAGTTCCTGGATATAGGAGAGGGGCCAAATGGGATAGAAAAGGGAGGGAGAGATGGAAACCAGCATAATTGTTTAAGAGATCAAGATAATAGGTGAGGGAGGGGGAATGTGTGTTTCTAAAAAACAGGCAGCATCGATATCCTCGATACCCCTGTTATTTTCCGCCCATCTTCATCCGCTCAATGAAGCCGATCAGCAGCCGGATGTCCTCATCGGACATGGAGTAAATGTGTTCAATTGCTTTCTGCTGTGTCAGAGTGGTCGCCTTCTCCTCGTTGAAAAATTCCATGGGTGTCACGCCCAGATATTCACAGATATACAGGAACTCACCCATGGATGGCAGTGCCCTGCCGGATGTGATGCTGCGGATATAGCTGGTGCTGTGGCCCAGATCCAGGCTCATCTTTCGTTCAGAAATCTGTTTTTCCTGACGGAGACTGGAAATACGGTCCCGGATAAATTGTTCGTCCATTTTGATATCCTCCATATGTGTTAATCTTAATCCCTGTATAGGATGAAAACGAGCGATTATAACGCTTGTTTTGATTGAAAAAGATATTATTAACGCTTATAATTGAAAAGAGCAGGCGATTATAGTTTTTACAATGGAAGGAATATCAATGAACATGCGGAAGATATATAGGGAGTTGGCAAAAAAATATGGAGTCAGTGCGAAGGAAGTCCGTGAAGAGATGCAGGCGGCCCTGACAGATGCGTATACAAATCCTCTGAATAATAACGTAATAACAAAAGCTTACCAAAACCGGATACCCCATCAGGGTGAAATCCCTACCCCAGAGGAAGCGGTGCGTTACCTGGTGGGAGAAGTGAAAAAGAACAAGGCATAAGTCGCATCAGACTTCTGGCAGAAAAAAAGAAATATGTTAGAAAATGGAAGAAAAGAGAGCAAGCAAAGAACCACTTCCCCAAAAGAGCGGGAAATGGTTCTTTGCTCATTGCTTTTGCAACATAGCTCTGGCAGTGCTAAGTAGAATATGAATATCTCGCTCTGAGCAGGCATCCAGCATATGAATGAGTTGTGACCGTTCAGAATTTTCTGATGGTTGTTCTGGATAAAATATTTGGTCTGCTGAAATATGCATAGCGTAGATTAACCGGTAGACTGCAGGGAGTTTCGGAATACGTCCTTCATTTTCAATGGCAATAAGATAGCGACAGCTTATTCCTGCCATTTCTGCCAGTGCCTCCTGTGTTAAACCACAATTTATTCGGGCATTTTTTATTGCAAGACCAAAATGTTCATGTTTACCTTCCACTATACGTTCACCTCCCAGTAAGATTGTACTAATGAAATCAAAAAAGTGGAATGAACATATATTTCAGTTTATACATGAACAAATAAATCACGTTATGGTGAAAGAGTGTTTATACTCCCCTGCATCATCATCAAAAATTTTTCAGCAGCTTTGGAAAAAACCTGATATTTTTTCCAGATCATATACATTTCGATTTCGATTGTGGGTGCCAGAGGACGGAAACAAAGCCTGCTCTCACCGGAAGTATTGATAATCCTGTCAAAGCAGATGGCATATCCCAGTCCTTCTTCCACAAGCAGGGAAGCGTTGAACAACAGATTATAAGTCATAATGATATCCAGTTCCGAGAGACTGCGTTTCATCCACTGGGAGATTCTCCCGCCCTCTGTTTCCTGCTGTGATATCAGCAATGGCTGATTCCACAGGTCTTCCGGAGAGACAGATTCTTTTTCTGCCAGAGGGGAGTCTTTTCGCATCAGGGCACCCCAGATATCCTTTGACGGGAGTTTTAGTGCCTCATATTTGTTCGTATCCGGCGTTCCGAATATGATTCCAAAATCAATCAGTCCTTTATCCAGCTGTTCTTTGACAAAGACAGCATTGCCGCTGGAAATATGATAATGGATTCCCGGATAAAGTTTTTTTAAGTTTCCGGCGGCTTTTGCCAACAGGCGCATTCCATCGGTTTCTCCGGCACCGATATAGATATCTCCGATTACCACATTATCGGAGCAGGTAATCTCATGCTCTGTTTTCTTTACCAGATCCAGAATTTCCTCCGCTCTTTTCCTGAGAATCATTCCTTCTTCCGTCAGCGTAACCTTACGGGAACCCTTTGTGCCGCGAATCAGCAGCTGTTTCCCCAGTTCTTCTTCCATGTTTTTAATCTGTGTGGAAAGAGTAGGCTGTGAGAGATGAAGGGATTCGGCAGCCCGTATAATGCTTTGTTCTCTTGCAATGGCAAGAAAGTATTGAAGTACCCGTATTTCCATATTATGTTCTCCTTCTTGTCTGTTTTTGGTGTCTGTTATGTTTGAAGATGTCATATGCTTTTCGAGGCTTATGTATAATTCCGTAAAAAATCCTAGCATAAATATCAATAGGTTTCAACTATGAAAATAGATTATATATAAATATTTGCTATTTTTCATATATGGATTTATAGTGAATTCAGTAACCCAACAGAGAGCTGTGTAGTTACTGACTTTGCGGCAGCCGCCAATATAGGAAAGAGAAGCGTTGCATCTCTGTAGGCATGCGTGTCTGGGGCTCCGCTTCGATCCATGCTAAACATGTGCCACTGGCACACAGTGCCATTGTTTGCAAAAGTTACCAAATACATCAGAGGAGGTGCAGGAATGATAGCTATAGGAAGCAGGGAATCCATTGTAAAGAATCTGGAAGATGCCGGATGTGAGCCTGGAATGATTGAGGATTTTCTGGGATGGTTTGATAAAGGACAGCAGGAGAAGCAGCTTGAGCTGTTGGGACATCACAGGGAGAGTCTGCTTGGCAGGGTCCATAAGGATGAAAAAAGGATTTCCTGCCTGGATTATCTGATCTATCAGATTCAGGGAAAACCGACAGGAAAAAGATAACTTTAAGAGAAAGAAGGAAGAGAAAATGAGTAAAAAAATATTAGTGGTTTCAACCAGCCTGAGAGCGGACAGCAATTCAGATTTGCTGGCAGAGGCGTTTATGAACGGTGCTAGGGAGGCGGGCCATAAGGTGGAAAAAGTGAGCCTGAAAGATAAAACTATTGGATTCTGCAGGGGCTGTCTGGCCTGCCAGAAAACAGGGAATTGTGTCATCCAGGATGATGCCGGTGGAATTGTGGAAAAGATGCTGCATGCGGATGTACTGGTCTTTGCCACGCCCGTTTACTATTATGAGATGAGCGGACAGATGAAGACTCTGCTTGATCGGGCAAATCCTTTATATACCGCAGATTATGCGTATCGGGCTGTGTATCTTCTGGCAACAGCGGCAGATGAGGACGAACATGCCATAGATGGAGCGAAGAAAGGATTGGAGGGATTTATAGCCTGCTTTGAGAGGGCATATCTTGCGGGATGTATCTTTGCAGGCGGCGTTGACGCTCCGGGAATGGCAAGAGGACACAGCGCTTTGGAGAAAGCCCATGAAATGGGGAGGCAGGTATGAAGATTTTAGTGTTAAATGGAAGCCCCCGCCCAAACGGGAATACGGCGGCTATGGTAGATGCCTTTGTGGAAGGTGCAAAAGAGAATGGGCATGAAATCATTGTAGTGCCGGTATGCCAGAAGAAAATTGCGGGATGTCTGGCCTGTGAATACTGCCATACCAAAGGAGAGGGCAGGTGTATCCAGCAGGATGATATGCAGGAAGTCTATCCGGTTCTTTCGGAGGCAGAGATGATTGTGCTGGCCTCGCCAGTGTATTATCACAGCCTGACGGGACAGCTTCAATGTGCCATTAACCGTATTTATGCTCTGGATAAACCGGCAAACCTGAAAAAAGCGGCGCTGATTTTAAGTTCTGGGAGCGACCAGGTATATGACGGGGCAATCTATGAGTACCAGAACTCGTTTCTGGATTATCTGCAGCTGGAAAATATGGGAATATTTACAGCTGCTGACAAACAAAACAAATCAGAAGAAAAACTGGCAGAACTGAAAGCCTTTGGAAAAAGTTTAGTTTAGAAATTGTTTAGATATTCTTGTGAATTCTTTTATCCTGCCATGCTAATCTGAACACAGGTGGAATGTGAATGGATAGAAAGCCGGCAGGAAAAGGAGAACATAGAAAGTGACCATTAAGAAAAAAATCAGATTGTCCAACATTATGATGGTTCTGATACCGATTCTGTTTACATCGGTGGTGCTCATTGTGTTCCTGAATACCTCTCTGGGAAGCTACTGGCATACTTTTATGGATATGTACAGCGATGAAAATGGAATGCAGTTTGCCCAGAGCATGATCTATAACTACCAGCAGGAGCTTTGGGAAAACAACTGGGGACAGTGTCCGGAAATGGATGGCTGCCAGGCAGAGATCCGGCATAGTGATGAAATGACACATCTGGAACATAAACTGTCCGGACTGGGCTACCGTTTTATGATTACAAAGGATGGAGAAAGAATCTATTCCAACTTGTCCGAAGAAGATCTGGATACGGCCCGGTCTGTGGCAGGAGATGCCGTTGATTATGCAAAAATGCTGACAGCCAGCCGGTATGAAGTGTCCGTGATCAAAAGCACTTTCTGGCACGGGGAAAGTATTTTCTGTATTACGGCTGTCCACCCGCAGGAAACCGACGGAACGATGGTAAATTATCTGAAAAACGGCATCCTGCGTTATCTGGCCGGCATCCTGGTTCTTTTTGTAGCTCTGACTGTGTGTATCAACGGTGTTCTTTCCTGGTGGATTTCCGGCAGTATTTTAAAACCTCTTGGGAAATTGAGCCTTGGCACAAAAGAGATCCGGGAAGGAAATTTGGATACGCCTATGCAGTATGAGAAAAGGGATGAGTTCGGCCAGGTGTGCAGGGATTTTGATGAGATGCGCATTTACCTGCAGGAGTCTGTACAGCAGCGGCTGAAGGATGAAAAGCGCAGGCGGAACCTGATCACCGGGATCTCTCATGACCTGCGGACGCCATTGACTACCATTATGGGGTATCTGGACGGACTTTTAGACGGCATTGCGGACACACCGGAAAAACAGCTTCGTTACCTGCAGGCCATAAAGACAAGGACCGGGAATCTGGTCAGCCTGGTAGACAGCCTTTCCGAATACAGCAGGTTGGATGCCGGTTTCCGGTATCATATGGAGGACACGGATTTTAAAGATTATGTGGAAAAGTATCTGGAGCTTGTGCGTCCGGATATGGAAAACCAGCAGGTACAGATTGCATATTCCTGTGGGAAAGGCAGTTTTTCGGTTAGGCTGGATAGAGAAGAATTTAAACGTATCTTTAATAACCTGTTTGCCAATACGGTGAGATACCGGAGAAAAGAAAATTCGAGAGTCCTTATTTCCATGAAAAGGAAACTGGAAGGGAACTGCCTGGAGCTGGTATTCCAAGATGACGGACCCGGAGTGCCAAAGGAGTGTCTGGAACAGATATTTGACAGCTTCTACCGGGTGGATGATTCCAGGAACAGCGCAGAAAAAGGAAGCGGTATCGGGCTGGCCGTGGTGAAAGAAATCATCCTCGGTCATGGAGGAACCATAAGAGCAGAAAACAGGGGAGGGCTGGCAGTGATAATCAACATTTCGGTTACAGATGGAGAGAGGAAATGCTATTTGCCATGATGCCCTGAGAATATGGAAGAATTAGGGAAAGGAATCACCGGTGATGGAGAGGATACTGATTATAGAGGACGATGAGCTGATTGCGGAATTGGAGAGGGATTATCTGGAAGCGAATGGATATGAGACGGATCTGGCCTTTGACGGAATCACAGGAGAGCAAAAGGCAAAAACAGAAAAATATGACGCCATTCTGTTGGACGTGATGCTCCCTGGCAAAACAGGGTTTGATGTCTGCAGGGAGCTGCGAAAGAGTCTTCGGCTACCTATCATTATGGTGACAGCCAAAAAAGAGGATATCGACAAAATCCGGGGATTGGGACTGGGGGCGGACGATTATCTGGTAAAGCCTTTCAGCCCTACGGAGCTGGTGGCCAGGGTAAAATCCCATATCTATATTCATAACCTGCTTTCCTCCACAGAAGAAGAGGAACAGCAGGAGACAGAGATTACCTACCGGAACCTGACGATCCTGCCGAAATCAAGGAGAGTCTATCTGGATAAAAAGGAAGTCATACTGGTCAACAAGGAATTTGAGCTGCTGTTGTTCCTGGCGGAGAATCCCAATTTGGTGTTCTCAAAGGATACCCTGTTCGACCGGGTGTGGGGGATGGACTCTCTGGGAGATGCGGCAACCGTGACGGTACATATCAACCGCCTGCGGGATAAATTGGGGAAAAACGAATCAAAGAATCAGTTTATCGAGACCGTATGGGGAGCAGGCTATCGGTTTCGGATTGATTAAGGTATGGAAAGGCAGGTTCCAGAATGAAAGAGATTGCTGCCTATTTTGGAAAGTAGAGGAGCGCAGTCAGGAGTATGAAATGAGAAAAATAAGATTGAAATATATTATATATGCTATTTTGATTTTGCTATTCGCGGTAATCATTATTTTTGTGATACTTTTCCAAAGAAACATACGGACGGCTGCCAGTGTAAGAAAGCTGGAGGATGGTCTGTATTCCATGGAATATAAAGGTGATTACGGGCTGGACTTGTTTCTGGAACAGGGCGGTGCGGCTGATGACCTGGCGGTAGCAGAATTTGTGATACAGGATGTGTTTCACGGTCTGTTTCCTGTGGATTTAAGGGGCACATCCTTTGGCTGCAGCACCATTTCTGCCAGGACGTCCGAAGGTGAGGCGGTATTTGGCAGGAATTTTGACTGGGGAACCTGCACAGCGTTGATTGTACAGACACGTCCGGCGAAAGGATATGCGTCTGTCTCCACGGTCAATATGGATTTCCTGAACCTGGGACTTCGTATGCCGGAAGAAACGCAGATGCGCCTTCTGTCAGTGGCGGCGCCTTTTGCCCCTATGGACGGGATGAATGAAAAAGGATTATGTGTGGCGGTTCTGATGATTCAGGACAGTCCGGGATTCCAGCAGGATACAGGGAAAACGGACCTGACCACAACAACGGCGGTACGCCTGCTATTAGATCAGGCGGCTGACGTAGAGGAAGCCGTGGAACTGCTCTCCCAGTATGATTTGCACGCATCTGCGGGAATGATGGTACATTTTGCTCTGACTGATGCCACAGGACATTCTGTTGTAGTTGAGTATATTGACAATGAGATGGTGGTAACAGAAACAGAGGTTGTCACAAACTATTACCTGTCTCCCGGAGAAAAATATGGTATTGGGACGGAAGAATCCAAAATCCGGTATGCCATGCTGAAAGACCTGCTGCAGAGCAGTTCTTCATTGGATATGGATGGGATACGAGATGCGCTGGACAGTGTAAGCAAGCACAATTTTGATTCTGAGTTTGCGTCTACAGAGTGGAGCATTGTCTATAACCAAAGTACCGGGGAGGCACGTTATTACCATAGGGAAAATTATCAGAAGTATTATTCTTTTATAGCAGGCAGTTCATGATAACGCCAGAAATAGCAAGGAAAGAGCCAGAAGAAAAGGTTATCCGCAGCAAAAAATAAATAACAATAGTAGGAGGAAAAGAACATGAGCGGACATATTTTAGAATTATCACAGAATGTGGAGAGGAAAAAAGTAGTTTACAGGAACCGGTATGGGTTGGATATCACGGGAGAACTGTACTTTAAAAAAGGAATCTCTCTGGATCAGAAACATCCTGCCCTGATTATCGGTGCGCCTTATGGCGGAGTGAAAGAACAGGGACCATGCGTATATGGCAATGAACTGGCACAGAAAGGATTTATTGTGCTGACCTTTGACCAGTCCTTTATGGGAGAATCCGGGGGCTTTCCCAGAAATGTGTCATCACCGGATATCTTTGTAGAGAATTTCAGTGCGGCGGTAGACTTTTTAGGGATGCAGCGGTTTGTGGACAGGGAAAAGATCGGTGTGATCGGTATCTGCGGTTCCGGCGGTTTTGCGCTTTCCGCGGCACAATGCGATACCAGAATCCGTGCGGTTGCCGTTATGAGCATGTACGATATGAATGTGGCGGTCAGAGGGAATATGAACAGGGAAGAACTCCAGGCTGTAAAAGAACGTTTGTCAAATCAGAGGTGGCTGGATGCCGAAAACGGATACCCGGAATACCTGCCTGGATTTCCGGAGCAGCCAATAGACAAGGTGCCGGAGGATATACCGGAGCCGGGAGCAGAGTGGTTCCGCTTTTATGCCCTGAAAAGAGGACATCATCCAAATGCCAGAGGCGGTTTTACCACTACCAGCGAGCTGGCGATTATGAATTTCCGGCCCCTGGATTTCATTGATGAAATATCACCCCGTCCGATTCTGTTCGTGGTGGGAGACAGGGCACATTCCCGGTTTTTCAGTGACGCAGCTTATGAGCGGGCCTTGGAACCAAAGGAAATGCTGGTTGTGGAGGATGCGGAGCATATCGACCTGTATGACCGGAGAGACCGTATTCCCTTTGACAGACTGGCAGAATTCTTTACAGTAAATATGCATTGAAAAAAAAGGACAGCCCTGTTAGATTTGAAATTTTAGAAAATGATATGGATTATAAGGAGAAAAAAATGGCAGTAAAACAGACCGCAGGCAGAGATGCCCTGGGCGAATTTGCCCCGAAATTTGCACAGTTAAATGATGATGTATTATTTGGAGAAGTATGGAGCAGGGAAGATAAGCTTTCTTTGAGGGACCGCTCCCTGGTGACAGTGGTTTCCCTTATGGCGCAGGGGCTTGTGGATTCTTCTTTTCAGTTCCATCTGGCCAGTGCGAAACAGAATGGAATTACCAGAACAGAAATCGCGGAGATACTGACTCATGGGGCTTTTTATGCAGGATGGCCCAAGGCATGGGCAGCATTTCGGATGGCGAAGGAAGTCTGGGCAGAAGAAGGTTCCGAAGCGGATGCGAAGTCCGCACATGCAGCGTCCATGCTGTTTCCCATAGGAAAGCCCAATGATGCGTTTGCACAGTATTTTACCGGGCAGAGCTATCTGGCTCCCATTTCTGCTGATCAGGTTGGGATTTTTAATGTGACCTTTGAACCCGGCTGCTGCAACAACTGGCATATCCATCATGCAAAGAGTGGGGGAGGACAGATTCTGATCTGTGTCAGCGGACGTGGATACTATCAGGAGTGGGGGAAAAAGGCGCAGGAGTTATTCCCTGGTGATGTAGTAAATATTCCGGAAGGCGTAAAACACTGGCACGGGGCGACGCCTTACAGCTGGTTTTCTCATTTAGCTGTTGAGGTTCCGGCAGAAGAAGGTTCCAATGAATGGCTGGAACCGGTGGATGAGGATGCTTACATGTGTGCATTGTGCTGAGAATGAAAGTATGTAAGATTGGTTGTTTCAGAACAGGAAATACTCTAAATTGCTGAAAATACCAGTTTGGCGCGAATGACAGATAGAATTCTGCTGTTCATGTCAAACTGGTATTTTTGCGTGGATGGATGTTTTATGAACAGGTGATAAATAGGTGATAAATACATAAAAAATATATAGATAATTACTATTCAAATATATAAAGTATAAGTATTTGCTATTTATATACCATCTTGTTACGATATATTCAGGATTGGAAAACAAAAAGGAATTGAGAAATCTGCAAGAATTCATTTAGAAATTGTTTATTTTTCTGTTAGCTGGATGTTATCTGAGACAGGTAAAGTATACCCTATAGGGCATACGTAGTCACAGACACAAAGAGGGAGGACAGAAAATGAAAAAAAGATTCTATATATGTCTGCTCCTTGCGCTGGGAGTATCGGGCCTGATGTCAGGATGTGGAAAAGATTTTGGTGAGCGGATAGAGATAAACAGCCATGACGAGGAAAGCAGGGCAGAGGAAGAGGCAGTCAAAGAAGAGACGGTAAACGGAAAAGAAAGCAGAGACCAAAATGCAATTCAGATTACACCAACATCGGAGGTCAGGGAACTGGAAACCGGGTTGTCAATCGTTCAATATGAAGGGGAATATGGATTTGACGCATTTTTAGAGCAGGGAGGAGCCGGTTCGGATGCGGATGTTGCAGCATATATCACTTCACTGCTGAATCAGGAAATCCATATGGAAGGAAGCCCTTTCGGATGCAGTACCCTGTCGGTAAAAAATCAGACAGGAGGATACCTGTTCGGAAGAAATTTTGACTGGAACACCTGTAATGGATGGATTGTCAGCGCCAGACCGGAAAACGGGTATTCTTCCGTTTCGACAGTAAACATGGATTTTATCCGGGCAGGGGGAGTAGAACTTTCACAGTTACCGGATTCGGCGCAGGCTTTTGTCTCCCTGTATGCACCATTGGATGGCATGAATGAAAAAGGGCTGGCAGTTTCCGTGAACATGATTCAGGACTCGCCAGGCATCAGCCAGGACAGCGGAAAGCCTGCTCTCACCACTACAACAGCAGTCCGGCTATTGCTTGATCGGGCGGCAGATGTGGAAGAAGCGCTGGAACTCTTACAGCAATATGATTTCCACAGTTCTATGGGAATGATGGTGCATCTGGCTATAGCAGATGTAGACGGCAGGAGCGTGGCAGTGGAGTATGTGAATAATGAAATGGTTGTAATCGAGACACCTGTTGTCACGAACTTTTATCTGGCTCCGGGAGAAAAACAGGGAATCGGTACCGCCCAGTCCCATACCCGGTATGAAATCCTTACCGGGACATTGGAAGAACAGGGGGAGATGACAGAAACAGAAGTGCGGGATGCACTGGACAGTGTGAGCAAAGATAATTTTGGTGAGTTTGAATCTACAGAATGGAGCATTGTGATGAATCAGGAGACAAAGGAGCTGATTTATTACCATAGAGAAAATTACGGAAGGGCATATGTTGTTCCGGTGGAATAAGAGGAAGCGGCCTTAGCCATACCTATATGCCAAAATACATGGCAAGAAGGAGGAAATTATGAATTACTTAAAAACTTTAACGGATTTATACAGATTAAAAAAGAATGCTAAGTTAAGTGCAAAAAGGATGAAATCCTTGCAGGATGGAAAACTGCGTAAGCTTCTCAGATTCGCATGGGAACATTCCGCCTACTACCGGTCAGCTTTTGAGGATGCAGGAATTATGGAAGAACAGTTAGACACACTGCCGCTTTCCTGCTTTCCGACCATTGACAAACAAAAGTTTTTGGAACATTTTGATGAACTGGTCACAGTGCCTGATCTAAAGCAGGAAGGCCTGCGCAAATTCGATGCAGGGGAAACTGTAGACCGAAAGCCCTATCAGGGAAAATACCATGTCGTTCATTCCTCTGGCAGCACCGGGAAGCCTGGATATTTTGTATATGATGAAGATGCCTGGAACCAGATGTTGTCCGGTATTATCCGGGCGGCTCTATGGGGGATGTCCATGCCCCGAATTCTGAAACTGCTGATACAACGCCCCAGGATTGTGTATATTGCAGCCACAGATGGGAGATACGGCGGGGCTATGGCAGTAGGGGACGGCATTGATGGAGTAGGCGCCAGCCAGCTTTATCTGGACATCAAGACACCGGTTACGGAATGGATCAGGCAGCTGAAAGAATTCCGGCCCAACATTGTTATTGGTTATCCATCGGCGGTTAAGATTCTTGCACAGTTGATGGAGGACGGGGAAGTCAGCCTGGATGTGGAAAGGGTGGTTTCCTGCGGCGAGCCGTTGGGGGCAAGTTTACGGAGCTGGCTGGAAAAGATATTTGGGACGCAGGTTGTCAATTTCTACGGGGCCAGTGAGTCCCTGGCTCTGGGAGTAGAAACTGATCCGGAGGATGGGATGCTTCTGTTTGACGATATGAATGTCATTGAGGTGGAAAACGGAGTGATGTATTTTACCTGCCTTTATAATTACGCACAGCCGCTCATTCGCTACCGTCTTTCCGACCGCCTGACTTTGCAGGCGCCGGAAGAAGGGGAACAGCCATTTACCAAAGCGGTAGGGCTTCTGGGAAGGAATGAAGATGTCCTTTGGTTCGAAGATGGAAAGGGAAACCGGGAGTTCCTTCATCCACTGGCCATTGAAGGGTTCTGTATCGAAGGGCTGAAAGATTATCAGTTCCGTCAGACCACGAAAGATACCTTTGAAATGTACGCAGAGACAGAACATGGCGCATCCAGGGAGCGGATCAGGCAGGAAATGCTGCGGCAGATGGGAGAAATCCTGACCGGGAAAAAACTGGACTATGTGCAGTTCTATGTGAATTTTGTAAATGAAATCCTGCCGGATACCCGGACGGGGAAGAAACCGTTGATCTTCGCGAGCAATGAGCCAAGTTCTGTGCTTGCACGAGAATTTGGCGAATGCCGTGAAAGCCAGCAGCCGACAGGGCTGCTGGCGTAAAGGGAAAGGTGGCATAACAAATGGCAGATACCATATTACAGGGAGAAAAGATTACAAGAGTTTTTCATCAGGGAAAGGCAGAAGCAAAAATCCTTGACGGAATTGACATCAAAATATATGAAAAAGACTTTACTGTTATCATGGGGCCATCGGGAGCCGGGAAGTCCACCCTTCTATACAGCTTAAGTGGCATGGACCAGATAAACGGGGGGCATGTGCTTTATCGGGGCAGGGAAATCAGCAGTCTTTCGGAAAAACAGATGGCAAGGCTTCGGGCAGAGGAATTTGGGTTTGTATTCCAGCAGACTCATTTGGTCAGCAACCTGACACTTTTGGAAAATGTGCTGGTGGCAGGGTATGTGGGCAAGAAGGACAGCGCAGAAAAGGTAAGGGAAAGGGCAAAGAACCTCCTGCAGCAGATGGATGTGGAGGAAGCCAAAGACAGGCTTCCTGTCCAGGTATCCGGGGGCGAAGCGCAGAGGGCGGCTATCGCCAGAGCCATGATTGGAAGGCCTGGGCTTCTGTTTGCCGATGAACCTACAGGCGCTTTAAACCAGGCAAATACCCGTGAGGTTTTAGGGCTTTTGACCGACCTGAACAGGGAGGGCCAGAGCATCCTGATGGTGACACATGACCTGCGGGCTGCATCCAGAGGAAACCGGATTCTATATCTGGAGGACGGAAAAGTCTGCGATGAACTCTCTTTAGAGCCTTACAATGAAATGGAAGAAAAGCAGCGGGAAAGAGAAGTCAGCCAGTGGCTTTCCGGGCTTCGCTGGTAAAAGGTTGGAAAGTACCCAACCTAAGAAAAACTAAGTCATTTCCGGAAGAACGCAAAAGAGCATGCGTTCTTCCAGGCTGAGGCAGACAGAGAGGAGAGAAAAATGTTGGAAAATCGAATGATAATCCGGGCAGGGGTGAAAAGAAATAAGGGAAGTTTTTTGGAGATCGGAATCCTTCTGCTTCTGGCAGCGCTTTCTCTGACAGCCGTGCTGATGACGGTCCTGGCAGGAAACAGCTATATACGGGATGAGATGGAGCGGGTGGGCTTTGGAGACCTTACCGCATGGGCATCGGATGTGCCGGATATAGAGTTTTTGATGGAAAGCATCCGGGAACAAGAGGGTGTAGAGGCGGCGGAGGCTCAAAGGCTGATTTTTTCCGAATATGAGGCAAACGGTGTGGAATCTGACAGCCAGGGGCAGATGATTCCCTGGACGTTTTCGGGCAGCAGGTATCGCTTTTTTCAAAATAACCTTTCCGGATACAGGGAGGCTCCAGAAGAAATCGGGGAACAGGAAGTGTATATTTCCCCTTCCATGAAATCCATGATGGATCTGAAACCTGGCGACACGGTTACCTTTCCCATAGCCAGAGGTGAAAGAACGATCAGCCTGACGGTGGCAGGGTATTATGAAGATCCCTTTATGGGCAGTTCCATGATCGGGATGAAAGGGTTTCTGATATCGGAGAAGACTTATGAAGAAATAGGTTCTGTCATAGAAGAAACGGGGATGGATGCCCTGGCCAGGGATGGGTTTATGATCCATATTCAGGCGGAGGATGGCATTACGGTTTCGGAAGTAAACAGAGTCCTGGTGGAGAACACGCCTCTTCCCATGTATACGGAATTTATCCACAGTGCGGATACGATGGCAGGTTTTATGGGGATTCTCCAGAATGCTTTTTCTGCAATATTAGCGGCTTTTGCGTTGGTGCTGTTTGGAGTGGCTATGGCAGTGATGGGGCACAGTATTTCCGGTCTGGTGGAGCAGGAATGGAAAAATCTCGGCATTCTGAAAACCATGGGTTATACCGGAGGGCGGCTGACGGGGCTGTTGACAATACAGTATGGGGCTGCTATGGGAGGCGGCGTTATTCTGGGAATGCTCCTGGCGGTTCCGACAGCAGGCCTGATCAGCCGGGTGACGGTCACAACTACGGGTGTCTTGATTCCGGTTCAGTTTCCGGTTCTGCCCTGTGTGGGGGTATTTGCTGTTCTACTGCTGGTTCCGGTGAGCTTTTGCATCCTGCGCCTTCGGAATATCAAGAGGATTGCTCCTATGGCTGCTATCCGTGGGGAATCGGATACCGTATCTGCGTCAGAAACTAAGTTTTTCCGTAACGGGATACGCTCAGGCGGGCTTTCTCTTCATCTGGCACTGCGGCAGGTCCTGACGGGCAGGAGGCGTTATGCAGGCGCCTGTCTGGTGGCGGTATTTCTGGTATTCTTTGCTTCCCTGGCAGGCCGGATGAATGGCTGGCTGGGAGAGGATGGGAAAGGAATGATGGATGCTTTTAACCCGGCAGACCTTGACCTGGGCGTGCAGGTTTTAGGGGAGCTTGGGGCTGAAGAAATGGAGCAGATGGTGCTTTCCTATACGGATATTACAGACAGCTATCTGCTGGCCATGCCCAGTGTTTCCGTGAATGGGACAAATTACACGGCAAATGTCATTACAGAGCCGCAGCGGTTCCATATCAGCAGAGGGCAGACCAGTATGGAGGCAGACCAGGTAGTTCTGACAGAGGCGCTTGCCTCTGATCTGGGAGCAGATGTGGGAGATTTCGTTACGATACGGGGAAATAAAGGCAGCGGAGAGTTTACGGTTTCAGGGATCTATCATTGCGCCAATGATATGGGGGCGAATCTGGGAATGAGCAGGGAGGGATACCTTTCCATCGGGGAAGATGACAGCCGTTTGTGGTGCTATCATTATTTTCTGGAAGACCCTTCACAGAAACAGGCCATTACCGAGGCTCTGGAACAGACCTGGGGCGGAGATGTCCATGTCCATGAAAATTCCTGGCCGGGACTGTTTGGGATTATTTCTGCCATGCATATGCTGATTTTTTTCCTGTATGGAGTGAGTGCGGCATTTATCTGTGTCGTGACTGGAATGGCAGGAACAAAGATTCTGGATGCAGAGCAGAAGGATATGGGAATCTATAAATCCATCGGATGTTCTGTCAGGATGCTTCGATTCTCCTTTGCTTTCCGATTTGGAATTGTGGCAGCAGTCGGGGCAGTGATCGGGACACTGGCAGCTATGGGATTCACAGACCCTGTGGTATCCACGGTTATGCGGCTGGCAGGAATCAGTAATTTCGCATCGGGGAATACGCCTGGAAGCGTCCTCCTTCCGGGGAGTATGGTAATACTTTTATTCTTTGGGTTCGCCTGGCTGTTATCAGGCAGGATCAGAAGGGAGGACATGAATGTGTTGACAGCGGAAACATAAAAGGTTTTGTATCAGACAGGAAAACTGAGACGGAAGGCAAATAGGAATGAAGACAGGCAAGAATAAGGAAACACCACAGGAGTATACCATTATGCCCTGAAAAATGGGCAGTAATCAAGGAAAGGATGAAAATAAAATGAAAAACAACAACTACAGAACAAATATGGGCAAAAGGATAATGGGATTGATGGCAGTCATGGTACTTTCTGCTTCACTTTTGTCCGGGTGCGGCCAGAGTAATAGAGATGCGGAAAGTGTAAGGGACACCGTATCCATCGGAGAGGACAGGACGGAAGCACAAAGACCAGAAAGCAATGCCGGAACAGGCGATTTTTCTGAAAATGGTACAGATACAGAAAATATGGAAAATCAGACTGGTGGGGATCAGACAACGGAAAGTGGAGGTACACAGCTGGAAGTCCGGTTCGGGGATAGCGGTGAGCCATTTATGATGACGCTTTTAGACAATGAGACTGCCGCAGCCATTGCGAGGTATGTAGGAACTTCTGACTGGAGGCTTCCTATCTATGAACGGGATGCAGACGCGGACTACAGCGTGCTGCAGTATTATGACATCCCCAGCAGGTATGAGATTCCATCCAATTCGGAAACGGTGACAGAAGCAAAGGCAGGAGACGTATTTTATTCGGATCCGAACCGCATCGTATTATTTTACCATGATGCAGAGATTTCAGCAGAATATACAAAGATCGGCACGTTTGAGGCGACTGAAGAATTTATAACGGCAGTGGAAGAAAATCCGGTACTGGAAGGATGGGGAAACAAGATTATTCAGATTTCACAGCCGTAAATGAAAACCAGAGTGAGGAATGGGTATGGGTATTATTTCTTATTTAAAAACAGAATTAAAGGTCATTCGTGAAAGAGATCCTGCAATCAAAAGCAATCTGGAGATTATCCTATATCCCGGATTTAGGGCGGTTTTGTATTATCGACTGGCTCATAAGCTGTATCTGAGAAAACATTTTTTCCTTGCAAGATGGATTTCTCAGAGGACAGCAAGAAAAACCGGAATTGAAATTCATCCGGGTGCAGTGATCGGAAAAAGATTTTTTATAGATCACGGCAATGGAGTGGTCATTGGGGAAACTGCGGAGATTGGAGATAACGTCACAATGTATCACGGAGTTACCCTTGGCGGGGTAGGAAAAGAGCAGGGGAAGCGCCATCCGACAATCAAAGATAATGTGGTCATTGGCACAGGCGCTAAAATCCTAGGCAGCTTTACTGTAGGCGAAGGCGCCAAAATCGGGGCAGGAACCGTTGTACTGAAGGAGGTTCCTGCAGGTGCCACGGTTGTTGGAGTTCAGGGACGGATTGTACAGGAAGGACAGTCAACAAAAATTTACCATAGCCAGAAGGGGGAAGGAGCATGTCGATTTTTAAGGGAGCCGGCGTAGCGATTATAACGCCGTTTCGTGAAGACGGAGGTGTCAATTATACAGAGTTTGACAGGCTGACAGAGTTTCAGATTCAGAACGGAACGGATGCCATTATTGTGGCAGGCACCAGTGGGGAAGCATCTACGCTCACACATGGAGAACATCTGAATTTGATTCGGCATTGCGTCAGAACTGTGGCAGGAAGGGTGCCGGTAATTGCGGGAACGGGATCGAACTGTACTGAAACAGCAGTGAAACTTTCTGTGGAGGCAGAGAGAGCGGGAGCAGATGGTGTTCTACTGGTCTCTCCTTACTATAATAAGGCAACCCAGAATGGGTTGTACCAGCATTTTAAAACAGTAGCTGAAGCTATTCAGATTCCTGTGTTGCTGTATAACGTTCCGGGAAGGACGGGATGTAATATTCAGCCGGAAACGATTGTCAGGCTGTGCCGTGAGGTGGAAAATATTGTAGGGGTAAAAGATGCAGGAGGAGACATTTCCCAAACAGCAAAACTTTTGGCTCTGGCAGAGGGTGAAGTGGATGTATATTCCGGCAATGACGATCAGATTGTGCCTGTTCTTTCATTGGGTGGGAAAGGCGTTATTTCGGTGCTGTCTAATGTAGCACCCAGGCAGACACACGATATCTGCCAGTTGTATTTTGAAGGAAAGACAGCGGAGAGTGCTGCGCTGCAGCTGCAATCTATGGAACTGATTGAGGCTTTGTTTTGTGAGGTGAATCCGATTCCGGTAAAAAGCGCCCTGAATCTTATGGGATTTGCGGCAGGTATTCCGAGAATGCCTCTTACAGAGTTGGAAGAGGTAAATAAAAGAAAGCTGGAGCAGGCAATGAAAGCATATGGCATAATGTTGACACAGAAGGGCGTTGCATCAACTTTTGATTCCATATGCACTGAAGCGCATGTGATCATGGAATATTAGGATAAAGGACACCGGTAAGGAGGAAACAGATGTCTACAACATTAAGCATCTCTTTGAGCAGCTTGGAAAGAATTAAAAATTTTGAATCTCTTATTGCAGATATGAAAGGGAAATTTGCTTTGTGCTCCGGCCATTATGTGGTGGAAGCTAAATCCGTCATGGGGATTCTCAGTATGGATCTGTCGAAACCGATACTATTGAAAATTTCTGACACATCTGAAAAGAACGTAGAAATTTTAAGGCAATACTGCGCTTAGAAAATGCTGATAAGAAGGCTGGATGGTAAAGGCGATAGCTGAAATATCTGGGTATGGATTTATTGATATAAAGATATCATGCGAGACATGCAGACAAAATGGAGAAAAAGATGAACAAGACAGCAAGTGCTTTTGTGATGGTGATATTTTGCATCGGAATGTTGACGGCATGTGCCGGGAAGGAGGACATTGACACAATAAGTTCTCATACGGAGGAGTATTGGGCTGAGGAATCGGATATTGGCGGGATGCAAGCAACAATGGTGGATGGTACAAAGACAGATACAGAAACAGATACAGAGGAATTTACATATGAAACACAGACATTATATGCAGGGAATGGAGACGACCGGATCTATGGTATTGTATATATTCCCCAGGATGCAGGAGAACAAATGCCCGCTGTCATTTACAGCCATGGGTTTGGAGGTACGCATCACAGCGGCATGGCTTATGCGGATATACTCGCAAGAAATGGGTATGTAGTTTATTGTTTTGATTTCCGTGGCGGCGGGCCTGGCAGCCAGAGTGATGGTTCTATGACAGAAATGTCCCTGCTTACGGAACAGTCGGATCTGGAGGCCGTGCTTACTATGGTACAGGGATTGTCTTATGTAGATGGCAGCAGCATTGTTTTACTGGGAGAAAGTCAGGGCGGAGCAGTATCAGCAGTCACTTCCGCAGCACACCAGGATGAGGTGGACGGACTTATACTGCTGTATCCTGCTTTTGTAATGGCGGATAATACAAGGAAAGAATTTAACAGTCTGGAAGATATTTCCGAAACATATACCCTAATGGGAATGACAGTCGGCCGCAGATATGCGGAAGATTTGCTGGATTATGACTTTTATCAGGTGATTGGGCAATATGATAAAGACGTGCTTTTGCTGCATGGAGATGCTGACAGAATTGTACCGATTTCCTATTCGGAAAGAGCAGTTCAGGTGTATCCGTCAGCACAGCTTGAAACATTTTCAGGAACCGGGCATGGCTTCTATAGGAATGATGTGGAGAAAGCCGCTGATTATATTTTAGAATATTTGAAAGAACATTTCTGACAATAATAGTTTCGTTCAGATTGGTTGAAGATTATGTTGTATGTGATACCAGGCTGGAAAAGGAGGAGGGCATATGCAGTATAAAGATTACAGAGACAATATAAAATTATCAAGACTTGGGATGGGAGTCATGCGGCTTCCGGTAAAAGACGGAAATGATGCTCTGATTGACTATGAGAAAGCAAAGCGTCTGATTGATCTGTGTATGGAGCAGGGGATTAACTATTATGATACAGCATATATCTATCATGGCGGAAAGTCAGAGGAATTTTTGGGAAAAGCATTAGCAGCATACCCCAGAGACAGTTTCTATGTGACAGATAAGTACAATTTCCAGGCAGAACCGGATTATAGGAAGCAGTTTGGGGAGCAGCTTACACGCCTTGGCATGGAGCGGATTGACTTTTATCTGCTCCACGGTATTCAGGATCATTTTGCGGAAGAAATGGTTCGGAATGGATGTATCGCATACTTTGATGAGCAAAAGCGTCAGGGAAAAATCTACTATCTGGGCTTTTCTTTTCACGGAACCCCGCAGATGCTGAAATCCCTTTTAAAGCTGTATGCATGGGATTTTGTACAGATTCAGTTAAACTACTATGACTGGTATTTTCAAGATGCCAAAGAGCTGTATGAAACTTTAGAAGAAGCAGGAATACCGGTGATGGTAATGGAACCAGTGCATGGCGGTTTGCTGGCAGACTTGACAGAGGATGCGGCAAAGGAATTGATGACAGGAGATACTGAAAAATCTCAGGCGTCCTGGGCCATGCGGTGGGTGATGGATCTTCCGAATGTACAGGTGGTGCTCAGCGGCATGTCAGATGAGAGCCAGGTCATAGATAATATCAGGACTTTTTCGGAGGCACAACCTCTTACAGAGGAAGATCAGGAAAGGATAAAGAGAGCAGCCAGAATTCAGCATTCCGACCTTGCGGTGGCCTGCACCGGATGCCGCTATTGCACACCGAACTGTCCGCAAGGGCTGGATATTCCCCTTTTACTTAAAAATTATAACGAAGCAAAGATTGGGGGTGTATGGCGTATCAGTCATTTGAAAGAACTGCCACAGGAAAAGCGTCCTGAAGCCTGCATCGGCTGTGGTGTCTGTGTAGGGCATTGTCCCCAGGGATTCCATATCCCGCTAATTTTAAAAGAGCTGAACAAGATGCTGGAAGAAATATAATATCTTTTGATGGAGAGAATCCCTGTTGCTTACAAATACAGCAGAGGGGTTCTTTTTATAGTTATTTACTATTGAAATTGATTAAATATAAGTATTTGCTATTTATATAATGCTTCTATATACTAAATTCAGGATGAAGAAAGAGCAAGCACCGCCAATGCTTTTTCACAATCAAAAAGGAAGATCAAAGAGTACAGGAGGATTTTATGACCACAGAAACCTTTATTGAAATTATGAATTCCGGGGAAAAGATTTTGTGCGGCTCCGATGTGCATCAGTATATGGGAAAGCTGAGCCAGGAGGCAATGAAAATAACCACCATGATAAATTGCGGTTATCATGAGCCGAAGGAAATACGGGAGCTGTTTTCCCTTCTTACAGGCAGGGAAGTGGATGAGAGTTTTGGAATGTTTCCACCGTTTTATACGGACTGTGGAAAAAACATTCATATCGGGAGGAATGTTTTCTTTAATGGAGGATGCCGGTTCCAGGATCAGGGAGGCATCTATATTGATGACGGGGCATTGATTGGCCCGATGGTTGTTCTGGCTACTTTAAACCATGAGCAGAACCCGGAGTACCGGGGAGATCTTTTTCCAAAGCCGATTCATATAGGGAAAAATGTTTGGATTGGAGCAAATGCCACAGTATTGCCGGGAGTCACCATTGGGGATGGGGCAATCGTAGCTGCCGGAGCAGTGGTTGCGAAGGATGTTCTGCCCGGTGTAATCGTGGGAGGTGTGCCTGCAAAGATACTCAAAAAGGTGGAAGCGGATAGCCGGGTGAGTTGAGAAATCTGCAAGAATTCATTTAGAAATTGTTTATTTTTATGTTAGAGCCATGTTATCTGTGTCCGGTATCCTTATCATAGAGTTCAGGAAAGAACAGCAGGATGAGAAAGAGAACGCAGAGAATTGTGTTTAAAAATTTTAGGAGGAAAAAATCATGAAGACAAGAGAAATCAGACAGGAGTATTTGACAGGAGAAAGAGCGTTGTTTCAGGGGGCGGATTTGAAAATCTATGACAGCATCTTTGCAGATGGGGAATCGCCGCTGAAAGAGAGCCATGACATTGAGCTGGAGAACTGCATGTTTAAATGGAAGTATCCCTTCTGGTATGCCAAAAATATCACGGCAAGAAACTGTACCTGGTTTGAGATGGCCCGTGCAGGCGTATGGTATACAGATCATATTACGGTAGAGGATGCGGTGATTGAGGCTCCCAAGAATTTCCGTCGCTGCCGGGGTGTAAACCTGAAGAATGTAAACCTTCCCAATGCGGCTGAAACCCTCTGGAACTGCGAGGATGTGGAGCTTGACCATGTGACGGCAAAAGGCGACTATTTCGCCATGAACAGCCGGAATATGGTGCTTAGGGGCTTCCAGCTGGTGGGCAACTACTCCTTTGACGGGGTAAAGAATATGGAGATCCACAATGCCCATATGCTTTCAAAGGATGCTTTCTGGAACACGGAGAATGTGACAGTATATGATTCTTTTATCTCCGGTGAATACCTGGGCTGGAATGCAAAGAACCTGACACTTATAAACTGCACCATCGAGAGCCTCCAGGGGATGTGCTACATTGATAACCTGGTGATGAAAAACTGCAAGCTTATCAATACTACCCTTGCTTTTGAGTATTCTACGGTAGATGCGGAAATAACCGGGAAAATTGACAGTGTGATGAACCCATCCGGCGGAGTAATCCGGGCAGACCGTATTGATGAGCTGATTATTGAAAAAGATAAGGTAGATCCGGAAAAGACAAGGATCATTTGCAGAAGAGAACTGAAGGGAGGTGGTATGAGCCTGCTTTTGAAAGGGATTCTGATTGGATTGCTCTTTGGTGTACCGGTGGGGGCAGTAGGAGCCATGACCGTGCAGAGAACCTGGGAACACGGGATAAAGGCCGGCCTCCTTACGGGAATGGGTTCCTCTGTGGCAGACTGCATTTATGCAGGAATCGGGGCTTTTGGACTGACCATAGTTTCCGATTTCCTTCTGGAACATCAGATGGTTATTCATCTTGTGGGCGGAGCAATCGTGTTGTATCTGGGAATCCGCCTGTTCTTCCGAAAAAGAGAAGAGGCGGAGGTTCCGGAAGTATCAGGAGGATGGAGGATGTTTCTGACATCATTTGCAGTAGGAATCACAAATCCGGCAGCAATCCTGACCTTTCTGTTTGCCTTCTCCTGGTTCGGCATTGCAGGAGGCAGCACAAAAGGGAATGGCTGGCTGGTAGTTCTGGGAGTGTTCCTTGGAACCTATCTCTGGTGGGGAGGACTTACTGCTGCAGTTTCCCTGGCCAGAAAAAAGAAGAGAAAAAACAGTTTTCAGAGGGTGAACCGGATTTTCGGGGCAGTTCTAAGCTTGTTCGGAGTCCTTGTCTTTATAAAGGCACTCCCCATATGAAACGATAACATAGAAAAAGAGGAGCAGATAGGCTATGAAAAAATTTTGGGCTTTGCTGTGCATGGTGATAGTTATATTTTCGATGGCAGCATGTGGAAATATACAGGCACAGATGCCTGTTGACCAGGCAGAATCTCCCCTGGAAGAAGGGGCACCTCTGTCTGATCTTTCTGAAGAATCAGAGAATGCAGATGTTCAATCCGAGGCTATGGATTCCACGGAAACTAAGGCGGAGGGAATGCAGCCAGACACCATTTCCAATGAGTCAGAAAACATGACAGAATCAGCAGCAGATACGGAGGATGGGGAAACTGTACCGGAAATGGAAATGAGTGAAACGGTTGGCACAGAAGCAGATATCCAAAATGGAGCAGAGGAGGCTGTAATGAATATGAAGGTACAGGTTGGCGATGCAGTATTTTCAGCCACATTAGAAGAAAATGAGGCAGTAGCTTCGTTTGTGGAAATGATGCGGGAAAATCCGGTGAGCATTCAGATGAGTGATTATTCCGGCTTTGAAAAGGTAGGTTCTTTGGGAACAAGCCTTCCTGCCAGCAACAGTCAGACCACAACCCATGCAGGAGATATTGTCTTATATAATGGAAACCAGATTGTTATATTTTATGGCTCCAATTCGTGGAGCTATACAAGACTGGGGCATGTTGATGATCTGACCGGTTGGGAGGAAGCCCTTGGAAGCGGGGATGTGACGGTGACATTCTCGCTGGAGTAAGATCCACATGACCTTTGGCGGTCAAATGCACGCTGCAGGCAGCGGGGTATTTGATTTTCGCAAATCAATTTGACAGAAAGTTTGGAGGTGCAGGATGCCTTACGATTTTGATAAACCTGTAGACAGGAGAAATACCCATTCACTGAAATGGGATGTAAAAGAGCATGAGCTGCCTATGTGGGTGGCAGACATGGATTTTCAGACAGCGCCAGAGATTCAGGCAGCAATTCAGGAGAGAGCTGCTCATGGTGTATTTGGCTATTCCATTGTGCCGGAAGAATGGTATCAGGCTTATATGGATTGGTGGCAGCGGCGGCATGGTTTTTCCATGGAAAAAGAGTGGCTTGTTTTCTGTACAGGAGTGGTTCCGGCCATTTCCAGTATGGTACGCAAGTTGACCACAGCAGGAGAAAATGTGCTGGTACAGACACCGGTTTACAATATTTTCTTCAATTCCATTGTGAATAACGGAAGAAATATTGTAGAAAGTCCGCTGCAATATGACGGAAATACTTATCATATGGATTTTGAGGCTCTGGAACAAAAACTTTCCAATCCGCAGACTACCTTGATGATTTTGTGTAATCCTCACAATCCGGTAGGAAGAATCTGGAACCGAGAGGAACTGGGGCGGGTTGGTGATTTGTGCAGGAAACACCATGTAATTGTGATTTCGGATGAAATTCATTGTGACCTGACCAGTCCCGGCCAGGAATATACCCCTTTTGCTTCTGTTTCGGAAAACTGCAGAAAGTGCAGCATTACCTGTATAGCACCCACAAAAGCCTTTAATCTGGCAGGACTGCAGACAGCAGCGGTGGTCGTTCCTGATCCAAATTTGCGGCATAAGGCATGGCGGGGGCTGAATACGGATGAGGTGGCAGAGCCGAATTCCTTTGCAGTAGAAGCGGCGGTGGCGGCTTTTACGAAGGGGGAGGCATGGCTGGATGCTTTGAGAGAATATATGCAGGAAAATAAAAATTTTGTGGAGGATTATCTGAAGAAAGAGGCACCTCAGATCAAGCCGGTTTCCTCGCAGGCGACCTATCTCATGTGGCTGGACTGCCAGAAAATGCAGGGGTGTGCAACGGAATTCACACGATATCTGCGGGAACATACAGGATTGTATCTGTCAGAAGGACGACAGTATGGGGAAAACGGAAATTCTTTTATCAGAATGAATATTGCATGCCCCCGGAGTCGGCTGGAAGATGGATTGAAACGTCTTGCAGAAGGAATCCGTGACTATGAGGAATGGGTACTTGCTAACTGCTGATATGCATGGCATTCGGTAAATTTCCGTAATTTTGCCAAAGAGAGAAGGTGGTAGTTTGGGAAAATGATAATCGTAACCTTTTCTGACCCGGAGGAACAGGTTGTTGAAAAAATAAAAGCAGTGCTGGCAGAAGATCAGGAAATAGAGTGTATCCCAATAGCTGAAGGAAAAGAAATGGTATTTGGTGATTTGGAGATACGGGCAAAACAAAGGCGAGTTAATCTAAAAGGAAAAGAAATAGAATTAACTACAAGAGAATTTGATGTTTTATACACACTTGCCTACTACCATGACCAGGTGCTGACTACCAGACAGATTTATAAGGCGATTACCGGAGAAGATGTCATGGGCGATTATCATGGCATTGAAAGCAGTGTATACTCCATTAGAAAAAAACTTGGGCGCAATGTTATCCAAAATATCCGGGGATACGGATATCAATTTAAAAAAGAGAAATAGAAGATGGCCGGAAACAAATGGGTTTTTATGAAGTTGTTTCTGGCTTTTTTCATATAATCTTAAGAAAATCGAGATAAAAATGAATCTTCGATGAACATGTACTGAAAAACGCCTGATATAATAAAATAAAATTTGAAATAAATATCAGTGAAACCGGGATACCCCGTCAAAGAAAAAAACGGTGCTTTGACGGGTACATTTGTACGCCGCTTGATAAATTTTGATTCCCTTCTGGCCCTGTTTTAGAGCCAGGGGGATTTTATATTTGCAAATAGAATATAACAATGCTGTTATTTTGTCCAAACAGCAAGTGAACTTTCGTGTCTTTGCCTGTGGTGGCTGGTTAAAAAAACTATCAGCCATGTACAGGCTTTTTTTACGCTGTATGGTGAACTAATAGAGCAGGATATACAGGAACAAATACCAGATATACAAGAAGGGGCTTTTAGCTGCTTGTGCATCTGGTATTTTTCTTCGGATGCTGTAAGACCTGCAGCAATTATTTACATGGTGAAACAGCGGCCAGCAAGGTGCCGTTCCCCGCCCGGCTTGTTTTTCATTTTTGAAATTTAAAGAAAATGGAGGACAAGCCTATGGCAAAGCCAGGCAGACTGCCGGATTTTCGGAAAATGTACCCGGAGGCCAGCGAAGAAGTGATTGAAGTATTAAGAGAAACAGAGAGAAAAATGCAGTACCAGGAGTATGACTTAAAGGCAGAGCAGACCATCATTGACCAGAATGCACAGCAGATCAAGACTATACCAAGCCGGGAAGATTCCTATGAACGGCTCATAGAACTGGACATACAGTTCCTGGATGATGGAGAAAAGGTGGAAGATCAGGTAATTCAAAAAATTCAGTGTGAAATGTTACATAAAGCGCTTTCATTTCTTTCTGAGGAGGAAGAAAAACTGATCCGCCTTTTGTTTTTTGAAGAGCGCACAGAGCGTGAGGTTGCGGAGGCTATGGGGATTTATCGTAATGCGGTCCATAAGCAGAAAAAGCGTATTCTTCATAAATTAAAAAATATTTTGAAAAAATTTTAAATTTAGGGTGTGCAGAAATTGTTCTCAACGTGGAAATAAGTGAGGGGATAGATTTTCCTTTCTCTGTTCTTTGAAAAATACCGTTCCAGACGGTCATATCCAGCAGTTATAATACATTAGCTGTACAGCGTGAAAGCGCAAAGCGGCGAAGGAGGACACGCCAGGACCACCTGCAGATAGTCAGAGTGTCTGTCAACAAGATAACATCAAAGGTGAAGAGCGGGAAATGTCTGTTCTGAAAATGTTCCATGGCCGGAGCATTCCGCAATGATCTGTACAGCCTATAATGATACTTCCGTCCAGTCACAGCCCCTCGAAACAGAGGGAACCGCAATGAGGGCGGCGGCCAGAGATCCTGGCCGGGGTTAGAGTCCCATGACGGTTCGCCAAAACCGGTTGTAGCTGACTGCCCAGGCTCCGGGAAGTAGTGTCGAATAGGAGCAGATGAAACTTAAAATGAAAAACAAGCACGATTTTTCATGTGAGGACATGTCATCAGTTGTCAGACTGATGACCTACGCGCACATCCGTGCGCTTCTATGTTGAAATAACTGGGCGGCGGTCTGTATTTGAGGCCGCCGCTGTTTAAAAGGGGAGGACAGGAATATCGTTGTTTCTGTCTTCTACAATGGAGGAAAAGAAGATGGCAGGGAAAAGGATACGGCGGGGAGATATCTACTATGCCGATTTAAGGCCTGTAATGGGCAGTGAGCAGGGAGGCATCCGTCCTGTACTGATCCTGCAGAATAATACAGGGAATCAGTTCAGCCCGACCACCATTGCGGCAGCGATCACCAGCCGGGACGGGAAGCACCAGCTCCCAACCCACATCCGGATAGGCGGGCAGTTTTACGGGCTGCATCAGGATTCCATGATTCTGCTGGAGCAGATCCGGACACTGGACCGGAAACGGCTGCGGGATTACATAGGCTGTCTGGACAAAGAGACCATGCAGGCAGTGGACCGGGGGCTGACTGTCAGTCTGGGGATGAAGCGTCTCCAGGGGGAGGAGAAGGCGGACAGTCAGAATCCGGGACGGATAGGAATGAGGGAACGGACCAGAAGAGGAGGATGAGAGATGGAAAACAGAAAGAAAAAAGCATGGATCTACACACATATCGATGCGCCGGAGGACAGCCATGGTGCCTTAAAAAAGCAGTATGAACAGCTGA
This sequence comes from uncultured Acetatifactor sp., assembly GCA_910580225.1. Taxonomy (GTDB): domain Bacteria; phylum Bacillota; class Clostridia; order Lachnospirales; family Lachnospiraceae; genus Acetatifactor. The sequence goes on from CAJTXE010000040.1 coordinate 28,171, forward strand.
ATACTTATGGAGAGCAGCTTCAGACAGAGATTGCAGGCAGTTCCAGTGACACGGGAGGCAGACCGGGATTGGGCAGACCGGGACTGAACCTGTTCCTGGAGGCAAAGGACAGCAGGGGGATCGAAGTGCTGCTGGTTCTGGATTCCACCAGGATCTTCCGCGATGGGAAGCTGTGCAGGGAATTCCTGTTCCAGATGGCAAGATGCGGGATTGAAGTATGCTCTCCTTTGGAGGGACGGCTCTCTGCCAGGTAGCCGGCAGTCAGATTATGAGGTGTATGGATGGATTATATCGTAAAAACAAGGATACTGCTGAATACAAATTTCAATATCAGCGAATTTAATGATCTGATGTACGAAGATGCAAAGCCGTATATCATTGAGGATATCAAGTCGGTGATAGAAGAGGATCCGCCCCTGTGCGGGTACATTGACGGGGATCTGACCTTTCGTTTTCTGTCCAATTATAAAGTGCTTTTGACCTATGACTTCAACTGTAATGATGAGAACGGGGCAGAAGCGGAAAGCTTTTCCAAATCCTGTGTGGAGGACATCCGAGATAAGCTGGAAGGGAAAGGATACCGCATCGATAGGATCAGCTGCACGGCAGAAGAGATGGATATGGAATGGCTGGACAAGCTGGAAGATATGGTTTTTTCAAAGCCAGAACGGCAGGCACAAAGCCTTTGATGGCAGCTATATCAGAAAAGGTTGGAATGAATCGATCAGGCATTGCCTGGAGAAGGGGTTGGTATGGAGAAAGAACAAATCTATTATGGGGAACTGATACCGGTCACTGACGGTGAACCTACCAGGATTCCGACTATTGTAATCATACAAAATAGCCCGGAAGACCACATCAGCCTGTCTGAACAGGCGGAAGAAATCCTAGCTTCTTTTAAAGGCGGGCAGCTTTTGCCTTCGGGAAGTCTGGCTGTCAGCCGTTTGCTCCGGGAACAGGATGTAGCAGTCCTGATGACGGCTCAGGTATGTTCGGTTGACAGTCGCTGTCGCAAAGAATTGGCAGGACACCTGAATGCGGCGGCCATGCAGTATGTGGATCAGGCAGTAGCATTTAGCTTCGGCTTAGGAGAGATCCTGTCGCAGAATGGTATCCATGAAGAAAAACAGAAAGAAGAAAGAGGGGAGCAATGACTCAGCAGGAATTTGAATATTGGCAGGCAGTGACCAGAAGCAGCCGGTACCACTGGAGAGAGGACACGGTGACCCATCTGAATGGCCGGGGCGCGTTGTATTATACAGGCGGGGAGTCCGGTGTTTATATCAGGCTCACAGAAACAGGGCATCTGACCGTGGGGACTTACGAGGGTGCTTTGCCCCACATCGGGGAAGCCTGTTTTGAGAAAAAAGCAGAGCATGCATTTAAAAATTTTAATGAGGGGTTCCAGTATGCCTGTCAGTTAGGGGGCATCAAATTTTTGACAGACCTGTTTTCCAGTGACCAGATTCCCCGGACAGGGCCGAGCCTGTGCTGAAAATATCTCTTGTTGGTTATGCTTAGGGTTGGGCATCCATATTTGTTGGGTTTGCGTATGGCTATCATTGCGGCAACACGGTATACTGTGTATGACGTGAAGAAAGGAGGGAGAAGCGATGAGGAGATATGCCGTAGAGACCATAGTCGATGAGAACGTAAAATACCATTTTATCCGGGACTGTGAGACGCTGGAGATCGTCCTGCTCCCGTCCAAATATCTGAAACATAAGACAAAGTCGAACCGTTCCCCAAATACAGTGAAGCGGTCCGCATTCTCCATCTGCTACTACCTGGAATATTTAGAAGAGCTTTCCCTGGATATCCCGCAGGTCTGCGGACTGGACTTTGAGAAACAGAGTGACCACTTTGTGGGGTTCCTCCACTGGCTGAAGGCCGGGAACCACACACAGGAAAACAAAATAAGGACGATCAACAATGGAACCTGTAACGCATACCTGGAGGATGTGTTCAGGTTCTATCTTTTTGCCGAGGCCCAGGACATCCGGATCGGGAGCCTGAAGGTGCTGTCCTACAGCTACCATATGGCGGTCAATGCCGTAGGTGTGCAGAAAAAGCTGCGCTATCAGTCTTTTAAAGGATACCTGAAAGCAGAAGAAAGGGATGTCAGACCGGCAGAACAGGAAGAGATCATCACGCTCCTTAAGACATGCACCAACTGCCGGGACCAGCTTCTCCTGCTGTTATTAGCGGAAACAGGCTTCCGGATCGGGGAACTCCTGGGAGTACGGTATACCCATGACATTGATTATACCCACCATATGGTCGGCGTTTATTTCCGGGAGGACAATGACAACGATGCCAGGGCCAAGAATGCGGAATACCGGAAAGCCAAGATCAGCCAGGATACTTATGAATTCCTGATGTACTATCTGGCAGAATACCGGGAACTGCTGCAGTGCCAGTCATACCTGTTTATCAACATCACAGGGAAAACAGCAGGACAGCCCCTGAAAGCAGACAGTGTCTACGACATGCTGAAGCGGATGGAGAAAAAGACCGGTATCGACCTGACACCGCATATGCTCCGCCGGTATTTTGCCAACATGCGGCGGAAAGCCGGATGGCGGCTGGAGATGATCCAGCAGGCTCTTGGGCATAAGCACATCAACACGACAATCAGGTATCTGAACATTGTGGATGATGAACTGATCGAGGCCAGCCAGGAATTCTACGCAAAATATTCAGCACTGTACGGGGTGAAGGAACTGCTATAGAAAGAGGTGAGAGGAAATGCCCGCATATGCAATACGGCAGACAGAACTGCAGAATTTTCCACAGGAAAGCAGACAGCCGGAGCTTCCGTCCAGGGTCTGTGAGGAACTGGATGTCTGCACAGAGACAGGGCGTGTTGAAAGAAACAAGCTGAAAGCATTCCTTCTGGAGACGGGCATCAGAAGCATCACGGAGATGGACTACCCACTGCGGCAGGCATATAAGGAGTATCTGGATCAGCATATCCAAAAGCCGGAACGGTATCTGAAAGCATATGACAGGGTAAAGCAGCATTCCATCCGGGAGCAGATGCAGACCCTTGCAGGCAGACAGCAGTGCAGATGGCAGTTGGAGGACAGGATCCTGTTCCTTCCCTACCATCCGGATCCGGCCATTGTGGCGGAGTTCGACTCCGTCTGGAACAGGCCAAACATGGTATGGGACTTTACCAGAACCTGCAGCCAGACCTTAAAACATCAGATATTTATAACGCTGAACGCTGTCATAGAACGCTTTAAGGAACCACGGCGAAGGGAGCAGAGACTTTCAGGGCTCCAGTTTCTCTACGATTTCTGCACAGAAAAAGGAATTGCGGATATTGAAAAGCTGGAGATGGCGCAGATAAAGGAATTTGAGACCTGGCTGGAACGGGAAGGGCGGACCAACAGTGAAAGCAGGAAACAGCAGATGCTGCCAATCCTGAACTTCTGCAGAAAGACCGTATTTTTACAGAACGAAGAGATCCACTGGGATGCGAATATCTGGTATCTGGAACGACTGCACCTGCCAAAGAACCGGGTGAACCCAAGCAGCTCCTTCGCAAGCATCTCCTTTCTGGAAATCGTGAGGCCGGATAATCGAAGGTATGCACAGGAATATATGAAATACCAGCTTGGGATTACCGGCCAGGCAGTCAGTACCCTGGTGACAAAGTATGAAGGGATAAGGAATTTTCTGGTCTGGCTTGGCAAAGAGGACATAAGCGTATGCGAATGCCCCGAAAACAGGATCGATACATACCTGGATCAGCTGCAGGAAAGGGGCATCATAGCAAAGACATTCAACGAATATCTGGCAGGGATACATCATTTTTTTCGGTTTCTGGTGGTGCGGGGATACTTAGATCGGGTGCCGTTCCATCCGGAGTACCATCAGAAAAAGGTGATACCAAAACACCATGACCGGAGTGTTTCTCCGGAAGTATGCATGGAGATGCTGTCAAAGCTCCATCTCCTGCCAGAAGACCAGCGGTGCATGTATCTGCATCTCTGGTGCCTGGGGCTTCGGATCAGCGAGGTATGTACCCTGAAAGGAAACGCTTATTATCGGCAGGGACAGGACGCATGGATCCAGGTCTATCAGATTAAGATGAAGAAATATAAACGGATTCCCATAGCAGACGGACTATACCGGATCATGCAGGTATATATCAGGAGGAGGCAGATCGGCCCGGATGATTATCTGTTTACCAATAAAAACGGAGGCCCGTATCGAAGCGCCACCCTGCAGTACCAGATGAAAAAGTTCTGCCGGGAGAATGAGATCGAAGAAGGTGAGTATTTATTTAAATCCCATGACTACCGCCATACAGTGGCCACCTTCTTCTACGATAACGGCGCTTCCCTGCAGAGCGTCCGGGATTACCTGGGACATAACTATGAGGAGATGACGGAGCAGTACCTGGATTATGGACCCAGGCGGATCGCAAAGGCGAATGATGAATTCTTTGAAGAACCGGGCAACCGCCTTGCGGTTCATCTGGAAAAGAGAGGAGAGAGAAATGGAAGATAGATTCTATTACCGGGAACTGGAATGCTTTGGAAAAGCAGAAGAAGTAATACAACATAAGGTCGGGAAAAATGGTTATTTTGATTTATCTTGTCTTCCGAAAGAAACCTTGAAGGAGGAGTTCCGCCGCTATATCTGCTACAGGGGAACACAGGTGTCCCTGAATACCATTGGACGTGACAGCATTTATTTCCGACAGTTTTGTAAGGCACTTCAAACACGCAGATCACTTCCAGAAAGCCTGCTGGACTGGGAAGAGGAGAAGTGGATCCAGTTGCTGAAAGCATGGATGTTGCAGAACGGTATCCTATTGACCAGAGAAGAAAAGAATGTCTATGGGAAGATAAGTATAGCTGAAGCGAGACTGCTCGGTTATTTTCGGCGGGTATATCGGTTCCTGAAGCCAGCAGATGAGAGGGCGGAAAGAGAGAAGGATATATGGGAACTGGAAAAGCTGGATATCCCAATTGAACAGAATCCCATCTACAAAACGGATACTTTGAATTTTACTGGGATCCTGCAGGAAAAGATCAGAGAAGAAGTGAAGCTGGCAATCTACCAGCACCTGAAATATGAGAAGCTTGGAACGGTGAAAAGGGAACTTACCTCCCTGCGGCAGTTTTCCAGATATCTGAAGGAGAAACAGATCCGGATACAATCCTGCTCAGAGATTGACAGGGAACTGCTGGAAGGATATCTGATCTTTAAGGCAACCAATGGGAGTTCCGGAAGAGGGAACAGCGATGATATTTTAAAGCTGAGGTCCATACTGGAGACTGTCGGAAAACTTTGCAGGTATCCTCAGCTGGAAAAGCTGTTTCTGAATACGGATATCCCGCCAGAGCTGGAGCCGGAGTTCAGAGCGTATTCAGACGGCGAACTGAAGCGACTGAACGCACATATCACAAAACTGGATGAGCAGATCACCAGGTGCATGGTCATCCATCAGATGCTGGGAACCAGGATCTCAGACACTCTCACCCTGCAGAGAGACTGCCTGTTCCAACTGAATGGTGTGGATATGATAAGGATCCGGCAGGTTAAGACAAAGACCTTCGAGAAGCCGGTCAGTGCAGAGCTGGCGGCGCTGATCCGGAAGGCAATCCAGTATACGGAGGAACGGTATGGAGAAACGGTCTACATTTTTGTAGATGCGAGGGACACCAGACGGCCTCTGCAATACAGTACCATTAAACATAAGGTCCTTAGCCTGATACAGAAAGAGGACCTGCGGGATGACGAGGGGAAGCACTTCCGGTTCGGCACGCACATGTTCCGCCGGTCCTATGGTGTGAAGCTGACAGAGCTGCATCTGGATGACTGGACCATCGCCAAACTGCTTGGGCATAAGGGTGTCAACGCAGTGATGCATTACCGGAAGATGAGCAACCAAATCCTGGTGGATGAAACGCGCAGAGCCAGGGAAGCACAGACCAGGATCCTGCTTGCAAACCTGGAAGGGTGGGGTGAAGACTATGAACAAATACGATAAGATGATCGAACTGAACCGGGAGAAAAGCGATGAAAAGATCGCTGCGGCAAAGCTGGCGATCCGGAAGATGTTGGAAGAAGGGGACAGGATAACGATCCCGCAGCTGATGAAGATGACCGGACTTTCCAGAGGCTTCTTTTATAAGAATCCGATTGTGAGGACAGAGATCAACCAGGCGCTGGAACAACAGGCCGGAACCATCGACCCACGCCGAAATATCCTCGATAAAGCGATGGGCGGCAGGATTGAGCTGCTGGAACAGCAGATCAGGGAACTGAAGCAGGAGAATGAAAAGCTGCAGAAGGAGAACCAGAAGCTGCGGAAGGGGATGGGGAAGCAAGATAAGAAAGTTTGGAAAAATCTGTAATATGAAAGTGTACATAGAGCCAGTGGGCGAAATTCTGCTGGCTCTTATAAAATCGCATTGATGAATTTCTGTTATCAATACGACTTTATTTCAAGATTAAGTGCAATTTTTTATGAGTAATGGTATAATTAATACAGTAGCGAAGGGTTGTGAATAAGGCGTATATTTTGCAGGTGAAGTTGTGGCGAAATTAAGACATACGATGATATATTGATTATTTTCTAGAAATTAATATGGGGGTAACAACAATGCGTCCAGAATATGATGGAGTCAAGTTTTATAGTATGCAAGATTGGAGTACGGGAGAAAATTTGGAAAAAGCAGCTAAAATTCTTGAATCTTTTAATGAGAACGAAGATTATGTAGATATCAACAAGGTGATTGAACTCTATAATGTTCAGCAGCTAATTAATAGTGGCGCATATCTTCGAGAGTGGGATGAAGATATAATTGATCATTATAAAAAATTAAGTATTCCGCTTACAAAAGTTTTAGGGAAATTCTTTGGAAAAATTAATGATGAAAATTTTCAATTAATTACTCGTTCGGTTTCTATTGGATATGTTGAAGATTACTGGGTGTTGTTCGTTAAATTTAGGATTTATAAAAAAGTATCCGGAGAAATGTTTGCAGCATATATAAATGATCCAAAAACTACGCTTTGGATATTGTTACAACAAGAAGAATTGGTAAAATATTATGGCAAAGAACTAGCAGATGTTTTGCGTATTTCTGAGCAAACGCCTCGTTTGGTTATAAGTAAATTTTTGGAAAGACATGATAAGGAGAGTCCTTATCATTTTCCGAAGGAATTAAATCCAACAGAATATGAAGGAATTTTACAGAATTACATTAATTCAGATACAGCAAACTTAAATCATTTGCAGCTATTAGCACGTACCCAAAGTTCAAAAGAATGTCCAATAAGTGACAAACTTAGGTTATGTGCTAAAAGGGCATGTGATTCGTATTGGGAGAAACATCCTTTTACAGGTGTACATGTAGGATATGGAATTGGTGTGGAATTTGCAGATGTATCTGAAATAAAGAGTGTAAAAAGATTGGAAAATAATGATTATAAAATTACTTATGATGTGAAGTGGTTGTTGGAGAATTTGGATTATCCAACGATTTTAAATAATTTTCGGTATGTTTTTGAACAATTTGATGATTGCTGGAGAAGTAGTTTGGTTTCAGTAAAATCTCAATTAGGAGTATTTGAAAGAACGCTTTTTGTAAGAGGAGTCAAAGATTACATCAAGGGGAATAACTTTGATGTAGTAGATAATCTGTCAACGATGCAAGTAAGAGGATGCTATGACATCTTAAAAAGTAGAGATATACGATTAGAGGATGTTTTTAAATGGTTTTTTGAAGAGTATCTTCCACAAGAATTTGGTGTAAATGGTTTCCGATTTAATCCTCCGTCAGAAGGAACAACACTGGTAGAAAAATGTAGAACCATAGCTTCAGAAATGGATGGAGTGCTTAAACAGTTTCGTATGTATGTGCAAGATGGAGAAATAGATCGGGAATTATTTGAGATGTCCTCAGAGCACATTGTGTTTTCAAATTTATCTGGCTTTGTAAAGAATAAATATGCATATGAAAATAGTAATGATATTCAAAATGAGCAGTTTATGCTATTTTCTGATCAGAGCCATTTATGTTATATAGAGAAAACTAAAAGTAGGTATACTTGTTTTTGCGATTTGCTTATCCAAGAGGATATATTGCTTTCTGATTTTTTTGAATATCAAAAAGAAAACATTCGTTGGCTTATTAAAAAAGATATAGTTATAGAGAAATCAGATGGATATTTGGAATTAAATGGTCCTAAAGTTTTTATTCTGAAAGATTTGTATGATCATGATGTGATTTGTCCTCAATATTATGATGATGAATTGAAGAAAATAATTGATGAATGGATTATGAATGGTGATTTGAGATTAGAAAATAGTCTATTTTCCAAACCGGAGCAGGATTATTTAAATTATGAATTGAATAAATCCTCTTATAGTAATGGTCTTGATTTGCGTAACAAATATGCACATAGCACTTATCCAGAAAACGAAAAGATACAGCTTGTAGATTATATTAGGCTGTTAAAAATTATGGTTCTTGTCATTACAAAAATTAATGATGAATTCTGTTTGCGAGAGGAAATATGTGAAAAAATGGAGAAAGCATAATTTAAACAGATGTTTATGATACAAAGATGTACATAAGGCTAGCAAGCAAGAGTTTGCTGGCTTTTTGTAGTTATTACCTTTTGGTTCATACTTGAAAACTTTTGAGACTTCCGTTTTGGCGGGAGTTTTTATAACATTATATAAGGAAGAAGAGGGATGACTGCGGATATGCTCCATAGGCATATGCTATCCATGCAGTGCAGGTATTTGAAAAAAGATATGGCGGATAGTAGAATGAAATATCAGGAAACTGGTGACGGCGCTATCAGAAATCAGGTAAAAAGAACACAAAACACATTTTTGCATAGCGTTAAAGCCAGTCTTTTCAGAAGGTTCCAGAGGTAGGCTACATTTTATTATCCTATATGGCACGGGCAGGCTCCCAGGATTATCAGTACGTTTTTGGAAAGCTACGATTTTTCTGAAAAGACCATTGTTCCGTTCTGTACCTCTCATAGCAGTGGGATTGGTTCCAGCGCTGTGAACCTTCATACACTGTGCCCGGATTCCGTGGAATGGGTAGAGGGAAAGCGGTTTGAGGCCGGAACTTCCAGAGATACTATGGAGGAATGGCTTGGCAGCATAGGGGTCAAATGATTTAGAAAGATTGTCAGGCTTCTTGGAGAGAAGGTGGTAGTTTGGGAAAATGATAATTGTAACTTTTTCTGACCCAGAAGAACAGGTTGTAGAAAAAATTAAAGCAGTATTAGCAGAGGATCAGGAAATTGAGAGCATTTCTATTGCTGATGGTAAAGAGATAAGGTTTGGCGATGTGGAGATACAGACAAAACAACGAAAGGTTTTTTTAAAAGGAAAAGAAATAGAATTAACTACAAGGGAATTTGATGTTTTATACACACTTGCCTACTATCATGACCAGGTGCTGACTACCAGACAAATTTACAAGGCGATTACCGGAGAAGACGTCATGGGTGATTATCATGGCATTGAAAGCAGCGTATACTCCATAAGAAAAAAACCGGGACGCGATGTCATTCAGAATGTTCGTGGATATGGATATCAATTAAAAAAAGAAAAATAGAGAAAAGCCAGAAACAAGCAATTTACAATGTTGTTTCTGGCTTTTTTTATATAATCTTAAGAAAATCGAGATAAAAATGAATCTTCGATGAACGTGTACTGAAAAACGCCTGATATAATAAAATAAAATTTGAAATAAATATTCAGTGAAACCGGGATACCCCGTCAAAGAAAAAACGGTGCTTTGACGGGTACATTTGTACGCCGCTTGATAAATTTTGATTCC
>CAJTXE010000041.1 GCA_910580225.1 uncultured Acetatifactor sp.
AGGTATCTCAAGGCAATAGAGAAAAAATTTAATCTTGAAATTCATGTGAATTAGAATTAGAATATAAGGAAAAGTAAGTGTCCCCCTAAGGAGAAAGAATGAGAAGAACAAATTTGTTTATAAAGAGAGGCATATTATGGGGAATTGGAGGAAGCCTGGTGCTGCCGGCGTGCCTGCTGAGCGGATGCAGCCTGAAGCCCGGGGAGCCGGCCCAGGAAATCTCCGCACCGACGGCAGCGGAAATAACGGGAGAGGATATGTCAGACAGCGCCCCGGAGGAGAGAACGGGAAATGGGGAAGAAGCATCCGGTACTGAGGGGGCGTCGGGAAATGAGGGGGAAGCAGGAGGCACGGAAGAAATCAAAGAGGAGGAAACTTCTGCGTCGGAAGAGGAAGAATCTGCCCAACTTGAGAGCTTTGTTCTGTACTTCAGCGGCATTGATGTCTGGGGATGGGTGGACACCCAAAGTCGGAGCGATGTGAATATCATTGCGGCAGTGAATCCGGACACCAGGCATATCCAGTTAATCAATACGCCCAGGGACTATTATGTGGAGATGCCGGTCAGCGACGGGATGAAGGATAAGCTGACTCATGCGGGAATATACGGGGTTGAGAATTCGGTGGGTACCCTGGAAATTTTATACGGCATTGAGATCGACTATTATATAAGGATGAACTTCTCCGGATTTGAATCCATTATCGATACGTTGGGGGGCGTGGATGTATACTCGGAATATGATTTTACAGTGGAACCGATTAAGCACTATACAGAGGGCTATAATCACCTGACAGGGCTGGAAGCGCTGGCTTTTGTCCGCGAGCGTCATGCATTTGCGTCTGGGGACAATCAAAGGGGGCGGAACCAGATGGCACTGATTCAGGCAATGGTGGATAAGGTCTGCTCTGTGGAGTTTCTGCTGAATTACTCGGAAATCATGGAGGAATTAACGGATATGTTCCGGACAAATGTTCCTCTGGAGCTGATCGCGGATATGGTTGGAAACCAGCTGCTGGATAAGACGGAGTGGACAGTGGATACCTATTCTGTAACAGGCAGCGGCGGTTCCGAAAAAACATACTCTGTGCCGGGCTCAAAAGCTTATGTCATGATTCCGGATGAGGAGGATGTGGCCGAGGCGGCGAAACTGATTGAGGGGGTTTTGAATGAGACTGAAAGATAATCAGTCAATCAGGCAATCAATATCCCGAAAAATTCGATAAGGAGAGGATATGCCGCCCGGACTGATATGATTTCCTGTGAGGAGAATCACGATGAGGAGAACCACAGATGATATTATATCACTACAGATCGATAGAAAGTGCTCTGCCGGAAGTGGAAAACAGCACATTCCGCTTTGCATCCCGTGAGGAATTGAACGATCCCATGGAAGGTTATCTGAACATTTACTGGCAGGGGGACAGGGCGGCATGGGAAGGCTTATTCCGGAATTATGTATGCAGCGTGTATCAGGCCATAGAATTTTACCTGTTGAGAGCAGATATAGATATGCTGCAGCACAATACTCTCTTGACGGATATGGGGAGATTTGATGATGTTCCGTTAGGCGGTGTTCTCAAGAAACTGGGTGATAGCTTTTTGGCGGACGAGGAAATACAGAGACTGTGTTCCATTTACGGAGATAACGGTCTGAAAGCGGAACGGGAAGAATTACAGATGCTTCTCCGTCTGATACATAACAAGGCAATGGAAGCATGTGTGCAGAGAAACCTGAAGGCTGGGCTGGTACCAGAGGAGGAGGCCCAACCGATTCTGAAACATTTGAGTGCCGGTCGGGCCAGAGTACCGGCATATCCGTATAAACAGGCAGAAGAAGCTATAAAATCCGGAGAGTGGAGCGATGAATACAGACAGGTGTCCATGAAGAGCATGGAGGAGATCTGGGAAGATCTGACAGAGCAGCTTTATATCAAGGCTGGTCTGGAGGATGAAGATTTTCTGTATCATCATGGGGATAAAAAGGACAGTAAATTTACGGAAGGAAAGGCGGAATCCAGACAGCGCAGAAACTGGTTGTCTGTCATGGTTGATTTTCCGAGAAATTATATGGAACAGCTGATCCGGATGACATATCCTGAGAGCTTTGTGGTCTGTTTTTCTGCCCGAAATGATAATTCTGCCATGTGGGGAAATTATGCAGACAACCATAGAGGCGTATGTCTTGTGTATGACATGGGGGAAGAGCAGGCAATTCGGATTGGTAAAGCATCTTCTCTTACACAGCATAAAGTGAAAAAGGTCACATATGGCGGAGAACCGCTGGAGAGAAATTTTTTTGAATCTCTTGGACGGTTTACAATGCCGCAGATTAAAAGATGGCTGACGGGTACCGGCGGAATCAGCAGCTGTTGTAAGGTATACTCGATGGAAACAGATGTGTGGAGAGAGCAGTATTGGAAAATCTTTGAGGCTAAAAATTATAGGAAACTGACGGCATGGGCTCATGAAGAAGAATACAGAATAGTGATTGATAATATGTTTTATGAGTATTCAAAGCCGGAGACAAGGATCTTAAAATATGACGCTGCAGCCTTGAAAGGCGTTATCTTCGGGATAAATACATCGGAATACGACAAGGAGCGAATCGTTAAAGCCATTGCGGGCAGGGGAGAAATGTGTGAGGACTTTGTGTTTCAGCAGGCGCGATATCATTATAAGAAGCAGATAATCGAAGTCCGTGATAAGGCGCTGTGGAAGTTAAAGCGGCATGGATGAGGTGAGCGAGCCTTAGAACGTAATTTGAAAATTCATTTCTGCCAACTGCCGCGATTCACCGCGGCCCTGCATCCGGGGGTATATGCGGCCCTCATACATTCAATGCGGCCCAAGATATCTTCTTCATTCGGGCCCAATTTCCCACAAATTGTGATGCATAAATATACAGGAGAGGACATCATGAGCATCAGAAGAAATGTGATCGATTATTCAAGAGGAGACAATCTGCGCTGTTTCTGGCGGCTGTATCATCTGCAGAAAAAGGCAAAACACAGGTTTGTGAGAGATATTCTGACTTTTTTTATGAGCAGGAGCGCTCATCGGCACGGAGGGTATATTGGTCCGGACACCGTGTTTCTGGAGATTCCCTGTCTTCCTCATGGTCTGCACGGAATCTTTATCTCCCGGTTTGCAGTGATTGGAGAGGGGTGCCGGATCTATCAGAATGTGACCATCGGGGAAGTCGACAGGAAAGCCCCGGTGATCGGGAAGCATTGTCTCATCGGTGCAGGCGCGATTCTTCTGGGTGATATCCGGATTGGGGATAATGTAAAGATAGGAGCAGGAACAGTGGTGAACACAGATGTGCCGGACAATGCCACAGTGGTTTCACAGCCGGCGCGGATTAAAAAACAGGAATAAAAAATGAAAAAAACTTTATATTTACCTGCGATAATGTTATAATGAAATAGCGTGTGTATATTTCGCCGGGAGGGATAGCCTTCGGAGAGACTTACACAGGCAAAAATACGAAAGGAGGATTTCAGGTAAATGAAATCTATCAAACGTGGCCTGGCTGCGCTGCTGGCAGCACTGTTGATTCTGCCGACACAGCCAGTGACAGCCGCAGGACCGGACACGCCTCCGGTCAGTGAAGCCGAATACGGCGGAACAGATGAAAGTTCCGACGATATCATCGGTGATCAGGAGAGCGGCAACGACAGCTCAGCAGAAGAGGAGAAGGAATCTGTTCAGATTCCGGATGAAGATGCTGATGTCTCAGACAGTGACGGAGAGGATACCGTGGACGGCGGCGGGGAAAGTTCTGAGGGAAGTGACTCTTCTGATGCGGAGGGAGATTCCGAGGAGAGCGAATTCCCGGATGAATCCGAAGGCTCTGTAGACAGCGAATCCTCAGATGAGGCCGAAGATTCTGAAGAAACGGATGCTTCAGATGAAGATTCAGAGGAAGAGGACTCCGAGAGCAGTGACGGGAGCGATGCCGTTGAGACTCCGGATGAGAGCAATGGCAGCAGTGAAGAGGACGATTCAGATAGCGATGATGCCATGGATTCCGAAGAGGAAAGCGGTGAGGACTCCGTTACCGGAGAAGCGGATGAAGATGCTTCCGGGTCGGGGGCAGATGGGGAAGGTGTCCTTGACCCGGCAGAGGGAACCGATGCAGAAGTGACACCTGAGATGGCTCCGGAATTCGGAATTGGCGGGGTGATATTCAGCACCGGCGGCGAGTATCAGCTGGTTATTAATCCCAGTCTTTCCGAAGATGAGGCATATGCAGGATTTACGGGTGTTTTCGGGGAAGACGGAAGCTATACGATCCAGATTCCGGAAGAGGATCCTTTCTTCCCTTACGAGGTTCAGTTTGCCGGTTTTGAAGACAGCGAACCTCAGAATGTATGGTTTATGACTCCTGATTCCACGGTAGAATTCGGCGGACATACGTTCCGGGTGGCAGCAAACTTCACCGGAAATGCAGTGACCCAGTTAAGTCTGAACATTGCGGGGGATGTTGTAGTGATCTACCCTCAGGAGAAGGAATTCGGCGGAGCGGATCCGATTTCACTGCTGCCCTTGGAGAGGCGGTATCTGGATTCAATAGACCTTCAGGGGTATACGCCGCTGGAATTGACCATGGTGTCTGTGGACTCTGTGTTTGCGGGAAATGTTGATCTGAAGGGGACCGACAGGATTATGTGGACTGTCAATTATAATGACCTGGGGTATTATCAGATAAATCAGCCCGGTGATTATATCAATTTGAGTTATTCCACCAGTTTTGAGATGATTGTGGGAGAGCCGGACCAGCTGGCAGCAGATAATATTCGCTATATCGTATATACCAATACGACGCCTGCAGCCGACTGGCTGAAGCCTGTGTTTTATGTACAGGATGAAAACGGTGCCCGGACAGCGGTTGAGGTGAAGGATAACGATTATTGGTCCAGAAATGAGAATCCATATGCACCGGATTCCAAATATCAGTATGGATATGAAAGCTTTGAGATATCAAGTGTCAACGGAGAATTCAGGGAAGGCTATCTGGCTCTGGGGATTAATAAGGAGGCTTATCCCCAGACAAAATTTACCTCTGTCAGGGTATTTGAAGGATGGCACGAGTCGGCTGAATCGGCTATGGGTGCCGCAGAGATTACCGGTCAGATTTTTGCCGGAGATATGTCCCAGGTAAATGCAGGTTACCCTGTAAAGCGTTATACGGCTCATTATGTTACCCTGGTATCTTATGATAGTGAGGGAAAGATTACAGGATGTCTGCCGGTAGAACTTTATTTCCGAAATACACAGCATGGTCTTGAACTACGGTCATTGAGAAAAGCCGATGGAGAATATGTATCTTATTATAGTTCTTCCCATTCAATCATTGACGGATGTGAGTATTATACATATTATCTGGAGAAAGGAACTCCGGTCAATGAACAATATCGTCAGGGTTTTTCGTATTACAATGATGGGGTAGTGGATCATTCTGTGATAACTGCGGCATATGTAGGGCATTATGCAAGCATTGCAGAGGCACAGGCTGCAGGAGCGGCAGATATAAAGGATACTCTGTTTGTGACCGGCAGCTATGATGACAGAGGCGGCTACCTGGCAGATTACTCGGCAGGAGTCAACTTTACTGTCATAATCGGCGGAGACGGAACAGAGGGGCAGCAGGTTCTGAAGTATCATATCAAGACAGAACTCAGCGATGAGGACAGAAGGCCCAGCGGCAATACCAGTGTGTCTTTTTATGGAGCATATTCACCGAACGATTTTTATGTGTCATCGGTTAAACTCCAGGATTCCTATGCGGAAAACAACTATATCGTATTCATTGTGAATGATGATGTGGACCGCAGTAATCTTGCACTTGATTTTTATGCAAACGATAGTATAAAGCTTTATGCAGCGGGCAGCAGTACACCGGAGATTCCCAGAAAGAGCTTTCATGATTTCTCCAAAGGGGCGGTGCAGTTTACGGCTTCTGCTGAAAACGGAGAGAATGCCAAGAATTACTGGGTTCAGATCATTTCCAGGTCAGCAGCGAACGGACAGCTCTTTATCAACAGCCTGATTGATACCAATGCAAAAACCAAAATCGAAGGCGGTGTCACTTATACCACCAGAGAAGTGATGCTGGATGCGCTGCATGAATATAAGCATGATATTAAGCTTGCAAACATGGGAAGCGAAGCAATCGCGAACCTGTCTGTGGTGCTGGATTCGTCCGTTGTGGAACTGGACGATTACTGGACATTGACCGGAAATCATGAATTGTCTGGATTTACCACAACAGATGATTCCCGGGAATCTGATAAATTGGGCAATTTGGCCATGGTTCGCCTGAAAGGGAAAGAAGGCGTGGAAGCCGGTACGGATATCACAGGCACTCTGACGCTCAAGTCCGGTGATGCCGCCTTGGTGGTAATGACCCTTACTGGTACCGTAGGTGACCCTGTTATTACCACCAAAGAGGTTCCCGAAGCAGTCAAGTATGTTCCTTACGGCACCATGATTCAGAACAGCAACAAATACAGCTGGAATACTGTGACTTATGAATTGTGGAGAGGGAATCTGCCGGAAGGCATGATAATCAGGCCCAATGGCGAATTATATGGTGTGCCTACGGAAGTAGGTGAATTTACCTTCACGGTGAGAATGCGAAACAGCTATAGCAGTTTCGACAGCAGCATAAGAGAATTCACACTGATCGTAAAAGAAAACACCAATGAAAACGTGGAAGGCCAGACTGACGAAAGCTACGAACTGACAGAACGCGTAACATACGATTACAATGCCGGCCTGGGCGACCAGCTGATGGTATCTCAGGGTGTGTACGGAGAGTTCGTTGATCTGTGGCTGGATGGACAGAAGCTGACCGACGGCGTGGATTATACTTCCGAGTCCGGCAGTACCAGGATTACGATCTTTGCCCAGACACTGTCAGGCAATAAGGCAGAGGGAACCCATACCCTCGGTATTGAGTTCCGTACCGCTGACACCAAAACGCTGAAGCGTGCTGCACAGAACTACATTCTGGGCGGTAAAGGCAGCTTTGACGGGGATAACAACGGTTCGGGTAATGACAACAATAACAACGGTTCAGGCAATAACAATAATAACAATAATAACAATAATAACAATGACGACAGCAGTTCTGATGACTCGTCCAAGGGTTCCCGGGATGCTGATGCAGATATTACAGAGACATCTTACACGGTGGTAAGAGGAGATACCCTGTGGAAGATAGCTGTAAAATTCTATGGCAACGGCAATCGGTGGAGGAAGATTTACGAGGATAACAAAGATGTTCTGCGTGATCCCAACAGGCTCCGCGCGGGTCAGGTACTGAAGATCAGGTCCGTTACCGCAGCCGGAAACAGGGATACGAAAACACAGGGTGCTTTGAAAGGAGGTACTTATACGGTACAGCCGGGAGACAGTCTGTGGAAGATTGCGGCAAAGGTTTACGGAAACGGGCGCAGATGGAACAGGATTTATGAGGCAAATACCGATAAGCTTTCGGATGCATCAAAGATCCGTGTAGGTCGGGTACTGGTTATTCCGGAATAATATGTTTCAGGGGGGTGGTTTCAAGCTGCCCCCTTTTGTATGCGCAGACCCGCATAAATTTCTGTTCGGATGATTTTATCGGATGACAGAATCGGAAAACTGGTGTATAATGGGCATACGTTTTGCGTCAAAAGTCGGAACGGTGAAGAGAAATGGCGCCTGAAGGGGTGTGTCGTATACAGATACCTTCCAGGACAGCAGAAAGGTACGGAGATAGAGTATGGAAATGATACGGAAATTTTTTCAGCCGGTGGATATGACGGAAGGTTCTCCCTGGCAGAAAATTGTCTTTTTTACGGTACCCATGCTGGTGGGAAATATTGCACAGCAGCTCTATAACACTGTGGACAGTGTGGTGGTGGGAAATTATGTGGGAGACAATGCCTTGGCGGCGGTGGGCAGTGCAGGACCCATCCTGAATCTGCTGATTGTTCTGTTTGTGGGGATCAGCGTGGGAGCCGGTATTATGGTGTCACAGTATTTTGGGGCGAAAGAGAGGGAAGAGCTGTCTGCCACCATAGGAAACTGCATTACACTGACAGCCATAGCCACACTGGCAGTGATGGTGGCGGCCTCTCTTGTAGCCAGGCCGCTGCTGGAGATTCTGGATACGCCGGAATCCATTATTGACTGGTGTCATTCCTACTTGCTGATTTTGTTCATTGGTTCTGCCGGGCTGGCGTATTATAATATTTTAGGCGGGATTCTGCGGGGACTGGGAGATTCTATGTCCGCATTGGTTTATCTGCTGGTGTCCACGGTGGTGAATATTGTGCTGGATCTGCTGTTTGTGGCGAAGCTGGGGATGGGTGTCAACGGTGTGGCGCTGGCGACTGTCATCGCCCAGGCGATCTCGGCCCTGCTGTGTCTGATCCGTCTGATGCGGCTGACGGCACTTTTTGATTTGAGAGCTTCCTATCTGAAGCTGCAGCAGAAGCACACGATGAAGATCATCCGGCTGGGCCTGCCCTCCGGTATTACCCAGGCGATTCTGTCTATGGCTATGATTGTGGTACAGTCTCTTACCAACAGTTTCGGAGAAATGTTCATTGCCGCCAATGTGATCGTCATGCGTGTGGATGGGTTTGCCATGATGCCGAATTTTTCCTTCGGGACGGCCATGACCACCTATGCCGGCCAGAATGTGGGTGCGAAGCTGCAAGACAGAGTGGAAAAGGGGGCCAGACAGGGAACGGCTATTGCCATGGGGGTATCGGCAGTCCTCACAGGGCTGATCCTGATATTCGGGAAATCTCTCATGGGGATCTTTACGAAGACGCCGGAACTGGTGGATTTGAGTCGGGAGATGATGGGAATTCTGGCGGTAGGTTATATCGCCATGGCAGTGACCCAGAGTCTTTCGGGTGTGATGCGGGGGGCCGGAGATACGATGACTCCCATGTGGATATCCATTGCCACGACGATTTTGATCCGTGTGCCCGTTGCCTACGGAATCGCGTTTCTGACCAGATCATCCGAATTTCCAGAAGGGCGGCAGGAATGTATATTTTTCTCATTGCTGATTTCCTGGGTACTGGGTGCAGTCATTACCTTTTTCTTCTATAAGCGGGGAAAATGGAAGGAGCGTGGGATCTGAAGAGAAGAAGGCTGTAAAATAGCCGGAAACAGGCATAAATAGTGCAAAAAAAGGTATAAAAGTATTGACATTTCCCAAATACTGGTCTATACTGGACATTGTTGATGATGATGAAAAGGTGAGAGTGGCTTCCGGGCCACTCTTAATTGTATGTTGGAAGGTTTTTTTGGAGGTCAGAAATGTCCCGCAGAGAAGAATACGAAACCAGAACAGAGAAACTGTTGGAATCCATTGCAGAGGCAAACGGTGTGTCTGTGTATGATGTGGAGTATGTAAAAGAAGGAGGCAGTTTCTACCTCCGTGTATATATTGACCGGCCGGACGGTGTGAATATTCAGGATTGTGAGAATGTCAGCCGCCGACTGTCCGATGAACTGGACCGGGAGGACTTTATTCCGGATGCATATATCCTGGAGGTCAGCAGCCCCGGTCTGGGACGTACCTTGAAAAAGGATAAGCACCTGCAGACGGCGATTGGCCGGAAAGTGGAGATTAAGCTTTTTAAACCTGTAGATAACCGCAGGGAACTTGAGGGGATACTGGACCACTTTGATTCCGAACGGATTGCGATAATGGACGGAGATACAATCGTGACACTGAAGCGTACAGACGTAGCCGTGATTCGTCTGGCGATCGATTTTTAAGCCCGGGGAACTGTGCGGAGAGTTCCCGGTACCTGGAGACAGAGGATTTGGCGAACAGCCGGAATGGAGGAAATGATGAATAAGGAGTTAATGGAAGCGCTTGATATTTTGGAAAGGGAAAAGGAAATCAGCAAGGAAACCTTATTTGAGGCAATTGAGAATTCACTGCTGACCGCCTGCAAGAATCATTTTGGCAAAGCGGATAACGTGCATGTGGAGATTGATCGGGATACCTGTGATTTCCTGGTTTATGCAGAGAAAGAGGTTATGCCTTCTGAGGATGATGTGGAAGACCCCTGTCTGCAGATTTCCCTGGACGATGCAAGAGAGCTTTCCTCCAGAGCAAAGGCTGGCGACATGCTCCATGTGGAGATCAAGTCCAAAGAGTTTGGACGTATCGCCACACAGAATGCCAAAAACGTGATTCTTCAGAAGATCAGGGAAGAAGAGAGAAGTGTAATCTATAACCAGTACTATGAAAAGGAAAGAGATGTGGTGACAGGTGTGGTGCAGCGTTACCTGGGCCGAAATGTGAGCATTAACCTGGGGAAAGCAGATGCCATGCTCAATGAGGGAGAACAGGTGAAAGGCGAGGTTTTCCGGCCTACGGAGCGCATCAAGGTGTATATACTGGAAGTGAAGAATACTCCCAAGGGGCCCCGCATCAATGTGAGCCGTACGCATCCGGAACTGGTAAAGCGGCTGTTTGAGTCCGAGGTTACCGAGATCAAGGACGGCACCGTGGAGATCAAGAGCATTGCCAGAGAAGCGGGGAGCCGTACCAAGATTGCCGTGTGGAGCAACAATCCCAATGTGGATGCGGTGGGAGCCTGTGTGGGGATGAACGGCGCCAGAGTCAATGCCATTGTAGATGAGTTGAGGGGAGAGAAGATCGATATCGTAAACTGGGACGAAAATCCCGGTAATCTGATACAGAATGCACTTTCGCCGGCAAAGATAGTGGCCGTATTTGCCGATCCGGAGGAAAAGACGGCCAAGGTGGTGGTTCCGGATTATCAGCTTTCACTGGCCATCGGCAAGGAGGGACAGAATGCAAGGCTTGCAGCCAGATTGACGGGATATAAGATAGATATCAAATCAGAGACACAGGCCAAAGATGCTCCCGGTTTCCGCTATGAGGACTACATAGAGGAGGACGATGGAGAATACGAGGACTATGAAGAATATGAAGAGGGCGGCTATGATGAATATGAGCCGGCAGAAAGATCCGAAGATGAGAGCAGCGGGTACGAATATCCGGAGAATGACGAAGCAGGTGCAGCGGGTGAATATATAGAAGAAGCGGTGGATTCGGATCAGTATATGGAAGAAGGCACGGTGGATTCGGATCAGTATATGGGAGAGGGCGCCGGGGATTCAAAGCTATATACGGAAGCGGAACCCCGGGAGGAGATGGAACCGGGCAAAGAAAGGAAGGTCCCTGAGGATTTTGTATGATAAATAAGGGGAACATGACAGAATGGCAAAAAAGATTCCTTTGAGGCAGTGTGTGGGCTGCGGTGAGATGAAGGGGAAACGGGACATGATGCGTGTCCTGAAAACCGCTGAAGATGAGATATGTCTGGATATAACAGGCAAAAAGAACGGAAGAGGCGCATATGTTTGTAAGAGCAGGGAATGTCTGCAGAAAGCAAGGAAAAACAAAGGCCTGGAGCGTTCGTTTAAAATGAGTATTCCAAGTGAGGTATACAATACTTTGGAGGAGGAATTTAGCAAGCTTGAGGCAGAATAAGGTTTTGTCGCTTCTGGGAATGGCCATGAGGGGACGCAATCTGGTCAGCGGTGAATTTCAGACCCTGGAGGCAATTAGAAGAGGCTCCGCCATGCTGGTAATCATAGCGGAGGATGCGTCAGATAATACCAGAAAGTTGTTTTCTGATAAATGTTCCTGGTATGAAGTTCCAATTGCATTTTATGGGACGAGGGAATCGTTGGGAAGAGCAATCGGGAAAGACTTTCGGTCATCATTGGGCGTATGTGAAGCAGGATTAGCGGATGCGATCGTGAAACAACTGAAAGAGGAACAAAGCGCCGTTTAAGGCAGAAATGGAGGAAAGCATGGCGAAAGTAAAGGTACATGAACTCGCTAAAGAACTGGAGGTGCAGAGTAAGGATATTCTGGGCTTCTTACAGGGAAAGGGAATTGAAGCGAAGGCAGCACAGAGCTCTATAGATGAAGAGGCCTCACAGCTGGTGCGGAAAGCTTTCGGCAGGGGTGCGAAGACCGCCTCTGAGAAGGCGGAGACGCCGCAAAAGAAGGACAGCGGAAAGGAAAACGCGCCCAAGGCCTCGGCAGCGCCGAAAGCGGCAAAACCGGCGGATACTCAGGCTGGGGATGTTCCGAAAAAGAAGAAGACGATCATCTTCGTGAGCAATCCTCAGAATTCCAAAATGCAGGGACAGCGGTCTGCACAGGGAGGCAATAACAAACGTCAGGGTCAGAATCCGAACCAGGGACAGGGGGGTCAGAACCGGTCCCAGGGCAGCAGGAATGACCGCAGGAATGACAAAAAGCCGCAGACACAGCCTGCCGTACGGATTAAGCCGCTGACACCGCCGTCGCCCACCCCGGCGGTACAGATGGTGCCGCCGAAACCACAGCCTCCCAAGGCACGTCCGGAGCAGACGGAAGTACGTCGGCAGCAGACGGCGGAAGAACAGCGCTTACAGCATATGCAGAATGAGAAGCTTCAGAATGAAAAGGCTCAGAGCGAAAAAGTTCAGATGGAGAAGGCACAGGCTGAAAAGCTGCCGGCTGAGAATGTACAGACTGAAAAACTTCAGGCAGAGAAGCCTCAGACTGAGAGACCTGTGGCTGAAAGAACCCAGAGTGAGCGGCCGAGAACAGAGAGGCCTTCGAATCCTGCAGGTGAAAAAACAAAGAGCGAGAGAACGCAGAGTGACAGACCCCAGGGAGCCGGCGGCCAGACTGACAGGCCGCGCAGCGACAGAAGTCAGGGAGAGCGGGGCCAGTATGACCGGAATCAGGGAGACAGGCCCAGAAGAGACCGGAATCAGGGGGATCGTTTTCAGGGCGGAAGACCTCAGAATGACGGAACCAGTCAGGACCGGGCTGCAAGGGGCGGACGTTTCCAGGGCGAGCGCCAGGGAGGATATGCTTCGGATAACCGTGATAATCGCAGCCGGGACAACCGCAGCTATGGCAGCACTTACGGCAGCGGTCAGGGCAGCCAGGGTCAGAGTAACAGACAGGAGAGAGGACAGTTCCAGTCAAGAGGAGGCAGCGGACAAAATGGCAGACCTCAGGGCGACAGACAAACCGGATTTCAGAGAGGCGGCAGGCCGGGTGCTCCAGGGGCTGCAGGTGATCGTCGCGGTCCGGGGGGCAGTCCGGGTGCTAACCGCAGTTTCAGCGGTGGTACGCGTGACGGCAGAGGCACTGGAGGACCGGGAGGCGGATTCAGAGATAATAAGCCAGGTAAAAGCTTTGCAGGAGAAGCTCCTTCCAAGGATATGGAGAAGAAGCGCGAGGAAGAAAAGCGGCGTGCAAACAGCCAGGAGAAAGGAAAACGCTCCAGGAAGGACCATATCTACGAGGAGGATGATGCAGCAAGGAAGAAACCCGGCAGATTCATTAAACCTGAGAAGAAGAAAGAAGAAGCAGTCGAAGAAGTTATTAAGGTAGTAGTATTGCCCGAGCGGATTACCATTAAGGATTTTGCCGATAAGATTAAGATACAGCCATCCCTCATTGTGAAGAAGCTGTTTCTGGAAGGCAAGATTGTTACGGTGAACCAGGAGATTTCGTACGAAGAGGCAGAGAACATTGCCATGGAGTATGAGATTCTGTGTGAGAAGGAAGTTAAGGTGGACGTGATCGAGGAGCTGCTGAAAGAGGGGGATGAGGATGAAGAGTCCCTTCAGGAGAGACCGCCTGTGATCTGCGTCATGGGGCATGTTGACCATGGTAAGACTTCGCTGCTGGATACGATCCGCAAGACCCATGTGACGGACCGGGAAGCCGGCGGTATCACACAGCATATCGGCGCATATACGGTGACGATCAACAACAGAAAGATTACATTCCTGGATACGCCGGGACATGAAGCATTTACCGCCATGCGTATGCGCGGTGCAAATTCCACTGATATCGCAATTTTGGTGGTGGCCGCGGACGACGGTGTAATGCCTCAGACAGTGGAAGCCATCAGCCATGCCAAGGCCGCAGGGATTGAGATTGTGGTTGCTGTAAACAAAATTGATAAGCCGTCAGCCAACATTGAGAGAGTCAAGCAGGAATTGACGGAATATGAGCTGGTTGCAACTGACTGGGGCGGAAATACGGAATTTGTTCCGGTTTCAGCCAAATCCGGAGAGGGAATTGACGATTTGCTGGAGACGATTCTGCTGACAGCCGATATCATGGAGCTGAAGGCAAATCCCAACAGGCGGGCCAGAGGCCTGGTCATTGAGGCAGAGCTTGACAAAGGCCGGGGACCGGTGGCTACCATTCTGGTGCAGAAGGGTACGCTGCATGTGGGAGACTTTGTTTCCGCAGGCGCCTGCAATGGTAAGGTCAGGGCAATGATTGACGACAAGGGAAGACGTGTGAAGGAAGCAACCCCTTCCATGCCGGTGGAGATTCTGGGATTGTCAGATGTTCCCAGCGCAGGGGAAGTGTTCCTGGCGCATGAAAACGATAAAACTGCCAAATCCTATGCAGAGACTTACCTTGCGCAGAACAAGGAGAAGATGCTGGAGGAGACCAGGAGCAGGATGTCGCTGGACGATCTGTTCTCCCAGATCAAGGAAGGCAATCTGAAGGAACTGAATTTGATTGTCAAAGCGGATGTACAGGGCAGCGTGGAAGCTGTAAAGCAGTCCCTGATGAAGCTGTCCAACGAAGAGGTCGTGGTCAAGTGCATCCATGGCGGCGTGGGCGCGATCAACGAGTCCGATGTGACGCTGGCAAGCGCATCTAATGCCATCATTATCGGATTTAATGTGAGACCGGATTCTACGGCCAAGGCTACGGCAGAACGTGAAGGCGTGGACGTCAGATTGTACAAAGTAATTTATCAAGCCATCGAAGATGTGGAAGCCGCCATGAAGGGAATGCTGGATCCCGTGTTTGAGGAGAAAGTGATCGGTCATGCAGAGATCAGGCAGATCTTCAAAGCTTCCCAGATCGGAAATATCGCCGGTTCCTATGTTACGGACGGTATCTTCCAGAGAGGCTGTAAGATCCGTATTACCCGTGAGGGCGAACAGATTTATGAAGGAAGCCTGGCTTCGCTGAAGCGCTTTAAGGATGATGTGAAGGAAGTGAAGGAAGGCTTTGAATGCGGCCTTGTGTTTGACGGCTTTGACAAGATACAGGAGCTGGATGTAGTCGAGGCCTATGTGATGGTGGAAGTACCCAGATAGGATGGTATATGAGAAAAAACAGTGTAAAAAATACCCGTATTAACGGGGAGGTTCAGCGTGTGCTGGCAGAAGTGATCCGGGGTGAAATCAAAGATCCCCGGATCAGCCCCTGGACAAGTGTGGTGGCTGTGGAAGTTGCGCCGGATCTAAAGAGCTGCAAGGTGTGGATCAGTGTCCTTGGAGACGAAGAAGTGGGAAAATCCACATTGGAAGGTTTGAAGAGCGCAGAGGGATTTATCAAAAACAGGCTGGCGAAGATTGTGAATCTGCGCAATACGCCGGAGATTGCCTTTGTGCTGGATCAGTCCATTGAATATGGTGTCAATATGTCGAAACGGATTGACGAAGTGATCGCCCAGGACGATGCTGTTGCCAGGAATCGCGGGGAAGAGTCCGAACTGACACTGGAGGACAGCACGGCAGAAGCGGAAGCAGCATCAAAGGAAGGCACCCGGGAGTAAGTGCATAGAGGGGCAGGAGGGCAGCACGACAGAAAATTGGCGAAGGGAAAGAGAGCAGATGAATTTGAATTTGTTAGAGGAATGCAGAGACGCAGAGCGGATTGGTATCAGCGGGCATGTCAGGCCAGATGGCGACTGTGTGGGCGCGTGTCTGGGGCTGTGGCAGTATCTCTCAAAATCCTTTCCCCATGCGGAGGTGAAGGTTTTTCTGGAGCGTCCGGCGGATATTTTCAGGGAGATAAAAGGGTTTGAGGAGATTTGTTCCGATTTTCCTCAGGAGGCGCCGTTTGATGTGTTTTTTGTACTGGATGCGGCGGCAGACAGGTTGGGGGACGGCGTGAAATATGTAGAAACCGCCGCAAAGTCGATCAATATTGATCATCATATCAGCAATCAGGGAAGCTGTATGTTGAATGAGATCCGGCCGGACGTAGGTTCCACCTGTGAAATCATCTATGATCTGATGGAGCCGGAGCGGCTGGATAAAGACATGGCGATGGCTGTCTATATCGGCATGATCCATGATACGGGAGTGTTCCAGTATTCCAACACGACGCCGGCCACCCTGGAGAAGGCCGCAAAACTGATCAGCTACGGTTTTGATTTTCCCGGGCTGATTCAGGAGACCTTTTATCAGAAAACGTATGTTCAGGCCCAGATCATGGGCAGGACTCTGATGGAGAGCATTCGCTTTCTGGAGGGAAATTGCATTGTGAGCGCCATTGACCGGAAGTCCATGGAATTTTATCATGCGGAACCCAAGGATTTGGACGGCATCGTGAATCAGCTGCGCAATATTGAGGGCATAGAATGCGCCATCTTTATGTATGAGACAGGTGTGCTGGAGTATAAAGTAAGTCTGCGTTCCGGCGAGAAGGTGAATGTGGCGGAGGTGGCCGCTTATTTCGGCGGCGGCGGACATGCAAGAGCAGCGGGCTGTACCCTGTCCGGGACCTTCCATGACTGTGTGAATAATCTTTCGCTACATATAGAGAAGCAGCTGAAGAGATGGGAAGCGGAACATGATCAACGGGATAATGACGATTTTTAAGGAAGAAGGGTTTACCTCCCATGATGTGGTGGCAAAGATGAGAGGGATCTGCGGTCAGAAGAAAATCGGCCACACCGGAACCCTGGATCCCATGGCTACGGGAGTATTGCCTGTATGTCTGGGAAGTGCCACAAAGCTGTGCGACATGTTGACTGACAGGGATAAGGAATATGTGGCGGAGCTTCTGCTGGGAGTGGAAACCGATACCCAGGACAGAACGGGGAAGATTCTGGCGCAGCGTCCGGTGACGGTGACGGAAGCGGAGGTGCGGCAGGCGGCGGCGTCATTTCAGGGAGAATATCAGCAGATTCCGCCCATGTATTCCGCGCTGAAGGTCAACGGGAAGAAGCTCTATGAGCTGGCCAGGGCCGGGAAGGAAGTAGAGAGAAAGTCCCGTCCGGTGACCGTATATGAGCTGGAGATTCTGGAGTGCGCTCTGCCGGCGGTGCGTTTCCGTGTGGTGTGTTCCAAGGGCACCTATGTGCGGACGCTATGTGCGGATTTGGGACAGATACTGGGCTGCGGCGGTACGATGAACAGTCTGCAGCGTACCAGAGCGGGGGAGTTTCGGCTGGAAGATGCCTGCAGGCTGGGAGACCTGCAGCTGCTCCGGGACGAGGGTCGGCTGACAGAAGTCCTGCGTCCGGTTGACAGTGTGTTTCAGGACTGTCCTTTGCTTCATATCCGTCCGGAACACAGCCGGCTGGCGGACAACGGCAATGCCTTTGCGTGGGAGTATACAACGGAAATGCAGAGGTACCCGGAAGGAAAATGGGTCCGTGTATACAGGAATGATGATCGATTTATCGGCATTTATGCCTGGGATAGGGACAGAAAAAGATATCAGCCGGTGAAAATGTTTTTAGAGAAAGAGTGATCTTATTTGGAAATTATTACAAATACAACGGATATCTGTATTGGAAGAGAGACGGCAGCCGCCATCGGGAAATTTGACGGGATCCATATCGGCCACAGAAGACTTCTGGAGGAGATACTGGCCCGTAAAAGCGAGGGCCTGGCTGCCTGTGTTTTTACCTTTGATCCGCCGCCGGCACATTTTTTCGGGCTGTCCGACGGCAAAGAGCTGACAACAAAGCAGGAGAAGCGTCTGCTGTTTGAAAAAATCGGGGTGGATATCCTGATAGAATATCCTCTGAACAGAGAGACGGCTGCCACGCCGCCGGAAGTGTTTGTAAGGGATATACTGGCAGGGCAGATGAAGGCGCGGTTTCTGGCGGCGGGACGGGATCTGTCCTTTGGCGCCGGCGGGGCGGGGAATGCGGCTCTTTTACAGGAGATGGGGCCTGCTCTGGGCTTTTGCTCCAGAATCATCGACAAGGTATGCTTTCACGGGACTGAGGTGAGCTCCACACTGGTACGGTCCCGGGTGGAGAACGGGGATATGGAGTCGGTTTGCGGACTGCTGGGTATGCCGTTTCTGGTGGCGGGAGAGGTGGTGCAGGGAAACCGCATTGGCCGGAAGCTGGGATTTCCCACTGTCAATGTGCTGCCTGAGGACACCAAGCTGCTTCCGCCCAACGGCGTTTACTTTTCCAGGGTGTGTGCAGAGGGAAAAAGCTATCGTGCTATTACAAATGTGGGATATAAACCCACCGTAACCCGGGAGAGGGTGATGGGAGTGGAATCCTATCTCTATGACTTCGACGAAAGTATTTACGGCCAGAGTATTGAGGTATATCTGTATTCTTTTCACAGACCGGAGAAGCGTTTCGAGAATATGGAAGCTCTCAAAAGGCAGCTGCAGCTGGATATTGCTGCCGGAGAGAAGAGTATATGAATGTGGTTTTAAGAAGTTCCGGAGTTGTTTTCTGCCGCTTTTTGCCGCCGCCGAAAAAATTATCCGTAAAACTATTGTAAAATTTTGTCTTTTCCCGTACAATGAAGTGGCATGCGCTGTTCCGGTGTGCATGAAGGAAGTGTCATGGGACAATTCCGCAAAATAACACAAGACAGTATTGCCAGTGCTTGGCAGAGAACATTCGGGAGAAAACAAATGAGTGCAAGCGTTATATTATCAATGGCAGGCGGCTTGGGCCTGTTTCTCTTCGGTATGCGGGTCATGAGCGACTCCATAGAGAAGGTAGCCGGTGCGAAGCTGCGCCGCATTCTGGAAATCTTTACCACCAACCGCTTCTCGGGGATGATCGTGGGTATCATTTTTACCGGTATCATCCAGTCTTCCTCGGCCTGTACCGCCATGGTGGTCAGCTTTGTCAATGCAGGGCTGATGAACCTGTATCAGGCGGCAGGCGTTATCTTCGGCGCCAATATCGGCACCACCGTCACTTCACAGTTAGTTTCCTTTAACCTGTCTGCATATGCACCTGTGATTCTTCTGGTGGGTGTATTGACAGCCATGTTCTGCAAGAAGGATAAGATTAAGAAATTTGCGGATATCATTATCGGCTTCGGCGTGCTGTTTCTGGGCTTAAGTACCATGTCCGGCTCCATGGCGGGGATGCGGGAGGTGCCGGAGATAGTTGACCTGATGGGATCTCTGCGGACGCCTTTTCTGGCTACTCTGGTGGGGCTGCTTTTGACCACCGTTATTCAGAGCTCCTCCGTGACGGTCAGCATTGTCTTGCTGCTCGCCAATCAGGATCTGCTGTCCCTGCGTATTTCCCTCTATATTATATTGGGATGTAATATTGGTGCCTGTACCACAGCGCTGCTGGCATCCATGGCCGGCAAAAAGGATGCCAAAAGGGCGGCCCTGATCCATTTCTGGTTTAATGTGATCGGTACGGCGCTTCTGTATCTGATCCTCTTTGCGGCAGAAGAGCCGGTGATGAAGATGATCTGGACGATATCTTCAGACAAGGGACGGTTTGTGGCAAATGCGCATACTATTATCAAAATTTTCCAGGTGATTGTCCTGTTCCCCTTCTCCAATGCAATTGTCAGGCTGTCCTGCCTCTGCGTACCAGGCGAGGACAAGAAGGTGAACTACCGTGAAAGCTATCAGCTGAAATACATAGGCGATAAGGTTGTCTTCAATCCTGCCACAGCTGTAGTGGAAGTGATAAAAGAGCTGGACCGCATGGCTTCTCTTGCCAGTGAAAATCTGACCCGGGCTATGAATGCTTTGATTACTCTGGATGAGGAGGACATCGCAGAGGTCTATGAGGTAGAGAAGAATATTAACTTTCTGAACCATGCCATCACGGACTATCTGGTGAAAATCAACCAGACGACTTTGCCTATAGAAGATTTAAAAAGTCTGGGTGCGCTGTTCCATGTGGTCAATGATATTGAGCGGATCGGTGATCATGCGGAAAATGTGGCGGATGCTGCCAGGCAGCGCAGAGATACCGGTATTGTCTTAAGCAAAGAGGCGCAGAAAGAACTGGGTGATTTGCTGGAGATGGTGACCCGTCTGATCCGGTATTCCATTGATATGTTTGCCAGAAGCGACGAGAGTCATATGCAGGAAGTGATTGATCTGGAGGACCGGGTGGATGTGAGGGAGAAAGAAATGCAGAGAGCACATGTGCAGAGGCTGACAAAAGGAGAGTGTTCTCCGGAAGCAGGTATGATATTTTCTGATATTGCTTCAGGGCTGGAGCGTGTGGCTGATCATGCCACGAACATTGCATTTGCGGTCATTACAGCGGATGAGGACTGAGGACAAATATTAAAATTATGAAAAACATGTAAAAAAATTTCCGAAAGATGTTGACAGAAAGCGGGTATAACTGTATAATTTTTGTTATCGGCGTAATAAATTTGTAACAATTTTGTCAAATATAAAGTAGGAGTGATTACATGAGATACACAAAGAACAGAAAGATAGCAGCTTCAGCGGGATTGATTCTTTGCCTGGCGATGAACCCATTGGTGGTTTCTGCGGAGACAGAGGATGTGCTTCAGGCCGGAGTCACTTCCGTTTTGGACACCAGACTGACTACTGAGGAATATATAGCCCTTGGCCAGCAGGCGCAGGGAGCGGCCTGGGGATATACCAATATCGGCATTGCAAATGTGGAGAGCGGCAATCTGAATGTGAGAGAGACTCCTTCCACAGAGGGGAAAATGGTGGGAAAGATGCCGAAAGACTCTGCCTGTGAGGTGCTGGAGACAGCGGACGGCTGGGCTTACATCAAGTCAGGGGAAGTGGAAGGGTATGTCAGTATGGAATTTCTGCTTACCGGTCCCGACGCCAGGGTGAGAGCAACCGAGATCGTGCGTACCGTAGTGGTGGTGGACGGAGACGGATTGAATGTGAGGGAACAGCCGGATACGGAGAGCGCCATTCTGACCCAGGTGGCCTCAGGGGAAGAGATGGATTATCTGGAGACTCTGGACGGTTGGATCAAGGTGGCTGTGGATTCCGATGAGGCATATGTATCGGCAGATTATGTTACAGTGACGGAAAAGCTGGATACGGCCATTACAATGACGGAACTTCTCTATGGTCAGGGGGTATCCGATGTTCGTGTGGATCTGGTGGAATATGCAAAGCAGTTTGTAGGCAACCGATATGTATGGGGAGGTACCAGCCTCACCAAGGGAGCGGACTGTTCCGGTTTTGTATTGAGTATCTTTAAGAAATATGGCATATCTCTGCCCCATCATGCTGCGTCTCAGGCCGGTTACGGCACGAAGATTTCGGCAGGAGATCTGCAGCCGGGAGATCTGATCTTCTACGGCAACAGCAGGGGACACATCAATCATGTAGCCATCTATATCGGCGGCGGACAGGTGGTACATGCCAGCAATGAGCGGACAGGTATCAAAATCAGCAATTATAAATACCGCAGTCCGGTAAAGTACGTAAGACTTCTGCAGGATTAGGCAAAATTTAGAGAGAAATGAGAAAATGCGGTTTACAATTTTGCGGGAATATGCTATGATAGCAAAGTATGAATGACGGCAAAAGTTCCGTCGCAGCCGATGCTCGGATACGGGATACTCCGACCCGGTCTTAGTATCCGGTGGTAAAAGTTTAAGGAGGAAGAGAAATGATTTCAAAGGAAAAGAAGACGGCGATTATGAATGAATATGCCAGGACCCCTGGTGATACCGGTTCACCTGAGGTACAGGTGGCAGTGCTGACAGCCAGAATTCAGGAGCTTACAGAGCATTTGAAGGTGAATCCCAAAGATCACCATTCACGCCGCGGCATGCTGAAGATGGTAGGTCAGAGACGTGGTTTTCTGGAGTATTTGAAGAAAAAGGATATCGCCAGATATCGTGCCCTGATCGAGAGACTCGGTTTGAGAAAATAAATCAGATTGTAAAGAAAGCAGGCTTGAGATGTGTGAAGGGCATTTCAGGTCTGCTTATTTATGGCAGACAGAAAATCAGAGTATTTGTTCGGAGGGGCGGCAGGGACAGAAGAATGTTCCGAGACCGCTGAAAAGGGTATGGAATATCTTTTCCACAGCTTTTTCAGTAGTTTCGGTACCTTCTGTTCCAGCAGGAGCAGGCAGAATGTTTTTTGCCGGACTATCTGCAGGACGAATGGATTGTCTATGCAGGACGCGGAACCGAAGGAGCCGTTACGGACGGCGGAATGGAGGAAAAGAATTTATGTATCAGACTTATGAAATGGAATTGGCCGGGCGCACGCTGAAGGTTGATATAGGCCGCGTGGGCAAGCAGGCAAACGGATGTGCATTTATGCATTACGGCGATACAGTGGTACTTTCCACGGCCACGGCATCGGAGAAACCCAGGGACGGAATCGACTTCTTTCCCTTAAGTGTGGAATATGAGGAGAAAATGTATGCAGTGGGTAAAATCCCCGGCGGCTTTAACAAGAGGGAAGGCAAAGCCAGTGAGAATGCGATTCTCACCAGCCGTGTCATCGACAGACCTATGCGTCCTCTGTTTCCCAAGGATTACCGGAATGATGTGACTCTGAACAATATGGTTATGAGCGTTGACCCTGCATGCCGTCCGGAGCTGGTTGCCATGCTGGGAGCAGCTGTTGCCGCCTGTATCTCGGACATCCCTTTTGACGGTCCCTGTGCTATGACTCAGGTAGGTCTGATTGATGGTATGTTTGTAATCAATCCTTCCCAGGAGGAGTGGAAGAACGGCGATTTGAACCTGACCGTGGCTTCCACCAGGGAGAAGGTGATTATGATCGAGGCCGGTGCCAATGAGATTCCGGAGACGAAGATGATCGAAGCCATCTATAAGGCACATGAGATCAACCAGACCATTATTGCATTCATTGACAAAATTGTGGCTGAGGTGGGCAAAGAGAAGCACAGCTACACCAGCTGCGCCATTCCCGAGGAGATGTTTGAGGAGATCAGACGCCTGGTTCCTCCCGAGGAGATGGAGGTTGCTGTCTTTACAGACGACAAGCAGACCCGGGAAGAAAACATCAGAAATATTACGGCAAAACTGGAAGAGGCTTTTGCGGAAAAAGAAGAATGGCTTGCCATTCTGGGCGAGGCAGTGTATCAGTATGAGAAGAAGACAGTGCGCAAGATGATCTTAAAGGATCATAGGCGTCCGGACGGACGTGCCATCACACAGATCCGCCCTCTGGCAGCCGAGATTGACATCATTCCCAGAGTGCACGGTTCTGCCATGTTTACCCGTGGACAAACCCAGATCTGCAATGTATGTACCCTGGCGCCCCTGTCTGAACAGCAGAGGATTGACGGATTGGACGAGAACGAAGTCAGCAAGCGTTATATGCACCATTATAATTTTCCGTCCTATTCCGTGGGTGAGACGAAGCCGTCCAGAGGACCCGGGAGACGTGAGATCGGCCATGGTGCGCTGGCGGAGCGTGCGCTGATTCCTGTGCTGCCCAGCGAGGAAGAGTTTCCCTATGCCATCCGCACCGTATCCGAGACGTTTGAGTCCAACGGCTCCACGTCCATGGCGTCCACCTGTGCTTCCTGCATGTCCCTGATGGCAGCAGGTGTGCCCATCAAAAAGATGGTGGCAGGAATATCCTGCGGACTGGTGACGGGAGAGACGGATGATGACTATGTGCTTCTCACCGATATTCAGGGACTGGAAGATTTCTTCGGGGACATGGACTTCAAGGTGACTGGTACTACAGAGGGTATC
The DNA here is from genome assembly GCA_910580225.1 of uncultured Acetatifactor sp. Lineage (GTDB taxonomy): Bacteria > Bacillota > Clostridia > Lachnospirales > Lachnospiraceae > Acetatifactor. The sequence continues at coordinate 23,774 of CAJTXE010000041.1, forward strand.
ACTGCCATCCAGATGGATATCAAGATCCACGGACTGACCAGACCTATCGTAGAGGGAGCCATCGCAAGATGTCGTGAGGCAAGGCTTTTTATCATGGATAACTGCATGAAACCGGCTATCTCCATGCCCAGATCGGAAGTAGGTCCCTTTGCCCCCAAGATTATCTCCATCCAGATCGATCCAGAGAGAATCGGGGATGTGGTAGGACAGAGGGGCAAAACAATCAATGAGATCATCGCACGTACGGGAGTGAAAATAGATATTACTGACGACGGCAATGTATCCGTATGCGGCACTGACAAGGAAATGATGGACAAGGCTGTGGAAATGATCCAGATGATTGTCACCGATTTTGAGGAAGGTCAGATTTTCAAGGGCAAGGTGGTGAGCATCAAGGAATTTGGTGCGTTCATTGAATTTGCGCCCGGTAAGGAAGGCATGGTGCATATCTCCAAGATCGCAAGGGAGCGGATTAACCGCGTGGAGGATGTGCTGACATTGGGTGATATCGTTACCGTAGTCTGTCTGGGCAAGGACCGGATGGGCAGAATCAGTTTCTCCATGAAAGATGTAGCCCAGAAATAGGAAACAGGAATCCCCTGGCCTTTTTGGCAGGGGATTTTTTACAACAGTTGCTTTTCTATCAATAGAAACTATAACAGGAGGTTCAAAATGTTATCAAAAGAACTGGTAAAAGAGGCTTTGAGGCGTGCTCTTGCCACCGGCGCCGATTACGCGGAGGTATTTGCGGAGCACACTTTGAGCAAGAACATCAACATCATATCCGGCAAGACGGATAAGATCGCGGACGCAGTGATTTCCGGTGTGGGCATCCGTATTTTCAAGGGAACCAGGTGTGTATCAGGTTCTGCATCTTCTCTGGCTCCCGAGGCTGTTCTGAACTGTGCGTCCAGAGTGGCGGATGCGCTTACGGGTACAGCTGTGGTAGAGAACATTCTTCTGCGGGAGCGGTTGTTCGGAGACATCCATCCGGTCAAAATTGTGCCTGGGGATGTTCGAAATGGGGAGAAAATTGAATATGTGCGGGAGGCATGCCTGGCGGCAAAGGATTATAGTGAGGAGATCAGCCAGGTCAGCGGAAGCTTTGCGGAGGTGGACCATCAGATTCTGATTGCCACCAGTGAGGGGCTGTTTACCCGGGACAGACAGATTCGCAGCAGAGTTGTCGTACATTCTATTGCCAGCAGGGACGGGGAGAATCAGGACGGCAGCGTGAATCACGGTGCACGGAAAGGCCTGGAACTGTGTGAGGAGTTTGATCCCAAGGAACTTGGCAAAGAGGCTTCAAAGCAGGCGGTTACCATGCTGCATGCGGGCTATATCAAGGCAGGCACCATGCCTGTAGCCATAGAGAACGGCTTCGGCGGCGTGATTTTCCATGAGGCCTGCGGTCATTCACTGGAGGCATCTTCTGTGGCCCTGGGCCAGTCCCAGTTTGCCGGGAAATTGGGAACTCAGATTGCAAACGAAAAAGTGACGGCCATCGATGACGGCACCATACCCAATTCCTGGGGCTCTGTCAATATTGATGATGAGGGAACGCCTGCACAGAAGAATGTGCTCATTGAAAACGGCATTCTGAAGAGCTATATGATTGATAAATTAAACGGACGCAGGATGGGCATGGAGTCCACGGGCAATTCCAGGCGCCAGAGCTACAGTTATGAACCCACTTCCCGCATGACGAATACTTACATAGCTGCCGGACAGGATGAAGACAAAGATATCATCGCTTCTATTGAATACGGTCTCTATGCAAAGAGTATGGGCGGGGGTTCTGTGAACCCTGTAACAGGCCAGTTTAATTTTGCAGTGGGTGAGGGATATGTGATCCGGGACGGCAAAATCTGTGAGCCTGTCCGGGGGGCCAGCCTGATCGGCAAGGGATCCGAGATCCTGATGAATATCGACATGGTGGGAAAGAATGTGGCCAGAGCCCAGGGTATGTGCGGCGCATCCTCCGGCAGTATCCCCACCGACGTGGGACAGCCGCTGATCAGAGTTTCTTCTATCGTAGTGGGGGGACGCTGAGGAGTTTCCGTCTAAAAGGTCTGCCCGGATACGGGACAGTGGGTTCGGATACTGCGTGAGCGGCGGGAGAACCGGAAGCAGTATTTGAAGCAGAAGGGATGGATAGAGTAACATAAAAGAATTATTCCCGAGTGCTGATTGCGGAAGGATGAATGCGATGGGGTACTGGGGGCAGAATGAGAGGTTAGAGATGACATATCAGGAATTTAAGGAAGCCGTGATCAAATATGCCGGGGAAAACGGGATCACGGATTATGAATTATATTATACGGAGAGCGAATCGACTTCTGTGGAAATTTACAAGGAAGAAGTGAAAGGCTACAGCACGGAGGACAGCATGGGAGTCTGTTTCCGCTGTGTTATAGACGGCAGAGCTGGATATGCTTCTACGGAAAACCGTACAGAAGAAGAGGCCAGGTCCCTGGTGATGCGTGCGTTGGACAACGCAGGCGCTATCGAGAGCGAGGAGAAAGCTTTTATCCATGAAAAGGGAGATACTTATGCGGTATTGAAGGAAAGCAGGATGTCGCATCCCACCGGCGGTGAGCTGACGGATGCAGCTTTGGCCCTGCAGAAGAAACTGTATCAGGCGGACCAGCGTGTAACGGACGGAACTCAGGCCTATATGGCATATTATGGGGAGAAGTATGCCCTCTGCAATTCCAACGGCCTGGATTTGGAGGACAAAGTGGCCTGTTCCATGTGCTATGCCATGCCCATCGTGTCTGACGGCGGGGAGATGTATGACGGCGGGGAGAGCAAGAGGGGTGATTTAAAGGAATTTGATATCAGCGCCATCGCGGCGGATGCGGTGGAGGACGCGGTATCTGCCATTGGGGCAGGGAGTGTGGCCAGCGGGGCCTATACAGTGGTATTTTCCAATAAGACCATGGCTACGCTGCTGCAGACCTTTTCCTCTGTTTTCTCTGCGGAAGCGGCCCAGAAGGGGCTGTCCCTGCTTAATGGGAAGGAAGGGGAGAAGATTGCGGCTGATTTTATCACTATTGTGGATGATCCTATGTATTGTGATAGTGTAGTAAAGAGGACTTTTGACGGAGAAGGTGTGGCGGCTTATGCGAAAAATATAGTGGAGAACGGCGTTTTGAACACGCTGCTTCACAATCTGAAGACTGCGGCCAAAGCCGGGGTAAAGTCTACCGGGAATGCAGGCAGGCCCAGCTATGCATCCGTTATCGGCGTCAGTCCTTTTACATTCTACATTCAGTCTGCCGGGGAGACGGTAAAGCCTGTGCCCAAGGTACCGGAAGAAATGCTTCGGACCGCCGGAGAAGGCATTTTTGTAACGGAGCTGAGCGGACTGCATGCAGGAGCCAATGCGGTTACGGGGGACTTTTCTCTGTCAGCCAGGGGATTTCTGATTACTGAGGGCGCAAAGGGTGCCCCGGTGAAAAACTTCACAGTATCCGGCAATTTCTATGAATTGCTGAAGAAAGTGGAAGTACTGGGAGACGATCTGGATTTTGTTCAGGGGAAATTCGGTTCTCCGTCTGTTCTTGTGCGTGATCTGGCCGTGGCAGGCAAAGATGCATAAGCAGGGGATAACTCTTCGAAAGATAGAAAAGCTGAAAAAGCATTTTCGTAAGTGATACCATACGGCTGACAGTTGCCCGAAACGGAACTGTCAGCTGTTTTTTCACATTTCTTTATACTTATTTAATTGCATTTCCTGAAAAAAAGTATAAAATATTACGTGTCAGCCAATAATAAAGGTTTCTTTACATCAGCGTAGTGCCGTGAAGCTGCGGCCCGCTGTCTGCAGGGAGGCAGAGTTTATGAGAGAAAAGTTGCAGCGCTTTATGTGGGGACGCTACGGAAATGATAATCTGAACCAGTTTTTGCTTTCGGTTGCATTTGTAGCTCTTATCATTTCGTTTTTCGGAGGGGGACTGTTCTACTTTGTGGCAACCATCGTCATGGGTGTGGCATATTTTCGTATGTTTTCCAGAAACATCAGCAAGCGTTCAGCGGAGAATCAGCAGTATCTGAAACAGAGAATGAAAATTCGGGGCATTTTTTCGAAAAAGAAAAAAGAATGGGGACAGCTTAAACAGTACCATATTTACAGATGTCCTAACTGCAGACAGAAGATTCGTGTACCCAGAGGCAGGGGGAGGATCGCCATCAGCTGCAGGAAATGCGGAAACGAATTTGTGAAGAAAAGCTAACGGCAGATAGAGCGCAGACGATTGTCTTGAATACATGGAGGTTTCGGGATGTTCGGATATATCATGGTAAATAAAGCCGAAATGAAATTTAAGGAGTTTGACGTCTATCATTCTTTTTACTGCGGTATCTGTCGGGATCTGAAACGTAAATACGGTGTCTGGGGGCAGATGGCTTTAAGCTATGACATGACTTTTCTGGCCATATTGCTCACAGGTCTGTATGAGCCGGAAACCAGGCGGGGAAGCACCAAGTGTGCTGCCCATCCGTTTGAGCGGCACGAGACCAGGAATAATATATACACGGAATATGCCGCGGATATGAACATGCTTTTTGCGTATTATAAATGTCGGGACGACTGGGAGGATGAGCGGAAAATCCGGAAGCTGCTTCTGGGAAAGTTTCTGGAAGGGAAATCGGAGAAGCTGAAACAGGTTTATGGAGAGAAGATACGAAAGATCCGAAAGCTGATGGAGACGTTTTCACAGGCGGAAAAGACCGGACACCTGGATATTGACACACTGGGAGGACTGTTCGGCCAGGTGATGGGAGAGATGACGGCGGTGCGGGAGGATGAATGGGCGGAGAGTCTTCGCGGACTTGGATTCTTCCTGGGAAAATTTATTTACCTTTGTGATGCTTATGAGGATATTGAGCAGGACATCAAAAAGGGAACGCCCAATCCCTTTAAGCAGAAATATGAGAGCGGAGGCTTTGAGGAGGAATGCAGAACCATTCTGATGATGATGATGTCGGAGTGCTGCAGGGAGTTTGAAAGGCTTCCCATCCTGGAAAATGTGGAAATTCTCCGCAACATCCTGTATTCCGGCGTCTGGGGCAGATACGAAGCGGTGCGGGAGAAGCGCTGCCGAAAGTCTGTAAAGGGAAAGGAAATATAAGGGAGACAGCCCCGTGCGGACCGTGAATTTGAGACTGTCCGCGGAACAGAATTTTGAACGGCTCTCCGTAAAGTGCCGTCCGGAAAAAGAGGAAAACTATGTACGATCCATACAGTGTACTTGGCGTCAGCAGAAACGCTTCCGAGGAAGAGATCAAAAAAGCATATAAGACACTCAGCCGCAGATACCATCCGGATGCCAATGTGAACAATCCCAACAAAGCCTGGGCAGAGGAGAAGTTCAAGGAGATCCAGGGAGCATATCAGCAGATTATGAAGGAGAGGACTTCCGGCTATGGCGGGAACGTCTATGGAGGTGCAGGTTACGGAAGAAGTACCTCCGGCAGCAGGAAGCAGGAGGGGCAGGGTGGTTTCTACGGCGGATATGGTCCTTTTGGCGGCTTTGGCGGTTTCGGTCAGGGCCAGAGTACCGGCTATGAGGATAATACCCATCTGCGTGCCGCAGGCAATTACATCCGCAACGGCTATTACAGGGAAGCCAGGACCGCACTGGATAATATAGAGAGCAGGGAGCGGAGCGCCAGGTGGTATTACTACAGCGCAATTGCTCATTCCGGCCTGGGCAACAATGTGGCTGCGCTGGATCATGCCAGGCAGGCAGCCGCCATGGAGCCGGATAACCGTGATTACCGCAGTCTGGTACAGCAGTTTGAAAGCGGCGGAAACTGGTATGAGCAGCGTCAGGCTGCCTATGGGTATCCCACTTTCGGCGGCGGGAATATCTGCGTGAAAGTTATTATCGCCAATATGATCTGCAATATCTGCTGTCTTGGGGGCGGATGCTGCGGGGGGCATGGAATGTATTATTATTGATATGCAGCCTCATCCGCATATGGACAATGGCCGCCCTCGGTATTCGTCACAGAATCCCAATGCATTTCTCTCTTGCAATTTTCCGCTGCCTCCCTTATAATGGAAAAACAAGATATAGATGCAGAATCATGGCAGCAGACACAATATGTTGATTAGGGCTGTACCTGCAGAGTCGAATGGTACAGCTTTTTTCATGTAGAGAAGGGACAGAAAATATGAGGATTCAGAAAAGAGATGGGCGTATCGTTCCCTATGAGGAAGAGAAAATAACAGCGGCCATTGAGAAGGCCAATAACGAGGTGGAGGAGAAGGACCGGGCAGGAGAAGAACTGGTGCGGGAGATTCTGACTGCAGTGAAGGATGAGGGCCGGGAGCTGCAGGCCGTGGAACATGTGCAGGATGTGATTGAGCAGCATCTGGTTCAGGGCAATAAATATGTCCTGGCAAAAAAGTACATTGTGTATCGGTACCAGCGCAGTCTGATGCGGAAGTCCAACACCACGGACGAATCCATCTTAAAACTGATCCGCAACGAGAACAAGGAGCTGGCGGAAGAAAATTCCAACAAAAATACCCGCCTGGCCTCTACTCAGAGAGATTATATTGCCGGGGAGGTATCCCGGGATGTGACCAGGCGTATGTTGCTGCCGGAGCATCTTTCCCTGGCCCATGATAACGGTGTCTTTCATTTTCACGATGCGGACTACTTTATTCAGCCCATTTTTAACTGCTGTCTGATCAACATTAAAGATATGCTGGACAACGGTACCTCCATTAACGGCAAGATGATTGAATCTCCCAAAAGCTTTCAGGTGGCCTGTACCGTTACCACCCAGATCATCGCTGCAGTGGCCAGCAATCAGTACGGAGGCCAGTCTGTGAATATCAGGCATTTGGGAAAATACCTGCATAAGAGCAGGGAAAAATTCCGGGCCCAGCTGGACTCGGAGTTTGGCTCCGGTCTGGAGGAGGCAGCAAAGGAGAAAATTGTGGAGCTCCGTCTTCAGGATGAACTGCGTTCCGGCGTTCAGACTATTCAGTACCAGATCAATACGCTGATGACTACAAACGGACAATCTCCCTTTGTCACCCTGTTTCTTCATATAGACGAAGAGGACGAGTATGTGGAGGAGACCGTACGCATTATTGTGGAGATTCTGAAACAGCGTCTCCAGGGGACTAAGAACGAGAAAGGGGTATTTGTGACGCCTGCATTTCCGAAACTGGTGTATGTTTTGGACGAAAATAATTGTCTGCGGGGCGGTAAATATGACTATGTGACCCGCCTGGCTGCAAAGTGTTCAGCGAAAAGAATGTATCCTGACTATATTTCGGCCAAAAAGATGCGGGAAAATTATGAGGGAAATGTGTTTTCCTGTATGGGCTGCCGTTCCTTCCTTTCTCCCTGGAAGGACGGGGAAGGAAATTACAAATGGGAAGGGCGATTCAATCAGGGGGTGGTGAGTCTGAATCTTCCCCAGATAGGGATTGTCTCCGAAGGAAATGAGGAGATCTTCTGGAAACGTCTGGATGAGCGCCTGCAGCTGTGCTATGAGGCTCTGATGTGCAGGCATAAGGCCCTTCTGGGCACCCTTTCCGATGTGAGTCCCATTCATTGGCAGTACGGGGCCATCACCCGGCTGAAGAAGGGGGAGAAGATTGATTCCCTTCTGAAGAATGGCTATTCCACCATGTCCCTGGGCTACATCGGTCTATATGAACTGACCTGGCTGATGAAGGGATGCAGTCACACCGCGGCGGGAGGAAAGGAATTCGCCCTGCGGGTGATGGATCATCTAAAGGACACGGCTGCCAGGTGGAAACAGGAGACAGGCATCGGATTCAGCCTTTACGGAACCCCTGCCGAGACGCTCTGTTATCGTTTTGCGAGAATTGATAAGGAAAAATACGGGGATATTCCCAATGTGACGGACAAAGGCTACTATACCAATTCCTACCATGTGGATGTAAGGGAACCGATTGACGCTTTTTCGAAGATTGCTTTTGAAAGCGAATTTCAGAACAAATCCCTGGGCGGGGCTATTTCCTATGTAGAGATTCCCAATCTGGTGAACAATGTGGAGGCCGTGGAGGAACTGATCCGTTTTATTTACGACAATATTCAGTACGGAGAGTTTAACACCAAATCCGATTACTGTCACGTCTGCGGATACGACGGGGAAATTTTGATCAATGAGGACAATGAGTGGGAGTGTCCCCAGTGCCATAACAAAGATCACGGGAAAATGAATGTCACCAGACGGACCTGCGGTTATCTGGGGGAAAATTTCTGGAACACGGGGAAAACCAAGGAAATTAAGTCGAGGGTACTGCATTTATGAATTATGCCGCAATCAAAAAAACAGACGTGGCAAACGGCCCCGGCATACGGGTGTCCCTGTTTGTCAGCGGCTGCAGGCACAGATGTAAGGGCTGTTTTAACAGTGAGGCATGGGATTTTCGGTACGGCCGGATCTATACGGAGGAGACGGAGCGGGAGATTCTGCAGGCTCTGGCCCCGGAGCATATCCGGGGGTTAAGTGTTCTGGGCGGAGAACCCATGGAGCCGGAGAATCGGGGGACGGTACTGGGGCTTCTTCAGGCGGTACACAGGCAATATCCGGGCAAGGATATCTGGTGCTATACCGGATACGATTATGAGAAGGATTTGCTGCAGTGGAAGGTACGGGAAGAATTGCCGGATGGGGCCAGGCAAAGGGGGGCTTCCGGCGGGAATACGGCGGAACTGCTGGCTCTGATCGATGTATTGGTGGACGGTGAATTTATGGAAGAGCGGAAAAACCTTCGTCTGGCCTTCCGGGGATCGGAAAATCAGCGGATCATCGATGTAAAAGAGTCTCTGAAACAGGGGAGGACCATCTGTCTGGCGTTATGAGGGAGATATCTGCAGGGCAGCCCAAACGCCGTATTTTACGGTATCTGCGGCGTTCATTGATGAAAGGAGCTGCCCTTTTGACAATTCGCTTTACGGCATTTGGGTTTGGTTCTCTACATGGGCTTTGATCGCCCGGAAGCTTTCTTTGCTGATGACATGCTCCATCCGGCAGGCATCCGCCGCAGCAGTTTCCTGCGGCACACCCAGCTGCATCAGCCAGGAGGAAAGCAGCCGATGGCGTTCATAAATCATCTCCGCGATTTCCCTTCCGGATGGCGTCAGAGTGATAAAGCCGGACTTGTCCACAGAGATATGGGCTTTTTCCCGCAGATTTTTCATTGCAACGCTGACGCTGGATTTCTTAAAGCCCAGTTCGGTTGCGATATCCACGGACCGGACTACGGGGCGTTCTTTGCTCAGGATCAAAATGGTTTCCAGATAATTTTCAGCCGATTCATTTACAACCATAGTATCGTTTCCTCACTTATGAATACAAATTTGTGTTCAGTATAGCACGAAATTTCTGTTTGCGCAAATCATTGTTTGCAGGCTAAACCGATGTTTTCGGCAGGAAACGACGGCTATTACGCAAATAAACGATCGAAAAAAATAATCTTGTAAAGTTTGGTGGGATATGCTATAGTATCTCCGTTACTATATTAGAGTAGGCAAAAACATATAACAGGTGACATCATGGGAAAAATATTGCTAAGAATCGGGGAACGTTTGAAGGAAATCCGCAACAGCAGGCAGTTGACTCTGGACGATGTGGCGAAGATTACAGGAGTCAGCAAACCGATGTTGGGACAGATTGAACGGGGACAATCCTCGCCGACCATCAATACTTTGTGGAAGATTGCCACGGGACTGAAGATACCGCTGTCGTTTTTCTGCAAACAGGAAGAGGCGGATTTCCAGGTAGTGGGATTGGAAGACATAGAGCAGATTACAGAAGAGAACGGAGGGATGAAGGCATATCTCGTGTTTCCTTTTGATCCTCTGCGGAATGTGGAAGTCTTTTTTCTTGAGCTGGAAGCACAGGTGAGTCATCCGTCGGAGCCGCAGCGCAGAGGAGTGGAGAAGTATATTTTTGTCACAGAGGGGACACTGATGGTGATCATCGGTGGGGAGGAAGTTGTACTCACATCCGAGCAGTCACTGCGTTTCCGTGCGGATGTTGCCCATGTGTATTATAATTCTTCGGAGGATCAATGTACCTTTTATGACATGATTTTTTATCCGAATGAGTGAGGACAGGATACTTCCAAAAGTTTCCCGAATCATTATCCAATGTGGAACCTGTATCTTATGCCGGGCAGAATGGATATCGCACCTTTTTAAGAAAACGGGGAATGTATCCTTGACAAGGCCGGATAACCATATTATTCTATAAAAGAATAGTAATATTTTTCAGAGAATGTTGTGATTAAATTCATGTGTTTTTCATGTGTTTTTCAGGTGTTTGGTGGTTGATCATAATAGAACAGGTGCGTATATTGCTGCAGACGCGATTTTCCGGAAGGCGGGATGAATCAGTTTTGAGTGCTTAAGGGGCTATGGGTATAATTATGAAATGGAGCAGGGCATACAAAGAATTGTCAGATTATACTGCAGATGTTCCTGGTATTGACGGAGAAAGGATTCTCCGTGAAATATATGGAGATAATCAGGATGAAAAAATAGAATTATCTAAAAAAATCAGATATTATCTGTATGATAAAGAATTGCAGAAGCTGGCATCTGTGTTTTGTCAAAAAGGAATACAAATTGTCTTCATGAAAGGAATTGTCCTTGCGCGGAAGCTATATACAATGCCTTGGAACCGTAACTTTTGTGATATTGATATCTTAGTCAGTCCTGAAAAGCTATTTGATGCTGTTCGTGTATTGGAAACGATGAAATACGCGACAGAGGCAGATACGGACAAAAACAGTATTGAAATATATTTAAAAGAAATTGACAGAGAACATCATTTGTTGCCTTTTGTAAAGCAGGAGGCAGGTTCTTTTCCGTTTGTGATAGAATTACATGTGGATATCGTACCTGCCTGGATGTTTCAAATAGACAACAATCTTACGGCCGGAATATTGTCAAGACGGAAGATAAGGCAAAGAATTCCGGAAATGGAAAAATATGATGAACTGATTTTTCAGATACTGCACTTACTGAAGCACTATGTTTTTGATATGACGATGGGATTTATTAACGGGAATATTCATGCGTATATAAACATTAGAGATTTACATGAAATTGCTTTGCTGTTGGAAAAATGGGAAGGTGAGTTTGATCATGTTGAATTCATGGAACGGGTAAGAAAATATACCGTGGAAAATGAAGTTTTACTTGTCGTAAAATGGCTGCAGGAGATATATCCTTTTACAAAGCGGAAGTTTAAAGAGATGAGTTTGGAGGAGAGGGAAAAGGGGTGTTTCGTCAGTCGTTTTTGCCGGGTGGGGCGTGGCATGAGTACGCGAAGAATCCTTTTTGGGGAATCACGGAAGATTGCGGGCGAAGCAATCAGGATACTCCAAAGGGATTCTGTGACAATTAGGTGTGGAAACTGTGGAGATGAAGTAAAATGGCCGGACGGGAAAGCGGAATGGATACAGTTTGATAATCAAAAAAGAGTTACAGATAATCGTTATGGCACATATTTGGCTGCCGGCAGGTACAGGGAAGGAATTTTATATTCTGTGCGATTTTGTTTCTTATGGAACAGAGAACATCTATATTTTTTTATTTCAATTGATAATCCATCAGCAAATTATTACAGGCACTTGAACGAGTCTGAGATACTCGGAATTACAGGGTATGATTTTGTGCGTTTACACTTTGATACAGGAAAAAGAGGAGAAAAGGAACCTTATGTAAGGGCATTTAAATTGAAACCTTATTATACATATAAAGGGGATATGGACATTTATATAGAAGAGGAATTCTATTGTACAGGCGGCGGGATACATCTCATGGAAAAAGGAACCTGCAGAACAGCTGCCGTTAAAAAAGGAAACCGGTGTTATATGATGGCTGGTATTCCGTGGGAGCATTTACAGTACAGGCCAGAGGCAGATGCCGAAGTATATTTCGATGTGTGGATGCGGACAGAAGATTTTCTGATGGAATGTCAGAATGCATACCATGCATGGTATGATGTATCTGGGTACGGACGTTTCAGATTGTGCAGATAGTGGGTGCGGAAAAGGATGCGCCTCTGACCGGAAGCAGGGGGCATGCTTCCGGTCAGATATATTGATGGTATCGTTTCAAAGAGTGTATGCAAAAGGTAAAAACTTAAGGGAGAGCGGCAGATGCGTAATTATCGGGTTTCTTTAAAAGATGGCTGCAATATGATGATTCGAAACAATTTAAATATATTAACCCGTACAAGGGAAAATACGAAAGAGGAATGTTTTCTTTCTCCGGAAGCAGCTTTGGCGCTCTGCTGTTTTCAGAATCAATTTTCTATTCAGAAGACTGTCAGATATTTGGTATCCGTGTCGGGTGGGGAAGCGGAAGTAGTGGCAGGAAAGATATATAGTCTTTTGGAAAAATTGCAGGATTATATTCAGTTGGAGTCCTGTGAAGATGATTGTGAAGAATCTGATGGCTGTCTGTACGACTGTGATCTGGACATGCGCCAATTGTCTTGTAATCCCCATCCATATGGAAGAGTAAAACGTTCTTTTGCGCCTGAAAAGATTGTGTTTAATATTACGGACTATTTGCTCATGTGAGATAAAGAAGTAAAAGAAGTGTAAAAAATTTTGCCGTTCCC
>CAJTXE010000042.1 GCA_910580225.1 uncultured Acetatifactor sp.
CGGCTGTATTTACCAGCATAATTTGTCTATATATCAACATGTCACTACACTAGCACACACCGGACTACCATGTGAACCTGATTGCTCCAAAGGAAATGTCGGATGACGAAATTAATGAATTCCACTCAAACCTGCGAGAAGTGATGCTGTACATCAAATATTCTAAAAATAAGGAAATATTGGATAGGGTTGTAAGGGAAAACTTAAAATTTCAAAGCATGGAAAGACAGGCGGCTGAAGTAATAAATGTTGTTACGGGATCCAAGCTGAAATATCCAGACGGGAAAGGAGATGTGAACATGCGCTTTCCATTTTAAATGCATCTACTATTTTGCTTATGAATGACATTCCCTATCCCTCCGATACATTGATACCTACAACATACCATATTCTGACAGGAAATGCTATACAAAAGTCAATACCCCAAATAAAAAGGTGATTATAAATAGAAGCACCCCTGCCGGTAATAACCGGCACCCCACCCTGAAATTTCCGGGTACTGTCTGGCCGCACACCTGGTTCCACACTTTTGCGGAATTTATTCGGGTCCGGGTACGCTACCACTTGTGGGGATTCCTTGTGTACTGCTGCCAGTCTGCATACTTTCCTGGTATCTGCATATAATATCTACGTAAAATACGTGTATTTTTCTCTTGGCAATACGTAAAATACGTGCTATTATATAATTGTAAGGAGGAAACATACATGAGATTCAGAGAAGCCGACCGGATGCTAAAGGATGATGGATGGTACGTGTCAGATATAAGCGGCTCACATTACCAATACAAACACCCAACAAAGCCCGGAAAAGTAAGCGTTCCGAATCATCCCGGTGACATCCCGAAAAGTATTGTTAAATCCATACGCAATCAGGCGGGACTGAAATAAGCCCCTGCCTCTTAAAATAAATCACGGAAAGGAGCATTTGATTTATGAATTATGTATACCCGGCTGTTTTCTATGAGGAAGAGGGCAAAATATCAGTCATTTTCCCCGATTTGGGAAACCTCGCAACTTTTGGGGATAATGTGGCGGACGCTATGCGCATGGCTCAAGATGCCTGTGGCCTGCATCTGTTTACCGCCCTACGTGACGGCGATCCCCTCCCGGCTCCCAGTCAATTAAGTGAAATCGATCCTGCCGCCATCCTGAAAGATTTTGAAATGGAATCCGCTGCGGAAAGTGCTTTCGTCAACATGGTACTGGTGGATATGACAGAATACGCAAGGCAGCACAGCGATAAGGCAGTAAAAAAGACTTTGAGCATTCCTATGTGGCTGAATACTCTTTGTGAAGAAAAAAGCATTAACTTTTCAAAAGTATTGCAGGATGCCCTATTGACAAAAGTACAATCACTATGACTGGCAGAAGTCCAAAACAGAATATGCTTTACCTGATAAGAACACCGCCCCGCCACTCGCCAAAGTACAAAGGGCGGTTTTCTCTATCTATTCATGTTTTAAATCCGATTTTCGACTTTTATCCTCTTACCCCTAATGTTTTACCCTCACATCATTTCAAGCCCGATTCCTGGACATAACTGTTATAGAAAGAAACCCATTCCCCGCTTTTGTATTTCGCAAGGAGTTTGCGCATCACGCTTTCTGAAAAAAGCCCCTCATTCACATTCCGCTCGTTATCCCAGATGTTCCAGCCCAGTTCAGCCAGTAATTCTGCTTCCGTCACTGCGAAAGGGACATCTGTAAGGCTGGTCTTGCATTTGAGTTTGGCATACCTTTTCTTTATCTTTCCGGCATATCTGTATCATAGTCCACCTCTGTTTTGGTATAGAATAAAATACTTTCAAAAAATCCCCATTTAATGCGGTTTATCAGCATTCACCTAAAGCCAAAAATACATTAAGACAGAACCCCGATATGGACAATGATGTCTCTGTTGATCCGCATCAGGAAATAGGTGCTTAGACTCAAGCTCACCAGTTCCGCAATGGGGAAGGCCCACCAGATCAGATTCACATTGCCGCTAAGGGAGAACAGCCACGCCACAGGCAAAAGCACACAGAGCTGCCTGGCGATGGATACCAACATACTGTATACGCCGTTTCCCAGGGCCTGAAATACGCTTCCCACCACAATACAGTACCCTGCAAAGCAGAAACTCAAACAGATAATCCGCAGGGCGGGAATTCCGATCACCAGAAGGTCCGACGACGCCTCCGCGTCAAACAGCCCGATGAGCCAGGCCGGAAACAGCTCCATCACCGCCAGACCTGCCAGCATGATACCCACCGCATACTTGATGCTGCTCTTCATGGTCCGCACCACCCGCTCTTTGCTGCCCGCGCCGAAATTGTAGGCAATGATGGGCACCATGCCGCTGTTCAGGCCGAACACAGGCATAAAGATAAAGCTCTGAAGCTTAAAGTAAATCCCGAATACGGTTTGGGCCGTGCCGAAGGCCTCCAGAATCAGGTTCATGCCGTAGGTCATCACAGAGCCGATGGCCTGCATAATAATAGAAGGAATGCCCACCCTGTAAATCCCTGCAATGAGTTTTTTATCCGGCCTGAATCCCCGGAAAGACAGATGAATCTCCCGGTTTACTTTCACATTAAACACAATGGCCAGTACCGCAGCGGCGATCTGCCCCAGTACCGTGGCTGCGGCCGCCCCCGCCACCCCCATTTCCGGCATCCCGAAATACCCGAAAATCAGAATGGGGTCCATAATCAGGTTGATGATCGCCCCCACGCCCTGGGTAATCATGGCGTAGAAAGTCCTGCCCGTAGACTGCAGCAGACGCTCAAACGTAACCTGCATAAAGATACCGATGCCCGCAGTACAGCAGATGGTCAGGTAAGTGGTTCCGTACGCCCGCACCTGCTCAATGGCGGTCTGACTGGCAAAAAAAGGACGGCTTGCGAAAATGCCCACCAGGGCAAATACCACATAGCTCATCAGTTCCACAAAAACCCCGTTGGCCGCAATGGTATTGGCCTTCTGGTATTCCTTCTCCCCCAGGGTTTTGGACAGGAAGGCATTGATTCCCACCGCGGTGCCCACGGACACGGCAATCATCAAACTCTGGATGGGAAATGCCAGAGATACGGCCCGAAGGGCATATTCGTTGATTCTGGACACAAAAATGCTGTCCACAATATTGTAAAGCGCCTGCACAAGCATGGAAATCATCATGGGCAGGGACATGGACAGCAAAAGCCTGTCTATGGGCATGACCCCCATTTTATTTTCCTGTGGTATGGTTTGATTCTCCATTGGTTTCTCCTCTCTCTTTCCGGGAAAGCGTTCCGCTTTTGAAGGACAGCAGTCCGGCGCAGAATGAAAACTTTTCGAATGTCATCTGCGGGAATAATTTCATCCATTCGTCTGCTGCAAAATAATATTCCTCATCGTCCCATTCCTGGCCGATCAATGCGCTGCACCGCTCCATCTCTGCGCGTGTTTCAAATGCCACATCCCCGATGTAGAGGCATCCGCCCTCACGCAGCAGGGACAGCAGATTTTCGATCAGTCCGGCCTTCTCCCCATCGGTCAGATGGTGCAGGGAATACGTGGCAATGATGGCATCGTATCGGTTCCGTTTCAGTTCCTCCGCCAGTCCCTTTGAAAAATCTCCCTGGTACAGCGCCGCTTCCGGCATCTTTTCCTTTGCCAGTTCCATCATTTTCCCCGAGAAATCCTGCCCCCAAATATGGCAGCCCTGACTGTACAGTTTCCTGGTCAGGGTTCCGGTGCCAAAGCCGATGTCAAGAACGGAATCACATTGATCCGTCAACACTCTGTTGTATATTTCGTTCAATATCTGTTTATAGCCTGCAAAGGGATAGGTGCCCTCCTCATCTGAAAGGCCCACGCTCTCGTCATATCCATCCGCCCACAGGTCAAATCCTTTTTGATTCAGCATCTTATTCTCCTTTTCCCGGCTTCCGGTCCTGCCCCCGGGCCGATTCCGGAACGCTGTTTCCCAGGTATTGCCGGTTCAAATATTCCGCAATTCCGTCTTCTTCGTTGCTGCCGATGACCAGATCCGCTTTTTCCTTCACTGCATCCACCGCATTCCCCATGGCAATGCCTCTACCGCACAGGGCCAGCATTCCCATATCCGCATAATCATCCCCGAAGGCCACGATTTCCTCTGTCCCAATTCCCCATGCAGCGCATATTTTCAAAATCGCCTGCTCTTTTGTAGCCGCCTTTTTTGTAAATTTATACCAGTATCCATCTGAAAAACGGACACAGTCGCACTCATCCAGAAGTCCTGAAAGCCGTCTTGCCTGTTCTTCTTCAAAGATCTCCACGCACATCTTCAGGGAAGGCTCTTCAAAATCTTTAAAATCCGTATAAATACTGTTCCCCCAATCAGGGTACTGTTTCTTCGGATCAACCCGATAATTCCAGTAGTGGGAATTCATGGTATCAATGGTAATCTCACAGTCAGGCCCGCATACTTCTCTGGCAAGCTCAATCATCCGTTTCGTCTCTTCCCCGGAAAACTCGGCCCTGTACAGGTAGCGGCCATCATATTTCACCACTGCCCCACCGCTGGCAATCAACAGGTCCGGAGCCAGTTCCTCCAGAAAAGACAGGACATTCTGTTCCCCCCTGGACGTAGCCACACCGATCCGCATGCCCTTTTCCCGGCAATCCCGCACTGCTTTCAGCACAGCCGGAGATATGGTTTTGTCATTGCGCAGCAAAGTCCCGTCCAGATCAAATAAAAGAAGCCTGCAGCCATAACCGCCTTCCCACTCCTCTTTTGTCAGCAGATTCACCTCATGCTCATGGACGGTTCCGATTTTGGTCTCAAACTGACCATATGCGTAATGTCTGAACCCGCACTTCTCCTGTACCCGGGCCGACTGTCCGTTTGACAGAAAATGCCCGCAGAATATCACATCCAGTCCCACATCCTCAAAAAGATAGCGAATCGCCGCCTGCACTGCCTCCGCCATCAGTCCCCGTCCCCAATAATCTTTCGACAAAACATAGCCGATTTCCCGGCATTTCTTTTCCCCGAATTCCGGGTACCTCTCTTCGTTGTATTTTTCAATGCCCAGAGAACCGATCACCTTTCCCTGATATTCCAGGGCAAAGGTTTTCTTATGTTCCATAAACCGCTCCAGAATTTCCCTGGATTCCTCTCTATTTTCATGGGGCTTCCAACCTGCCATCTGTCCCACACCGTCCACGGAGGCATACTCATAAAAATCCTCCAGGTCTGTCTCCCTCCATGGACGAAGCGTGAGTCTGGCAGTCTGCAGGGTTACGGCGCTTATATCAATTTCCGCATTCATAGCAGCTTCCTTTCTTTCTGTTTTTCTTTCCATTGTTCTATCTATATTTTTTATTTCTATATTTCTTATTTCTATATTTCTTTCTGTTTCTCCCTCTGTCTCCTGTGGGTATTCCTTCCGAAACTTCCCTGCATCCCAATGCTCCGCCGCAAATCAAAAGGCAGGCCATCAAGAAAATTGCCCGGGAGTTTAGAAGATGTACACAATCTGTTCCTTATCTGTATCTGTACGGCAAGCTGCCAAGGACAAAAATCCCCCGGTATCCCGGCCGGCACCGGCTCAAGGCTCTGACATCACGATTTTCTCCGGGGTAATGGGCAGTTCCCTGTGCCAGACCCCTGTGGCCCGATAAATGGCATGGGCAATGGCCGGAGCAGGGGTGTTGATCACAATCTCCCCGATGGATTTGGCGCCGAAAGGCCCGGTAGGCTCATAGCTGTGTTCAAATTCCACCTTCAGCCGTCCCATGTCCAGACGGGTGGGCAGTCTATACTGCAGGAAAGAGGATTCCCCGGGACAGCCCCTTTTGTCAAAATGAATATCCTCAAACAGGGTGTGGCCGATTCCCTGAACAATGCCCCCTTCCGCCTGAATCCGGGCAAGGGCGGGGTTGATGGGAATGCCGCAGTCTACTACCGCCATATAGTCCAGTATGGTCACCTGGCCGGTCTGCCTGTCCAATTCGATTTCCGCCATTCCCACCATGTAGGGAGGCGGGGACACCGGGGAAGAATGAGTGGCGGTTGCCTCCGCGGCCTCTCCCCCAAAGCACTGGGTTCTGTAGGCGATATCCGTCAGGCTCACTTCCTGGTCCGCCCCTATCCGACGGACTCTGTCTCTCTCAAAAACCACTTCCTCCGGGCTGCAGTCCATCATCTGCGCCGCTATGTGACAAATCCGCCTCTTCAAATCCCCGCAGGCCTTCTCCACGGCCTTGCCGGTAATGTAAGTGGTGGAGGAGGCGTAGGAGCCGGAATCATAGGGGGAGGCATCCGTATCTGCGCCGAACACGGCCACATCCTCCACATCGCATTCCATGCATTCCGCCGCCATCTGGGCCAGAATGGTGTCGCATCCCGTGCCCATATCCGCTGCCCCGATGAGCAGTTGATAGCTGCCGTCCTCCCCCAGTTTCACCGTGGCGGAGCCAACGTCAACATTGGAGATGCAGGAGCCCTGCATGGCCATTGCCACACCCGCCGCCCGGACTTTGCCGCCGCCCATCTCCCGCACCGGGTATTTCTCCTCCCAGTGAAACATCTTTCTGCAATGCTCCATGCAGCGGTCTAACGCACAGGCATTGGCGGTTTCATGATAATAGGCAGGCATCACCATGCCCTCCCGCACCATATTCCTGTCCCGGATCACCGTGGGGTCCATGCCCAGTTTCTCCGCCAGTTCGTTCACTGCGGATTCCAGGGCAAAAATTCCCTGGGTGGCGCCGTATCCCCGATAGGCGCCTGCCGCCATGGTATTGGTGTAAACCACATCATAGCCGAAACGGTACGCTTCCAGGCCGCCGGTGTACAGGGGAATGGATTTATGTCCGGACAGTCCCACCGTGGTAGGCCCGTGCTCGCCGTAGGCGCCGGAATTGGACAGGGTATAGAGGTCCAAAGCCCGAATCCTGCCGTCCCTGTCCGCTCCCAGGCGCACCCGAATCTCCATCTCATGCCGGGGCGAGCCTGCAGTCTGTGCCTCCTCCCTGGTATAAATCAGCTTTGCCGCCTTTCCGGTTTTCAGGGTCACAAAGGCGGGATAGACTTCACACACCGCCGTCTGTTTTGCGCCGAAACCGCCTCCGATCCTGGGCTTCTCCACCCGTATCCTGCTCTTGGGAATCCCCAGGGCCCTGGACAGAATCCGCCTGCAGTGAAACACAATCTGGGTGGATGTGACCACATGGAGCCGCCCATAGCGGTCAAAATCCGTATAGGTCCGAAAGGTCTCCATCATGGCCTGGTTAAAGGCTTTTGTGTGAAAGGTGCGGTCTATCTGGATTTCGCAGTCCGCCATCACGGAGTCCACATCCCCCTGGGACTCCGCCCCGCTGGCCACCAGATTCCGCCGGTTGGAGCCGCCCACCTCACAGGGAGGGAACCAATCCTCCTCGGGATGCACCAGTACAGGATTGTCCTTTGCCTTTCGGAAATCCAGAACCGGCTCCAGTACCTCATAGCTGACCTTGATCAGCTTCATGGCCTTGTCCGCCGCCTTCTCCGTCTCCGCAGCAATGATGGCCACCACATCCCCCGCAAACCGCACATGGCGGTCAATGATCAGCCTGTCATAGGGGGAGGGTTCCGGATAGGTCTGTCCCGCAATGGCAAACCGGGTCTGGGGTACATCCTCCCAGGTATAGACAGCCTCCACCCCGGGCACCTTCTTTGCAGTCTCGGTGTTGATTTCCCGCACAATGGCATTGGGATAGGGGCTGCGCAGCAGTTTCACCGCCAGGGCCTCCCGGGGCGTGATATCATCCATGTACACCGGTTTTCCCAACAACAGCTGCATGGCGTCCTTCTTGCGGACGGACTTGTTGACGGATTGATATTGGGGTGTGAAAGTCTCACCTGATTTATCGTGTATTGTACCAATCATTTCATTCCTGGGTATCGTTTCTCTGTGTTCCATACTGACCTCCATGGGTTGGTTTCCGGGGGGTTCTGTAAATCTCGGTTTCTGCTATTCCCGAAAACTTCTTCAATGTTAAAACCCGAATCATTTTGCCAACAGGGACAACACCCTGGGCCTGGCCCCTTTTACATACTTAAATTCCAGGGCAAATCTGATAATTTCCGGAAAATAATATTTCTTATCTGACATAATAAAATAGCCCTGGTTCTCTAATCTGGCAATCTCTTCTCCTGTCAGGCTGATCTTGTCCAATGTAAGCGGCAATACTTTCTCTTCTTCCGGCATATCTTCAAATTTTTTTAATATTTGATAAACCGCTTTCATCTCGTCTCTGATCTCCTTATACTTTTCCCTGGAGCAGCCCGGAATAGCCTCCCTGATCTGTTTCGGCATAATATATCTGTCCTCGTACGGCGGCTTTCCTTCCGGAAATGTACTGGTAGCAAACTGCAAAAAGCGTACAATGTCCCTTGCCTGTAACTGGTTTGTAAAATCAGAAAGCGCCGCAATAATCCATTTTGCCGAATTTGCCTCTCTGGAATCGTATCTTCCCAACTTTTTCCCCCACAGTTTTTCCAGACATTCTTCCAACACTTCCCTGCTGGCTTTCAAAATATCAACATTCTCTCCCAGAGCAGGGGCCGCCTGCTTCGCAATCCACAATGCCAGGCGAAGCGCTTCCGACGGTGACCATTTCAATTCATATTTGTGATACTGATTTTGAAACTGCTCAAAATTAATCTCAATTGCCTCTTCCGCCATATCCTTTCTGGCAAAAATAACAATCCCTATATTTTCAAAACGGAGATTCCGTAATGTATTTACTACATTCTGACACAAAGCCCGAACTGCAAATCTCCAGGTCTTCTGTGTCTGTATCTGCACATCCATAAAAAGGTCTTCCAGTCCGTCCACAATGAAAAGAATTCTTTTGTGTTTTCCCTCCAGATATTGATCCAGTTCGGATAAATCGCTGTAACCGCCGCCCAGCATATCCAACATCAGCCTTTGCCATATTTCCATCCATTCTGTCAGGGATGTCTCTTTTTCGGCATAGGAAGCCAGCTTATTGTAATTGCAGTCAACAATATTCGGTCTGATGTTCATTTCTTCAAAAGTATGATTGCAGTTTACAATACATTCCTGTACCATAGGATGCAGCTTTTTCATATTCAAAGAACAGACCAGGGGTAGAATCAATGTTCTCTCCCTGTCTCTTTCACCTGGCGTCTCTACGCCGCTCACAAAATTTTCCCAGGTTCTTTTTGAAAGCAGCTGTTTATAGATATAAGTTTTTCCGGATCCCTTTGCGCCCAATACCACCAGCTGCGGAACCGTTTCCTTATACTCCCGCACAATCTCCCGTATCGACGTTGTTGCCAGCATATTGGAGGACGCGCTTCCTTCAGCTGTGATCTCCATGGTGGTAATCTCATGCAGCCGGCTTATGGTATCCTTCATATTCTCCAGGGAAAGCGGCTTCTCTCCCGTACCGTCAGCCTTCGTATCGGTTTTCAGCATGCTGCCCGCAATTTTTGCCATAACATCGGAAAGTACCTTTCCCTTCAGCAAAGCACATATTTCCTGAAAATCCCCCAGTGAAGCAAACGCCGAGTCAAAAGGTACCCTGTAGAGATAATCTTCTCTTAATACATTCATGTTTTCCGGGTCAAAATCCTGTTCCAGGCTTTCTGCCAACTCATCTTCCAGATTCCCCACCTTATCCTCCTCCATATCTCTGGGAATCATGGTCAGCAGGAGTTTGGAATTCAAATGTCCGTCCTTCACCTTCCGCTGTATTTCTTCCAGTATAAGTTTCGTTCCTTTTATTGACTGCATGGACGTGGAAGAAATAAAAAACTTGTTCACACGGGCATCAAATAAAAACGGCGCGGAAAATTCCGTAACCCCGGCCCTCAAATCTACCAAAACAAGGTCTGCCCCAAGGGAGGCCCCCAACCTGGAAAGAAATTCCGTAATGACATATTTATCCTTCTGTACAGAAATGATTTTCTCCGGACTTGAATAGATATTCAGCATTTGAGATTTTTCTCTATATACCGGAAGAAAATAGTGCTCCACCTCCAGTTTTTCCGTCATCACCTTAATCACATTGGTCTTCACAAGCCCGGCAACCCTGTCTACAAAGTTTTCGTTCAGAGAATTAAAATGAAGCAATTCCAACACGTCGAAATAACTGATTTTCTCATTGCTTTTCCCCTGTCCCAACATCCAGGTCAGACCCGGAGCCTCCAAATCCGCATCAACAATCAGTACCTTTCTCTGATTTCCATGCGCCTGGGATATCTCCCTTACCAGAGAAATCAGGGCCAAGGTCCTCCCCACGCCGCCTTTATAGGAATGGAATACCGTAAGCGGACTCCCCGCTAATTCTTCCTGCTTTGTCGTTTCTTCCCTCGTAAACATATCCTTAAACAGCGGCGTCTTTATGGGTTCCGCCCTGTCAGATTCATCGCCCTCTTCATAAATGACATCCAATTGTTTTTGGTCAAATTCTACCGTAACCTTACCGTTCATGTAGAATTTCCCGAAAATTTTTATAAATGTCTCTTCGTTTTCCTCTTTGTTATTTCTCTCCGAGTCAATATTGATGACAATTTCGTCGCTGTATACATCAACCCTGTTCCACCACAGGGGCCACCAACTCCGCCTTTTCCTGAATTCAACCTCAACATCATACCATGTAAACAGACGCATCACTATTCTCCTATAATTTTGTATGAATCCATTCCGCTATCTTCACCAATACCTTTTCTGCTTTTTCCTCCTCGTCGCCCTCCGCCAGGGCGGCGCCATACCTCCAAAGCTCATTAAATTTATCCGGCGAAGCATAACCCCCTCTTTTTAAGGGAATTTTTTTAAGACAATAACTGCTGTGGGGATTCAATTTCTTAAGCATTGCGCTTACATTATGCCCTGTCAGTTCCTTTTTCTCACTGCCGCAGCATTCCACAAAATCCTCATATGTATCTTTTCCCAAATCCTTCATCAACAGACTTTTCAAACCGCATTCCACGGAATAGAATAAAAGCAGTCTTCGTGATTTTTCACTGCCTGTAGTTTGTTTATACATTTTATAATGTCTTCGGTAACTGTCCTGAAATTCCCTCCTTGTAACATTTATCCGACTGCTCATCCCCCTGTCCTTTCCCCGTTTTATCCCCATTTAAAGTCTCTGTTTCTTATACTGACGATCATTGAAACTTGCCAGGCGTCCCGACTCACGAGCGAAAGATGCCGGGGACATTGCGGCAAATTTCATAGCTCGTGAGTATAATCACACCCCTGGGTCTCAAGATCCTGTATCAAGATCCTGCACCTTCTCCCGCCTGTCCAGATAATTGCGGATTCCCCGAAGCTGTCCCTCATAACCGGAGCAGCGGCACAAGTTTCCCGCCAGATAGGCCCGGATTTCATCGTCTGCGGGATTGGGATTCTCCCGAAGCAGGGCAATGGTGTTCATCACAAATCCCGGATTGCAGAATCCGCACTGGTCTGCCCCCTGGTCCGCGATAAAGCCCACAAAATCCTGCGCCTCCTCCTGCAGTCCCTCCAAAGTCCACACCTCCGCGCCGTTGGCCCTGGCCGCCAGAACGGAGCAGGACAGAACCGGCCTTCCGTCCATCAGCACGGTGCACAGGCCGCAATTGGAGGTTTCACATCCCCGCTTCACACTGCAGCAGCCGTGCTCCCGCAGAAAATCAATCAACAGCAGGTCCGCCTCTACGGAAGCGGATACCTTTTTCCCGTTCAGTTTTATGTTAATTTCCATCCATCTTCCCTCCCAACTGCATCAGATTCCGCTCCGTGAGCACTTGAATCAAATGGGTGCGGTAGGCGGCGCTCCCCCGGGTATTGCTGCCCACGGGAACCCTTTGGGACGCCCAGGCGGAGAAGGCCTTGCAGCTTTCCGGCGCTCCCCCGGACAGCAGCCCTTCTTCGTCCCTGACCACCACAGCCCGTCCGGGTCTGGCCCCCAACACAGCCCGGTACTCGCCCTCCACCCGGGACAGGGCGCAGGTAAGCACGGGAAGGTCCGTCCTCTGGTTCCGGAAAGCCCTGTAGGCAAAGACTCCGGGCTTCTTTTTCACCATGAGACGCACCAGAATGTCCCTGTCATATTCCATGGCGGCAAACTGTTCCAGGGGAATCACGCCTCCCCTGTACAATTCCACAGAAGTCTCCAGGGACAGAAAAAAGGTCAGCACATCGGAAAAGCCGAACCGCCCCCAGATACTGCCGCCCACCGTGGCCAGGTTCCGGAACTGCACCCCCACAATATCCCGGACCGCCGCCCCGGCCGCCCCCTGGGTATATTGGTTCAGGCCCCGGTGCAGTTCTATTTCACGAAGACTTGTCATGGCGCCGATGACAAATGCTTCCTCCGTCTCCTCGATTCCGTCAAGACCCAGACCGCAGAGGTCAATGACTGTATTCACATTGCCTTTTCCTGTTTTCAGCCACAGCATGCCGCCCATTACGCGGTTTGCCCTGCTCTGGTTCAGTTGGTATGCCTCCTCCAAGCTTTGCGCCCTGATATACTTCTGTATCCCTATCACTACGGATTCTCCTTTTCCTTATCATATTACCTTTTACATATAACGCTTTCTCCGATCCATGGGCAAAGCGTTGTACGGATACTGCAAAATTTTTGCATCCTCAAATGAATTGCGGCAGCATATGTAATGCCAAAACCCTCCCGGTATTACTTAAAAGCAGGCAGAACAATGATATGCTCTGCCTGTGAATCGTAAATAGAAGTTATTCGGCCTCATCAAAATATGCTTTTGCCTGTTCTTCCGTTAAATCGAATTTTGCCTGCAGCCTCGATATAATTTCCTCTTCTGAAAGACCTAAATCCTTTCCCATTGAAATTGCTCCAAAAATCTTACCTATCTCTTTCCCTATCTTCTGATTTTCCCTGTCCCGCATTAACAGCGTCATATACTCATGCCTCCATTTCCGATTCCTCTTGGCCTTCTCTACGGCATACTGCAGTTTCTTCACAAATGTATCTTCTGATGGCTTTCCTGCCACATAATCCAAAAATGCTTTCAGTTCCCTACCTACCGTCCCGCTTTTTCCGTCTGCATTCAGAAAAATCTTTTTTGCCCCGTCATTCAGCATGATTTCGCAATCTTCCCTGCAGATATTTTCGAAAGTATACATATACCGGCCTTTTCCAAATAAGTCCGACAGACAGATAAATATAACGTAACTTTTATTCAGTGTATCGTAATCCTGCCCTTTCTCAACCAACTGCAAATCTATCATGCTTTGATAATATCTGGTCCTTCTCGGCAAATGTATAGATGTGACTGCCTGCATTTCTATATCATATACAGTTCCCTTTCCATCATTTACATACACATCCAAACGCACACCCTTTGCGTCATAGTCCTCTTTAATTGTCTTCTGCAGTTCCGGATATTCCACATGATCAATATCCAACTTCGGAAGAATTCGCTACAACAGTTCCTTACACAACTCCGGATTCTGCATAACTTTTCCAAACAGGAAGTCATTGGATATGCCTAATTCCTCCCAGTTTGTCTGCTTTACTTCCATGCTTTCCATTGCCTTACCTGCTTTCTTCCCAAAATCACTGCCGGAAAACTCTGTATATTTCGAATATTCCATGCTCTCTTCCTATTATACACAGCCTTACGGCAAATTACAATACAATAAGCAGAACATTGCTTTTGATAAGATAAATTGCTATAATAATACCGTTGCATTTTTAAAACGATAACACTAAGGAGATTGGAATGAATAAGAGTCACAGCACTAAAAAGATCCTTTCCCTGCTGCTCACCCTGGCCATGCTGCTGTCCACTGCGGCTTGCGGCAGAACAGACGATACGTCCCAGACCTCGTGGCAGTCCCGGGCGGACGCTTCCTCCCAAGATCCGGAAGCGTCCCTGACAGATGGTGCCTCCCAGAATACGGAGACTTTTTTGCCTGACGCCTCCCAGGACCCGGAAGCATCCGTACCCGGGGGTGCCTCCCAGCCCCCAAGCACTTCTGCCTCCCACAGCGCCCCTGCTTCCTCCGAACCTGCCCCGGGAGCTGAACAGCCGGAATACGAGGTCCAATACCCGGTTACCTTGACAGATCAGGCAAGCCGGGAGGTCACTCTTGCATCCCAACCGAAACGCCTGGTCAGCGGCTACTATATCTCCACCAGTCTCCTGATTGCCCTGAACTTAGAAGATAATATAGTAGGCATAGAAGCAAAAGCGGATTCCCGTCCCATTTACCGGTTCAGCGCTCCCGCCCTCCTGGACCTGCCCAATGTAGGTTCCGCAAAAGAATTTGACCTGGAGGGCTGCGCTGCACTGGAACCCGACTTGGTTATCCTCCCCATAAAACTGAAAAGTGCCGCCGAAACACTGACGGAACTGGGCTTTCCCGTACTTCTGGTAAATCCGGAGAACCAGGAAATGCTCACCGAGACAATTCACCTTATTGCAAAAGCTACCAACACGGAAGCCCAGGCCCAGGCACTCCTGGATTTCACCGCCGCCCAGGAGGAACGCCTCTCCGAACTGTTAGGCACAGCAAACTCCCCCACCGTCTACCTGGCCGGGAATTCCAGTCTGCTGTCCACTGCCGGAAACGCCATGTACCAGTCCGATCTGATACGCCGGGCAGGAGGCATCAATGCCGCCGCTGAAATTACCGATGCCTATTGGGCGGAGATTGATTACGAGCGGCTGCTGCACTGGAATCCGGACTATATTATCCTGGCCTCGGACGCCGCCTACACTGTGGAGGATGTTCTGACGGATCCCAATCTGGCAGACTGCGCCGCCGTGGCAGAGGGCAATGTTTACCAGATGCCCGGCAAAGCCGAATCCTGGGACAGCCCCGTGCCCGGAAGCATTTTGGGTATTGTGTGGCTAAGCGGCATTCTGCACCCCGACTTGTGCCCGGAAACCGATAATGAGGCAATTATAAATGAATATTACGAAAATTTCTACGGCTTCCTCTACAGCGAAAACTAGGAAAAGAGCTTTCCATCCAAGATTATTTTGCATCATCTGCCTGGCTTTACTTGCCCTCCTGACTGTCCTTAGCCTGTTCACCGGCAGATATCCCCTGTCCCTGGAGGCCCTCCTTCGGGGAGACGAGCTGCAGCGGCGGGTTTTCCTGAATCTGCGGTTCAGCCGGACGGTTGTGGGCCTTCTGGGCGGTTTTGCCCTGGGGGTATCGGGCTTCGTCTATCAGACCGTATTCCGCAATCCCCTGGCCTCGCCGGACATCATCGGCGTGTCCTCCGGAGCCAGTGCAGGGGCGGCGGCAGGCATCCTGTTTTTCTCCGGCTCTGCGGCGGTAACCGCATCTGCCTTTGCAGGCGCACTGTCTGCGGTGGTCATTGTGCTCCTTCTCTCCGCCCTGGACCAAACCGGCAGAAACACCTCCATTGTCCTGGCCGGGATTGCGGTTCATGCCCTGGCCCAGACGGCGCTGATGTGCTTCAAGCTCACCGCGGACCCGGAACGGGAACTGGCTTCCATCGAATACTGGATTATGGGCAGTCTCAACGCAGTCAATCTTCATTCCCTGGGAGGCAATCTTCTGCTGTGCCTTTTGTGCCTTATCCTCCTCTTCCTGCTCCACCGCCAGATCATTCTTCTGTCCGGTGAGGAGGGGGAGATGAAAATGTTAGGCGTCAGCGTGGGAAAACTGCGTCT
Organism: uncultured Acetatifactor sp.; assembly: GCA_910580225.1. Taxonomy (GTDB): domain Bacteria; phylum Bacillota; class Clostridia; order Lachnospirales; family Lachnospiraceae; genus Acetatifactor. The sequence goes on from CAJTXE010000042.1 coordinate 15,631, forward strand.
TCTGGTACTGCTGACCGCCACCCTCACCGTATCCTCTGTGGTCAGCCTCACCGGATTGATCAGCTTTGTGGGCCTTCTGGCTCCCCACGGCGCAAGGCTTATCACCAGAGACAACCGCCAGGACACCATGCTTTTGGGAGGATTGTTGGGAGGAATCCTGCTTCTGGGCGCAGATATCCTGGCCCGCAGCGTCTCCGCCGTGGAACTGCCCGTGAGTATTTTCACCAGTGTTCTGGGAGCGCCTTTTCTGATTGCCCTCATCGGCAGACGGAGAGCGCTGTAACAAAAACATTATCCAGGCCCTGTACTCTAACTCTAACCCGGGAATCCGGAAGTCAGCCTGTATCCTGGACAGGCCCATGTGCACAGAGACCGAAAACCCCAGACACAGGGAGAACACATATGAATTTTTTTACCGTGAATCATCTCACTGCCGGATACGGCAGCAAATCCGTCCTGAAGGATATTTCCTTCTCCCTGGACAGGGGATGCCTTCTGGGGATCCTGGGCGCCAACGGCAGCGGTAAGACCACCCTGTTAAAAGCCCTCTGCAATCTCCTTCCCCATGAAGGAAGCTGTACTTTGGAAGGAACCCCTCTGGAAAAACTAAAACCTGCACAGATGGCAAAGCTCTGCGGTTATATCCCCCAGAGAAGCGGCATCTCCCTGCACATTTCCGCCCTGGATGTGGTCCTCATGGGCTTTAATCCCCACCTGGGTCTGTTGGAGCGTCCCACGGCCGCCATGAAAACCCAGGCCCTCCGCATGCTTGCCCTGACAGGTCTGGAGGGAAAAGAAGCGTCCGATTACCTGACCTTGAGCGAAGGGCAGAAGCAGCTTTGCATCCTGGCCAGAACCCTGTGTACGGGAAGCAGGCTCCTCTTTCTGGACGAACCGGAAAGCGCCTTGGACTTCCGCTTCCGTCACAGGATGCTGGAACTGCTGCAAAACTGGCTGCGCCAATCCTCCGGAGCGGCTGCGGTAAGCCTTCATGACCCTTTCCTGGCGCTGAATTACTGCCACAGGCTGCTGCTTCTCCGGGATGGAAGTCTTCTGGGATCTATTTCCCCTGAAACAGACCCTCCGGAACAAATGGAAGCCCTGCTCTCCCGCATCTACGGACCCATCAGCCTGGTTTCCTGCGCGGACCGCAGCGGCCAAAAACGCCTGGTCATGCTGAAAGAAGATTTTTGGTAACAGTTCAGCGCCCTGTCCGAACTGTTACGATTTCTGCCAATCAGACTTTGGTATACGTCTCACCCCAGAGGAAAGGAGTCGTTGAAGCGATATGAAGAATACCGAACCACCTGCATTCAGGCTCACTTCAGACTGTATCTGGAATTCTTTCCGGAGCAGCGGTAAAAAACATTTGATTCTCACCGGCGCCAGGAAAAGCGGCAAAACCACTCTCCTGTCGGAGCTTCTTTCCCGGATTGGCTCTCCTTCCCTTCCATGCCCGATTCCCGGCATCACCACCTGGGCGGAACCCGGAAAGGCGGTTTATCTCAAAGAAAATACCACCGGGCAGACCGCATGCATCGGATTGTATGACGAATCCCTCCCGGGAATCAGAATACAGCAGCCCCCGCTGCACTCACCAAACCGGATTGAAATTGGCTTTACAAATGGTGATGGTGATCCTGATAATACTGCCCCGCCGCCTGCCGCCGGGAATAAAATGCGTCCCTGCGCGGAGGGCTTCCTGACCCTTGGCATCCCTGCCCTGGGACGCTGCGCGGAATCTGACAGCGAATTTGTTTCACTGGATGAAATCGGTTATCTGGAAAGTCAATACAATAATTCTGATAAACCGTTTACCTCAAATCCCCGGACTTGCCTGAAACAGGAAGAATCCCAATGTACGGAGATTTACCGTGAGGAAATCCGGAAATTAATGGCCTGCAAGCGCCTCCTTGCCGTAATCAGAAAGCAATCCCTGCCTTTCCTGGAGGAACTTAGCCATCGCGGCGATGTCTTTCTTCTGGACCTGGATCAGCCTTTCGGGCGGTTGGGATGCGTTATCATGGCTTCCGGTGTGGGCAGGCGCTTTGGAGGCAATAAACTGATGGCGGATTTTCAGGGAAAGCCCCTGCTGCAATATGCTCTGGAAGCCACGGAGGGCATTTTTGCCAAGCGGATTGTAGTAACCCGTCATCAGGAGGCTGCGGCCTTTGTCCGTCTCCGGGGCGTGGAGGCGCTTCTTCATGACCTGCCCCACCGCAATGATACCGTCCGTTTGGGTCTTCAGGCAGTTTCGGAGGATGTGGAGGGATGCCTGTTCTGTCCGGGAGACCAACCCCTCCTGCGGCAGGAAACGGTGGCTTCCCTGGCCTTGAATGCCGTAAACGGGAAGGACGAAATCTGGCGCCCGGTTTGGGAAGACCGGGAAGGTGCTCCTGTGCTGTTTCCCAAATGGAGTTTCCCCAAGCTGCTGACGCTTCCGGAGGGCTGCGGCGGAAGTTTTCTAATCAAAAAATATCCCGGGCGGATACGCAGGGTACCCGTGCGGGATAAGTTTGAGCTTCAGGATATTGACAGCAGACAGGACCTGGAATTCCTGGAGAAGGGTTAGGTTGTTGGCTGTCTGCTGTTTGGTTTTCCCATTCCGCTGAAGAGCTGCGGCAGAAAGAAATCCCGGCAGTCGCGGTTTCCTTTTTTGCAAGAACGTTGATCCTCCTGTCTTTCCCCGGTTCACTGTTTCCGGTAGCTGTAAAACCGATATAACTTCTCTGTTTTATCGCCAATATCCTGATACAGCTTTTTCCCGGTCAGGACAAACCCGGCTTTTTCAATGGCCTTCCAGGAGGGAGCATTGTCTTCCCTGATGGCGGCAATGAGTTCATCCCATTTGTACTGTTGTAGGAAATATTGTGCATAGGCCTTGATTGCCTCCGCCGCATAACCCTGATTTCGATATTGTGCTCCCACAAAATACACAATGCCGACTTTTTCCAGATCTTCATAATACGTGCATCCAACGGAGCCGATTACTTTCCGGGTTTCTCTGTGTTCCATGGTATAGGCCATGTAATCTGCCGTGGGATCATCTTTGGCTGCCAGCTCCAGAGCCTCGGTCATCCATTCCTCCATCCAATTCTCCCCCTCTCTGTCAATCCAAATTTCAGTGAGACTGCCATCTGCAGCCATATGGGGAAAAAAGAATCCCGTCTGCAGTTTTTAAATCACGTATGATCATTCTGTCCGTTTTGATATACATAAACATCTCCTCCAACAATCTTGATTTCTATTTTCCCCTTCTCCAACATCGCTTTCACCTGGCTTCGGGACAATTCCAGAACCGCTGCAATCTGTTTTTCCGGACGGATATTCAGCCCATAGGGGTTATGAATGATAACCGGAATCTGCTCCTCCGGTCCGCCTTTTTCCATGCTGAACGGAACATCCTCCGAAGCGGCTGCCCCGCTCTCCCGCTGTCTGACAAAGTTATAATTTATCTTTTCCAGATCAATATCCGCCCTGTTTTTCCGAAACAGCTCCATGTTTTTGCCGTACATTTCCGCAAGCTCTTCGTCATTGTCCAGGAAACGCTGATACTCTTCTCTTGGTATGGAAGAAACCTTTCTCCGCTCATAAATCGCAAGATTCAGGGTATGTCTGCATTCCCTGCACTGGTAAATCAGCCAGACATCCAGTTTATTGCCGTTGGCGTTGACGCGGAATTTTTTCGTGTTTATAAAATGTGTCTTTCTGCCGCATTTCGGGCAGTTCCTGAACACCCAAAATGAGTCCTCCAGGACAATTTCGTATCTGATTTTCCTTAAATAGCTCATGACATCTCCTCTTTCAGTTCTGACTCTGATGCATGGGCTATTACACGATTTACTTTTCTTTTATGCAATAGCCATGCTATGCATAATAAACGGGTGTGGTCATAGCGCTTTCTCCTCTCAACAATATTTTCCCATCATTCCACTTCTCCACAGGCCAGCAGGTTATCTTTTCCCATGCCGCACATAGGGATTGGAATGCCCTGGGACCTGTGAGAGCTTGCTGCCATTTTCAACAAGCTCCCCTATAGCGTAACATATGTAAATCCGGGCTTCCACCTCATACATTTTTAGAAAAAAACAGGACCCGACGTTTTCTGTCCAGGTCCGGATAAACAGCCGGAACCCCCTGCCCTGGAAATCTATTTTGGGGAAGTCCACTCAGAATTAGAACACACAAAAGGGAGCCTAAGTCGTTACAGACCCGGCTCCCCATATCAGAACAAACAACCCGTTTCGTAAACTCCCTTTTCTTTACGCTTCCTTCTCCTTCGGCAGCAAAATGTTCAGCAGAATGGCCACCATGGCTGCGGGAACAATGCCGGAACCGCCGAAAATCAACTGAACGGCCTGGGGCGTATTGGCCAGAATGCCGGAGTTGGCTCCCATGCCGTATCCCACGCCCAGGGCAACCGCCACAATGGAAAGATTTCTGGAGTTTAAAGGCTCCTTGGTAATCAGCTGAATACCGCTGATGACAATGGAGGCGAACATCATCACTGCAGCGCCGCCCAGAACAGACTGGGGCATAATGGAAACCAGGGCGCCCAGTTTGGGACACAATCCGCAGAGAATCAGGAAGATGGCTCCTGTGGCCAGTGCGAAGCGGTTGACTACTCTGGTCATTGCCACCAGACCCACGTTCTGGCTGAAGGAGGTATTGGGCAGCACGCCGAACAGCGCCGCAAAACTGGAGCCCAGACCATCGCAGGTAACGCCTCCCGACAGCTCCTTATCCGTTGCCTCCCGTCCCAGGCCGCCTTCCATCACACCGGAAATATCTCCCACAGTCTCCACTGCCGTAACCACAAACATAATCAGCACCGGAACGATGGCCCGCATGTCAAACACAGGCTTCACCGGCATCAGCTTGGGAATCTCAAACCAGGGCGCATCCGCAACCTTCTGCCAGTTCAAAACCCAGGCCTTGGTATACTCCGCGCCTTCCGCAGTAACGCCTGTGGTGGGCAGTACCAGTCCCATGATCATGGCTGCAATATACCCGCAGATAATCCCCAGTAAAATGGAGGAAGAGCTTAGCACGCCCTTTGTGCCGTGTTTAAAAAGCAAAATCACAATCAGAACAAACAGGGCAAGACAGAGATTTTCCACGGAGCCGAAATCTTTGGCATTGTTGCCGCCTCCGAAGGTATTGATCCCCACGGAAATCAGACTCAAACCGATGGACAAAACCACAGTACCCGTGACAACGGCGGGGAAAAATCTGCGCAGGGGCTTCAGGAAGAATCCCAATACCGTCTCCATCAGGCCTCCCAGAATGGAAGCGCCCATAATGGCTCCGTATGCGATGACCCCGCCCCCCATACTGGATGCCACGCTGTTGAACACGCCGATAAAGCCGGAGGATGTCCCCATGATAATGGGAACCTTGCCGCCGATTGGCCCTATGGCAAAAAGCTGCACCAAAGTCACCAGTCCCGCCACCAACATGGCATTCTGGAGAAGACTTAACTGCAGGGAGGCGAATTCCCCGCCCGCAATGCCGCAGGCCCCGGTAATGATCAGCAGCGGCGTCAAATTGCCCACGAACATGGCAAGCACATGCTGCAGTCCCAGAGGAATTGCCTGGCGCAGGGGCATCTTACCGTCCAGTTTGAAAGCGGCTTCTGAAAGTTGTAAATTGTTTTTCATTGGTGAATCCTTTCTTATGTATGGTTTTATTTATGACTGCTCTATTTTGCCGAATTTATTGAACTAAATGTATTTAGGTAAATTTATTTTGTTAAAGCCATTTCGTTAATTCTATTTTGTTTTATCAATTTCGTTTTACCTATGGAAATGGTTCTTTGTGTATGGTTTGGGGTTATGTACATTTTTCATTCTGCTCTCTGTCATAGCAATAACCGTCAGGAATTCTGATATAGGCTCTGATATGCGCATCCCTTGGGCGCTGTACAATCCGCGATATATTATCGTGAAAAGTATTTCCCTCTGCCGCCGTGATTGTATCCCCATCCGCTTTCAGTACAATACCGATATGGTCATGCTCCTGATTGATAAACACATTGTCATACAGCACAATATCTCCCGGTTCCGGAAGGAAGTCTTCTTCCCTTTTGTGATATTCTATCCGTCTGTCTCCCACTGCATATTCTTCCCAACCGCCGCAGCCTGCCAGACTGCAGGTTCTGCACTCCCGGGGGCTGTATGGAATCTGAAAACCTGCTTCAACACAGCAGTAATACACGAACGCTGCGCACCACAATCTGTCCGCATCCTGAAGGTTCCATTTGGGAAAATGTCTGACAATGGGTTCAATATTGGATTCTTTCCCTTCCAGATATCCGTGAAAGGGCATTTGGGCCTTTTCTGCGGCAATTTCAGCCAGTCTTTTTCTTGTTCCGCTCTCCATTCTGTCCTCCCTAAGTCCGGAATCATCCCTTGACCGTCAAAATTCGCATTCCCCGCTTACTGCTGCCGGAACTGAATAGTCCCCGTTTCCGCATCCATGGAGTCCACAATGGCCAGGGATTCCAGATGATAGCCCAGATTCCGGATCACCCTGCCGCCGATCTGAAATCCTTTTTCCACCGCAATGCCCAGGCCCTCCACGACGGCGCCTGCGGATTCCGCTATGGAGATCAGCCCCTGAAGGGCACAGCCATTGGCCAGAAAGTCATCAATGATCAGAACATGGTCTTCCGGGCCAAGGAACTTTTTGGACACAATCACCTGATTCTTGTTCTTGTGGGTGAAGGACTCCACCTCCGCCACATACATTTCTCCCTCAATATTGATGGATTTGGACTTCTTAGCAAAAACCATAGGCACCCCGAATTCATTGGCCACGGGGTAAGCGATGGCGATTCCAGACGCCTCTATGGTCAGCACCTTGGTCACCTGCTTGCGGGCAAACCGGCGGTGAAACTCCCTGCCGATCTCGTTCATCAGAGAAATGTCCATCTGATGATTCAGAAAACTGTCCACCTTTAAGACATTGCCCGGCTTCACAATGCCGTCCTTTGCAATTCTCTCTTCCAGAAAATTCATCTGTCGTACCTCCTGTGTAGGTTCACAGTATAGCATATTCCCGTTGAGTTGTCATCTTTTTTTCGCAAAAAACCTCTCTGTTTTCTCACAGATTGCAGCACTTCCTCCAGGTCCCCCTGAAATACCGTCCTGCAAAGCAGCAGACTCGGAAGATCCAGTCAGCAACCATGGCCATCCAAACACCCACAGCCCCCATACCCATAGAAACACCAAATACAAGGCTTAACCCGATGCGGAATAGAACCATAGAAAAAATCGCAATTGTCATGGTGTATTTCACATCATTACATGCCCGAAGCATATTAGGTAACACAAAAGAAGCCGGCCAAAGTAGAATCGCCAGGCCATCGTGAATCATCACAAGGATATAAGCAAGCTCTGTTGCCTCCGCCCCCAGACCGTAGAGCCCTAAAATCGGATGAAGAAAAATCAGGATCAGACTGTTGATCACTGCTGTTGCACCATAAGTAATCAGCAAAAGCTTCTTCGTATAATACCGGACTTGTGTAAGATCCCCCGCCCCAACGCATTGCCCAATCACGGTAATCATGGCCAGGTTCATACCCTGCCCTATAATACAGCCCATGCTGTCCAGACTGTTGGCTACACCATTGGCAGCAATCTGCGCCGTACCGAAACCTGCGATAATACTTACCACAATCACCCGTCCCAATTGAAAAATACCGTTCTCAACACCGCTTGGAATACCGATATAGAGAATCTTCTTAATCATATCCCATTCAAACCCGAATCGCTCTCTTTTCAAATGAATCAGATTATCCGGATTTTTCAACAGAATATAAAGACACAATCCCGCCACCGCTCTGGATGCCAGTGACGGCACCGCTACCCCTGCCACCCCCATTTTCAGGCCGAATACACAGATGGCATTACCACCTACGTTGATGATGTTCATCAGAACGGACACCTTCAATGTAATCTGCGAATTCCCCATGGATCGAAACAACGCCCCACAGGCATTGTAAACAGCAAGAAACGGGAATGACATCGCAGAGATGATCAAGTAGAGAATCGCATTGTGCATCACGTCCTCTTCAATTTTTCCGAAAAACAGATTCAGGATAAGTCGATGCCCCAATATAACCAAAAAGGAAACCACTATGGTAATCAAAGCATTGACCCAGAGAAGCTGTTTTGCAGAACGGCATGCTTCCTCCTGACTGGAAGCCCCAATGAACTGGCTGGTAACCACAGCCCCCCCGGTGGCCAAGGCAGCTAATATACTGATGATAAGGTTGTTGAACATGTCCACCAGAGAAACTCCGGAAACTGCAGCCTCGCCCACAGAGGAAATCATCATGGTATCTGCCATGCCAACTGTAATGGCCAGTGCCTGCTCCAAAATCAGCGGAATAATCAGCTTTTTTAAATTCTGATTGGAAAAAATCATCATGTCCCTCCTCCTCTCTTCGATACTCATAATATCAGACAATACTTTGTGAAACAATGCTCATCCATCTGCCTACCCTTTCGTTCTGCGCACTTCTGGTCATTAAGATTATTCTAACATGAAAATATGGCTGATTCAATCTGAACTTGACCTACGGATTATCTCATTTGTAACGTTTATAACCATTGAAATTAAGTATTTCCTGCTGTACAATATAAGCAATGTTTAAAGGAGGTGTGTATGAACTACTCAATTATCGGAGAACAAATTCAGAAATATAGAAAAGCAGCAAAGCTTACCCAAAAGGAACTGGGAGAAGCGCTGGGTGTCAGCAGTTCAGCAGTCTCACAATGGGAAACAGGAGGGACGCCGGATATTTCTCTCATCCCCTCCATAGCAGACCGGCTCGGCATAACCATCAATCATTTATTTGGAAGAGAAGACATTACAGAATCCAATATACAGGAAGCTCTACCCCATTATATTGCGTCACTGCCGGAAGCAAAACGCCTGAAAGAAATCTGCCGTCTTATGTGGGCGGCTGTGAAAACGGAAATTTCCAGCTTGAATATAATTTCAGATAATGTTTCAGCCAATTACAACATTTATTGTGGTACGAATGATGGTATACTCTTTGGCGTAGACTCGGAGAAAACATCCTTTATCTCCCTGTTCCCGGAACCGGAAGACGGCTATGATTCGCTTTTTGTCGACAATGATACCTACCGCAGACTGTTTGCAGCACTTTCAAAGCCCGATGCGCTTGAATTGCTGATGTTTTTATATCAAAGGCCTCCCAGGTATAGTACATCAAATATCATAGCAAACCATCTGAGAATCAGCCCGGAGGAAACCAGTGCCCTTCTGTCGGAATTTGAAAGACTTCAGCTGGTCTGCAAATTGGAACTGGATACCGAAAACGGTGACACAACAGTATATAAGATCAATGCTTTCGGCACCATTGTCCCATTTCTTTATACAGCCCGTATGATGGTGGAACATTACAGCAACAAGTCACTGATCGCCGATAAAAGAGAAACTCCTCTTCTACGTAAAAGAGAACAGGTATCGAAAGGAAAACTGTCAGGCCGGGATGCAATCCCAACTTGAAGCCTGAAATACAGCAGGCAGCTCTTCTTTCACAAAGAGCTGCCCATTGTGCGTTTATTATCTTTTACAGATATCCCATCTGCTCTATTTGTCGCAGCCGCAGTCCTCGCACCTGTCAAAGGCAGGATTGAAGGCATAGAAATTGCGACTGTCCAATTTATCCTGGATAATGCGGAGCGCTTCGCCGAAATTAGCAATTTAAGTAAATGGCTCCCAGGCCAGTATTTATCGGGGGTTCAGGAGTTTTAAAAACAGCTTTTGTTATTGGGTTTCACCATCAAAATACAACATTCTGCGCAGCTTATCCGTTTATGCTCTATGATAGATTATAGTATCGACATAACGAATAGTCAATTAATTTTGTATGCTCCTGCTCAAATGCTATCAAGCATACCGAAATAAAGACATTTCAAATATTTTATTTCATACCTTTTGCTTATAGTAACTGGTGACACATTTATCTTAGCAAACATATCCATCACCTTTTCAACATCTCTACAGTTCATGGCCCTTTGAGCAAGAAGCAATGACTTTTTCTCCGGAACCAGCGCCAGCAGCCGCAGCATCTTTCGTCTTAATACGGCATCCCCCACTTCTTTCCGTATAGTCTCCATGGCCTTATCCTTTTTATAAAAATCTCCAAAAGGAATTACATGTGAGAAAGTATCCATAAAGACATCCTGACGGTTCATTAACAGTTCTGCCATCTGTCCTGATACATCTGCTGTATCCGTATAAGCCCTGACCGTCCTTTGTTTTGTTAGCTGCACTTCTGCCCGGAGAATGCCCCGGGCTTCACCAATGACTGACTTTAACTTCTTTCTGTCCGCATCCATTCTCTGAAGCCGACGCTTAAGCAGACTCTCCAAATCATAAATCCGAAACCGTATGCCGTTGCTATTGCCATCCAGGCAAAAGCTTTCACCCTCTTCAAAGCAATCGTAATCTGATGGTGAGAACCCTTTGACCCTGCCAATCCTATGCAGCACCTTCAAATATGCCAAAACGTTTTCATGGGTTCCGACATCTATATCTGCCGTTAATACAATTCCCGATATCGCAAAGTCATCCAGCCTATATTTGAAGCCAAAATATTCTGTAATCCGTTTATCCAGTTTACAGATAGAACGTTCCATATCACGGTCATCCTTCGGTACTACGCCTAAGTCAACAAAAATCCGTACCTTTTTCTTATATTGGCTATTCCGGTATATAATTGTCACCCCTTTTTCTGCCATTGACCGGTCGATGTATTCCTCCCCATTTTCCTCCATGTAGCCATTCCTGTCTAATGCTCTTGCGAAGAGTTTATGGAACTTATCACTGTCCAGCACCATTGAAAGCTCAATTACGCAATTTATCTGCATAGCCTATTCCTCCTTCAAATATTTTTTACAGAATGGTTGGCCACGGCAGCATTTTAAAAAGCAGGACATACAATGGCAGATATGTCTTTCTATTTCCGTTGATTTTTAGTGACACATTATATTCTATATCCCTGATCAATGTACCAAATCATCCGTCCTACACTTTTCCATAATCAAATTCGTCAATCATTTTTGCCTGTTTTAATGGAAAATTTGAAAACAGATGCACTGTGCAGGCATGTCGAAGCAACCGCGCCCTGCCTACTGCCTGTTCCAGTTCACTTTCAATCATCCAGAAATGAATAGCTCGTAATTCCGCATCCTGAAAAGTAGTAAACCGGAAGTGATAGCCATTATGCACGACATCCTGTGACACCATCTCTTCATCTTCATCAAATCTCACCCCCATTGTAAAAGCCGCCAGCATATATATAAACTTTGCATGGTATGGTGTCCCTACCACAAGGATATTCTCACCTTCCAGTGAATTGCTTCCTTCTGTATTCCCAAAATGCAGCGTTCCTATATTCTCCCTCATAAAAGTTATGACGTTGCTTTCTTCCATTCCGAAATGCTTTATAAGCCTGCGTGTGATGCCTGGATTGTTTGCCAGGCTGCTCCTGCTCATGGACTTTTGGGGATACTGGTTTAATGTTCCCATATATTGAGCCTTTTTACATTCGTAAAAGTCAACATTTCCTTCACCGAAATACATATTACATACTTCCTGGTCTGCCGTAGCAGATACAATGATATATTTTTTACCTGGAAAACTTGCCGTTTTCAGAAATGTAAACATATCTTCTTCAAGGTTCTCTTCTTCGCCGCTCCGCCGGAAATAGAATCTCTCTGCTGCACAGAATGCGTGTAGATTAAACGGCACTTTATCTTTTATCTTAGTTTTGTGCTTTAGTCGATCAGCTTCTATACATGACTGATTCTCGGATGCATCCAGCAATTTTTCTATCTTGTCCGACAATGCAGAATTTTCAGTTATTTCCATCAGTTTCTCCAGTTGTGACACTGTTATCTGCTCCTGGTTTGATACGATGCTTTTAAATATAATATCTTCATCAATAATAATGAAATCAAATTTATCCAGTTTTTTCTTATCCATGCTCAATAGATAGCGGTGGGTAGTGATAAGGCTCTTATCCCATTCCTTTAGCTCCTTGCGCTTTTCAATATACTTTTTTAAGCACGGAATGTCTTCTTTTCCTAATCTTTTATAGATATACTTTTGTACTGCCTTATTCTTCCCCCGTTTATATAAGCTTTCTATATGATTCCATATTTCCAGCGGTATTTTGTCTTTTATTTCTTCCAGAGACGGTGTCATCCTTAAATCTATGCCTGCTTTTTGCGCCTTTTTATAAATTTCCCGTTTCAGCAGATTAGTCGGTGTTGCGACAATAAAAGAATATTCGCTATATTCTTCCATGAGCTTCAGATAGCTATGGGATTTTCCCGCTCCAACCTGGGCTTTAACGATTGTAAACTTTTTACCGCCAGAAAATATTGCCTTATGTATAGTACTATATACATCATCCTGCATCTCCTCCATGGAACAAAACTCCTCATGATCCCCGGCTATCGGTTCCATACTTCCACGTCTGGAATGTACAGTAGTTAGAATATTCCTACCGTGGGAACACTCCTCATGATAGGGGCAGTACTTCTCACAGCATTCCGGTTTGTAATCGTTCTGTACCATATATGAAAGATCAGCTTTCCACTTATCGGTCTTTTCATCAGCGTATAACTCAGAATATTTTGATCTGATTTCCATGAAGTACTTTGTTCCTGTCTCAACATTAATCAGATTGGTTGCAATACCGAACAGTTCATCATGTGATAATTTCCTGTCACCTGATACATAATCATTACATAATCTGCATTTCTTATATATATTCTGCAAAATTGCGAATCTGTAAAGTTTATGGTTTTTGACCTTTTTATCCGCAATTTTGACAGAAGAACCCCTGGTGCCAAAATTTATAACGTAAAATTTATTGGGGAAAATTTCGCCATTTGCCTTTATATTACTACATATAATAGCACTTGGCGAATTTTTCCCATTTCTATTCCCTTCTGCACCAAGATTTTCTGTCAGATTATCTGTCCCAGGCAGATAATCTGTTACTTTTACATCCAGCAGACCATTTTTATTCAACGCTATACCTGTTTCTTTAGCAAATTTGGCAAGATGATTCTTGTAATGATTTGGTTTGTACTTCTCTTTCATGTAGTAAGTAAAGTTTCTGAATACAGACTCTATGTTGATTTGTGGGATTTTGTCATCATAATAGATTATCCCCTTACCACCAAAATACAGTTTGGACACATCTTTGTAACATGTTGAGTCAGCCTCTGGAAGCATCTCACCCATAGCCATCTGCACAGCTTCAGCAACGCGTTTATCATTAATCGGAGCATCATTCAAGAATAGAACCCGAAACTTATCATGGTTTATGCTTGACAATGTATCGTATGCAAAGAATACAGGAAGTTCATAATGTTCAGCTCTCTCCTTTATTTCCTTAAATGAAACTTTCTTGTTGGGATCCTTGTTGTCAAAGTCAAGAGCAATCAGCTGTTGTTGCTCAAAATTATCCTTATTTCTTTTACCATCCTTAAATGTAGCTGGGCAGAAAGTACATCCATTCTGTGCAATGTTGAAAATCACCTCCTTTACATTATCCGGATTTAGCTCCATCTCCTTTCTGGCAATCCTGCCGCTGATATACCGAGCCTCATCACCTGACGGCTTTAAACGAAACTTTTGGTTATCACAAGAAATTCTGATTTTATCCATGCTTTTTCTCCTTAGGAAGTCAATATTTTTAATTTCCTGTAGGAGAATTTTACAAAAATAATTTGTATAATAAAGAATACTGAACCCATACTTCCTTTCATTCTCTACGGCAGTCTAAGAAAACCAGTCATCCCACTGCCTAAACATCGGTGCTTCTTCAACTCGCCAGCACCTGAAATATCAGTCATCGGATAAGGCTTCGGCACTGTTCCTCATAAAATAGTTTATGAAAAAACAGGATACCCTATACGAATAGGATTTCCTGTTTTTTATCATCATTTCCTTATGGCTACAATTCTCACACTAGACCAATCTTAATTATCCTTAAGCAGTCCACTATTCTGCAACATACCTACAACTGTTCCACTCCAACTTCATATTCAACATAAGGCTTCTTTATTATCTGCTCTTCACACAAGACAACATGATATCTATGACCTCATTATACCGGTCGCAGGCTGTCTGCCAGTTTTTCAACTTCCTCTATCGTAAGTTCAGAGCCAGCTGCAATTTCCTCATATGATAATTTCTTCATACGCAAAAAGCGCTTGGCTATCTCAATCTTTTCATCATGCCTTTCACTTTCCACATAAGAACGCATGATTTCCTCCTCATCATACAATAACATCATGATATCCACTACCTCCTTCTCTTTGCTGCTCAAATACTCTTTCAGTACATTTCTGTCCTTACAGATACGAATCGCTTCCAGAATAGCCTCCTGCGTTCTCCCGTGAAGTGCCATCTGCTCGTTGCATACTTTTGTAAACATGACATACTGATTGATAATATCCCCCTCTTCACCATCATATATCATCTTTACTTTTACATCCATACAGCTCTGTTTTCCATCAAAGAACTCCTGTGCCAGTGAAACCTCCGCAGGCCTCGTCTTTCTGTCACCAGTATAGATTACATAAATCTCAGGTACTGGTATTTTTACTTTTTTGCTCTTGTAGAGATTTTGACTGGTTCGGCTAAAATAATCGTGGTAGGTCTGCACCATATACATCAATGCCCGGATAATGATGTTCATCGTCCAGGTCGATTGTGCTTCCGCCAGGATTACCATTCTGTCTTCAACAATAAAACCCAAGTCGTTATAAATATTATCTGTCAGCACATTCTTGATGGTGATGTCTGTCAGCTTATCTTCTGTAGTATCAGTATCTTCTGGATGGAGCGCTTTATACAGCTGCAACAGGTACTTTTTATCCTGAAACAGGTTTGTGAAGACACTGTCCTTGATTGTACGCTTCATCACATCCGCACGTTGCTGTTGTCCTTCTCCCAAAGATACAGCATTGTTATCTGCCATCTGTCCACATCCTTTCCACCCTGATTGGTTACACAATCCTACCTATGTATTAATAGTACCATAATCTCTGCCGTCTTTCAATGAAATTTGCTATACATCACAAGCAGCATCGTGGCAAGCCCACATCCTTCCCTGCATATCCCGCAGGATTCCATATGCTGTTCTTAAGTCATTCCCATTCCTGATATGAACCATGCTTTCTCCTTTCCGTTATCTTCGACATGCAGGATGAAGCTATGCCATACTTTCCCGCAGTTCCCTCTTGTACTTATAAAAACTCTTCCTGGAAACCCCCGCCTGTCTCATGGTCTCCGCATCCGTCAGAGACCCGCCAAAAGATTTATTGTGCCTGCGGATGATCTCCTTTGCCGCTTTCCCCTTTCTGGTCTCATAGGTCGCCCCTTTCGGCTGCCCAATCTGCTTTCCGTTGAGTCTCGCCGTCTCAATGCCCTCTCTAGTCCTCTGGTGCAGGTCAGATACTTCCTTCTCCGCCTGTTCAAAAGCGATGCGTATCTGCTCCCTGGCAAGCTCCATCAGATAGCTGTTCACACCTGCCAGGATTAGGTCAACCCTGTCCCCCGTAAGCGCCACCTGGTTCATCATGGCCTTTCTATAAGTCTCCGTGTTGATATGGGGCTCCTTCAGGAACACAAGTGCTACATCCTTATGGAACAATTCTTCATAGAGCCGGAACCCCTCCTCCGAGTCCCTGCTCATACGGCTCACGGAATCAAAGATGATGGTATCCCCCGACTGCACCTTCTCCAAAAGCTTTTCCAGTTCTTTCCTTCCCTGGAACTTGGTGCCTGTATAAGTCTCCCTGACAATGACGGCCTGCGGATATGCCGCCTGTATATTCCTACCTGCCGCTCGATATTCTGTTTCCCTGTACTGACCCTACAGTATCCATACTGCCTCATTCTGTCCTTACCATCCTTTCCAGCCCTTTTCTCATTGCTCTTCCGGTGGGACTGCATCCTTCCCCTGCAGAACCCTATGTCCTTATCGAAAGCAGCCCAGCCCCGCATCCTGTTCCACAGAAGGCAGGATGGCAAATCTGACGTTCGCCAGAACTGCCACCCTGATATCTGCTGTCCTGCCCCCTGTAATGCGCTGCCTTTACTACCTTTTCAGGCACCGTCAGGACTGCTACCAGCCACATTATTCTCCATGAAGCTGTAATAAGCCCCATCACTTCCGATGATGATATGATCCAGCAGCCCTATATCCAACAGCTCCCCCACTTCCCTGACTTTCCTTGTGGTCTCTTCATCCTTTGCGGACGGTGTCGGGTCTCCGCAGGGATGGTTGTGGAACAGGATGATGTTCACGGCATTGCTGATGACCGCCACCTTGAAAATCTCCGCTACGGAGGCCAGGCAGCAGTTCACGGTGCCTTTTGCCACCACATCGATGTTTGTTGCCCGGCCACCTGAATCGCAGCAGACGGCCACGACAAGCTCCCTGTTGGAGCGCCTGATGATGTTCCTCTCCACCCACTCCGCCGCTTTCCGGGATGTGGCAAGCTCCTCCCGGAGATACTCCACATATCTGTCTACCACTATCTGCAGCCCCACAATGGGTATCCTGGCATGCCCACCTTCGCCTGCCATCCCTGTAGCCACAACCGCTCCCATCATGTTCCCTTCCTCCAATGCCGCCACCTCTGCCCTTTTCCTGTCGATCAGCTCCAGGATGAAGCCCTGTGTGACGAACCCGGCTATGAACCCATTGCTGCGGAGGATCCTTCCTTCCATGTCATCCAGCATTTCCAGCACTTCCTTTTTTGTCATCTTGCTTCTTCTCCTTTCCGGCTCCTGCGTCTGTCCCCATCGTCAGATAAAGGAAGGCCAGGCTTCCGGCTCCAGTGTGGTGACGGACACCTCATATGCCACCCGCACCTCTGTTTCCGTCTCCGACAGGTTCTTCACGTACTCCCTGCTCTGTATCCTTCCCATGATGCTTACTGCAGAGCCTACATCCAGCCTGGATGCCAGCACCGCGCCCTTTCCCCAGCAGACGCAGGGTATATAGTCAGACTTGCCATATGGCCTGTTCACGGCCAACAGGATATCTGCGATCTCCCTTCCCAACGGTGTCCTCCGGTAGACAGGCGCCTTACAGAGGAACCCTTTCAGGAAGACACGGTTGTTGCTCCCGCAATCGACATATCCATCATCCAGGTACCGGATGCCCTGCACCAATACGGAAAGCTCCAGATGGCTCTTCCCATCCTCCTTCCTGTTATAAGAACGGAACGGCCCTGTGACTTCCACCATGCTGTCCAAATGCTCCCTCTCCAGATCTGCGACTTTCTCAGATACCATCAGGGGGATCGTGTCCGTAATGCCGCTGGCACGGCAGGCCAGGATATCCGCCCTGTAGAACCTCTCTCCATACATCTCATGGCTGTAGCTGGCTCCCGGCATGATCCTTCCGGTTATACATGCCGCATTGTTCTCTGTCCCTCCATCTTTCATTGTCTTCCTCATTTCCTCTCTCGTCATCATTTTCAGTCACACGCCCTTAACACCATCAGGCACACATGTCTCCACACACTCAAAGGAATACATGTCCTCATCACATTCCGGGCAGTAGTAGGGGTATTCCTTCCGCAGCCGCTTGTCCCTTTCCGGCAGCACCTCCGACCCGCACCTCCTACATGCCATCCTTCTTCCGGTTCTCCCTGCCGGTCTCCACTGCCGACATTTCCGGAACTGCAGGCCGATATTCCGGAATACAGGAACAGGACTCCGCTGATCTCCATCCCTCATACAATCACGACCCTCTTGTCTGCCCTGTCATAACGGTAAAGGGTATCTGACAGCACCTCCTCCGGAGCCACCTGTGTGGTGTTCACCGCGCTGATTATCTTCTTCAGTTCTCCGCTGTCCTCATTGCCCGTATCCGGGAGGAGGATCACCTCGTGGACGGAGCTGGGGAGGATGAAGAAGCCTCCCCCCATTTCCTGCGCCACGCTATCCAGCACGCCCGGATACAGGATGCAGGCGGCTCCGTGGATGCCCTTGTTGTTGGTCAGCACCTTCATGGGGATCCCACGGAATGTCCCCTCTGTCTCCTCCCCATCGGCACCCTCCCCTGGTTCCGCCATCTCCCCCAGCACCTCATCCAGCCCCCTGCACTTCCATGGGAAGAGCCTCCGGGTGTTGCGGCCTGCCAGATCGAACAGCTCCGCTGTGCAGGTCCCCCACATCTCCATATGGGAATTATGTATCAGGATAGTCCCGTCGCCCAGCATCTCCCCATGGTAGGAATAATAGAAGCAGATTGCCAGATTCAGGAACCCGACATATGGTATCCCTTCCAGCAGCCCTTCATTCCCTTTCCTTCCGATCAGGCGGTAGCATATCCTGTCCCGCACGTCCTCGAACGACCTGAAGAAGCCCATGTCGATGCATCCTTTTGTATTTGACTCCTCATAGACCGACAGCACCCTGCGGACGACCTCCTCAAAGGCGGCTCCCGATACATAAGCCTCCAGGAACCTCTCCAGATAGATGGTGGGGACTACCGCCGGTCCTTCCGATGAGACCAGCAGCCCATGCAGGAGGACGCCGTTGTTCTTCCTTACCTCCCTGACCTCTGCCCGGAACCCGCTGCCCAGCTCCTTCTCCACTGCAGCACATATCTCCCCTGCGAAAGTTTCCATATCCATTCCGTACCTCTCCTTCCTTTATGTACATCAAAACAGGGGGATCCATGGTGGCGATGCCCTCCATTGTCCCCCTGTACCTGTATTGTCCCAACGGCATTGCCGCTCATCTCATGCCGCCGTTCCAGACTTCCTGCCCTTTGGCTTCGTCTGTTTCAAGGCGGCGATGGCCTTGTTATAGATTATTGGTGTCATCTGGCTGATGTCCCCAATCCCATAACGCTCCAGCACCTCCTCCAGTGCCACGCCTGTCCTGTTCAGTTCCGCCATCAGTACGATCTCCTGTGGCCCGCTGATGCCGTATTTCCTGTCCCCTCCATTCTGGGGATCAGGATTGTGGCCTCCCTTCTGTCCGTCCCTGGGTTCCATCTCCTGTCCCCCTGCCTTTTCCTGTTCCTGGACAGGATGTTTGTCCTGATGCCTCCCCTGGTCTGCCCCTCCATCTTTCCGGTTGGCCTTCTGCCGACTGTCTCCCTGATGGATGCCATTGCCCTGTCCCAGGGTATATACTGCCTGTCCATGGGAATCCGTAATCTCCAGGGAGACG
>CAJTXE010000043.1 GCA_910580225.1 uncultured Acetatifactor sp.
TATGCAGGGAAAACAAAGAAAATCAAGTTGAAAAATACACCAATCTACTACACCACTTACTACACCATTTGCCCATAAATTTGCGTAGATTTATATAGATTTGCGTGAAGTTCGGGCAAAATACAAAATTGAAGAAAAGTGCCAAAAAGTCCGATATATCAAGGTTTAAAGGCTTATGAAAGGATAAATCCAAGATGATAAAAATATTATTTGTTTGCCACGGCAATATCTGCCGCAGCCCTATGGCTGAATTTGTGATGAAAGATCTGGTTGAAAAAGCAGGGCTGTCTAACCAGTTCCACATCGCCTCTGCCGCCACCAGCACAGAGGAAATATGGAATGGCATAGGCAATCCCGTCTACCCGCCTGCAAAAGCCAAGCTGGCGGAACATGGCATTCGCTGTGAGGGGAAGAGGGCTGTTCAGCTTACATCCTCAGACTATGGAAAATATGATTATCTTATCGGCATGGACAGCGCCAATATTCGCAATATGCGCCGGATACTGGGCAGCGACCCGGGAAAAAAAGTCTTCAAGCTCCTGTCCTTTGCCGGATCAGAACATGATATTTCTGATCCCTGGTATACTGGCGATTTCGATGCCACCTACCGGGACGTGAAGACCGGCTGTGAGGCACTTCTGGCCGCTTTACTGCAATAGTTTCCCGTCTATATTCCCGTTTTCCAATGGTAATCTTCCGCAATGAATATCATTGACTCCCGGCAGTTGCACATCTATCTCTGGAGAGTCCGTTATCTGATCAGCACTTCTTTTATAATATAAAAAAGGCAATTACAAAAAAACACGGAAATCCACCGAAAAATTGTGCTAATACTTCTTGCAACAAGTCGGGAGTTATGCTATAATTTTATAGCGTCAAGAAAATATGCTACTGTATTCGGATGGATTCCCGAGTGGCCAAAGGGGACAGACTGTAAATCTGCTGCAAATTGCTTCGGTGGTTCGAATCCACCTCCATCCATTTTTTCTTTTCCATAATTGTGGTAGTGAATAGAATCATTTTAATATGGCCAGCAGGTATGGTGGAATAGGCAGACACAAGAGACTTAAAATCTCTCGGAGGCAACTCCGTGCCGGTTCAAGTCCGGCTACCTGCATGATAAAACGCGAAATCGAACTGAACGAGTTCTGGTTTCGCGTTTTTATATACTTATAACCACATCTTCGTGTACTTTTTTTCATTCACTCCTGACCACAACCTTTCCCCTGTTTATCACAATAATATGATTCTTCCCAAAAATTCCTGCCATATCTATCGCAATCCTTTAAGGGCAGCATATTCGCCAATTGTTGAAAAAATATCTTCCCATGTTTCCGTGCTTTATCAGTTTCCCGTCTTACGATACAGGCAAGTACCCTCATCAGTTTCTTTCGGCTTTTCTTTCGACACCTGCGGATAAAGCCTGCAGCCATTGAAGCCCTGCCAGTTCTGGCAGTCCATACATTGCTTTAGCGGTGAAGTCCTGTAGAGTTCCTCTGTCGTATAGTTTTTTATCCTGGGAAACAAGGTTCCTGCATGCTCACGTATCTCTTTATCTGCCATGCTAAGTTCCCTAAATTCGCCCCTTCTTCTGTCAAATTCCTCATAAGTCTGTATGGATAAAAACTTCTCTTTGTCTGTCATCGCGCCTCCTACCTTACCTCTGAATCTTCCGTGCTACAAGTAAAGCACTTCCTAATGTCATTCTACCGCCCCTGCAATCAGATCATATAATTCCATATCCTTCGCCTCCAACCTCTTCGGCTCCTCCATGTACTCCCGGAAAGCCTCTGAAACATACTCCCATAATAAGCTGTCATCCGCATCTAACAAGAAGCATAAACATTCTTCTTACATGAGTCATGTCAATATGTGCATTGCGGAAAATACGCATACGCTTGTCATAAAGCATCATAGGAGAAGTACGATGGACACATTCCTATCTGGACCGTCATTGATTTCTTTCCTATTGGGATGATGGCCGCGTTGCCTTACGGACTTGCGCAACAGATATATACACTATGTCAAACTGTATTACTGGATATTTCCCGCCACTCCTAAGATGCCTGCTAATGAAAAGTATATTCCCACATGCCGGCTATTTGCCAACTCTATATACTCAAGCTTATGTATCCGGATAAAGGGAAATGGAATGACGAGTTTATAATGAAAAACAGTCGGGAAATAACCAGGACAAATTCTGAACAAAAAATCTTTTAAATAAGCCTAAAATTGCATTAAATGTCCTAATAATTATTATGCAACAAAAAAACCACAAACCCTTGATTTTCCAATAAAATCTCCGGTTTGCGGCTTCTATTCATGCATGGAGCATACGGGATTCGAACCCGTGACCTCCACACTGCCAGTGTGGCGCGCTCCCAACTGCGCTAATGCCCCATGTCTTTAGTATAACATATCCTGCAGAAAATGCAACAAAAATTTTTTACCAGTTCCCAAAACATTTTCTCTGCTGCCTTTTCTTTTTTTCTTATACTCTGGCAGACATCTTTTAAATGTACCGCAAATATTCTCTGTTGTATGGATCTGTCCGAAAACTTGGTCCGATAGTCTGCTGCGCATCACAGCAAACTCACGTCTTCGCCTTCGCCAGATACTCCCTGGGTGTCATTCCTGTTTTCTCCCGAAACTGCCGATAAAAATGAATCTCACTGTTATACCCGCTCAGCTGCGAAATCTGTTCCAGTTTCAAATCCGTGTTCAGGATCAGGTCTCTGGCATAATCCATCCGAATATTAATCAGATCCGATTTAAATGGAATTCCGAAGAAATGCTTATATAAATATTGAAAATGCGAAGCGCTTATACCCAGTTCCTCTGCCATCTCCCGGGAGGTAAAATTTTTGTAGGGCTGTGACTGCATGGACAACCGCAGATTCTGCAGTCTGGCAGTGTAGGGATTGCAGGAATCCGGATGATCCTTTTTCCGGACTGCCTGAACCAGGTTATTCACCAACACCCGCATCAGCATATCAATATTCTGTTCTTGAAAGTCCCGGGAAGCATAATTCTTCTCCCACATGATCTGTCGAATATACAGTGTATACTCCACAGTACTGCCAATGAGAACCGGACGGTGAAAAGACAATCCCACAGCCTCCGGAAAACCATACTCATCGCAGTCAAAATGGAGCCAGTCATCCACATATTCTCCACTGATGCTACGATACTGATAAGGAACATTGGGGCAAATGAGCATGGCACAACTTTGATCCGTCCGTACTTCTTCTGACCCGATCCGAAACAGCGCAGGACATTTTACGATCAACAGCAGATAATGGGGCAGCCCCTTGGGTCTGAACATAAAGTAATCCGCCGGATGCCTGGAATGGCATCCGCCTGACGACACAATATACATAAAGTCCCTCCAATATCAAAATACCGTAACACCTTAATTCCCTGTGCAAAATGTTACAAAACTCCGGCTCTGTTTACATCATTTCATCATGCCTCAAAAAAGTGCAAAACGTTAGTAAATAGTATTATAGGCTATTATGAAAATACTGTCAATCTGATATAATATTTCATATATAAAATAAAAAACGTTAGTACATTGAAAGAAGGAGACAAAACATATGGACGAACAGAAATGGGCCGCAGAGGCTGCAGAGAAAATCAGACATAAGATGCACCTTGTAGCAGAAAGAAACCGCCACAAAATTCCCTATACTACACAGGATGGTGTATTTGACGACTGTTCCGGTGACAAAATATGCTGGTGGACCAATGGATTCTGGGGCGGCATGATGTGGCAGCTCTATCATGCTACCAAGGAAGAAATGTACCGGGAAATTGCTCTTGAAAATGAGGAGAAGTTGGATGCCAACCTGATGCTGGCCGGAGGCATGGATCATGACAGCGGCTTCCGGTGGCTTCCCACGGCAGTGGCTGACTATAAAGTTACCGGCAGCAAGAAGGCTTTCAACAGAGGCTTGCTCGCCGCCAATGATATGGCAGGACGCTTTAATCCCGCAGGACGTTTTATCCGCGCCTGGAATGACGGCGGCGACGGCAGCAAGGCCGGATGGGCAATCATAGATTGTATGATGAATCTGCCCTTATTGTATTGGGCATGGGAGGAAACAAATGATCCCAGGTATCTGCAGATTGCCACCTTGCATGCGGACACCGCTATGAAGTATTTCATCCGGGAAGACGGTTCTTCTAATCATATCGTCGCCTTTGATCCTGCCACAGGTGAATATGTGGATACCTTTGGCGGACAGGGTTATGCCCAAGGTTCTTCCTGGACCAGAGGTCAGGCATGGGCACTGTATGGTTTTATTTTGAGCTATCTTCACACGAAAAAGGAAAGTTATCTGAATACTGCCAAGAGAGTCGCTAACTATTTTATCTCCAACATTCCGGAAAATGGCCTGATCCCTGTGGATTTCCGTCAGCCCGCGGATTGTACCCTGGAAGACTCAACCGCCTCCGCCATTGCCTCCTGCGGTCTGCTGGAAATTGCAAAGGCACTGGAGCAGAAAGGTGAGCTTGGTACGACGGAAAGCCGCATCTACCAAAATGCTGCCATAAAGCTTCTCACTGCCCTGTATGAACAGCGCTGCAACTGGGATGATAACTGCGACAATCTTCTGGAAAAGTGCACTGCCGCTTTCCATGACGAGACCCATGAATTCTCCATTATTTATGGCGATTATTACTTTATAGAAGCAGTCTGGAAATTGACAGGTGAGGAACTCTTCCTCTGGTAAGCCTGCGGGATATTCAGCTTCCCCGATTCTCATATAACTGTCGGAAGGCCGCCCGGCGGCCTTCCTCAATGGCAGCCTCCAGCTGTTCTGTAATTTTTTTATCCCGGAGCCTGGCTGTCAGCAGCGGAGAGAAACGTCTGCCCTCCAAAGCTATGGCGCCTTCCACCGCTTCCTCAAAAGTCTTCTCCTGCCCTGTATACAGCCTGGCCGTATCAGTGACATTATTGATCCAATCCAACAGTCCAATGACATCCACCATCTGTCTGCAGGAACACTGAAGCCTCTCATAGGATGCCGGATACCCGCGGGAACCGTCGTACCAGCTGTGATGTCCCAGTGCCACAGGTGCATAACGGGCAGTTGATTTCCGCTCTGCAAGCCATGTGCTGCCCACCAGCGTGTGCAGATGGGCCATCTCGTACTCCTCTTCAAACCACTGACGTGCTGCCTGGGAATACAGATTCATAAAATTAATCTTACCCACATCGTGAAGCATCCCACATTCCACTGCAAAAGTGCGTAGCATCTGACGTTTTTCTTCCGGATCCGCAATCTGCCGTATCTCCTCGATATCATCAAAAAAGTCCGGTTCCTCATTGATAATCATTTCACTGAAAACCGCTGCGGCATCCGCTACCATCCTGGAATGAACGTAGATTCCCGGCGCAAAACGCACCTGCAGCTTCAACAGAAATTCCTTATAGGAAATTCCGCCTTCCAATTCCACAAAAGTAAGAGACAGCTGTCTCAGGTACAGAAAAAGTGCCTCATTCTCAGATGCCTTTGGAAAACTCTCTGCATAGTCTACCACCCGTTGATACAGATGTATAATATATTCCTCACGGCCAGATATTTTATCCGGATATTCATTCATATATTGGCAATAAAACGCAGGAAGTGATATAATCCCATACATACTGTCCGGCGTAAAATCCGTTGAATCCGCCGTATCCATCAGTGCCTCCATCTTAGTCAGCAGCTCATCCAGGCCATACATACCACAGTAATACTCTATAGCGCTGTAAGAGAACAGAGGGCGCAGTGGAGGTTTCTCATTTCGTTCCTCCGCCTCCTGAAGCCGTCTCTGATAGACAATGTAGACCGATTCCATCACATCCTCCATGTCCTGTGAAGTCATGGTACTTTCCTTGCTGTAAGAGATACTTGCCGCCATCTGCTGATGAGTCATATAGATAAATCTGTCCCAGGGAAGCCCGGGTTCCTTCTCTTGATAGCCTTTGTCCTGAAGAATCTCCAGGGTACGCTTCACCATCCGGATCTTCTCGCCCGGAGTCGGAAACTTCCCCAGCGCCATGTTGGCCCGGGAACGGAGAATATAGCCTCTTGTCTCCTGATCTTGGATCTCGTCGAAATATTTCAGATAAGCTGCCGCCTCCGTAAAGCAAAGACGCATCCGGGAGGTATATGTCTGGCTGTCGGAATTTGCCAGTCCCACCATTTTATTACACAGATTATAATACGCCATACCCAGCCAATACAGTTCCCGGATCATGCTGTTGCGGTCCTTCCTCCGTCTCGCCAGGCTGAGCAGTGCCTTATGTACTTGACAGAAAAGTCCCACATCCAGCTCCTCCCTGCCACTCAACAGCTGCCCGGCAAATTCCTCCAGACCACGGATGTCCTCCTCATCTGCATCATAGATATGGTCCAATACGGGGAAAAGTTCCTCCCGGAGCAGTCTCATATTTCGTTTTGCCCTCTCCTCCGCCCGCTGTTTCTGTGCTTCTGCCTGTGTCAGATACTCCTGGAAGGACGGGATCTCCTGCCCGCTCCACGAAAGGGCAATCCCTTCTTTTAAATTGGAAATATATTCCTCCTGATATGGCCGCATGTTCTCTCCACTCTCTCTTAACTCCACATCCCTGCAGTTCTCAGCCAAATCGTCCGCGCAGAATCTCCTGCAGACGTTCCGGCTCTACCGGCTTGGAACAATGTTCATTCATCCCGGCTTCCCTGGAGAGCCGGATATCCTCCACAAAAGCGTTTGCTGTCATGGCCACGATCCAGATACTCTCAGCATCTGCCCTGTCCAGTTGCCGGATCTGCTTTGTCGCCTCATACCCGTCCATCACAGGCATCTGGATATCCATAAAAATGATGTCATACCAGCCTTCCGGTGAGGTTACAAAACGCTCCAGAGCCTCTGCTCCATTATCAGCCACCTCTACCTGCACTCCGAACATTGACAGCATTTCCATGGCAATCTCCTGGTTCAGCTCAATATCCTCCACCAGGAGCACACGATATTTACTGTAATCCGAATCTTCATTTCCCTGCTGTCCCTCCTGCTCCCGGTCGCTGTCGGTGAGCTCTGACAGCGTGGCAATGAGCCGGCTTCGGAACAGCGGGCAGGGTACAAATGCGTTTACACCGGCTCGCACTGCCCGATACTCAATCTGTGCCCAATCCTCCTCTGAAACCAGTACAATGGGAAAATTTGTCCCCGCCAGCTGACGCACATGAGCCACCAGCTCCAGCACAGACATATCCTCCAGAACCTGCCCCACCAGTATGGCATCCGGCATATGGGATTCATATTGAGCTTCTGTCAGCCAGGTTACAGTCTCCAGTCCGCTCCTGGTGCGGATCAGCGTTACACCACATGCTTCCAGGCAAGCGGATATCTGCGCTGCACGATCCTCCCGGCTCTCAGCCACCAGAATCATGCCCCCGGCCGGAAGCGCTGTCTCCTTTCGGTTCTGCGGATCCACCGCAACAGGCAGCGTCACATGAAAGCTGCTTCCTTCCCCTTCCTTACTTTCCACCGTGATCTCACCGCCCATGCGGTCCACGAGATTTTTGACGATAGCCATACCCAGCCCGGTTCCCTCTATCTTACTGATGGTAGTATTATTCACCCGCTCAAAGGGCAGAAAAATTTTCTCTAAAAAGGCTTCGCTCATGCCTATACCATTGTCTTCACATATAAAATCCAGAAACAGCGCCTTCTCCTCAGTCGGTTCCGCTTCTGCTGCCGCCTTCTGATACTGGCTGAAGCACACTGAAATTACACCGTTATTCTGTGTGTATTTTATTGCATTTCCAATGATATTTACCATTACCTGCCGCAGACGAAGCGGGTCTCCCAACAGGCTTTCCTCATAGATTTTCCCAATCTCTATCTGCAGGCTCTGATTTTTCTGTGCTGCCTGCGGACGTAATATCACCGCAAGATCATGCACCAGATCTGCCAGGGAGAAAATCTCCTCATTTAATGTCAGACGTCCGCTGTCTATACGTGACATATCCAGAACATCATTCACCAGGCTCATCAAATGCCCTGATGCAGTCTTGATCTTCATCAGGCAGTTCTGCACTCGTGGCTTTTCGTCAATATGAGCCAAGCCAATGGAAGTCATACCTACGATGGCATTCATCGGTGTTCGAATGTCATGGGACATATTGGACAAAAAACTGCTCTTCGCCTGATTCGCCGCTTCGGCTGCTTTCAGGGCATCCTCCAGCGCCGCATTCATATGTTCCAGCTGCGCAATACGCTGTCTTCTATTAACAGCAGTATCCAGTATCCACAGCTCATGTTCTTCGTCTAATTCTGCTGTCGTCACTTCCAGCTGCTTAACCACCTGTTCAGGGTTGGCTGCAAACAATGCTTCCGGTGCCAATCCTGACAACTCACTGGCCATACTGTCTGCATACAAAATCCGCGCCTCACCATCCTGGCAGCGCTCAACCACTAGATGCCCTTTATTCTCATTCAAATCCCTGTTTCCCATACTTTGTATACCCATCGATTCTGCTCTCTGCAGCCGGCCTTCTTTCGGCAGGTGCACCTCCAACTGTTCCCGTTCCGCCCTCTTAAGCGCGTCCCATACCATTGTCCTCTGTCATTTGCCGCACCATCAAAGCTGACAGAACCCTGTTCCGCTCCGGAGCACCTGATTCAATGTGCTATACAGCTTATCCACCTCTACCGGTTTGGACAAGTGCCCATTCATGCCGCATTCCACTGATTTCTTCAGATCATCATCAAACGCGTTGGCAGACATTGCCACGATGGGGATAGTATGGCAGTCCTCCCGCTCCATGCTGCGGATCCGGCGCGTAGCCTCCAGTCCATCCATAACCGGCATCATGATATCCATCAGGATCACATCATAGGTGCCCGGAGGGGCAGTTTGAATCCTTTCCACTGCCTGCGCTCCATCCCCCACACGATCCACCTGAAAATCACATTCTTCCAGCAGACATTGGGCAATCTCCGCGTTAATCTCGTTATCCTCTACTACCAGGATTCGATACCCTGCAAAAGAAAAGTTTTCTTCACTGGCTTCTGCTGACCTGTCCTCTCCCGGAGGCAGCAGAATGGAAAAGCTGAAAGTACTGCCTTCTCCAGGCTCACTTTCCAGACTGATATTGCTCCCCATCATCTGCACCAGCCGACTGCTGATGGAAAGCCCTAACCCGGTGCCCTGCTGCTTTGACGGATTCCGGTCCACAGCCTGCTCAAACGAACGGAACACTCTGTCCTGATCCTCTTTTGCAATTCCTACACCGGTATCACTCACGGCAAAATAGACGATTCCTGTATCCTCATTTTCTCTCACACACAGCCGGATTTTACCCTTGGATGGTGTAAATTTTACCGCATTGCCCAGCAAGTTAATCAGTACTTGGCTGATCCGCATACAGTCCGCCTGGAACCAGGTATGGGACAGTTGAATTTCCTGTACAAACTCGATGTTTTTGGCTGCCGCCTGTGTTGAAATGAGCTCCCGGATGGTATCCAGCATCTCGTATATATTAAAATGCTCCGATTCCAGCTTCATCTTACCGCTCTCGATCTTGGACATATCCAGGATGTCATTGATCAGGCCCAGCAGATAATTTGATGATGTGCGTATCTTCTGCAGGCAATCCATAATCCTCTCCTGATTCTGATCCTGCTGCAGAGCGATTGCTGTCATACCGATGATACCATTCATGGGTGTCCGGATCTCATGACTCATACGTGAGAGAAATTCCGACTTGGCATTGCTGGCAATATCATGCTGTTCTTGATTCAGCTGCCCCTGGATTACTCTTCCAAGCTCAGCCAATCCATGCTGCTCCTCCGGATTGTTCACAAATTGCTGTGCAATTCCCAGTATACAGATATTTCCCATATAGTTTCCGTTGTCCTGCATGGGCAGCACCACCCCCTGCTGTCCCGGTTCTATGTTCAGAAAGCATTGCAACACAGGATTGTCACTGTCCTCCACTGAGATATATTTTATTTCATCCACTCCCAGCCAGTTGTGAAAATCTGCCTTCTCCTCTTCCCGGTATTTCCTGACACCATTTTTTATCGTTCCACCGTCTCTATGCCACTGATATTCCAAATAGTTGGAATTAAAATCAGCACGAAGTACAGATACCAACACATCGCTGGCCTTGCAGAACCTGCCGATCTTACGAATCATCAGCTGCATCTGCGCCGGAAAATCCGCCCCTTTTCCGAACAGATTCAATGCTATGGATACCAAATTGACTTCATCTCCATAGTCAAGGCTGTTAATCTGCCTCCCCTGCAGAGCAGGCAGTTCTCCGCGTTCTCCCTCCGGAATATCCTCATAGAATAGATACGGCCTGACACTGCCGGGCTTTACATGATTCCGGGCCAGCCTGGCCATGCAAATCAACCTTCCGGCAGTCTGTTCCTGTGTGCCGCAAGCCAGACCTGCGTATACTTCCACACAAAACAACGCTCTGTCAAATCCTGCCTCGATTTTCCCAAACAATACTTCCATAAAATCCGCTGCCTGCGCCCTGGAACAGCCCTCCAGCCACAAAACAAAGTCATCTCCGTCCAACCGCAGAGCCACAGTCTGCCGCTTTGTCTTCTCTGTATAATCTGTGCAGCTGCTGCGGATCAGACACCCGATCTCCTCCAGAATCATATCTCCGAATACAATTCCGTTTTTCTCATTGCTCTCCTTCAGGCGGCTTAAAAAGAGATTGATCATAATACCGTCACTGCCTTCACAGCCCACGGCATTGTGCTGCCTTCTACGGCATTCCTGCAGGTGTTCCATCCCTGCGCCGAAAACATAAAGACCTGTAATTCCGTCTGTTGTATTTTTTCGATACTGTTCTTCTTCTTTCTCCTTTTCCTCCTGAATGTCACGAAGACTTCCCACCAGCTTCCTGCGGTGCCCCTCAGTACCATAAACTACACTGCAGGAGAGCAGCATCCACTTAAAATCCGAATCTGCAGGCCATTTCATCCTAAACTCTACTGACAGTCTGTCACCCTTGCTCTGTAAAGCCGCAACCGCCGCTTCCCTGTCCTCCTCATAGATACAATTGGGATTAATAAAGGCACTGGAAAACTCTTCGCAGGGCCATCTCCCGCTCATAGTTTTGTGATTTACGATATCCAGCTCGTGCCTTTCGAAATCATAGGAAAAAAATACATCCTTCGAAGACTCCAGCGCCATACGATACCGTTCCTTCTCCTCCAGAAGAATATTCTCTGCCTCTGTCTGCAGATCTGTCAGATTCTTCACCACATCATACAGCCCGTCAATCTCCAGAATATTTGATGGTTTAAATGCCGCAAGACCGGCCTTACCGCCGCTGATACAGTGCATCAGATACTGTACCGGCCTTGTGAGATGTTTTACCATAATAGAAATGCCGAATACTCCGAAAATCAGTCCTGCCAGAACAGCAACCACCATCCAGATATAGAGCTGACGGCTCATTCCGAACAAATCCCCTTCCGTATCCAGCCCTATCAGTACCCAATCCGTATTTTCATAGGGCACATTATTGCTGTAGAGCTTCAGCGGGCAGGCAACAGCATAAAGCTTCTGGCCGCCCAGCCGAATGTCCTCCACCTGGGAAAGTCCGCCGTAATCCGTCTCCTTCAGGAAAAATGACTCCTGCGCGGAACATACCAGATTATAAAGAACCCCCTTACCTACCAATGGCCGGTAACAATCGTTCTCCTGTCTGAGCGCCAACATATAACCTGACTGCTGCGAATCATTCAATTCCACTACAGGAAAGTAATCATTTAATTCTCTGTCCGAAATCTCCACACCCAGCACGCCATATACCTGTCCCTCATACCGGAGCGGAACGGAATAGGTAATCATTTTATATGAATCCGTAATCCCTTTCCCCAGGGAAAAAGGAAGTGACCAATATCCCAGATCTGCCGTGTCTGCATCAACGTGTTCTGTCCCTGCACGCCAAGGTTCATAAAAATAACGATCTGCCTCACTCTTCCCGGCACCGTCCATGGAAAATCGGGTAGTCCATGTGGTATCAAGCGGAATATTCCACTGTCTGGACAGTTCTTTACTGCCCCGTGCCAACAACAGATCACTGTAATTCGCAGAATGAGTATCCGGGTCGGAATCACGGAGAAAAAACCCCATGAAATCCGCTTTATTGTGCATATCATCCCCTGTCAGAATCAGAAAGATACCTGTGGTGGTATTATTCTGCAGCTGGCTTAGGCACTTTGGAAAGCTCTTTTCCAGAAAACGCCCCTTCAGTTCATCCGATGCCAGAAGCTCTCCCACCCGTATATTTTCGCTTTCCAGAAAAGTTTCCAGCAGGATAGCCATACTCTCCTCTTCTTCCCGGACAGACACCCACCGCTGGTTCATATCATTCTGCAGAATCACCTTTCTGTTCTCCACCAACCGGCTCATCATGCCGCTGGAATACTCCTCCAGCATGGCTGTCGTTCTTCTGACCACCAAAGTACCCATGGTGATGATACTCTGTACCAGCATGATAACGATCAAAGGAACCAGAAAAATCTTAAATATGGTTGTTTTTTTCCTTCTTTGACGTTTTTCTCCCATCTACCCCTTACACATCCTTACTTGCTTACCGCAGATTTTAGTGCGTCACAAAAAGAACTGTACCACTCCTCAAAAGCACTTTCCGTCACATAGGGCGCTGCCGCTTCCTCCAAGCTCTTTCCCTCCTTCAGCGCCGCGGCTACGGCCGCTCTGTCCTGGACTGCCTGATCGGCAAGGTGATACTCCAATATCTTTCTGGCGGCAGAACCGTTTTTAAAACTCTTGTTGGTGTACAACTTCATGTCTTGTATCTGCTCAAAAACAGTGGTCAGACAGTCATAAGTCTTGGGCGGCACCTGCAGCTGCTGATTTTCTATAGCCTGATCCAGTTCTTCTACACTGTTCGCGCCCTTCTGTACCGGCATATAACCAGATACACAGCCAAACTGCAGATTATTCTCCGTCTCTGTAAACCATTTCAGAAATTCTACTGCCGCATACTCGTGCTTTTCGTCAGATTTACTCACCACCATGCCTGCTCCCTGCTGTACGGCATAGTGTTCTCCTCCTTGAAAGACAGGCGCAGGCATTACAATGTAGTCAATCGGATAACTTCGGTCTTCCAATTCCACCTGTGCGGGAAAATACATGGCGGAGGAGGTGGAACCTGTATATGCCAGCAGATCTCCCGTCTTCACATCATCAGAGCGAAAAGAACCATATGCGGCAAAATACCCTTTTACCATAGGCACATAATAATTCTCCCAGAGACGATACAATTCTTCCCTGGGGGTATGTAAAATTACTTCCCCGTTTTCCACCTGGAAGATCTCCACCCCCATCTGCTGCATCCCGATAATAAAATAGTTCGCAACGGCATCTCTGCCGTAAAATGCTTTGCCGTCATTGGGAATATCCGGTGTCTGACTGTCTGTCCACTCGTAATAAGCACGGGCTACATCAAGGACACCCTCTATGGTCCTTAAATCTTCCAGCGAAACACCTGCTGCTGCCGCGAATGGCTCCCAGTCCGTCTTGTTGATCATCATGATCTCAGTAGATTTAGCCGTGGGAAAAATGCGCAATGTGCCGTCCGCGGCAATACGGCCTTCTTCTATATAAGAATCCACATATTGCTCCAATTCTTCCTGATCCAGATAATCGGACAGATTCGCCAGAGCGCCCTGCTGTTCCGCTTCATATGCGGTATCAGCATAAGAGGAAAAAATATCCGGCATCATGTCAGCCCCCACTTTTCCGTTGATGGCATCCCTCACTGCCTGCTCCAGATCTGACACGGACCCCTGACTGTAGCTCTGTACAAAAATTCCTTTTTCCCGCCCCTCAGTATCGTTAAATTCTTCTATCAGCGTATCAAAAGCAGCCTGCTGAGAACCGTTGTAATAATGCCATATGGTCAAAGATACCGGATTTGCTGGATCCAGCGGGCTCTTATCTCCGCAGCCAGATAAGCTGGCCATTAAAGCGGCGGCCAGACAGAACGCAGCTGCACGTCTTCCTGTATGTTTCATATCAGTTTCTTTCCCTCCCATTTTATATATTTCTTTCCATTCTAGCATACCCTTCCTGCATTTTCAATCTTAAGCGTTCAGGAATGCAAAAATAGCGGAATTGCCGCCAAAAACCTGCAATTCCGCGTTTTGTATTCAAACCGGTCCCTCCGTTCCTGTAACTTCGGCCTGGACATGCTCTGTCATTTCTGTCCAGATCGTTCTATTTCCATAATCCTTCCAGCACCTCTGCAGGTATTTCAAACTCAACAGTTCCCATATACATAGGCGCCACATCTCCCTCATTAAATCCGATCACTATATTTCCCTTCTCATTGAGATAAAAGGAAGTCTCATCCGTAATGGATTTGAAATTCCATTCTTCAATATCGTAATTCAGCCAGTATACAACGGACTCGTCTGCATCCATCTGTGCCTGCATCTGTTCCTTAATATTATCACTGATGGCTGTGATATAATCCGCATCCTCGGCAAACAGATCCTTCAGTTCCAGACGTTTTCCCGTATTTAAGTCAATGGTATAAAAATAGTTCCAGGCATAACCGCTTCCTGCTCCCTGATAACACATTAACTTCAGCGTAAAATAATCCTGCGTAGTGGTGAGTACCTCTCCTTTTACCAGTACATCCTGATACCCCTCCTCATATGCCAATCCTGCTTCAAATTCCGCTATTAATTCATCCGAGATCTTCTTGATTTCCTCATTGATTTCTTCCGCTGTCCGGTTCAATGTATCCTGCACCGCCTGATCTTCTGTCTGATCCCCAATCTGTATCTCCGGCACATCAATATCCGCCATATTTCTATCCGTTTCATAAGAGTAATTGCGGAATGTTACCACCCCCACCAGCTGCCCGATCACGGGTATCTGTTCCATAGCATGGGCAACGGAAGCCGACGTATTGGGTAATATGACAAAGATTCCCATCATCACTGCCGCCATTGCCGCTGTTCTTACCATCCATTTCTTATTGTTTTCTCTCTTATTTATCTTCTTCGCCTCCTCCATTTTCTGCCGCAGTCTCGCCACCTGCATGTCGGACATTTCCGTTTCCTGATAAACCTTTTTCATGCGGAAAAGTTCTTTTTCTACTTTTTCATTCAGTTCTTTTCTCTCTGAGAAATTATAGACCATATTGCCTCCTTTTCTGATTTTGCCGGGAAGTGGTTCTCCCGCTGTTCTCCTTCCGACCAAGTCCCGTTTTCCTGCCCCTCTTCTCCTTCACAGTTCCGATTCTCATCCTCGTCCGGCACGCTTCTGCATTCCGGAAGAACAATATGCCTCAGAATCTGTTTTCTGTTCTTCCTGACCGGATTCATCTGCCAGAATTCCCTGCAGTTTTTTCAGGCCGCGGTATAATCTGCTTTTTATGGTATTGACGTTCTCCTCCAAAATATCAGCGATTTCCTCCAGCTTTTTGTCCTCAAAATACTTCAGTATAATCACTGCTCGGTCACTCTCTGTAAGCGTGTCCAGCGCTCGCTGCAGATCCACATTTGCATAGCTGTCCATGGCCCCTGCTTCCACTCCGTTATCCTGCTGCATTTCCTCGTAGGACAGACATCTTGGCGTCTTTAAATATCCGAAACACTCGTTCAGCATAATACGGTACACCCATGTTTCCGCATATTCCGGTTTCTTCAGCGTGTGACTGCTTCTCAGTGCTTTATATGCCCCATTCTGTACAATGTCACAGGCATCTGCCTCGTTATGGACATAGCTGTAAGCAAGACGGTAATATCGGTTATATTTTTCCAAAATGATCTGTTCTACCAGATTCCTGCTTGTCTTCTCTCTTTTTCCGGGAAAAAACAATTTCTCCACCTCCTTCGTATTTTTCTGTAAGATTAGATCATCTACAGGTTGAAAAAGTTTCTCCTTTATTGCAAAAATATTAGGCGCAGCAACTGCTGCGCCCTGTCAAATCAAGTCAAACAGACTTATCTGCACACCCCTGATTTCCCCACTATCCTCTGTATTTTCTATCCGCTCCCTTTTCACGCCATCCTCCGGAAGCTCCTCCAGAAACCGGGAGGGCTCCTTTCCGCAGACCAGTATCAATTCTTCCTTTGCTCTGGTCATCCCCACATAGCAAAGCCGACGCTCTTCTTCCAAATCCGCCTCCATAGAACCGAACTCCAGCGGAAATCGCCCTTTATCCATGCCAAAGAGAAACACCACGGGGAATTCCAGGCCCTTGGAACCATGGAGCGTCATCAGCGTCACCGCATCTGCCGTATATTTCCTGCCTCCGTTTCGCCTTACATCCCCTTCCTCACCAAAGGAAATCGTATGCAGAAAGTCTTCCATCGTCGGATATAAAACTGACATATCTGTCAATTTCTTCATGGCATCCTCATTTTCCAAAATGATATCTTCTGCCCACTCCTCCAGAAGTTTTACCGGGCGGACCCTTTTCACCTTTTTCTGATATTTTTCTATCAGACAGGCAAAACGTTCCTCCCGTTTCTCTCCTAATATGGAGCCTAAAAACCTGCGGCACAATGCTTCCGCAGCTTCTTCCTTCTGATACAGAATATGGCGGAAAAAATACAGCGCGGCTCTTACTTCCCTCTCCTTCAAAAAGTCCTCTCTTCCGGCCACCAGATAAGGAATTCCTTCCTGCCTGAAACACTTTTCCAGCAGAGCTGCCTGTTTATGTGTCCGGCAGAGCACCGCAATATCAGAAAATCCCCGCACCGGACGACCTTCATCCAATCCGTTTTGATCTGTATCCAGCATGTCAATTCCTCCGATCTGGCGGGTAATCTCCTTTGCCACGAAAATGGCTTCCCGGCGCTGGTCTTCTGCCGCTGCAATACGAACAGGAAATCTACACTCTGATTTGGCTGTCATCCTGCGTGTTCCACCTGGGTTGTGGGAAATAACCTCCAGAGCGGCCTTCAAAATTGCAGTCCCAGAACGGTAATTCTCTTCCAGGCGTATGAAGATAACATCCGGATATGCATTCTTTAAATCAGGAAAAACATTCGGATCACCGCCCCGGAAACCGTAGATGGACTGATCCGGATCCCCGATCACAAACAATTCTCTGCCGCCCCGGCCCCATTCTCTTATCAGACGATACTGAAGCGGATTAATGTCTTGAAACTCATCAATCAACAGATAAGAAAAACGCCTGCGCTCCGGTGCATCCTCCGGCAGTTCTTTCAGCAGTTTCCATGTCTCCAGCAGCAGATCGTCATAATCTAAGGCCCCTGCCTGTCTCATCATTTTCTGGTAGTATTCATACACACAACCGTTTTTTTCGTATTTTAAACCGGTGGCAGAGATTTCTCGTACAGCGGCATCTTGTCCGAAAACAGTGCCCTTCCAACCTGCTGCTCCTGCAAAATCGAGCTCTGTCAAGCCATTCTTCAGCCGCGATAATTCCTCCAGAAACTTTCCGGGAGCCTCTTTCTTTCCAAATTCCTCAAGTGCTTTTTCCGCC
Source organism: uncultured Acetatifactor sp. (assembly GCA_910580225.1). GTDB lineage: Bacteria > Bacillota > Clostridia > Lachnospirales > Lachnospiraceae > Acetatifactor. The sequence goes on from CAJTXE010000043.1 coordinate 17,502, forward strand.
AGCTCCATCTGCAGCCCCTCGTCCGCCACCACAAAGGAATACCCTGCCTCCTGCAGGAAACGACTGCAGATAGCATGAAATGTCCCAATCCACAGCCCGGCCCCGCTCTTTTTTCCCTCCATTCTGGCGAGCATCTCCTCTGCGGCCTTATGAGTGAAAGTCACCGCAGTAATCTCTTCCGGCAGCACAGATCTTTTGTTTAGAAGATATTGCAGTCTTGCAATCAATGTCCTGGTTTTTCCTGCACCTGGTCCGGCGATAACCGCCACACAGCGTCCTATCCGCTCCACTGCATCTATCTGGCACCTGTTCAGTCCCTCTGCCCACCGTGCTGTTTCTTCTGTCTTCTGTCCTTTCTCCTCCTGCCGTATAGAAAGCTCCGAAATCAAGCTCTCAGCCGAACTTTCAGCCTTTCCTGACTTAAGCGCACTGTTTTCCCGGCATCCAGAAGTCCTTCCTCTCTTTATCTCCTGCAGTTCTTCTTTGGTAAAAAAGCTCATCTGTCCTTCCAGATTTCCGATTTCCTCCGGAGTCAAAAGTCCAATCTTTCCGTATTCTCCGTCAAATCCCGGCGTCCTCTCTACTTCTCCTCTGCGAAGTCGCCGGATACCCTCTGCCACAAGAGGCCCTGCCGCCTTTCGGATGTCTTCAACGGGAACCTCCCGAAGAATGGCAAACTCCGGTCCCAAAGACCCCAACATTTGCTCATACTTTATCCCGACTCTTTTTCCTGTTGGCGAGATTCCCATAGCGGCACCGATTACTTCCGGAAGCGGTACCAGATTCTCAAACGGACGCCCTGAAGGCAGGCGAAATCCCTCCTCCCGGTCTGCAAGCTGCTCTACACGGTTCAGCACGCCGATGGTTATCTTCTTTCCGCATACCGGACATCGGTTTCCATACTGTGCAGTCTCCCGGGGACTAATACACAGCCCGCACTTTCTATGTCCGTCAAAATGATATTTCCCTTCTTCCGGAAAAAATTCAATGGTCCCTGTGAGGCCCTTCCCCTCCCGGATTGCTCCGGCCAATCCCAGCCAAGACAACTCGATATCCAGCAGATTTGCCTCTCTTCCCAGCTTTGCCGGAGAATGTGCATCAGAATTGGATATCAGATGAAACCTGTCCAATGCTCCTACCCTCCAGATCATAGACGGATCGGCAGAAAGACCTGTTTCCAGCCCATGAATATGGGATGTCAGATCTTCAAAACATTCTTCTATGGTGTCAAATCCCGAAAAAGCACCAAACAATGAGAAATGAGGAGTCCAGATATGCGCCGGTACAAAGATTCCTTCCGGACTGGTCTCCAGCATAATTTCCAGCAAATCCCTGCAGGGAATTCCCAGAATGGGTCGACCGTCGGAATGGATATTCCCGATCAGCTCCAGCCGACGAGCCAGCTTCTCTGCATCCTCCAGTCCCGGCAAAATCAAAAGGCTGTGTACCTTCCGCACCCGGTCTCCTTTCTTATAGATAGAGCTGATTTCTCCTGTAATTACAAATCGTGGACATATATCCCACGCCTTTGCCTCCTCCAGCCAATATTCCTTTTTCAGCACATACAAACCTTCCTCCGCCGGTTCCAGCTTTTCTGCCAGTTCCTCCCGCCAGGCCGGATGGGTAAAATCTCCGGTGCCAAGAATATGAATTCCTTTTTTTCGCGCCCATAAATCCAGATATTCCGGAGTACAGTCCCTGCTGGTTGCCCTGGAATATCTGGAATGTATATGCAGATCCCCGATATACATTTTTCCTCACATTCCGCCGCCGGAAAGCGGGCTTATCCTACACATAGTTCCAATCTTATTTGTTCCCTGTCAGATGTAATCTTTTGATTGCAGTATACCATGTTTTCAACAATTTCTCTATGAATTTATCTGCCGGATTTCGAGGATAAGGTTCTTATTCCAAACAGGGTCCCAGCCATCAGCACGACAGCCACCGGAAGGACAATCAATGCATTTGGCACAAAACCCGCCACCAGATAAGCCACAAAACTCACTGCTGCTGCAGCTACCGCATAGGGCAGCTGTGTGGACACATGATCTACATGATCGCTCTGGGCCCCGGCAGAAGCCATGATGGTGGTGTCCGAGATAGGTGAGCAGTGATCACCGCAGACCGCCCCCGCCATGCAGGCAGAGACACACACCACACCCAGAGGATCCGTCAGCGGGAACACATTCAGGGTAATAGGAATGAGGATACCAAAGGTGCCCCAGCTGGTGCCCGTTGCAAAGGCCAAAAAGCAGCCAATGAGAAACACCACTGCAGGCAGGAAAGCCTGGAAGGCTCCCGCAGAACCCTTTACCACCCCTGCCACAAACTCACCTGCCCCCAGAGAATCCGTCATAGCCTTCAGAGACCATGCAAATGTCAGAATCAAAATGGCCGGCACCATGGCACGAAATCCCTCCGGAATGCAGTCCATTGTCTCCCGGAAAGTCATAGTCCTGCGGAGACAGTAATACAAAACGGTAAAGGCAAGAGCAAACACAGAACCAAGCATCAGACCTACAGACGCGTCAGAATTGGAAAATGCCTCCACAAAGGACGCCCCCTCAAAGAAGCTGCCGGAATAGATCATACCAATGACACAGGAGACAATGAGCACTGCAATAGGCAGCACCAGATCCAATACAATCCCTTTCCTCTCCTTCTGTTCCGCCCCCGTACCTGCATAGGGATTTTTCCCGTTAAACAGATCTCCGGTTGCCAGCGCTTTCTTTTCATATTTTGCCATGGGGCCGAATTCCAGTTTCATCACCGCCATACCGATCATCATTATGATGGTAAGGATAGCATAAAAGTTAAAGGGAATGGCCTTGATAAACAAAGTCAATCCGTTTCCATCCTCCACATAGCTTGCCACGGCAGCTGCCCAGGAGGAAATGGGTGCAATGATGCACACCGGTGCTGCAGTAGCATCGATCAGATAAGCCAGTTTCGCCCTGGAGATTTTATGCTTGTCCGTCACAGGCCGCATCACAGACCCAACAGTAAGGCAGTTGAAATAATCGTCGACAAAAATCAGAACTCCCAAAGCCACCGTGGCAAGCTGTGCCCCCACCCGGCTTCGGATATGCTGTGCCGCCCAGCGCCCAAAGGCAGCGGAACCTCCGGCCCTGTTCATCAGAGATACCATAGCTCCCAGGATTACCAGGAATATCAGAATTCCAATGTTATACCCGTCAGAGAGCACACTTACAATCCCGTCCTGAAACACATGGAGAATGGTTCCCTCAAAGGAATATGCAGAGTAAAGCAGCCCTCCCATCAGAATTCCCACAAACAGAGAGGAATACACCTCCTTGGTGATCAATGCCAGTCCAATGGCAATTACCGGCGGCAGCAGAGCCCAAAACGTGCCGTAGAAACCGCCTCCCTCTGCTGCCCCCTCTCCATTCCCCGCAAGCAGCGGTGCGCCAAAGGCCGCTGCCAGTATAATTGCCAGGAGAATACCCCTGACCAGATTTCCTTTTTTCTTCTTCATATTCCTCTCCTCTCTTGTCTTTACAGTAGGGTCGATTCTAAAAGATATTTGCCTGGGGAAATACCCTTTTCCGCCCTGTGCCGCATCAGTGACATATTCCAACCGCCGCAGTACTTTGTACACAGGCCTGCGGAATCGAGCAGGGGAGATTTTATCCCTACTCGCAGCGCGGCCCGTGCGCCGCTTTAGCGGCAAACTTCCCCTGCATGGGCCTGCGCATAGAAAAAAGCCATGACAACGTTGTCATGACTTCGCAAAATAACCCCGATGTATCATAACAGCGCTCCGCCCAAAAAAGGGCGACAGTTCTTGAGATCTTCTCCCAAGACCCGACAGAAAGCACCTGGCATGGCTCCTTCTGTCTCGGCGAAATCCCCTTTCGGCTCCCTCCCCATGCCGGGGACAGCAGGAAACGTACTCATGTTTTCCGCGCCTCTATCATGCTAATGGAGTAATCATATTGGAAAACTGTTGAAATGTCAATGCTATTCTGAAAAAAATATATCTGTTTACCCGAACGCCCAAACCACATTACTGTTTACTCCGTTCACAGCAACAGATACTCCAACTATCGCTTGCTAAAATCAAACCCACACTGGTCCAGAAAAGCCCTTGCCATCAGAGTGGAGCCGATCTGATTGGGATGCACCCTGTCCCAGGCCACACTGGACGAGTGGCGGATGCTGCAGTAGTCCTCATACATTTTCTGGAAATCCACAAAACGGCAGCCGTATTCCGCAGCCAGTTTCCTGCAGATTTCCACATACTCGTCCATTCTGGCACGCATTTTGTCCTGGCGGTTGGGCTCCATGTAATAAGGGGAAAGCAGGAAAATCCCCTTCACCTGATCCTTCACCGCCAGGATCATTTTCCGGATATTTTCCTCATATTCTTCAGGCAGCACATGATGCTCCGCCATGGCCGGGCAGTCAAACTGGCGCCACACATCATTGATACCGATGCAGATGGACACCCAGTCCGGGCGCAGGTCCACCACATCCCTCTGATACCTGGCCAGGAGGTCTCTGCTGCTGTTTCCCGCCACACCGGAATTGGTAATCCGCAGGCGGATCTCCGGATAAAATGCAGACAGCAGATTCTCCACCACCCGGACATAGCCCGTTCCCAGACTGTCAAACAGCCCCTCCCCCACAGGCTGTTCGCTTCCCATATCGGTGACGGAATCTCCCGCAAATACAATTCTGTCCATATCATCAAAAATCATTACAATTTCCTCCTTTTTCCGGTCTGCCATGTCCCATGAAGCCGCTCACCGCTGTTTCATTCCAGGACAGAGGCATCAATACAATTTCTTGCGGCTCTCGGCTGTTCTATCCCCAGCCGGGAACATCCAATGCCAAATACCGAATGTATTTTATGCTTTACAGCTGTTTCTAATCCAACATGCCCCCGCCCACATCTTCCACTGTCACATCCTCATTGCTGCGGATGGTAATCCGGTACATCCTCCCCCGGAACCTTCTGGTGACTGTGGCGGGCAGCAGATCCGGCGGCAGGCAGGGCTTCACCGACAGCCCCTCCCAACAGGGCTTTATCCCCAACAGATACTGGGTTGCCGCCAGATACATCCATGCCGCCGTACCGGTAAGCCAGGACACGTTAGCCAGGCCGAACCTGTCGCTTTCCGGGCCGAAAATGTTGGACGCATAGACATAGGGTTCCGCCCGGTACCGTTCCTGTCCTGCCTTCGCCTGTGCCACCATGGGGAGCAGCTGCCTGTAATATTTCCAGGCATACCCGCTCCTTCCCAACATGCACTCCGCGATAATGGCCCAGGTATTGGCATGGCAGAACACACTGCCGTTTTCCCCGCAGCCCTTATTGTAGTAGGTGAGAGGGTCCTCCCTGGAAGGATAATTCTCCATGGCGGGATAAATCTTGCGGATTCCCAAATCCGTGTCCAGATATTTCCGGACGCTGTCCATGGCCGCTGCCTGCTTCTCCGGCTCCCCCAGTCCGCTGATCACAGCCCAGCTCTGGGTGTTCAGCCAGATTTTCGCCTGGGGTTCCCGGGCGGAACCGATGAAAACGCCTTCGTCTGTAATGCACCGCCGGAACCACTGACCGTCCCAACCCAGGGAATTGACTTTTTCCCGCATCTGTTGATACAGCTTTTCGTACGGTTCCGCATCTTCCCCCAGAAGCCCGGCCAGTTCCTTCATCATCCGCAGCGCCGTGCCGAACTGCATCCCTGTCCAGATACTCTCTCCCCTGCCCTTTCGGCATACCTTGTACAGCATATCGTTCCAGTCGGAGCACAGCATCAGCGGAAATCCGTTTTCTCCCATATGGGAAGCCGTGAATTCCACAGATTTTCCAATGTGCTCCCACACCGTTCCACGGCCCCCGTCGTAATAGGGAATCTCCCTGGACAGATAATCCAGGCTTCCTTCCTCCATCACCAGATGATACACATCCATAATCAGCCATAAGTGGTTGTCAGAGTGAATCCGCGTCACCGGCTCCCACCCTTCCGTGGGAAAGAAATAATGGTTGCAGTGCCCGTCCCCATATTGCTGTGTGAACAGCAGATCCAGTTTCTCCCTGGCCCGTCCCGCATCCAGGGGAATCATGGCCAGAATATCCTGGGCCGTATCCCGCATTCCCACACCCCGGAAGGTGCCTGTGGCATAGTAGCTGATGTTCCGGGAAAACTGGAAATTCCGTTCCACCTGGTAGGGATTCCAGATATTGATCATGGTCTGGGCGTCCCCGTCGGGCAGGGCGCATTGAAAGCCGGACAGATACCGCTCCCACTGCGCCTGCAGGGCTTCCCCGGCACGCTCTGCAAAGTCCGCCTCCCTGCACCGGGCCGCTGTCTGCAGAATCAGCTCTTCCGTCATGGCCGTTCCCAGAAAAAGCCGGACTTTCCGCGCCTCTCCCGCCTTCAGTTCCAGGTCAAGCTGCAGGGCAAAGCAGGGATCCCCGCCGTACAGAACAGAACCGGACAATTCCCCCCGCTCCACCCCAAGGGGATTTTCCTCACTCCGATAGCTTCCCACAAAGCTGTCCCTGTCGCAGTCAAAGGCAGTTACGGGCACATCCGCGGCAAAAAACACCAGGGGCGTCTCTTCGGGCCTGGGTTGATTTTCCACCTCGTAGCGGTAGACCAGAATGTCACCCAGGGGATAGCAGGCCAGCTGATGCTTATTATAACACTGCCACTGTACTTCCCGCAAGAATTCCATCATGCCCAATTCCACGTATGGAAAAATCCGCACCTTTCTGTCCCTGTCCGAGCGGAGGGTCATATCCCAGATCAGGACATCCTCCTCTTTCCCCACCAGATAGGTTGTATGTACCTCCAGGCCCCTGTGTTCCGCCTGAAACCCGGTGTAGCCCATTCCATGGAAGCCCTTCCACTTTTCGGGCTTCACCGGGCAGGGTTCGCAGGTGGGGCACCAAACTTCCTCCCCGTCCCGGATATAGGTATAGAAACCGCTCCTGTCCATGGGCAGATGGAAAAAACGGTAATGATTGATCCTCCAAATCTGCGGTGATTTATAGAATGCCACCCCGCCCCCGGCCTGGGAAATCATGGTGTGAAAGGTTCCGTTGGACAGGTAATTCATCCAGGGCGTGGGCGTCCGGTAATCGTTAAAGATAATTTCCCGCTTCTCATTGTCAAATTGATACATATCCCGCTCCTTTCACACAGCGCAGCCACTCTCTGGCCAGCAGGCCGTTCCCCGCCAGGGTCAGATGAATGCCGTCCACAGACCAGTGTGCGGCAGGGGCTTTCTCACAGGCCCTGTCAAACAGCTCCCGGGAGGGTACCAGTAACGCACCGTATTTCTCCGCCAGTGCCCTCACCACATCCGCCCGCTCCCGAATCTGCCCGTACCAGGTATCCCAGTTCTCCACAATATCCCATCCGTAGGTCAGTTCCTCCGGCTTCAACTTCAGAAGGAAGGGTTCACACAGCACAATTTTTGCCTGGGGCCTGGCCTGTTTCACCTCATACAGCATTCTGTCATATATAAAGGAAAATTTCTCCCTGTCAGCCCCCTTGTTCATCCGGAGCTGAAATCCCACGTCGTTGACGCCGCAGAGGATACTGATCAGGTCAAACTCCTCGTTCAGGGTATCCTCAATCCATCGGGCATACAAATCCATGATACGGTTGCCGTTGACCCCATGGTTTGTCACCTGAATCCCGGGATTTTCACTGGTGAGGTATGCCGCCACCATGTTCACATATCCCTCCCCCAACCGCTTTAAGGGATCCTTTCCTTCTTTGTCTCTGCAGGCATCTGTCAGGGAATCTCCCTGAAATAATAATTTTGTCATAATTTCTCCTATATTTACATCGCTGCGCCGCAGCTTAAAATGGGTAACGTTTCTCACGCAGGCTGCCATACGGGGCTGTCTGCATTGCATCCTGAAAAAGATGAGGCTGTCCCTGGGATTTTCTCCACCGGAATCTCCGGGAATTCTGCAGGCGGGGAATGGAATTTCAGCGTTTCCCTGCGGAAACCTGCCTCCTCCCCGGATTTGAACAGATAATTGACGCCGATCTTATTGTACTCATACAGGGATTCCGCGATTTCCCCCAGACAGGCATCCCTGTGAATGACCACATTATGCTCCAGAACCACGTTTGCCGGATTGATGGGAAAAGCCGGGTCCTGGGGATTCTGAAAATCTGTGGAAACCCCTGCCAGAGACGGGTACTTTTTTCTCCAGATTTCACTGGTATACGGAATTTCCGCAAGTTTTTTCCAATGAGGCGCATCCGGCCTGTCGCAGGCTGCATGTGCCCACCCGCCTTTCAGAAACCCCTCCCGGTTGCGGTCATCGTAATAGATGGGCGCAAGGCAATCCCCCAGAATCACATTGTCCCGAATCACATTATCCCGGCCGCCTCCTGCCAGAAACCCGCGCCCCCTGATGTCTATCAGCAGATTCCCGTATGCCGTCTGGCCGGAAAGCCCGTCGTCCCAGTAAATGCCGTTGGCCGGAAAGCCGTCGCTTCCCACTCTTTCAATCCGGTTATACCGAATCACGGTTCCGTGGGCGGCCCAGTCAAATCCGGCATACACCGCCCCTGCATCCTCCGAGCGCAGAACCGCGTCATGGATATAATTGTACTCGATAAGGTGTTCGTTTCCCTCATAGGATACCGCCAGATGAGGGGTGTTCCAGATCTCGTTATGGGCACATATATTTCCCACCCCGGACAGATGCACCCCCGCCTGGTAAGTCCGGTAAACCTGTGAAAAATCGTGTATCCGATTATGCCGCGCCGTATTTTCCCCGGGCGTCAGCGTGTCCCGCACACCGCCTTTCAGGTAAATTCCGCCCTGGCCCGTATGGGAAATCTCACAGTTTTCAACAGTATTACGATATCCTTCAATCTGGATTCCGTGTAATGCCGTATTTCGGATATGCAGATTCAGAAACCTGCTGCCGTTTCCCTTCACGGTAACCGCAGTCTGCCTTACATTGGTAAGGGTAAAGCCTGAAAAAACCATGTTTTCGGCACCGGACAGGCAGATCAGGGGGTTGTCCGCAGCCGAGATCTCAAATACCGCCTCCTGTGTCCCCCGTGGATACACATACAGAATCCCCCTTTGCCGGTCTATCCAATACATTCCCGGAGACGCAAGCTCCTGAAGGATATTGTAAAAATAATAGCAGCCCTCCTTCCTTGCTCCGAAACGGCTCACATACCCGGGATAAACTCCACGGTTTTCCGTATCAAAGGTAACGGGTGTGGAGGAATCTGCCCAATCCCAGTAAAAACAGCCTGCCATCCACACTTCCCCCTGTTCCTTCCAGGTTTTTACACGTTCGTTCGTCTCTTTATCAATGATATAAAGTCCGCCCCTGTGGTTCCGGCGTTCCTCCCAGCCTTTCCAGTAATTCTGGGGCGGAAATTCCGCCGTGTCCCCCACATCCGCAATTTCTTCAAACTGCAGAAATCCTTCCACTGGATACCGGGCCAGGGTCATACGTTCCCCGTTTTCAAAAACCTCCAGGTTCACGCCGGAAACCACGCAGTCATATTTGCGGCCTGTGCTGTAGCGGCCGATGGCATAGAGTTTTTCGTAGGCCTCCTTCCCCACCCCGTACCGCTTCAGGTCAATGGCCCGCACGTTTTCCGCTACCCCGGGCGACAGCCTGTCCCGCATTTCGTCGGAAACGGCCTCTGTGGCGTCATATGGCACACGCAGCCCGCCCGTTATCACGGCGCCCTCCCCTGTCCGGTAGGTATGGCCGCTGTCTCTTGCGTCAAACACAAGGTTTTCCCCATAGATTCCCGCCCTCACTTCAACAGTGGCAGGCCCTTTGAGGGTTCTCGCCCTGTCCCTTGCCGCTGTGATGGTCCGAAGGGGCAGCTCCCGGGTTCCCGGATTCAGGTCCTGCCCCCGGGGGCTAACATAGATTATATTCTGGCTCATTGCGTTCCTTCCTGATATTGTATAATTCCTTCCGCCGGGCCGCTCCTCCTGCAGACGCCGGAAGCCCGTCTTACATCCGGACCGAATACTTCTTCTATCTGGACTCCTCCTGCGCACACTGGGTGTCCGTCTTCCATCCAGTCTGAACATTTCTTCCACCTACCGCTTCTCCTGCGGATACCGGAATCCCATCTCACATCCAGACCGAATGCTTCTTCTATCCGGACTCCTCCTGCGCACACTGGATATCCGTCTTACATCCGGACCGAGTGCTTCTTCTATCCGGACTCCTCCTGCGGATACCGGGTGTCCACGGCGAACCGGGTCCCCGTCAGCCGGAAAAAATCGGCCTACTCTCCCGTTTCCAGGATACAGTTTCCGTACATATGGGCCGCCGTCAGGGGCGTCACGGAATGGAACAGGGTATAGGGGTAGCGGTACTGCTGCACCTCCGGCAGTCTTGCCTCCACTTCCATCCAGAAATGCCCTGTGCCTCCGGGTATGCCCAGTTCCTTCAGGGGGATTCCCACGCGTCTGCCTTCTCCTCCGCGGATTTCCCGGGTGTAAATTTTCTCCACTTTGGGCTGATTTTTGAATACCAGAGTAATCTCCAATGGGCAGCGAAGCTGCGGTGCTGCTTCCGGGCCGTGCCTTCCGTCCAAAACGGCAGGCACCTGGCCAAAATCCGTTTCTTCTACGGAAAACAGCACTTCCCCGGGTTCTCTTTCTGCAGGAAGCGCCGTATACAAAACCAGAGCGCTGTCCTGCCGCAAAAGCAGGGAGCTGTCAACTACCAGGTCTTCTCCCTCCACCCAGGCCGTGAATTCCCCCAGTCTGTCGCCCCAGTAGTTTACGAATTCCAGGGGACGCAGATTCCCTGTCCCTATTTTCCAGTCCAGGGAAATTAGCTGCCATGCGTACCGGATCTCCGGATCCTCTGACTGGATGGCTGCCACATATTTTCCGGGCTGCAGCACCACCGGACATGCCACGCGCCGTTCCGCTCCCGCCGGAAGGAAGACCTTATGTCTGCACCGCCCATAGTCCCCCAGATGCTCCGGCGATATTTTCAGCCAGACCTCTTTTTCCCTGTCAAAGGACGCAGGATTGCGGAGTACCATGGTAATCTCCCCTTCATAGAATCCGTCCTCTCTGCACACAAAGTCCTTTGTGATCTCCACCGCCGTCTCCACCATCTGCATCTGCGGAAGTTCCGGGGCAGGCGCCACGCGAATTCCCTCCGCGTACTCCGGGCATTTCAGCCCCAGAGCCACGGCGTCTCCCGGCGTCTTTCCGCAGATGTCAATTTCCTCAAAAGCCACATTCCGGATCGTATGTGCCTCATCGTACCCCTGCAGACGGGAATCCGACAGAAGAAGCGGCAGGCCGGGGCTTCCAAGTACATGAATTTTCCGGAATACCACATCCCGGATACAGCCCATCTGCCTGTCCCGATTCCAGTAGGAAGGGGTAATGCGGATATCGAAAAGCTGTGCCCCGGGCGCGTCTTCAATCCGGATATCCTCAAACAGGATGTCCGACACCAACGCCCGGTCTCCGTGGTGAATTCCCATCAGGGGATATCCTGTGGGCGAGTGCAGCACGTCGATATCCTGGAATTTCACCCTCCGCACCCGGTCCGCCCGCAGCTCCACCCCTACCTCCATGGGCCTGGCAAAATCATTCCAGAGAATACAATGCCGGAAGGTTACGTCCTCCACATCCCCGGTATCCAGAGCCTTCACCACCAGAGAATCATCCCATACCCTGGTAAAGGCGTTCTGCACCAGTACCCGCCGGGAACCGCAGATATCAATGCCGTCGGAATTGCCCCTGCAGCCGATGATTTTCACATTGTCCACCAACACGTCCTGGCAGCCGCATATCCGCAGGCTCCAGTCATTGCTGTCCAGGATGGTGATATCCCGAATGGTTACGTCACGGCACTCTATGGCGTCCACGCATCGGGCATAGACAGGCCTGGTTTCATAAGGATACTGTTCCATGCTGATGGCGCCGTATCCGCACACCGTCACATGACTGCAGTGAGACAGCACTAACTTGCCGTGGACATAAGCGCCCTCCGCCAGGTATACCACTGTATCCTCCCTCTCCACAGTCAGTAAATCCGCCTTATGGACACCGGCAGGAAAACAGATCACATTTGTATACTCCGAAACAGCCTGGTCAAATGTCCCGTACCGGTCCGCCTCCGCCAGTACCAGGAGATTGTCTTCCGCGCTGCCGTTGATTTCCAGGGAAAACTTCACCGGACGCTCCAGGCGCACCGCAATCTCCCCGTCTGTAATCTCCGGGATAATCCCCAGGCTTAAAGGCCTCACAACGGCGCTGCGCACTTGCTTTTTTAAGCCAATCCGCAGAATTCCCGGTTCCTTCAGCAGAAAGGAAACATACTTCATGGCACTGTTTTTATGATAAGGACTGGGAAAAATTGACGCTGTTCTGACAGGCAGGGCTTCTTCCTGCCAGGTAACGGTATCATTCATGAGCTGATTCTCCTTCCGCTTTCAGACACACCTTCCCACATGCTGCCTTCGCCGTCAGCGCCGTCGAGAATGGTAAGTGTGCCATTTGTTTTTTACAGGCCCGCGAAAGAGCTGGGGATTCAAAAATGAGAGGGGCTTACCGCCGCCTCCCATTTTCTGCTCCCGCCTGTGTCCTTCGGGCCGTTTTCAAGTTACATCATTTTCATTCTTTTTCGCTGATCCAGGAAGTGATATTGTTCTCCTGTACATAGGCGTTAATCTGGTTCTGCAGCTCTTCGATGAGTCTGTCCACGCCTGCGGCCTGGCGCTCTGCAATCCACTTATCCAGTGTGGTTTCCCATTCATCTCCCATGTAGCCATTGTCGATCATGCTCTTATATTCGCCGTCAATGGCTTTCAGGGAAGCCACCACGTCCGTTACATTGCTGTCGTCAAAAGTAAAGTTTACAAAAGAACTGATGATGGCATCTTTCTCGTTTTCCAATAATTCGTCATAGTAGCCCGGCACATCCGCCTGGGTCACCAGAGAGTTTTTACAGGTTCCCACGGTCCATTTCCACAGGCCGTAGTTGGAATCGGAAGTACCCTGGGAGCCGTAATCGGTAGTGATGGTGCCGTCTCCGTTATCCGTATAATGTTCCCCTTCAAAACCGTAGACCAGGAGCTGATACAGCTCCGGCTCCGTGTACAGGGCGTTGAGAACCATCATGGCCCGCTCCGGCTCGTCCGCGCAATAGGGAATGGCCATGGCGGTTGCGTCGCCTCTGCTCAAATACCCTTCGTTCTCGATCTGAATCAGGGAAATGTCCACGCCTGCGGTGGCGCTGTACATGTCCGCCGTGTTGTCGGTAAGGGCGTTATGGACATCGATCACCGTAGTGTTGGGTGTATATTCCCCGCCTGTGACAAAGCTTAAGGTATTCTTCTCCAGGGAAGCAATGTCGGAACGGATGTAACCCTTTTTGTAGAACTCCGCCATATTTTCCGCATACACCCGATAATGGTCACTCTGGATGGTGTCGATCACGGTAAAGCTGTTGTCCATATGGGGCACGCCGATGTTGTACATCTGGAGGCTGCTCTCGGAGGACAGGCGGTTGGGGTACAGCCATGCGCCGAAGGTGGCCTGGCTGATGCCGCTGTAGAGCTGATCATTGTCCTTCAAGGCTCCCAGGTAGATGTCCAGTTGGTCAAATACGGCCTGCAGGTCATCTGTAGACGAGTAATCGTTCCACCACTTGGTCACTGCCTTCTGTGTGTCCTCAAGCCAGGTATCCCCTGCCAGTTTTGCCAGTTCCGTGGGAATCTTAAAGGCGCGCACATTGCTGTAAAGTCCCTGCCAGCTGATCAGGTAATAGAGCTTATCGTCCGCCGGATAACGGTGCATATCCAGAATCTCTTCGCCCAGTTCCTGTTTGATGCCCTGTCCGTACTGTTCTACCAAATCGTCAAGCGCCATCAGATTGCCGTCCTGAATCAGCTGATTGGAGCCGGTTACCCAACTTGCAATCCAGGTCAAATCCACCGCTTCGCCGGAAGCAAGCATCTGGGGATATTTCTCCTTATACTCCGCGTTGGGCATACAGGTAATCTCCACCGTGGTATTTGGCACATATTCCTGAAGCTTCTCGTTAAAGGCCTCCCACACTCTGTCGGAATCCTTCTGTTTTCCCGGGCCGCCAATCCAGAACTGGATGGTCACGGGTTCCAGTTCCGCCGTCTCACCGCCGGATGCCTGGCTGTCCTCCGCGCTGTCACCCGCTTCCTGGCCGCTGCTGTTTTCCGCGCTGCTCTCCTGGGTAGATTCGGACGCGCTTCCTCCTTCTTCACTGCCGTTCCCGGCACTGCTGCCTCCGTCGTCGCTGCCGCAGCCGCCCAGGCAGGCGGAAGCCGTCAATAAGGCCGCCAGAATCAAACTCAAACTTTTTCTTTTCATGTGTAATCCTCCTTATTTTATAGTTCCCCGTCTGCCCCGCAGAACAGACACTGGTGTTTCTCGTAAAGCTCCTGTTCCTCCGCTACCCTTTCACTGCCCCAATGGTAAGTCCCTGGGAAAAATATTTCTGGAAAAAGGGAAAGATTAGCAGCATGGGTCCTGCCGCCACCACGCACATGGCATATTTCAGTGTTTCACTGGGAAGGCTTGCGGTACTCATTGTCACATTTCCCATAATGCTCTGGGACAGATTTTTCAGGAAATTCGCCTCCTCCATCATTCTCTGGAGCAGATACTGTAAGGTATACAGGTTCTCATCTCGAATATAAATCATGGATGTGGTATAGTTATTCCACTTTCCTACCAAAGTCATAAATCCAACGGATGCAAATACCGGCGTGGACAGGGGAAGTACGATTTTCCGGAAAATGGTCAGCTCGCTTGCACCGTCCAGATGGGCCGATTCAAACAGGGACTCCGGCAGACTCTTGAAAAATGTCCGGAAAACCATGGTATACCAGGCGCCTCCCGTAATCCCGGGCAGGATATAAATCCAGAAGCTGTTGCTGATTCCGTAATATTTTGCATAAATGATATAGGTAGGAATCATTCCTGCGGAAAACAGCATGGTAAAAAAGATAATAATGGTTACGGGTTTCCGAAAGCGGAAGCTGCTTCTTGACAGGGCATATGCCGCCATTCCTGCCACAATGCACCCCGACACGGTTCCCAGTAACGCCTGGAGCATGGTCACCCCATAGGCCCGTATCATCCGCTCTCCGTTTTTGAAGACGGCAGCATAGGCATTCGTGGTAAATTCCCTGGGGAGCAGGCTTAACCCGTTCCCGGAATTGAGCCAGCTTTCACTGGTAAAGGATGCCGAGATTACCAGCAGCAGCGGAAGCACAAAGCAGGCGCTTAGCAAAATGAAAAATAAGTGTAATATCAGATTGAACCAATTTAACTTTTTCTTTTTCTTCATATAATGACTTCCTCCATACGGGCAATTCGACGCTGCTGCCTCTCCCATGCTGTGGTATGCCCCAGGCACTTTAAAACATGGAATTTTCAGGGGATATCCGCTTTACAATCAGGTTTGTAGCCACCACCAGTACCATGCCCACCAGGGACTGTACCAGACCAACTGTAGCGCCCATGGCATAGGTTCCACTGGCCAGTGCCCGGTACACATAAGTATCCAGGATATCCGTAGTCTCGTACAGGATAGCCGAATTCCTGGGAATGATGTAAAACAAATCAAAGTTGCCGCTGATCAGGCTGCCTGCCCCCATGATTGTGAAGATGCATACCAGTGGAATCAGGTGCGGAATGGAAATGTACCGCATTTTCTGGAATCTGCCCGCCCCGTCCAGTTCCGCAGCCTCGTACAGGGCGCCGTCCACTCCCATCAGGGAGGCAAAATACATCATGGAACCCATGCCCACCCCTTTCCAGAGTGTCACAATGGTCAGAATCACCGGCCAGTATCCGGCGTTCATATATACATCCACCGATTCCATCCCCATTCCCGTAAGTATCTGGTTCAGCAGCCCTGTCCGGGGACTCAATATGGCGTAGGTCACGTATCCCACAATAACCATGGACATAAAATTGGGGAAGGTAATGATGGTCTGGTATGTTTTCAGCGCCTTCCTGTTCCTGATCTCGAACAGCAGAAGGGCAATCGCCACATTCACCACAGGCCCGATAATCATAAACCAGGCTCCGTAGGCAACCGTATTCCGCAGCACCCTGCCCATGGAAGTGGATGTGAGAATCCACCGGAAATTCTTCAGCCCGCACCAGGCGCTTCCCAGAATTCCCTGGCTGAACTTGTACTCCTTAAAGGGAATCACAAGGGCCGCGCTCATGGGTATATAATTGAAAATAATGTAGCCTGCCAGAGCCGGGATGCACAGCAGCAGCAGCTCCCAACTTCCCTTGTCCTTCCATATGCTCTTCCGCCTCACCGCCGTATTTTTTCTTCCCACTGCTTTCCACCTTCCTTATGGCTTTCCAACGCTGTCCCCATTGTCCGATTCATCTCGGCTTATTGCTTCGCTCCGTTCTCCCACCTGTACATCATCCCTGATGCAGTTCCTTCTTTCTATTATCTGACTACTATTATACTTTTCCTGAATCCGTCCCACAACAGAAGGAGATGTCACAAAGGGAGACTATGAGGACATCCGCCGCATAAAAATAAGCCTGTAACCAATATTTCCGGCTACAGGCCCGTTTTCCCGAATTTACATACACGATTTTCTTTTTAATGCCATTTTTCCATCCAAATTGCCGGAACATTACCTCCTTGTTCGCCCAGAAACCCGGAACAGAAATCGTCCTCTTTCAAATGCCGTATTTCCGGTACAGCTCGTGACGTTTTTCCCGGCTGTTGGAAATCGCTTCCAACTCCCGGTAATTTTTATCCTGCAAGAGCCGCTGCATCAGCTTTGCCAAACGGTCTTCACCAACAACCTCGCCTGCTGCCTCACCGATTTTTATTCCCCGCTCCTCGCCTCTGGCCTCCAACATATCAATATATTCACACATAATAGTCTCCTTTCCTTCTGCCTGCCGTTTCAATAAGTCTTCCACCAAATCCGTGAAACGGGTATCTCCGGTGAGTTCCGCCATCATTTCACAGAGCGCCTCCGGATGGACAATTTTCTGTTTCAGGCGGCTTTCAAAACCACCCTCGTTGAGAAAATCCGCCACAAAACCCATATCGCTGACAAACCGTCTGCGAACTTCTTTTGAAAGATTGTTCATATGGTGAACTTCCAGTTTCACATCGTCCACCCAGGAAAGATTTTCAGCGGAAACACCCTCACGCAGCAACAGTTCATGAAGGCTTAAAGGAATCCGTGTCCCCCTCCGCGTCCAGTCTATCACCATGCCGATGACAGGATAGACCGGCTGCCCGGATTC
>CAJTXE010000044.1:0-9045 GCA_910580225.1 uncultured Acetatifactor sp.
TTCGATAAGAATTTCCATATCTAGATTCTTACCAAAAAGGAACCATTTTTTACCATAGACACAAACTTTTTTACACTACCTCTGTGTTTAAGGAAGCGGCTGTTTCTAAAAATAGAAATGCCAGCACATAGTCTGCCCGCCTTTCCCGTATTTTTCCTGCTATCACTTTTTGGGTTTCCATTGCACCGATTGTTATTATCTGCCCTTTTATCCGCAGTTTCTCCAGCAGCTCCGGTATTGCTGTGATCTTGTTTGTCTTTTTCTCCACTGCTTTTTGGCCAAGACAAAAACCGTCTTCTTTACACCATGCTGACACGATATGGGATGGCTTCCCTTCTTTGGTGTTGTTTCCGCGCATCGTTTTCCCATCAATGCAGATGATCTTTTTTATCATTTTCCCTGCCCCTCGGTTTAGCAATTCCTGTCATTTCACATAGAGCTGCTGCAAGACATCCGGCGAGAGTGTTCCCATGACACGTCGCAGCGTATCATGAGATACCGGCCCATTTTTTAATTCTATATAGTTCCTTAAATAATCCTGGAAATTCTCTGCAAACAAGGCCATCTCAATCCAATCATCCGCATTTGATAATGTAGCAACAAGGACAATTGCTAAAATATCTTTTAGTTTATGCCGTACTTTTTTCTCCTGTCGTTTATCCTCAATGTACTCCAACCATTGTAGCAATTCCTCCATAATTACGCCCCTTTTTCTTTTATCATATCAGAAAAGAAGCGTGTTCACAATTTGTTTACTTATGCGTTTGTCGTGGTGCAGTACATAATCTACTTGACATTAAAATCGTTCCATTGTAATATTTAAATAAAATCTTACTAATGTAAGAATTGGTAAGAATGGAGAAAAAGCAGAGGATAAGTGGAGGTTCATGTGAAAAGTAAGTGTAGGAGAAGAAAGAATAAAATCTTATGGTTACTTATGATATGTATGAAATTTTTACAGTAAAACAGAGGAAAATCCGATTTTGGTTATAGGCATGGTAGAAGATGTAAAAGGGAGAGGAGGAAGTGATTATTTTTTTGGAAAAGATAAACAGGCTTTGGAAAGCCGGATTAATCGGAAAGAATAAAAAAGCTCCGTTATTTGCAATGACAATGTTAATATTGCCGACATTGGCGGGGTGCAGCGATAGGACACCGGAGGTATCGGATATTGAGATAACTCAGCAAGGCAGTGAAGTATATTCTTTTGATAAAAAGGATTCTGCTGGTATGGAATGTATAGCTGAGATTCTCGATGAAATTTATGAGGAAGCAGTAAGTACAGATACATTGGGAAGCCTGGATATGATGCGGCGCATGGTTGCCAGACTCGGTGAAAACGGTTATGTGGCTGTTGACAATGGGAATCAGATTGACATGACACAGGCAGAGCAGGCTTTCGATTTTTGTAAAGCAGTAGATGAAAAAGAGATGGACGAATTGACCATTATAGTGGTTATGGAGATGGGGATTCGTAAATTTGATTTGAAAACAGAGGACGGTAATGTAAATATTGTCAGGGGATATTATCAATATGACCAGAATGGCAGTTTGCAGAACAGAAGTACAGTAAGCTACCCGGCGGACTTCTGGCAGTATACGGAGGAAGGATATTTAATCTTTGAGGGGAGTTACTTTTTAGATGAAAATTATATATTGACATTAAGCGACACACCGGAACATACGATGCTTCGGATTTTGCCTTTGGATGAAAAGTGCAGGGAATATAACCGAAAGTATATCCTACCAGTTGGTTATGAACAAAACAACCTGTTTCTCTGTAATTGGAGCGAGGACGATTTTGGGGATTTGGACTTTTACGATTTATTTGACAGGTTCTATCCAATGATATACAGCCAGCCAGTGCCTTACATGGCGGATGAAAATTTAGGAGTTGGCGCTGTTTACCAAATACAGGGAGAACTATTTGAAAATGTGATTAGAGCATATTTCAATATGGATCGTGAAACGCTCCGTTCGAAAACAACATATCTTTCAGAGCTTGCAGCCTATGAGTACAGACCACGAGGTTTTTACGAGGTGGAGTATCCGGATATTGCGTATCCGGAAGTAGTGGGTTATAGGGAGAACGAGGATGGGACAGTTACGCTTCATGTCAATGCGGTATATCCGGGTGGAAATATGTCTAAGGAGTTTTCACACACAACCGTAATCCGCCCATTCAGTGAGGGTAGTTTTCAGTATGTATCGAATGAGATTATCTTGTCGGAAGGAGACCAGGATATTTGGTGGCATTCCAATCGGTTGACGGAGGAAGAAAGGGAAAATCTTTTCCCGAAAGAGGTTTATGGAGGGACTTGAATAGTGGAAGATGTAAAATGGCTTTTAAAAAGGTATGGTTCTCTTATTGCGCTAATGGCAATCATTGTTATAACAGGCAGTATTGTTTGGGGGAAAAGAGATACGAAAAGGAACGCAGAGGAAGTGTGGGAACATCCGGTTGTAATCGAAAGTACGGAAGCTGTAAAAGAGGATGAATCAATAGAATGTTTTGTGGAAGAGTCCCCAAATTCTGCCGAAGCTCCCATAGGAGAAAAATCGGAACCTGTCAGTATATTGACAGCAGAAGAAGAACAGGGTTTGCAGGACGAGGCAATGTCGGCAGCGGAGCAGTGCATGGAGCTTTATAAGGAGATTGAAATTGCATATCCTGGAACGGAGTATTCCCGAATTGAGAGTTTTTCTGAAAAACAGAGAAAAGATGTGGTAAAGCGGTTGGGAGAACAGGGGTTTGTAAGTGTTTCTGATGATATGAACATGGAAAACTATCAGAAAATGGAGGATTTTTATTCTGCTTATATTTCCGGCAGCGATGCGATGGTTACAGTGTTTGACGTATACACAGAGGGGAATATAGGTGCGTTGACATTTATTCATAGAAACGGGAAAATACAGTCCTTTTATGTGTCGGTAGGCTGGCGGGAAGGCGGCATACCGGAAATAGAAGGTTTTGGGAGCAATGATCTGGAGGAGATAAGGCTGACAGAGAAAGGGTATTTTATTTATACAAATACCGAGGTGGTAGCACATGGAAATCTGCGGGAATATTACAGGGTAAAGCCATTATCGGATGAATGCAGGGAGCTGACAAGAAAGTACATATATGGACTTAGCTTCGTGAATTATAATATGCTTGTAACAAACTGGGATGCCGACAATGTGGAGAAAATTTTAATGCCCCGTATGTTTGAGGATATATACCGGGTATACACAAATGAGCCTTTCAGGGCAGAAGGAGGTCTGATTCCTGCGGAGATTTATGAGCGTGTTATGACTGCCTGTTTTCCGGTATCCGTAGAACAGGTGAGGGAATATTGCGGTTATCATGCAGATGCGGGCGGTTATGAATATGAAATGATATTTGCAAGACAGTTTCCGCCTTTTGGGGAAGTGGTAGATTACAAACAGAATGAAGATGGGACAATCACCCTTTATGTAGATGGAGTCTGGATTGATTACAATTCGGATTATGCTTTTACAAATCAGATTGTAGTCCAGCCATTCCCGGATGGGACATTCCGGTATCTGTCTAATACGATTGAACAAAAGGAACTGGAACTGCCACAAATAGGAAAATGAAGGAGGGACATTGGAATGTGGAAGAAGAAATTTATTTTACCGGTTCATATGCTGCTATGTGTTATTTTGTTTTGTGTCTGCGGAAAAGAAGAGGAAAGTCAGTATATCGTACCAGAATGGGAAGATGCTTATAAGGAGATTGTCCGCAACATGGAAAGCTATTTGGCAGATCCATATGTCCTCCGGCAAGAACTTAAACAGGTAAACAGTGATTCTTATATCGGCTATATCGGGATACACGATTTTGATGATGATAGTGTTCCTGAATTGATCATGGGGGATGATATATCAATAGGGATATTTACCTATGAGGATGGCATGATAAAAAAGATTGCAGATTTGTATGAACCAGAGGATTGGGGCGGTATTAACGGAGTGCATTACAGGGAAAACACGATTATCCTTGTAAATAACGGTTCGGATGGGAGCTGCTATGTCTGTCTTTCATACCACGATGGAGAATATGTAACGGGGGTTTTTGACGAATATAATCCGGATACGGCGACTGTCAATGGAAAAGAGGTTACAGAGGAAGAATTTAAAATGTGGTTCGATTTAGTGGGATTGTCAAGGGATAGTTCCATTCCCCGCAGCAGGATGAAAAAAGAGGATGGAATCGTCACAGCTCTTGTAATAGATGCAATCCGGCAAGAAGATGAATATATTCTGATTGAAGACTTGGATTTTAGCGCAATAAAGTGGTGATGCATCGGGTGTACATAAGGGCAAAGATTTGAGGTGCGATTATGAAGAAAAAGAGGATATTGCCGATTATCATGCTGATGTGCATCGTTTTGTTATGCGCCTGTAATCATAACAGGAAAAGTATGAAAAACGAGTATGCTGAACAAGCCGGAGAAAAGGAATATGCAGAAAGTACAGACAGGGAAGCAAGGACAGACAGGGAAGCAGACACAGACCGGGAAGCAGGCACAGACAGGCATATAGCAACACCCTCCGGGTATCCCTCTATGCCATATGGTAATAAGGAAAAAGGCTATGATCTTCCAATAGATGCAAGGCAAAGAGCAGAAGCGGAAGAAGATTGCAAGGAAATGATGGGGCTTATATTGGAGTTATATAAAAATGCGGATAAAGGCGGTGCATCCAATGTTGTCCTTGCAGATGAAGTCATAGATCAGATGGTGGAAAAGTTGAAAGCCACCGGATGCCCGGTCACAATAACGGAAATATATTCTAACATGGAAAACTACATGAAACTGGAAGATTTTTTAAATGCTGCCGCAGCAGGCAGAGGAGGTTCGGCAGTTGTTTATGAGATCCATTCAGACGGCGGTATCGGGAGATATCAATACGCTTATGATGGAAAGGATATGTACGTTTTATCCGCAAAAGCCGCATGGAGTGATGATAATAAGCCTGTGATAACCTATATTTCCTATACCCGTATGAAAGAATGGAGATTTACGGAGAAAGGATATTTCTGCTATGAGTTATGCGTACCGGAATCCCCGGAAGTTACTGAAATAGTGGATGGGAGCTGCATGGTCAGGGTAAAGCCCATTACAGAAGAAAACAGGGAAATGTCGGAAAAATGTGTGCTTGGATTAGCCTATCAGGGAAACAATCTTTTATGTTCTGACTGGGATGCAGACCATATGGAACATTTGGATTATAATGGGATGTATGAATATTTATATGCAATGAAATATCAGGAGCAGTTTCCTTTGGAGGATTATCCGGACGGGATACCAAAAGGCGAGTTTGAGCGCCTGATTATGGAATATCTTCCGGTAACGGCAGAGGAGATACAAAGCTATGCGGTATTTGATGAAGAAAAACAGACTTATGCATGGGTAAGGCTTGGCTGCTTCAATTATGACCCCACCTATTTTGGAACTTCATTTCCAGAGGTTACAGATATCAGGGAAAACAAAGACGGAACGGTTACTTTAACTGTGGATGCGGTGTGCAGCATGATTTTATGTGATGATGCGGTGATAACACATGAGCTTACAGTGCGGTTTTCAGAAGATGGCGGCTTTCAGTATTTGGGAAATAAAATTCTGGATGATGGGATTTCAAATATACCGGAATACCAATACAGGATTGTCAGAGAGTAGTCAGAAAAAATGTCTGGTATAAGGTAACAGTTTAGACAGCTTCTCCCGTGAAGTCAATAATTGCAATGTGTCCGCGGACACATTTCTATCCAATTTTGCGAGACTTGTGAGCGCCAAAATCCATGTCTTTCGCGTTTTGTGTGCATCTACGTAACGGTTCAGCGCCCTGTCTGAACTGTTACCTTATAAGTGGGCAAAAGCGGTATGGATTTTATGCCTATTGCAAAAACCTTTGAAACCTGTTAAAATAGTTATTGACCAAGAGTCAATAACTATAAGGAGGTGTATGGAATATTGGCTAGACCTGCAAAAAAGACACCAGAACAATGGAAAAAGGAAATACTAAATGCAGCACAGAAACTGTTTATCTCCAAAGGGTACGAAGAAACCTCTGTTTCTGACATTATGGATATGGTAGGCGGGGCAAAAGGAATGTTTTACCGTTGTTTTCAAAGCAAAGAGGAAGTAATGTACACATTAGGTAATCAGATGTTTTTCGAGGACAACCCATTTGAAGCCGTCAAGGGGAGGGATGACTTGAACGGTCTGCAAAAGATCAGGTCATTGCTTGCGCTGAATCAGTCGAACGCTGAACGAAACCAGATCAATATGCAGGCAGTCCCGATTTTGAAAGACCCGCATATTTTGGCGGCGGCAGTTGCGGAAAACAGACGTATATTAACGCCCTTGTGGTTGGAATTGTTAGAGGAGGGAAAAAAGGACGGTTCTATCAAGACGGAATACACAAAGGAGCTTTCCGAGCTTTTGCCGCTGATCAACTTCTGGTTCATGCCCTCGGTATTCCCTGCCACAGAGGAAGAACTGTATCATAAATACCATTTTGTGAAAGAAGTATTCGCTTATATGGGACTGCCGCTTTATGATGATGATGCGGCGTCCTTTACGGAAAAATGTATTACTGATATTGCAGGAACACCCTGCGAGCATGTCTCTATGCCAGAGAAAGTAGATAAAATGAAAGGAACACCCTGGGGGCATACCTCTATGCCAGAGAATGCAGGCAAAATGAAGGAACCCCCCTGTGGGTATACCTTTATGCCGGAGATAGCCGACAATGATAATGTAAAAGGAGGGGATCAGCTATGACGGAAAAATTATTTACAAAAAATTTTTCGCTCCTTATTTTAGGGCAGTTAACATCATTGTTTGGAAATTTCATATTGAAACTGGCATTATCCATGTATATACTGGAAGTGACTGGTTCGGCAGCCATATTTGCGGGAATATTGTCTGCAGCCACAATCCCGACTATTCTTTTGTCACCGCTTGGCGGCATCTTGGCGGACAGGGCAGACAGACGGAATATTATGGTGGCGTTAGATGCATTGACTGGCGTATCGGTTTTATGTGCGGCACTATTCCTGTCGGAAAGAAATGCCATTGCCGTAATCAGTACGCTGCTTATCATACTTTCTATTTTGGGCGCGTTTGAAACACCTACTGTTCAGGCGTGTATTCCTACGATGCTGCAAGGCGACAATATTATGAAAGGAAATGCCGTTGTAAACCAAGTGGCATCTTTATCCTATCTGGTTGCGCCTATGTTGGGGGGCGTACTGTATGCCATGCTCGGACTGAAACCCGTACTGTATGCAAGCGTTGTCTGCTTTTTTATGACTGCTCTGTTTGAATGTTTTATAAAATTGAGCTGTCAGCATACTTTAAAGCAAGGCGGCGTGCTTCAGATTGTAAAGCAGGACTTTCTATCAAGTATGCAGTATATTTCAAAAGAACAGACAAGCATATCAAAGATGCTGCTCTTAACGGCATTCTCAAGGTTTTTTGTGATGGGTATTACCATAGTCGGACTTCCTTTTCTTGTGCGGACTGTCCTCGGATTGAATGCAAAGTATTATGGGGCTGCGGAAAGTGCGCTGGCAGTCGCTACAATCCTGGGGAGCATTGCCGCAGGCGTTTTGGCAGAGAAACTGAAAATACATAAATTATCTGTCCTGCTTGCTTCTCTGGGTATTTTTATGATCCCTGCCGGCATTGTTTTTCTTTTGCCGGTAAATGGTATTATAAAGTACAGTATTACGATTGCATCATTTTGCGGTATGCAGGCTGTTATCAGTATATTTTCTATTTTTGCCGTTTCCCTCATACAGCAGAGGACGCCAAATCATTTGATAGGAAAAGTGATGGCCTATACATCGACGGTTACTTTGTGCGTCCAGCCTATAGGACAAATCGTGTACGGTTTTTTGCTTGATAGATTTCACAATGTCATATATTTCGTGTTAATCCCGACTGGCATCATAGTTTGTATTGCAGGGCTGTCTGCAATGAGCTTTTTTAGAAATATGGAAAGGGAACAGCAGGAGTTGGCAGCATGAAGCAGGAAAAGTGGCTATTAAATCCTATATGGGGAAACAAGGCGAGAAGGGATATGGAGCAATGAAAACAATTATGAAATTTGTATTAGGCTTTGTTGCAGCGATTATTATTATAATCGCTGCGTTTTGGGGGAGTTTTGCCTATGTGTCAAATTACAAAATAACAAAGGCAGATACATCTGTTTCACCGGACGGAACGTATGAATTGGTTTTGCAGGCTGTCGGACAAGCGGATTTCCCCTTTGGATCGGCTTCCGGCAGGCTGGTTCTTTATGAGGGCAAAAGCAGAATATCCAAAGCAGACTTTGAATTGTTTGATGACGGTGGGTGCATACGCAGCAGTATATGGGAGGTTACATGGCATGAGGACTCTGTGGAAGTTATTTTGTCCGGAGATGAACAGTTCGATGAGCAGATTATTTTATACTTTGATGGTAAGAAAGAGAGAAAACAAGTAACGGATAAGGAGGCTGTAAAAGCGGAAGATGCAAATGAAAGCGGAGTGGCAGATTTCCAAACAGATTATATAAGTGAAGCTGAAAGTCGGCAAAATACTGATTTTGTGGAATACAGTGGTTATTGGTCTTGTGGGGGAAAGACACATGAACAGATTCTGGCCGAAGGAGGAATTGAACTATCTTGTACAATTACAGGAGATAATCAATTTTCGGGAACACTTTTTTCACAGCAGGAAATAACAGAACGGTTTGCGGCGATTGAGGATATCAGCGGGAAAATAGAACAGGCAGAATTATATTTTGATTATACAGATGATGAATGGGGAAACAGTGGAACATTGCATATTCAGTTTCTAAGCGACAGCATATATGTAGAGGTATTGAATGATAAAAACGCATCGCATGGCGGTGACTATGGTATCAGCGGCGCTTTTGAGCTGATAAGAGAGAATGAGGATATTGCAGAGAATGGCATTGCCGTTGATTCGGGTAATTTGTCATGGACAGAGGAAGAAATGATAAGCGCAGTTAATGAGAGAAGCCAAT
>CAJTXE010000044.1:9055-34214 GCA_910580225.1 uncultured Acetatifactor sp.
TATAAAGCCAGCGCCTATTATTCAGAAATCATTGATTATTGGGAAAATGTCAGGGAAGTGCGGGATATTTCAAATGTGATGGAACCGTTGTTTGAAACGGATCGAAAATACTATACGAAAGAAGAATTTGAAAGGGAGCCAATGCTTGTAATCCATTTGGCAAAAAATGAAATCTATGCAAGGCATGGATATAGATTTGCCGATAAAGATTTGCACAACTATTTTATGGGGTGCATTTGGTACAGCCCAACTTGTGACAGTGGAGATTTTGATGACAGCATATTCAATGACTATGAGAGGGCGAATCTTGAAATATTGGCTGATTTAGATACTTATTAAAATCATATTTGAGAAAATCCGCTGATTTTAATGAAAAATAGCAGGCATACATCACTATCGCAAAAAAGATGAGCTGCACAAAAAGGAACTGAAAGAGAAAGTGCTGAAAATGGTGATGGGTGGGAAGGAAGTGTTACTACAGGAAAAGTAGTCCATATGTTTTGGAGCTGATATTTCCCATACATACCGCAATGTTTTGGATAAAGCCTGCGCTGCTTATAATGAAATATTTTATCTGAACAATTAAGGAGGAAACGGAAAATGTATGAATTGGTTCAAGTTAGTGAGAAGTGTTATTACATAAACTGTCCGGCGAAGATTGGTGTCTATGTGGCAGACAAGGAGCATGTCTATCTGGTTGACAGCGGGAATGATAAGGAGGCGGGGAGAAAGGTCAGGCAAATACTGGATAAGAACGGCTGGCGTCTGACAGCCATACTGAATACCCATTCCAACGCAGACCATATTGGTGGAAATAAATACCTGCAGGGGCAGATGGGGTGTAAGATTTATTCCGGCGGCATAGAGGCGGCATTTGCAAAGCACCCGGTCTTGGAGCCTTCCTTTCTATATGGCGGTTATCCGTGTAAAGATTTGCGGCATAAATTCCTAATGGCGCAGGAGAGCAGTGTGACGGATTTTTCAGATGGAAGTTTTCCGAGGGAGATTGAGGTGATACCCTTGCCGGGGCATTTTTTTAACATGGTGGGATTCCGTATGCCAGACGGTGTGGTATTCATTGCGGATTGCATCAGCAGTCGGGAGACACTGGAAAAATATGCAGTTTCCTTTATCTATGACGTGGGAGCCTATTTGGAAACGCTGGATCAGGTGGAGAAGATGGAGGCGGCCATGTTTGTTCCTGCTCATGCGGAGGTGTCTGCCGATATAAAGGAACTTATCCGATACAACAGAAATAAGGTACATGAGGTGGCAGACAGAATTTTATCCATCTGTAAAGAGCCGATGTGTTTTGAGCGGATTCTGCAGGGAGTGTTCAAAGCTTACGGTCTTGCCATGAATTTTGAGCAGTATGTGTTGGTGGGTAGCACAGTGCGTTCCTACCTTTCGTGGCTGAAAGATAATGGAAAATTGTCGGCTGAATTTCAGGATAATATGTTGCTCTGGCAGAGAGTATAGTGTCAATGACTTGTGGGCATACTGGCAAAGTATGGAAAATCTGAAATCTTATATGCAGCGCCGGAGGAGCCTGTGGGAGGAATATCTGGCACGTTCAGCGCCTGATATTCCGATTTCAGCTTGTCGATATTCAAGCCTATTAAGAAAATGACCGCCTGTTCCAGCATACGTCTTGCGCGCCATATAGGATAATCTGGCTCTCATACTTGCGGAAATATGCGTCAGAATTTTTCGATTTCTTATAGGCAATATGGCAGGATTTATTGGCTTTGTACTGTTCTGCATTCATAATTTCCGCAAGGTCTTTGATGCAGTTCTCCAGTTTGCGGACGGTCTGTTTTGCTTCTTTTCCGGTGGCGGAAGCGGCAGAGTTTTTTGTTCCAGTTCTGTGATGGAACCCACTTCATTGTATGCCTGTGCAGCAATCTTTAAATTCTCCACCGCTGTCCGCCTTTGCAGTCCTGGACTGTTCTGGAATGTCTCGTCAGAAGTATCAATCAACCGCCTGTCAGCATAATCTCTTTTCGGGATAACTGCTTTCCGTTCCCGTTTTAATTCAACCCGTTCTTTGATGCGCCCATATAGAGTATGGTATAACGTTTGTCTGACAGTTTTCCCAATGCGTTATCCTCATATAGTCTATTGGTACGAAAAAGTGTACTGTCAACAAAAAAAGACAGTACTTGATTTCATGGAGTTTTAGCGGTAATTTAGTGCAGAAGAGGATATCCGATTTGTAAAAAATGCGAGGAGGAATACATGATGCACTATACAGGAACCATATGGAGACCGCCCTATGAGGCGTCTTCCCTGTTGTTGGAAGTTACCGCGGGCTGTACCCACCACAGATGCAAGTTCTGTACGCTTTACGCGGATCTGCCCTTCCGGTTCAGGATGTCGCCCCTGGAGGATATAGAGGCGGATTTGAAAGAGGCACAGAAGATGTACCGCCGTTTTATCGGGAGAAAGGTTTCCCGGATTTTTCTCACGGGGGCAAATCCTTTCGTGCTGAAATATGACAGGCTGATGGAAATCGCGGGACTGGCGCACAGATATTTTCCGGAGGCGGAGACCATCGGCAGCTTTGCCAGGGTGACGGATGTTGCACTGAAATCGGACGGGGAACTGGCGACATTGCGGGGAGCGGGTTATGACGGGCTGACCATCGGCGTCGAAACAGCGGATGAGGAGGCGCTGCGGTTCATGGAGAAAGGATATTCGGCGGCTGACATACTGGAGCAGTGCGGCAGGTTGGACAGGGCAGGCATCCGTTACAGCTTTTTCTATCTCACGGGCATATCCGGCGCAGGCCGGGGGGAGGACGGCGCAAGGGCCACTGCCGCTGTATGCAATAAGCTTCATCCGACTTTGATCGGTGTAAATATGCTGACCATCTACCCGGATGCAAAGCTGTATGAGGAAATCCGGCAGGGGAACTGGAGGGAGGAAAGCGAGACAGAGAAGTACAGGGAAGTCCGGGCATTGGCGGAAGGATTGGAAATTCCCACGGAATTTGCCGCATATGGGGCTTCCAATGCATTTCAGTTCCATGGTGTTTTGCCGGAAGATCGGGAGAAGCTGCTTGCCTTTCTTGATGATGTGATTAAAAACGTGGGTGAGGACGAACTGCGGCGTTACCGTGAGAGCGTCCGCCATCTGTAGGAGGTGATTCAGATTGCACTTTACAGGAAGGACGTGGAGGCCGCCCTATGAGGCGCATTCCGTTATCATACAGGCAACTTCCGGCTGCACCTATCAGAAATGCCGTTTCTGTAACCTTTATCAAGGCGAGTGCTTCCGTATGTCTCCAATGGAGGAATTCGAGGAAGACCTGGCGGAGATCAAAAGCTATCAGCCCTATGCAAGGCGTATCTTCTGGACTGGAGCAAACCCCTTTGCTATGAGCTATGAGAACCTGAAACTCCGTGCGCTGACAGTGCGGGATTACCTGATTAAATGCCGGACCATGGCTATGTTTGCCAGTATCAGGGATATTCGGGATAAGGAAGTATGGCAGCTGAAAAAGCTTCGGGCAATGGGAATAAACGGGCTGACCATCGGGACGGAGAGCGGTGACGATGATACACTTGTTCTGGCAGGCAAAGGATACACGGCGGCTGACATACTGGAGCAGTGCCGGAAACTGGACCAGGCAGGGATAGAATATTATTTTGTCTATATGACCGGGCTTGCGGGGAAGGGCAGGGGATATTGGAATGGGGTGAACAGCGCAAAGTTATTTAGCCGGCTCAATCCGTATTTTATTTCCGTGGATTCCCTTACGCTGTTCCCAGATACGGAGCTGTACCGCATGGAGCAGGAAGGGCGGTTTACTCCGGCCGGGGAGAAGGAGCGCCTGCAGGAATTGATGGTGTTTATCAAAAATCTGCAGATCAGGACACATCTCTTTGCCAATTCCGGTTCAAATTTCTACCCGGTTACCGCCTGGCTGCCGAAGGAGCGGGATTTTGCAATCAGGGAATTGCAGCACGTCTTAGATACGGTAAGGGAGGAGGAAATGGCAGAATACCGCAGAAATCTGAAAACTTTGGGGTAACAGAATACAGGCTTACAACCATGAGTTGTGTTTTCGTGAAAAAAACAACTGGTCATCTATGGACTTTTCCTCATACAACAGCCATAATCATTCCATAACATATGACCGCTATGATACAGTCCAAGGAGGAGAAGGCAGATGTTTGACATCAGAAAAATGGGAGAGCAGATTGCGTATCTGCGCATGGGATGCAAGTACACACAGGAACAGCTGGCAGAGGAATTAAAGGTTTCGCCCCAGGCCGTCAGCAAATGGGAGAACGGAAAAGCAGTGCCGGAGGTACCGATGCTTTATAAAATATCCAGACTTTTTAATTGTTCCGTAGACAGGATTCTGGATCCGTCATCCTGTGTGCTGCGCAGTATGGATTTCGATTATGAATTCCTTGTTAAACCCCGGATTCCGGCAGCTGACTATTCAGGTCCTGAATGGCCTAAAAGCATCTCATCTGCTTCTCTCTTAACTGCGGTGAAATTGTTTTTTGGATTAGAGCAGCGCAGAGACACCAAAGGCCGCCAGGTCAATGATGACGAAGAATACATCCTGCAGTCCGCAATTACAAACATATGTTTTGGGTATTCCTATGGGCCCGATCAATACATTCACGACAGCTTTTTAATATATGGTTTGGACTATGAGATGCATTCCAAGGCAGATTATTCAGAGGATGAATTTATTGCGCTTGCCTGCAAACAGGTGGAACATGGTTATCCTGTCATCATTATTCCCAAAGAGTATACGGATACTGTGTTTGCCATGGGCTTTTCCGGTCATGGAAAGATTCTGAAGGGATTGGGTTTTCTGGAGGGAGATGATCAAAAAAATGCAGGGATAAACTTTGACCGGCTTAATCAGTATGCCGGTTGGTACAGGGCTGACTGTGAGATGATGGTTGTAAAGTCTTCAAATGAAAAAATGCCGTTGGAAAAAGCATGTATCAATGCGCTGTTCAGAGGGCTCAAATTGTTATCAAATCAGGAACATTGCGGGAAAGACAAAATGCAGGGATATGGTTTGGTTATTTACCGAAACTGGTGTGATCTGTTGAGGGAAGAAAATCAAAGAGATGCAGATCAAATCGAATGTGTTTTTCCCCATGCGTTTATTCATTATGAGAATAAGTTAAGAACGACACAGTTTTTTGAACGATGCATAAACATAATTCCCGGTATAGATAAGGAGTTTATGACTCTGGCAGTAAATCAGTATCAAGACGTCATATCCTTTGCAACAGAAATAGCAACCATTGCCCATCAACGTGATTCCTTTCCGAAAGAGGCTTTGAAAGAGAAAAGAAATCATATTATTGATATGCTGCGCAGAAGCAGTGAACAGGAAGAACTTGCCATAAATTATATACAAAAGGCAGCAGCAGATATTCAGATATAGAATTTCATGATCTGTCATGTCTGCGGCAGCTTTATTTTCTTCTTTGTAGGATATCTTTTTACGCTCACGACAGATTTATGCTCATTTAAGAAAGAAACGGTCACAGGGAACAAAATGTCTTATAATGGGTTTACATCGAAAGGAGGAGCGCAGCTATGAAGAAGACAATACACATTACATTGTTGGAATTCGAAAAATTATGGAAGAAGAGGGAGTTCCAACTGGGACTGATGATGGTACTGGTCATGGGAGGAGGCATGGCATACGGGGCTTATACCTTTCCGGAAAGCTTCGGAGTACACAATGTAATCGCATTTTTCGGAAACTTTTCCAGTATTCTGATCATGTTTTTGGCGGCAAAGAGCCTGGGGGAAGAATTTGATCTGAAGACAGCCACCTTTGTTTTTACTTCCAGAAGCAGAAGAATTCAGATTATCACTGCAAAAATCGGGAGCATAGCGCTGATGAGTATGGTGATCGGTTTCTGCGGCGGCATTTTATACGACTGGGCATGGATTCTCTGTCAACAGCCCTGGACCGCCGCCATGCTGCTTGGGAACCTGGGAAAGGAAATCCTGATCTACATGATTTACGGCTTTGCCATAGGCGCAACGGCAGTGATGATCACCTGTTTTCTGAACACCACCATTACGCCTTTTATTTATCTCATTATCCTGTTTTGGGTAATGCCCAGTGTTTTGCAGCTCATGGGACAGAAAATAGCGGCACTGGGAAAGATAATGGATTATGTGCTGTTCTGCGTGTCCGATCAACTGCTGATGTACCAGGATTGGAGCATCAAAAATATAGCCGTGTTTCTGATCACAGGCATTGCCTTTTCTATGGTTGGCATGTTTGCCTTGCAGAAAAAAGATATTTGAAGGGCGGAACAATCCCCGGCAGGCCGGTATGTCGATATCTGGTGTCTATGACCTTTTGTGCGGCAGCCCTGAAATCTGAACCTGCTGTACAAACAGGCCGTCCCTTACGGAAGTCTCGTGATAAATATGATCATACCGGTTCAGGATTTCGGATACATTGAAAAGGCCGATGCCGTGCCCGTTCCCCTTTGTGGTGACGCCTTTTTTCTGCATCTGGGCCACGGAAAGGCCTTTGTCAACAAAGGTATTGGAGATGATAAATATGGTGTCCCCATTCATTCTGCCCAGATGGAAATTCAGCACCGGACGGGCAGTTTCCAGGCAGGCCTCTATAGCATTGTCCAGGTAAATTCCAAGCATCCTGGTGAGGTCAACAGGGTCCATGGCAATGGAATTCGGCTCAATTTCGTCCGGAATATCGATGGTCACCTGGATATCCTGATTTACCGCCAGGAGCAGCTTGGTATATAAAATACTCTTCAATTCCAGGATTTTCACACGCAGTAAGTTGTTCAGGGCGCCGTTTTTCTGGGTGAGATTCTTCTGCATCGGCAAGATGGAGTCATAGAAAAACCTTTCCAGTTCCTCATATTTTTTCTCATCGATATAGGCGGCCAGGGAGGCCATGATATTGATGTAGTCATGCTTGAAAGCCCGCAGGTTGTCATAGACGATTTCCAGATTTCTGGTGTACTCATTCAGGCTTTCCAGATATTCCACCTTTTTCCGGGCTTCATAGCTTTTTCTGGTGGTGTGCAGCACGATAAAGATCATACTGACCGTAAACAGAAAATAAAGCACCAGAGAGGAAACCATTAAGAAAAACTCTTTCAGTGTAATCTCTATGTGGTCAAAAAAAGAAGCCATGGTGAAAATCATAAATGCGCAGAGAAAAAGGGTTAAGATTACCAGGGCAAAGATTTTTCTGTCCTTTTTTTCAAAAATATGGATCAGATACCGCTGAAAAAGCCTTCTGACCAGATACAGAACAGGGACGGAGACCGCTATGGTAAAGAGCGTAAACAGGCTCATGAGACGGATATCGGCATTGAATTCCTGGATGGAGATTTCCCGCACAAGATTGGCGGAAAACAGCAGCAGATTGACGGTGATGGAGTTTAAAATATAACCCAGGGGAATATAAAAGGCAGTGTAGTATTTCCCGGTAAATCCCACCAACAGCACAGAGTTTACAGCCAGTGCAACAAGCAATAAGACAGAAATGCCGGAAGCATACTGGAGGAAAAAAAGCCCTGAAAACAGGAAAAAGAAAAGGGGATATTTTTTCAGGGGCAGATGCGGGTGGACCAATACAAACATGTCACAGATCAGCATAAACGCGCATAAGATGGAGGAGACCAGATAAATGGTATTCATAAAAAACGCCTTCCTTCAGCATTATTTTTGTCTTTTTTTCACCTGGGAAATCTGAACCTGCTGTACAAAAAGGCCGTCTCTTACGGAAGTCTCGTGATAAATATGATCATACCGGTTCAGGATTTCGGATACATTGAAAAGGCCGATGCCGTGCCCGTTCCCCTTTGTGGTGACGCCTTTTTTCTGCATCTGGGCCACGGAAAGGCCTTTGTCAACAAAGGTATTGGAGATGATAAATATGGTGTCCCCATTCATTCTGCCCAGATGGAAATTCAGCACCGGACGGGCAGTTTCCAGGCAGGCCTCTATAGCATTGTCCAGGTAAATTCCAAGCATCCTGGTGAGGTCAACAGGGTCCATGGCAATGGAATTCGGCTCAATTTCGTCCGGAATATCGATGGTCACCTGGATATCCTGATTTACCGCCAGGAGCAGCTTGGTATATAAAATACTCTTCAATTCCAGGATTTTCACACGCAGTAAGTTGTTCAGGGCGCCGTTTTTCTGGGTGAGATTCTTCTGCATCGGCAAGATGGAGTCATAGAAAAACCTTTCCAGTTCCTCATATTTTTTCTCATCGATATAGGCGGCCAGGGAGGCCATGATATTGATGTAGTCATGCTTGAAAGCCCGCAGGTTGTCATAGACGATTTCCAGATTTCTGGTGTACTCATTCAGGCTTTCCAGATATTCCACCTTTTTTCGGGCTTCGTAGCTTTTTCTGGTGGTGTGCAGCACGATGAAGATCATACTGACCGTAAACAGAAAGTATAGCACCAGGGAAGAAACCATCAAAACGTATTCCCTGTGCGTAATCTCTATGTTGTCAAAAAAAGAAGCCATGGTGAGAAGCATAAATGAGCAGAGAAGCAGGGTCAGGGCCAGTAAGGCAACCAGTTTTCGGCTCATTTTTTCAAACGTGGCTATGAAATACTTCTGCAGCAGCCGTCTGATGAGATACAGAACGGGGAAGCTGGCCGTCATCGTGCAGATATGATACAGCAGCATTACAGTCAGGTCAGAATTGATGTCTTTCACGGAGATATTCCCGAACAGATTCAACAGCAATCCCACCATATTTCCGAAAACACAGCTTAAAATATAACCTATGGGAACGTAAAAAACAGTGTATAATTTTCCGGTAAACTTCGCCAACAGGACAGAATTTACGGCCAGTATCACAGGCAGCAGGGGATAAAAGTTTAAATATATCATACAGTAAAAAAGCATGGATAACGAAAAAAAAAAATGGGATATTTTTTTAGGGAAAGCAGCGGGTGGGTCAATATAAAAATATCACAGGTAATCAACAGCGCTATCATTGCGGAGGCAGTCCAATACAACAGTTGCATATCAATCTCCTTGAACGTTCTACGGTCATGCAGTGGGGTTCCCGCCAAGGTTCTGCAGGGGACACAGAGCTGCCGCTGCGTTTACTTGATAAGGCGGGTGCAAACCCAACGCCAAGATTTCCGGTGAATCTTGGCGTTGAGTTTATTATACTGCAATGGGTAGAAATTGGCAAGAAAAAACAGTTACGACGGAAAATGGGGCATTTACGACAGAAACGGGAAAACAGGGATTTTTGCGCTATAATGGATTATAGATGATGAAACAGGGATTATGGAACCTGGATGATAGAACCTGGATCATGGAATCGGGATGATAGAACCTGGATCATGGAATCGGGATGATAGAACCTGGATCATGGAATCGGGATGATAGAACCTGGATCATAAAACAGGGATGATAGAACCTGGATCATAAAATCTGGGTTATAAAACCGGAGGGGATGCCGGGAACTGAATCTTGTTTGAAACTTGTCAAAAAAGAAAGTATGAATTACAGGAGGCGCAGCGTGAAAGGGAATCGTGTGTTGAGAGTGAACAATGTGAGCAAAAGGGCAAAGGACTTTCAGATTTTAAATAAAGTGTCTTTTGAGCTTGGCAGCGGGGAGATTGTGGGGCTGATCGGGCCAAACGGAGCCGGAAAAACCAGTATCATGAAAATCCTGGTGGGATTGACCAGAAATTATACCGGGGAGGTGGATTTGAGCGGCGTCAGGGATATCGGCTGCATGATTGAAACACCCAGTTTTTATCCGTACAACACGGGATATCAGAATTTGATGTACTTTGCCGGATTAAACGGCGTAGGAAAAAAGAAGGTAGAAGAATTACTGGAACTGTTGGGGCTGAAGGATGCTGCACATAAGAAAGTCAAAGCCTACTCCCTGGGCATGAGGCAGCGTTTGGGAATTGCCCAGGCGTTATTAAAGGATCCGGATGTCCTGGTACTGGATGAACCTACCAATGGACTGGACCCGGAGGGGATTTACGAAGTCCGCGAATATATCCGGAAAATCGCGGAGGAAAAACACATCACTGTATTGATTTCAAGCCACCTTTTGGGGGAACTGGAAAAAATGTGCCACAGGGCAATCATCATCAAAAATGGGGAAGTCATCCGGTTTATGGACTTGGACGGGGACAGCAGCGAAAAACAGATTACCTATGTGGTGGAAAGCCTGGATGCGGAAAACGCCGGGAACATTCTCCAGGACAACGGATACGATGTGGCTTCCCGGGAGGGGCAGGCGGTGCGGATCCGGATTGGGACCAGTGAAAAGAAGGATGTGGCAAAGTTACTGGCGTCCCACAATGTGGTATTGACAGGGCTTTACGAGGACAGCGAAACCCTGGAGGATACCTTCCTGGAGCTGATGAAAGATTAAGGTCGTAACAGTTCAGACAGGGCGCTGAATTGTTACGAGAATGCACATAAAACGCGAAAAGAATGCGTTTTGGCGCCCGCAAGTCTCGCAAAATTGCACAGAGCGCAAATTGCAGAGGGCGCAATTTTGACTTCGCGAGAGGGGCTGTCAAAACTGTTACTTAAGGCCCCTGTTTAAGGGCATCACATTGCTGTGAGCGGCGAAGCCGGGAACAGGAACAGATTAAGGCAAAATGCATAACTGTCTGAAACGGGAGGGGTCAGCTGACTGCTTTCGTTTTGGCGAGTCTCGGGTTGGGATTTCCCTTAGGCGGGGGTGGATTCCCTTGTTGACAAGTTTCTGGCATTTCGTGTAAGATCAAGAAATAGAAATGTCTCCGGACAGCCGGCAGGCCTGAATTTCCAGATACGCTCTATGGTAAGGAGAGAATGCAGTATGTTGAAGATTTATATATGTGAAGATATGGAAGCGGAAAGAGACAGAATACAGCAGGTGATTGAAAACATTGTCCTGATGGAAGACCTGGACATGGAGCTTTGCTGTGTCTCCGAAGATCCCCACAGCATCCTGGATAAAGTGAAGAAAACGGAGGAGGTGGGAATCTATTTTCTGGATATTGCCCTGGGCACGGATATGACGGGACTGACCCTGGCGCAGGAAATCCGGAAATATGATCCCAGAGGGTTTATTATTTTTGTCACCACCCACTCGGAGATGAGCTACCTGACATTTATATACAAATTGGAGGCCCTGGATTTCATTTTGAAGGATGATCCGGAGGAATTGGATAGAAGAGTTTATGACTGCATTCTCAAGGCAAACCAGAGATTTGCCTCTGTGAATAATAAAGTGCACGCGAATTTTTCCGTGAAAGTAAACGAAAAGGTGTTCACGGTGGACTATGACGAGATTCTCTTTTTTGAGACCTCTCCCAATGTACACAAGATTATTCTGCATTGTAAGAATCGTCAGATGGAATTTCTGGGGAAAATCAAAGAGATTGAAAAGGAAGTGGACGGACGGTTTTACCGCTGTCACCGCTCCTATTTGGTAAACAAAGACAATATCAGGGAAATCGATTTCCAGAACCGCGTGATTTACATGGTCAATGGGGATGAATGCCTGCTCTCGTCCCGGATGATGAAAGGGTTAAAACACACAGACAATGAACAGAGGCAATCCGAAATGGAGGCTGGCCAAGTAGATTGTTTATAGTACATTGGACGGAATCACAATGGAGTTCATGGACAACTTGCTTGTGAAGCCGTGTCCCCAGAGCTTTTTCGAAGTACATGCAGAGAGCTATAGATATAGAAGAAGGCAATATACGGCCAGGAGGCCCTGTGCAGCTGCTTATGGGCGGCAGGCGCACAGGAGTATAAGGTGTAAGATCAGGTATATATTTATTACAGAGATTTTACACGGTATATTGCTGCCAACTAAATACTACTACAGGATAATCAGCGGAGTGGAAAATTCATTGGGGGCAGGTTTGGATGTTTTGGCATAGGCGACTCCTTTGTATATTTCACTGGCAAGGATATCCTGTTGAAAGAGCCGTTCCGCCTCCGGAGGCAGTTTTTTGCAGGCATCCGCCGGCTTTGTGAGCAGGGGAACGGCTGAGTTTGCCTTGATGGCCTGAAGAAGAGGTTCCGCTGAACGGCGGAAACCTAATACTCTGGCATAGGGAACATTATCCATTGCCTGGCCGGACATCATATCTTCCTTCCGGATGTTCAGCAGGATATGGAGCAGGCATCTGCTGATCCGGGTATGGGTAAAAGCTTTCGTCTTCAGCAGATCGCAATAGGATTCAAAATCTGTGAACAGGTTCAGGCCGTTGCGGATGCGGTTCGACAGATCAGGAGAAACATCCAGGTAACTCTCATAGCCCTGTGCCCTTTCAGTCAGCAGTTTATAATACAGAATGCCGGAAAAATCAGCAGTGTACACGGTTCTGTTTTCGATAAGATGTGCTTCCAAAATCTTCAGGGCTTCTTCCGGCATATAGCAATACATTTCGCTACACGACTGTCCTTTCTGCAGGGCCTGACGGATGGCGAGGGCGGAAACCGGAGAGGGGGATTTGGGTACGGCGTTTAATAATGTGTCATGATAGCCGGATCCCTCTCTTTTGATTGTAAATGGAATCATAATGCTTTTCCGTCTTATTATTTCTTTTATATAGTCAATTGCCAGTATGTTATTGGGGGATGAAAGGAGCGCCGGGCTGTTTTCAGGAAGTGGAAGCCGGAATGGCGGCTTCGCCCTGCTGACATACGCAGAATCCTCCCAAAAAAGGAGTTGTTTTGTGCAGGTATTCCCAGAGTCATCTGAAAAAGGAAGCTGTCCTGTACTGGTATCTGCAGAATGACCTGTAAAAGGAAACAGTTCTGTACCCGCATCTGCAGATTCAGCCAGAAAGAGATGCTGTTTCCCGCCGGTTTCTCTGGAAGCTGCCAAAAGCGCTTTTGCTCTGGCATCCGGGTAGGAGAATCCCTGTTTCAGCAGACACTTCAGAGACATGCGGTATTCTGCAGGTTCCGCCGCAAGAAATGCGGCTACCTGTCTCAGGGCAGTGATGTCTCCGCATTCGCTGCCGAAGCACAGATGTGTAACCACTGCCAGTTTATCAAGGAGGGCCACTGCCCCGGCGGCGAAGTATTCGGAACTTGCCGAAGCATACAGTGTGGGAAGCTCCAAGACCAGGTCCGCACCGCACTGTAATGCCATCTCTGTTCTTACTGTTTTTGGTACCAGTGCGGGAGCACCTCTCTGCACAAAATTGCCGCTCATAACTACTATTGTATAGTCTGCTCCTGTTCGGCGTCTGGATTCCGCCAGCTGATATTTATGACCATTATGGAAAGGGTTGTATTCCGCAATGATTCCGTTTATGTTCATGCCGCTTTTCCTCTCTTTTTTATGTTATGATCTCTCGGAATCTCCAGGTCCTGTTTTAGCAGGATTCCGAGAGTCCGGGCTTCGTCTTAAGTATTTCCCTATATTCTGTCATAATGCCAAAGCAGCCATATCTCATATGAGAATAAATATGAGAATGTGAAAAAAATAACATATACGAAAGCACTTACATATGTAAATTTATGTGCACATTTTAGGGTAATACAAAGCTATGTACCCCAAAATATACAAATAAGCGTATATTTATCCTTGAGTATTTTTTCCAGTTTTAGTATAATATGAATAATTCAATTTGTTAAGTGGAAATGAAAGAATTTAGGGCAGAATGTTTCCCGCTGTATAATGAGGAGCTGCTGTATGGGGCAGAATAGGGAAAACGAGAATGGCTGGAAAGGAGAAGGGATATGTCATATATTGACAAGATTAAGGACAGAGCCAAGCTGGATAAGAAGACGATCGTATTACCGGAATCCAAAGATAAGAGGACTTTGCTGGCAGCGGCGAAAATCCTGGAAGAGGGCATCGCTGATATAATCATGATCGGCAATGAGGAGAAGATTACGGATGGCGCCGGCTGGCTGGAGGTTGACCTAACCGGCATTACAATCATTAATCCGGACATCACACCGAAGCTGGACGAGTATGTGAATCTTCTGTATGAGACCCGGAAGGCAAAGGGGATGACCCCGGAGAAGGCAAGAGAAATTCTGTTGAATGATTACCTGACCTTTGGTATTGTGATGGTGAAGGCGGGAGATGCAGACGGTATGGTTGCCGGTGCCTGTCATTCCACGGCTGATACACTCAGACCCGCATTGCAGATCTTGAAGACTGCTCCCGGAGTGAAGCTTGTCTCTGCATTTTTTGTCATGGACACACAGTTTAAAGACCAGGGGGACAACGGTACTTTCCTGTTTGCTGACTGTGGTTTGAACCAGGATCCCAATGCGGAGGAACTGGCAGCAATTGCTGAAACTTCCTACAGAAGCTTTAAATCCCTGATCGGTCCAAAGCCTGTCATAGCCATGCTGAGTCATTCCACAAAGGGAAGTGCAAAGCACGCCATGGTGGACAAGGTGGTGGAGGCGACCCGTATTGCAAAAGAACAGTACCCGCATTTGACCATTGACGGAGAACTGCAGCTGGACGCGGCTCTGGTTCCTGGCGTAGCCAAGTCAAAATCTCCGGGAAGCTGTGTGGGAGGCCGTGCTAATATTTTGATTTTTCCCAATTTGGATGCCGGCAATATCGGCTACAAACTGGTACAGAGGCTTGGGGGTGCGGAAGCCTATGGCCCTATGCTCCAGGGAATTTCGAAACCGGTAAATGATCTTTCCCGGGGATGTTCCTGGCAGGATATTGTAGGTGTGGTGGCCATTACGGCAGTTCAGGCGCAGCTGGCAGATTAAGAGACCTTGTTGATGTGAAAACGAAAGACCGGGTTGTAATAGAGAAAGAATAGGAGATAGTAAAAGATGAAAGTATTGGTGATTAATTGCGGAAGTTCTTCTCTGAAATTTCAGTTGATTGACTCCGAATCCGAGCACTGCCTTGCAAAAGGGCTCTGCGAGAGAATCGGAATCGAGGGTAGTATGATTACCTATGCTCCGGAGGGCGGAGACAAAGAGAAGACAGTTACTCCCATGCCGGATCATACAGAAGCAATTCGTCTGGTACTGGAAGCGCTGACGAATTCAAAGACTGGTGTGGTGGGCAGCCTGGATGAAATAGGAGCAGTCGGTCATCGTGTGGTTCATGGTGGGGAGAAGTTTGCAGAGTCTGTCATTATCAATGAGGATGTGCTGGCCGCAGTGGAGGAATGCAATGACCTGGCTCCGCTGCACAATCCTGCCAATCTGATCGGGATCAATGCCTGCAGAAAACTGATGCCTGATACTCCGATGGTGGGAGTCTTTGATACTGCATTTCACCAGACCATGCCGGAAGAGGCATATCTGTATGGGCTGCCTTATGAATATTATAGGAAATACAAAGTAAGAAGATATGGGTTCCATGGAACCAGTCATTCCTATGTATCTGCAAGGGCTGCTGAGGTTCTGGGAAGGAATTATGAGGATTTGAAGATCATTGTCTGTCATCTGGGCAACGGAGCCAGCGTCTCCGCTGTTAAATGCGGAAAATGTGTGGATACCTCCATGGGGCTGACTCCTCTGGAGGGGCTGATTATGGGTACCCGTTCCGGAGATATCGATCCGGCTATTATAGAGTTTCTTGCCCATAAAGAGGGGAGGGGGATTGATGACATCATGTCGGTTCTGAACAAGAAGTCCGGTGTGCTGGGGCTTTCCGAGAATCTATCCTCTGATTTCAGGGATCTGGAGGATGGTTATTACAACGGAGATAAGAACGCGATCCGTGCGTTGAAGACATATTGCTATCATGTGGCAAAATATGTAGGTGCTTATACGGCTGCCATGAATGGTGTGGACGTGATCTGCTTTACAGCCGGAATCGGAGAAAATGCTCCCTTGGTGCGCAGTTTTGTCTGCGAACATCTCGGTTACCTGGGAGTGGAGCTGGACCAGGAAGCCAATCTCAAACGGGGTGAGGATATCGCAATTACGACTTCAGATAGCAGGACTGTCGTAATGGTGATCCCTACCAATGAGGAACTTGCCATTGCCAGAGAAACGGTACGGCTGGTTGTGAACTGATTTGCTTCTAAAATGAGCCAAAGGGCTGTGTATCGCTTCATCTCTATGATACATGGCCCTTTGGCATTGACTGTATTTTTATTTAGCAAGTCTTTAAAACCGTATTCAAATGCGACTTTGATTTCCTGGGAGAGGCATAATGCAGCGCATTTTCTTTCTTGCAATTTAGTTGCTTTATTGATATACTTCTGATATAATCTGTGTGGGATTCTGAAGGTTCCAAAGTTTCTGAAAATGTCAGGAATAATTTCGACATTTCTTTTGCTCATAGGATTCCCGTAATTTTTTTGTAGTAGTTTACAACTATGATACATTTATGTAAAGATTTCGTGACAAATAGGGAATAGAC
This sequence comes from uncultured Acetatifactor sp., assembly GCA_910580225.1. GTDB lineage: Bacteria > Bacillota > Clostridia > Lachnospirales > Lachnospiraceae > Acetatifactor. Next base: position 25,419 of record CAJTXE010000044.1, read on the forward strand.
TGTACAGGAAATATAGAAAAACATGTCCGGATGTAATGTACACCGTCCGGAATCAGCAAAGGAGAAGGAATATGGGAGACCGCAGAGGATACAAAAGAGAATATCAGGGGAGTTATGTGCCGCAGAAAACAGGGGAGAGGCGCACTGTATGGAAGCGGTTTGAAATGTATTTGCTTTTCGTAAGTGTCCTTCTGACAGTGAATATGTTCTTAATGCTGAGAGTACAGTCACAGATTCGGAATATGAATAAATCACTGAATCAGGTTCTGACCACATTGGCGGTCAGCAGGCAGGGGGATGGAGAAGGAGAATTGGTGGCCCGGGAGGAAGAAGTTGTGAGTCCCCGCTATCAGTCCGCGCCCAAAGAAACCATTGCTGCTGAGCCGCCAGAAGTAGATTATGTGGAACAATGTGGACTGCCGGATGTGGATAAGCCGGTGGACCGGAAGCCGGCCAAGGTGCTGGAGCGCCTGCGGGAACTTTCTGAAGACAATGAGATAATAGAAGAGATTTATAAAAATAATGCTCTGTATCCTGAAGAGATGCTGGGAGCACTGGCAAACAATCCGGAGATGGCGGATTTTGTAAGCAATTATCTGACTGCGGATGCGAACGCATCAGAGGTCAGGCTTACGAAAACAGAGAAGGAGCAGAAATACCCGCTTTTTCTGCAATGGGATCCCAGATGGGGCTATGCGGCATACGGAGACGGGAGCAATGTGGGTCTGGCAGGTTGTGGCCCCACCTGCCTGTCCATGGTGATTTACTATCTGTTGAAAGATGAGAGCATGACGCCGGATGTGATTGCGGAATACAGTATGGCAAATGGTTATTACATGTCGGGAACCGGGACGGCATGGCGGCTGCTGGAGGATGTGGCAGATCTGCACGGTTTGACGGTGACTCAGCCTAAGGCATCGGATTGGACGCTGAAGCATGAACTGGATCAGGGCAATATCATTATATGTTCCATGAAGCCGGGAGATTTTACTGCGGGAGGGCATTTTGTGGTTATATACGGATATGACGAGGAAGGCTATCTGATCAACGACCCAAACTGTGTGGCCCGCAGCCGCCGGAGATGGTCTTATGATGAAATAGATCGGCAGATTAAACATACATGGGTATACGGTTTGGAATCTGATGTGAATTCGAAATGGTAAAATGTCTGCTTGCAGTTTCCGGTAAAAAGTAATACAATGATAGACAGGACAATTTAAGGAAGAAAGAGGATTGTATCATGAAAATCAGGACAAGATATGCACCCAGTCCCACAGGAAGGATGCATGTAGGAAATTTACGGTCTGCGTTGTATGAATTTCTGATTGCAAAACATGAGGGCGGTTCTTTCATGTTACGGATTGAAGACACTGATCAGGAACGTTATGTGGAGGGGGCTACGGAGATTATCTACCGTACGCTGGAGAAGACAGGCCTGATCCACGATGAAGGTCCGGACAAGGATGGGGGTTATGGGCCTTATGTGCAGAGTGAAAGAATAAAGACCGGGATCTATATGAAATATGCGCAAGAACTGATTGAAAAGGACGAGGCATATTACTGCTTTTGCGATAAGGAGAGACTGGCATCCCTGAAGACGGAGGTAGTGGAAGGAAAAGAGATTACCATATATGATAAGCACTGTTTGTCCCTTTCCAAGGAGGAAGTGGCAGCAAATCTGGCCGCGGGCAAGCCTTTTGTCATCCGCCAGAACAATCCTTCTGAGGGCACAACGACTTTCCATGATGAACTTTACGGTGATATCACTGTGGAAAATGCAGAAATGGACGACATGATATTAATTAAATCAGACGGATTTCCTACCTATAATTTTGCCAATGTGGTGGACGACCATACCATGGATATCACGCATGTGGTGAGAGGAAATGAATATCTTTCGTCTGCTCCCAAATATACACGCCTCTATGAGGCCTTCGGATGGGAGCCGCCCAAGTATGTGCACCTTCCGCTGGTTACAGATGAAAATCATAAGAAGCTGGCGAAGAGAGGCGGCAGTGCTTCTTTTGAGGATCTGGTGGAGCAGGGCTTCCTGACAGAAGCGATTGTGAATTTTATCGCGCTTCTGGGATGGAGTCCGGAGAGTAACCGTGAGATCTTTACTTTGGACGAGTTAATCCGAGAGTTTGACTACCACAGAATCAGTAAGTCGCCAACGGTTTTCGACCTGGTGAAACTGCGCTGGATGAATGGTGAGTATATCAAGGCCATGGACTTTGATGTATTTTATGAGATGGCAGAGCCTTACCTGAAGAAAGCAATCAGGAAGGATCTGGATTTCAGAAAAATTGCTGCAATGGTAAAGACCCGTATTGAGGTGTTTCCGGATATTGTGGAGATGGTAGATTTCTTTGAGCAGCTGCCGGAATACGATAGTGCTATGTATACCCACAAGAAGATGAAGACGAATTCAGAATCATCTTTGGAGGTACTTACGGAAATTCTGCCTCTTCTGGAGGCCCAGGTAGACTACAGCAATGACGCGCTTTACGCTGTACTGGCTAGATACGTGGAGGAAAAGGGCTGTAAAAACGGCTATGTCATGTGGCCGATTCGTACTGCCGTGTCCGGAAAACAGACCACTCCTGCAGGTGCTACCGAGATCATGGAGGTACTGGGCAGAGAAGAATCTCTGGCACGTATCCGCAGGGGCATTGAACTGCTTCAGGGGGGCTGATCAGGAGCAGATTTCAGGGAAAGTATGCAGGTGGGAATCAAGTAAGACAGGTTCCTGCTGTAATATATATCGCAGGCGCAGATGGCTTGACGGAGGGAGTTTCTTTCCTGCCGTCAGGCCGGTGGTCTGATCTTGAACGGGTATGAAATCAGAATAAAAGAGGAGGAGTTATGTTATGGATTTAACAAGTGCAAATGAACCACAGAAAGCCGCCATCATGCATCTGCGCGGACCATGTCTTGTCCTGGCTGGTCCGGGAAGCGGTAAGACCTACACCATCACCAACCGCATTCTGTATCTTCTGGAACAGGGGATTCCACCAGAATCCATTCTGGTAATCACATTTATGAAGGAGGCCGCCCTGTCCATGCAGAATCGTTTCCAGGAGATGGCTGTCGTGAATCTACCTTCTTCGGGCGGGCAGGCTATAGTTCACAAACCGTCTTATCCGGTGAATTTCGGAACATTTCATTCTGTTTTCTATCATATATTAAAAGCGTCAAATTCGCTGAAGTCAAATAAACTATTAAGTAATTCTGAGAAGAAAAATCTGATATTTCCCATACTGAAGACATATGAAAAACAGCAGATTACCTCGGGGGAGGAAGAAACAGAGGGGACAAACAGTCTCAATGAGGACGCATCCCGGATCCTGTCAGCCATTGGGTTTTATAAAAATACCATGGAGATGTCCGCTGCCTGTGACAAGGTGCCTGTGAGATGGCAGCCACAGTTTGAAGCCATATGCCGTGAATATGAGCTGGCTGTAAAGAAGCTGGGAAGGCTGGACTTCGATGATATGCTTTATGCGTGCAGGGAATTGCTCCAGGAAAATGCATCAGTCAGAACCTATTGGCAGAACCGTTTTCAATATATTCTGATAGACGAATTTCAGGATATCAATCCGGTTCAGTATGAGGCGGTGAAGCTTCTGGCATCCCGACCCTATAATATTTTTGCGGTGGGAGATGATGACCAGGCGATCTATGGCTTTCGCGGGTCCCAGCCGGAATGCCTGAAGCGCTTTGAAGCGGAGTTTCTGGCCAGACAGCTGCTGCTGGATGTCAATTATAGAAGCAGGGCGGAAATTGTCAGAGCATCACTGACGGTGATAGAGGAAAATAAGAACAGATTTGTGAAGCAGCTGCGTGCGGCATCGGATTGTGTTCAGAAGGAAGCAAATGCTTCCGGCGGCAGTTTGGAGAGAAAATATGACAGCGGACCGGTGGTGATAAGGGCATTTACCGATAAGGAAGGTCAGTACGGATATATGGAGCAGGCCATTGCACGGAGACTTGAACAGGGCGAAAGCTGTGCTGTACTCTTTCGTACCAATTCCTATATGCAGGGGGTTGCGGCCAGGCTGAAATCTGCAGATATCCCCTACGAAATGAAGGAGAAGGCCGCCAGTATATATGACAATTTCATAATACAGGATATTATGGCCTATCTGCAGGTGGCAAAAGGAGAGGGTAGCAGAGCTCATATGCTGCGTATTATGAATAAGCCCTCCCGTTATATCAGTCGGGAAGCTCTGGGGGAGGACAGTACAGATCTTGCAGGAATTGAGGCATATTATGCAAAAGTACAGCTGCCGGAGACACAGAGGGAGAAAATAAAGAAGGAGTTGTCCCGTTTTCGAAAACAACTCCAAAATATAAAAGGTTTTCCTTTAAGACCTGCCATCAATTACATTCTGAAAGCAATGGGCTATGAACAATATCTGAAAGACCTGTCAAATTCGGATTCCGGAAAATGGCAGGAATGGCAGGATTTGCTGGAATGGATAAAGGAAGATGCTTCCGGCTATTCGACGTTGAGGGAATGGAAAGCATTTCAGGAAGCATATGGGAAAAGTCTGGAAGAGAATAGAACACAGCCATCACTGAAACAGCCGGAAAGACAGGTACCAGGTGGAAGCCAATGCGGACAGAAGGTTCATCTGTTGACCGTTCACGGCGCCAAAGGGCTGGAATTTGACAATGTATGGATCCCGGACTGCAATGAGAAAATCTTTCCCCACGGGACTATGCCGGATGAAAGTACGGTGGAAGAGGAACGCAGGATTTTCTATGTGGCCATGACGCGGGCAAAGAAAAGTCTGGAGCTCCTATACCTTACCGGTACCAGGGAACGCCCCAGACAGCCATCCAGATTTCTGAATCCGCTTTTCCTGAAGAAACAGAAGAAAGCTCATTCATCAGTCAGTTCGTCGAATTCGCAGTTATCGAGGTATTCGTCAAAAGCTTCCGCTACATTTTCATATTCATCATCGTCCTCGATATAATCCAGTTCCGGCTCTTCATTGGGGTCATCCGGATTCTCACTGTAGCGGTAGAACCATACTTCTCCGTCCTCATTCTCTCCGTTCTCGTCCAGAGGAAGCAGGACAATATAGTCCTTCGCGTTAACTGTCAGAATCGTAATAACAGCACAGTTTACGACACTGCCGTCATCTAGTTCCAGTTCAACAGTCATTTCCTCGTCATCATAATCATTTTTCTTTCCCATGGGAATACCTCCTCTATACATTGGATATGCTTATTATACTTGTTTTTACATAGTTGTGCAAGGAAAACCGTAAAAAGAGAGATTTCTTGTCAATGAGGACTTTTTATTGTTGAGAAAATGTGGTAGAATAGATGTGATTTCAGGCGGAATATCAATTGCACAGAATATGGAGGGAAAGCGATGACAGAAAAAATATTACAGAAAAATCCCCACCCATTAGGTGCTCATATCGAGAATAACGGCGTTCGTTTTTCCTTTGTGTCACGGACAGCTTCCTGCGGGATCCTACTGTATGACGGTAAGACAGGCAGGCTCCAGAGAAAGATTCCTTTTACTGAAGAGGAGAGAATTGGCTGTGTCTATTGTAAGACAGTGACAGATATGAATCCTTCTACTACCACTTATCTGTTTTATCAGGAGGACAGGCCTGTTCCTGACGAAAGAGCGAGGGTATTTCCGCAGAAAATTCCCTATGGCAGGGATAGGTCTGCGGCGGATATGAAAGCCGGTTTTCATACCGATGTATTTGATTGGGAGGGAGATCGATTTCCCAGACTTCCTTATCATAAAGTGCTTGTCTACTGCATGCATGTGAGAGGGTTTACCAGGCATGTTTCGTCCAATGTAAAGCATAGGGGAACCTTTGCGGGTATCGGGGAGAAAATATTGTATCTGAAGGAAATCGGTGTGACCACTCTGGAATTACAGCCGGCATATGAATTTTCCGAGATACCGCTGAAAGAGGAAAACAGGGAGAAGGGACCTCATATGGTAGAAGCGGGTGTCCTGGAGGATTCGGGTCATCAGAAGCTGAACTATTGGGGTTATCGGAAAGGATATTATTATGTACCCAAAGCAGCCTATGCCGCGTCTGGAGATGCTGTGGCGGAATTGAAAGAGCTGGTGAAAGCGCTTCATAAGAACAATATGGAGCTGGTGATGCAGTTTTATTTTCCGGAAGAGATGCGACACAGCGAGATTCTGGAGATTCTGCGTTTTTGGGTGTTAGAGTATCATGTGGATGGTTTTCATCTGCTGGGAGGAAACCTGCCGGCAGAATTGCTGGCAGAGGACGAACTGTTGGCAGATACTAAGCTGTGGTATTACAAATTTGATACGGACCGGCTTTATGGGCGTAGTGAACAACCCATATATCCCCATGCGGCGGAGTACAATGATGGCTGGTACTATGATATGCGGAGGTTCCTAAAAGGTGATGGGGGGATGCTGGGCAATGTGCTTTATCACATGCGCCATATTCCGGAAAAAGCAGGCTGTATTCATTATCTGACCAATTATTACGGTTTTACCTTGGCAGATCTGTTTTCTTATGATTATAAGCACAATGAGGCCAATGGTGAGAACAATCGGGATGGAAATGACTACAACTGCAGCTGGAACTGCGGTGATGAGGGTCAGACGCGCAGACAATCTGTGAGACGGCTGCGTATAAAACAGATGAAGAATGCAATTTGTCTGCTTCTGCTTTCACAGTCTACACCGTTGATTTTCATGGGAGACGAATTCGGCAACTCCCAGAAAGGAAATAATAATCCCTATTGTCAGGACAATACTGTTACCTGGCTGGATTGGGGAGGATTGAAAAAGAACAGGGAAATATTTGAGTTCTGGAAAATGCTGGTGAATTTTCGGCAAAACCATCCGATTATCAGACCGGACAGAGAGCTGCGCCTTCGAGATTACATAGCGTGCGGCTATCCTGACTTGTCCTATCATGGGCAAAATGCCTGGTGCCCTGAGACAGAAGGGCATTTCCGGCATATTGGACTTCTGTTATGCGGTGTATATGGGAAGGATGCGGAAGTTCAAAATGATGCATTTCTCTATATTGCCATGAATATGCATTGGGAGGGGCACAGTATGGCTTTGCCCAGGCTGCCAAAGGGAAAAGAGTGGCAATTGGCTTTTTCCACGGAACCGGAAAAAAGGGACGGGAAAATCGGGGAGGGATGTCAGAATACGGAATTTGTCAGGTGGGTTCCTCCCAGAAGTATTGTGGTGCTTGTGAGTGTTCCGGAGTGAGTCCGCGGAGCATTTTGGCCTTGCACGTCTGGGTGAGTTCTGCATATGATATCGTAAACCAATCATATGGAGAGACAAATGAACTGTTTTATCTTGTTATTGCTTCTTGGCTGCTGTGGGTGGGGAAACGGCAGCAGCTGTCGTTGCACCGGCTGCAGGTGCGGTATGGCTCGTTCCGGTTGCGGCAGAGAGAGAAGGGGGAACTCTGAAAGAGGATGTTGTGACAGAGAAAGACCCTGCAGGAGAGACGATTGCAGACGGGAGGAAAACGTATGTTCCGAATGCTGTGAATGTCAGGAGGAGAGACGGGGGCAGAATGGCTGTGGCTGTGAAGAAGCACATCCACATCACCGTGATCATCATGACCATGAGGACTGCGGCTGCATGGACAGAGGAAACAGCAGCTGTGATGGTCCAGGCATGATACCGCCGCCCTGGCAGGATTATCCCAGGTTTCCGCACCGGGACAGAGGAGAGGACTGTGACGCATAGCATCGCAGGACTAGACGTGAAAGACGGTTCCTAAGTTACTGTTGATTTATCGGTACCTTAAGGCATTTTGGTGGGATTTTAGCACAAAAATCAAGTCTGCATGCGCCAAAAAGGGCTGTTCTTGCCCTTTTTGTGTGCATCTGCTGTCGGAAACGAAGCGAACAGTAATGTTGTCGGGAAGGTTGACCGCCTTTTTTTGGAAAAACTATTTCAAATACATCTGGTTTATGGTATAATATTTTTATTCAGGACAGGAAACGGTCGAATGGCTGTCCATATCAGACAAGGCGGAAGTCCTGTCCAAGATTGATGGACAAGGTATCCCGGGCCGCAGTAAGGAGAAAAGGCGGACAGATGCCCTGTTCGGGGAAAGGCGGTTTTTTTCATGGAGAAGGAGAAGTATGTTGCATATGTCTCTACCTATACCAGGGGAGACAAAAATGGAATAAAAATATATGATGTGGATATGGAGAAGGGGCGATTCCTGGAAAAGGATAAGGTGGAGATCACCAATTCTTCCTATGTGACGATTTCGCATAATGGGAAGATACTGTATTCTATTACGGATTTTGGCGTGGAATCTTATGTAATTCTGGAGGACGGCAGCCTGGAATTTTTGAATTTCGGGGCCATCAATGGCATGAGAGGCTGTTATGTATCCACGGATTATACGGACAGTTATCTCTTTGTGGCAGGATATCATGACGGGAAGCTGACGGTACTTCGTTTGGAGGAAAACGGCGCCATCGGCGAGATTACTGATGAAATCTATCATAAAGGTTTGGGCAGTGTGGCAGAGCGCAATTTCAGACCTCATATCAATTGTGCCAGAATGACCCATGACAACAAATATCTGCTGGTGGCAGACCAGGGCATGGACCATGTGAATGTATATCGTTTTGATGCTCTGCTGGGTAAAGTGATGCTGGCTGATGTCATTAGAAGTGAGTTGGAATCGGCGCCCAGACACGTGAAGATTTCACGGGACGGTCGTTTTATCTATATTGTCCATGAGATGAAATGTTTTATCGATGTGTATTCCTATGAGGAGAAGA
>CAJTXE010000045.1:0-14960 GCA_910580225.1 uncultured Acetatifactor sp.
AAATTTAGGTTAGACCCCTATAGCAGAATCTAACCTAACACTTAACTAACTGACACCTGTGAACAGTAACTCAAATGCTGCAGATACAGAAAATAGCAGAAATGGCCCTTGCAGCATCCGACTTTTTCTGATAAAATACGCACATGGGGTACTGCCATAACGGGTAGGCGGTCAGTCCTTCGATGCAGATGCAGAGGGGACTGCTCCTCATTGTGCCAATCTTGATAGCATACATAGATAACACAAAAAAGTGACCGCCCAAGCCAAAGGAAAAGTCACTTTTTTGTGATATCTTATTTTGGGCTGACCGTCTACCGGCAGTATTCCCTTTTGTCCTGGTATTGTACCATATTTATCCGCTGCTGTCAAATGCTGCGGAACGCTAAATTTACTAAAATTTACTTTCAATTTATTGGAGGGTGGGATATGGAATTGAAGATACAAACCTATACGAAAGACAGAATACCAGATGTTTTGGATTTTGAAAGGAGACTGCGCAGGGAGGAAGACTTCTGGGGGTGGGAGATCAATCAGGCTTATGTCAGCGCTGTGGAAAGGAGCTTTGATGACAGGAGTTTCGACAATGCCATTTCTCTTCTGGCATATGACGACGGAAATGTGGTTGGAAGGATTGACGCTTCCCTCATTGCAAGCCGCTTTGATGGGTCAAAAAAGGCGTATCTCGACTGGATCTGCGTCATAAAAAGCAGCAGGCATCAGGGAGTGGCGCAACGGCTGTTGGAATCTTTGCGGCAAATCTTAAAGGACAGGCAAATCGACACGCTGATTGCCTTGACTGCCGCCAATGAGGAGGCACAGCGCTTCTATAAGAGTGTTCCCGATTCTGTGATGAGGGATGTTGGCATTTGGATTGATATTAAGTGACACAAACACGAATCATGTTTTACGCTCTGGGCAAGGACTGTTTGGGATGGGGAGATGGGGTAATTTGGCATTGGAATTGAAAAACGCAGTTATCAGTTTCGGAATGCAGCTATCAGGACAGGGATTATGAAGGGCAGAAATTGTGAAGGACAGAAATTGTGAAGGACAGAAATTGTGCAGAACAGGAATTGTGAAGGACAGGGATCATGGAAAAAATAGAGATTCATTTTGGGGAAGTGGAAAACGCCATTTCCGTTATGCGTGAGGTTGCGGCCTGGGGACGGAAACAGGGATACCGTGTCTGGCCTGATGAATGGCTGACGGCGGAAGAACTGCTTACTCCCGATGCCCAACCGGAGAATTTCTGCATTGGTACAATTGACGGGGAAATTGCCTGCGGCTTCATTCTGCAGTGGACGGATGCAGTTTACTGGCCCAATGCCCCCGAACAGGAAGCCGCCTACCTGCATAAATTCTGTGTTCTGCGCAGATTTGCAGGGAGGGGCATGACAAAACTGGTTACGGAAGCAATCCGGTCAGAGTGCCGCAGGCGCGGCATCCGGTACATCCGATTGGACACCGGGTTGGATGAAAAGGCGGTCAGAAAGATTTACCTGAAAGTCGGTTATAAAATTGTGGATATTCTTGATTATCCCAATGGCCGCTCTATGGCATTATATGAGATGGAGGTAGACTGAATGGTACGCATTGCCACAGAACAGGATGCAGCGCAATTACAGATGTTGAATAACGAGTTTAACGGTGAGGGCGAAACCACACTGGAAAACATAAGGGCCTCCCTCACTGCCAACAGGCAGGAGGTGGTCATTGTCGATGAGGACCAGGGGGAACTCACCGGTTTTGTGTGCGTTCAACTGAAAAAGTCTTTCTGCTATGACGACTATATGCCGGAGATCACCGAGGTGTATGTAAAACCGCAGCACAGGCGGTCTGGAATTGCAGGGGCAATGATCGCTTATGCAGAACAATACTGCCAAAAGCATTATCTGCTCCATAAATTTGAGCTGCTTACCGGAGCGGAGAACACGGCGGCCCGGACCGCTTACACAACCTTCGGTTACCGCGAGGACGGCGAGATACATCTTGCAAAAAGACTTTCCGGGAAATAAAACTGCAACCGTATTTGGCCGTTGGCTCTGTCAAGTTTCATTGATGATGAGTGATTAATTTTTGGGAGAAACATAGATGAAAGAAATAATGGCTTATGAAATGATTTATAATAAAGGATTGAAGTATCACAATGACATAATATGTGTTTCTTTTCAAAAAGAATATTGGAATGAATATATGAAAATATATAATGAATGTTTTTACAAAATGAGAAAAGCGTTAGAAGTTGAGCCAATAAATTTTTATTATGATTATTCCCAAATTAAAGATAAAATAAAGGATATTTTCCTTTATTTGCAAAATGGAGTAATAGTAGGTGCTGTTTCTTGTTATGAAAATGAGTTAGATGATTTAATTGTTGAGAAATCGTTTCAAGGACAGGGTATAGGACAAAAATTATTGTTATGGGGAATGAATCATATAAAGGAACAAGGCTATGAAGAAATTATTTTGCATGTAGCTGAATGGAATCAAAATGCAGTGAAGTTGTATTTGAAAAATGGATTTAGCATTAAGAAAAGAGAGAGGGTGCGTTAAAGGAAATAGTATTTTTAGCAAATTTTCCTTTAATGATAGTTAAAGACATGGTGCCAGCACCATATAATAAGGACATTAAGGAGAAAATATGTGCCGGATTTGTTACGCATTAGCGTTTTAGAATACCTTATTTTACAAGGCATTTGAAGCATGGGTATGATGTGGAGGATATTTTATATATTTATTTTCAAAAACGGCTTTTATTGCGTAACATTTCAAAAATGGGTTGCTAAATTACCGGGATTTGCTATAATAAATGTGTGTCACAACCAATATCATCAGCAATCCACGAACGGTATCCAGGGAACCATCCCGTTTTTTCAGCATAAAAAATCCTCCTCATGTCAAGGGTTCTTGTTTGATATTCCGTCAGCAAAATTCAGCAGGTTTTGCCTCATGGCACAATAAATTTTATTCCATGATGGAATTGTCCGCCAGAATATCCGGAAGATGCCGCATGCTGTCCGCCTCGGTAAGCTTCCGTATCACTCTGCATGGAACACCTGCGGCAAAGCTGCCTGCGGGAATATCCCTTGTGACCACGCTGCCTGCGCCGATGACACAGTTGTCCCCAATCGTCACACCGGGGCAGACTGTCACGGAAGCGCCGAACCAACAGTCATTGCCGATATGTACGGGCCTGGCATAGCAGAGGGATTTTTTCTCCCCGTTTGCCGTCAGCATTGTCCGGCGTTCATTGGGGAGCATGGGGTGGACAGGCGTTACAATGGTCACATTGGGACCAAAATTGCAGTTATCCCCTATGGTGACTTCGGCATCGTCCTGGATTGTCAGGTTGAAATTTCCGAAGAAATTTCTGCCGATTTTCGTGTGTTTTCCATAGTGAAACGCAATGGGACCCTGGATACGCCCGCCTTCTCCGAGTTCGCCGATGATTTGGGAAAGGATTTCCGCCCGTTTTTCTTCCTCATCCTCATATGTATTGTTATAGTCTACATTCAAATTGTGGGTTTTCAGTTTGATTGCCTTTAATTCGGGATCGGCGGGGCTGAACAAAATCCCTGCATTGATTTTTTCTTCTTCTCGCATGTCTGCATTTTCCTCCCTGTTGTGTAATTGCGGTAAAACCATATTTTTACGCTGTTTTCTTTTTTACTGCACAATAAGCATAGCAGGATTTACTGCCGTAATATTCAAATTCATAGCTCACAGGTGACAGGGCTTCATAGCCGTTCTTCTCCGCCAGCTCATGAATCGGCCCATACAGCTCAAACACGCCGCATTGTTCTTTCCCCAACAGCTTTTCGGGGATTTCTGCGCTGTCATAGTGAACGCGGATATACAGGGAAGCCGGGGTTTTATACAAGTCATACCGTTTATCCTGTTCCTCTGCTGCAACCTGCTGCATGAACATAATTCCGCGGGGCACATCTCCGCCGGGCCAATAGCCGATACTTAGGCAGCCGCTCCAGTCAGGGCTTACAAGCTCTCGTTTTTCTGCTGATATAAGAGCCTGATATCTGGCAAGCAGTCCTTCAATATCCGGTTCAGCCGTCAAATCGGCGGCATAACCCAGTGCGCCGCACCATATGGTCTCTTCTTTTTTTACAATGTCAAACCGAATACCTTTGTCAAAAATTACGTCAGTCAATGTTTCTCCCGGGAATAGGAAAATTTGTTCTTAGTCAAATGTCATAGCCAGTCCTCCTTCGTTTTCCTGTATGATTCCTGCTTTTTTGATGAAATTCACGACTCTTGGAAGGCATAATTTGCTGATATCTGCCCAATTGGGTGGCAACCGCTTTCCTTTTTCAATGGGTTGCCCTTTATTTGTATTTCATTTTAATGGGTTTTCTGCTGCAGTCAAGTCTTTTCTGTCTTTTAGATGTTCGATTTTTTAGAGTTCTGTCAAAGGAATTCCATATTCCCTCAAGAAATTCTGCCTGATGTATCAAGAAAGATGAATGGTATGCGAGAGAGGCAGTGATAAAATATAAAAAAGCGGCGGATGGACAGATAGAGGGCTGCGTTCCTGAAAGAGAGTATCCCGGCCCAGGCAGATGGTGGAAAAAATTTGGCCGGGATTTGCAATGGAAAAAAATGCCCGGATGTGGTAAAATGGAACAGACAGCAGCGGCAAAAGGCCGGAACGCCACGGAGCGGCCGGAACGATAATTTTGTGTTTGTAAAGTCAAAAGACAGGCGTTGTGAGGGTGTATTTGCGAAAGCGCTTGAAAAAAGGAGACTTGAACGATGGAGCTGAAATTTTGTTATCCCGGGGTGGGCTACAGTGTGGAGAGTATTCTGGAATTTACGAAGGAAGGGCAGACAGGCTTCTGGAGCGAACCGGTTTTTTTCTTTTTTCCGCAGATTGACAGGGAAGGATTTTTGTCAGGCACAACAGAAGACAGGCGGCGGTATCTGACCGGCTTTTTTGCAGAGTATGCGGCGCAGATGAAAGACGAACTGGCAGAAAAGATCGAAGCTTACAATAGGCAATGGCAGGAAAACAGGGCGTCGGTTACTGCCGCATTGGAGGAAGCCTTTGATACGGATCTGACAGATGAGCTTTCGGATTTGTGTGCCAGGGTTACATTTAATCCCATTTCCCCCCGATACCTGGAAGACCATGCCTTCGATGTATTTTACCGAAACGGTCCCAAGGGCGCTCTGGGGAGTTCTCTCCACGAAATCATACATTTTGTCTGGTTTCTTGTCTGGCAGCGTCATTTTCATGACGATCCGGGGGAATACGAGACGCCTCACCTGAAATGGATTTTCAGCGAAATGGCAGTGGAGCCGGTGATGCGGGATGAGAGACTGGCCTCTTTGAATCCTTATTATGCATCCAAATCCTGTGTATATCCCTATTTCTATACATTGGAAATTCAGGGAGAGAAGCTGTTAGACCATCTGTATGACATGTACCGTTCCATGCCCATAGACAGGTTTATGAAATGGGGATATGATTATTGTCAGGAACATGAATCACAGATTCGGGAGCATATGGAAAAGGCTGAAAAGGGAGAGGGCTGACGTCCTTGTCATACAGGCAGGAGTGACGTGGCTCTGGCTGAAAAGAATCATAATTTTGTTGTTAGATATTGTGAGTAAGATGGTATGTTTGTGCAGCAGATTGTCTAAAACCAGAATATTTTCTGAGAAACATTGACAGTAAAGCATATTTCCGTTAATATTGACATATAAATAGGCCAGTGGCATAAAATGATTGGGCTGGTCGAAAAATTCTGACCCACCGGGCGGCGGGAAATTTTACTGTTGTTTTTACCTTATAGGATAGTCCGTCGCCAGATGGACACGGAATAAGTAAGGCGAGTAGGGATAAAATCTCCCTTACTTGATTTTCTTCCACGCTAAGCTATATGAGGTGATTTAATATGCCGGATATTGATGAAATCAAGAAGATAGTTGTTCCTATCGCATATTCGTATGGGGTAAAAAGATTATATCTGTTTGGCTCCTATGCAAAAGGCACGGCAAGCGAGAAAAGTGATGTAGATTTACTTGTGGAAAAAGGCAGGCCGATGTCCTTGCTAAAACTCTCCGGAATGCGCCAGATGTTTCAGGAGGCATTGAATCTTTCGGTTGATTTAGTCACCACGGCGGGAATTGCGGATGACTTTAGGAAAGAAATAGCCGGAACGGAGATATTATTGTATGAAGAGTAAAGATGTAATTATCCTCAACAAGATTTTGGACTATTGCAGGCAGCTAGATGAAGCGTGTGATATGTTTGATAATGATTACAATAACTTTGTGGGAAATTCGGTCTTTCAAAATGCCTGCTGTATGTGTATTTTGCAGATAGGGGAGTTATGCAAAGCAATATCAGAGGAACTGAGAATGCAGGAAAAAGTTGTTCCGTGGAAAGAATGGTGTGGAATCAGGGATATTTTTGCACATCAGTATTCAAATTTGGACTGTCAATCAGCGTGGGATACAATACAGCATGATTTTCCGGAATTGAAAACAGAAATAGGCAGAATTTTAAAAGGGTGAAGAGCGTCCATACAAGGGCGTTCTTTTTTGCTTGGTGTATGCTGAAAACTTTGTGTTCCCGCTTGATAATGAGATGAAAAACAGGTATAAATCATGACGCGGAAATATGTATATCAGTTTGTATGCCCCTTTACGTTACAGGTATCTCAATCTGGACAAGGGCATCCTCCATTTTGTCGATCACGTTTTCATTGAGAATGACTTCATAAGAATAGCCTGACAGCGTTAAACCGTGTTTTTCGGCATAATCAAATAGTTTCCGGTAGCACAGCACGGCGTTTTCTGGGGATTCTCTGTAAAAGGCCTGTAGATATTTTCCGGCGGGCTGTATGTGCAGTCCCTCTTTCTTTACGGGAAAGGGAATCTCGATAAACATTTTTGCATAATCATCAAACTTTCCTCCAGAGAGGCTTTCCACGGAAATCATTGTCCCATAGGAGGCATCGTGGAGGCGGCGCAGCTGATATTTCTGTGTTTCACTGGTAATCAGCTCCACCAGTTTGTCAAAGGAGGTGTCCGGGGTCACGTCCACAGTGACGAAACTGTGGGCCTCTTTTTCCACCAGGTTGATGGCGGACAGGTTCATGGTCAGAAGGGTCAGCATATTTTGCCGGTGATGCATCAGGGTTTTCCGAACCGCCTTCAAATGGGCCAGACTCCGGTCCAAATCCTTGATTTTTTCCTGTAAAAGCTGTTCCATGCTTGCCGCGGAACGGTTTTTCATAAATGCCTGGATTTCGTCAATGGGCACATCCAGTTCCCGCAGCAGCAGAATGGTTTCCAGGATAGAGCTTTGGTGATAGCTGTAATACCGGTATCCGTTTTCAGGATGGATGAACGCCGGATGAAACAGGCCGATTTCATTGTACCACATCAGTGTCTTCTTATTGATGCCGTGCAGGGACGCAAATTGTCCGATGGTGAGCAGTTTGCTTTTTTTCTCCATTTTTCAAATCTCCTCTTGACCGTACAGTTACTGTATGGATTATGATAAGGCATATACAGGAAAAAAACAAGAGGATAAGGAGAAAATTATGGAAAATCAAAATGCTTACAGGAAACCGGTGACCCTGGGGAACATTCTCAAATTTGCCGTTCCTACCATAGCCATGTCGGTGTTTATGTCTTTTTACACCATGGTTGACGGGCTGTTTGTGTCAAATCTCATCGGAACACAGGCCTTGTCGGCCATCAACCTGACAGCGCCGGTGATCCAGTTGGTGACTGCCATTTCCACCATGCTTGCCACAGGCGGCAGCGCAGTGATTATGAAAAAGATGGGAGAGAATAAGGCCGGGGAGGCCAGGAAAGATTTCACGTTTCTGATTTTGGTCAATGTGATTGTGGGTCTGGTGATGTGCATTCTGGGATATGCGGTCATGGGCAGCATTTTCGGAAGCCTGGAGGTGTCCCGGGAGGTGGCGGGCTACTGTACCGCGTATCTGGGCCGCTATCTGCTGTTTACCATCCCCATTCTGCTGATGAACAATTTTACCCTCTATATGATTGCCTCCGAGAAGGCAGCCCTTTCCCTGGTTTGCTCCGTAACGGGAGGCGTGCTGAACATGGTACTGGATTATGTTTTCATCGCCGTTTTGGACCTGGGAATCGGCGGAGCGGCCATGGCCACTGGTCTGGGGTATTCCGTGACAGCCCTGGTGGGCCTGTTTGTATTCAGCAGCAGGAAAAGCCTGCTTCATTTTACCAAGCCTGCCTTTCGCTTCAAAGTCCTTGCAGGTGCGGCATCCAACGGCTGCTCCGAAATGGCCACCGCTCTGGTCACGGGCATCATCACCATGATGTTCAACTGGACCATGCTGCATTATGTCGGGGAAAACGGTGTTGCCGCCGTGACGATTATCATGTACGTCCTTATGTTTGCCAGTTCCCTTTATACCGGCTATTCTTATGGCGTTGCGCCCATGATCAGTTATTACTATGGGGAGAAAAATCAGGAAAAACTGAAAAAACTGGTGTCCGTCAGTCTGAAGGTGATTGGGGTGATTTCCCTTGTGACAGTCACCGCTTCTTTCGCCGCCACAAGGCCCTTGGTGTCCGTATTTGCCCGCCCGGACAATCCGGTTTATGAACTGGCCGTAACCGGAAACCGGATATGTACCCTTGCGCTGTTCTTCATCGGGTTCAATATCTTTGCCAGTGGAATGTTTACGGCGCTGTCCAACGGGATGATTTCCGCAGTCCTGGCCTTTTCGCGCTCCTTTGTGTTTATGCTGATTACCATGTTGGTGCTTCCCGCTCTGCTGGGGGTCAATGGGATCTGGCTTGCCACGCCTGCCGCAGAACTGATGGCGCTGTGCCTGTCCGTATTTATGTTTTTGAAATATCGGAAACGGTATCAATATTGAGGAACTTTCAGACAACATGCTCTTTGTGGTATTGAATAAATTCGTCCCTTGAAAAATCCCGCAGGCATCCGTACTCCGCTAAAATGAGATGAATCAGCGCAGCGGTCCGCGCCTGGGTGTTGATGCTTTTTGCGGGATTAAATTCAATGTCCGTAAAGGTATTGTAGGTTGAAATTTCCTGGATTTCTTCTGCTGCCAGGGATTCCTTTACGGCGGCAATATAGATAAAATCGTAGAATACGGTTTTGGGAACCAAGGGGAAGTCCTGGCCCTGATAACGAAACGCGGTCAGGTTGCCGGAATTTTGGAGCCGTTGGTCCCGCTTTGCCTCCTTCGGCGATACTTCAAGCAAATCCAAATAGGGACCGCCGTTCTCAAAGACTTTGGCGCTTTGGAAAATATTCTCAAGGGTATGGCTGTTCAGAGTGAGACGGAATGCGCTTAATTTTGTCCCTATGGATGCCGGGCTTTTGGTGCTGATTTCCAGGGGCCTGGAGTGGGCGTCTGCGCTCAAAATTGTATTGTGCAGGCTTTCTATGGATTTCTGCTTTTGCGATAATGAAAAACCGGGGAACCATTCAAAAGAATACATTTTGGTGATAACTTTTCCATGGTCAATGGTGAATGCAGGACGTTCGGCCATAACACACCTCCAATGATAGTAGATTTCGGCCCTGTGAGATTTTTCATGTGGCTGTCCGGATCACAGGGGATTTTGTATATCTTTCTGCAAAGAAAACGCCTGCCTATACGGTTGTTTTTCAATTCGTTTAATTCCTCATTGGAAAGATTCCCGTTTTTTACAAATCCCATCACCATTTTGGAAAGAGAACCGTCATACACACGGCTCAAAAAATTGCGGCTTTCCGCAAGCTGGCACTCGCTTTCCGACACGGCCGGATAGTATAAATATCCTTTGCCCTGACGCTTCGTACACAGGGCGCCTTTTCTGACCAGACGGGCCAGATAAGTCTGAATGGTGGTTTTGCTCCAAGCCGTTTCCTTTAGTTTATCCAATATTTCGGGAAGCGTCCGGGGAGAATCATTCCAGACAATTTTCATCACCTGCCACTCCGATTCCGAAATGGAAATCTGCTGTTCCATGCTGTACCTCCATTGATTGATTGTATGTAGTTTTATTTATTCTACCATTAAAACTACATGGTGTCAACCATTTCCGGAACAAATTGTGTCAATTGCGTCAATTGTGTAAATTGCGTGTAACAGTTCAGACTGCCTCTCCCGGGAAGTCAATCATTGCAATGTGTCCGTGGACATATTTTTACGCGATTTTGTTGGACAATTACGTCAATGGAGCTGCTGTTTACAGAGGCCTCCGCCAGGTGTTTTCCTGGGCCTTTTGGGCTTCTCACGTTTACACGAACAGGTGCACAGAAATCGCAGAAACAGTGATTCCGCCCACAGCTGTCCCGGGTTCAAAGGAACAGATTTACATCTGCTGCTCAAAAAGGTATGATGAATTCCGGGGAAGTCGGCATTTTTTCCGTCGTGACCCGCCTTTTGGGACCAGTCCCATGGGATAGGGGCAGATGCGGATAGAACTTACTGCAGACCGCCAGGATTTACATTGATGCCTCGTGGAAAGTACCTGGCTGGCGGTCTGCAGTCGGGTTGTACTGCAAATTCAACCGGCGTGCAGTATAATTATGGAAAAAATAAAAATCAGTATAAACAAAACAGGCAAAAATCAAAAAGAGAAAATATCATAAGAAAAAACATCATAAGAAAAAACATAATATGAAAACATAATAAAAACATCATAAGAAAAAATTTCAGCGGACGCGCACATTTCCCACAGCACATCCGTTATACAGTATGAGAGGAGGTTCCGGGAGTGGATGGAAATTTGGATTTGGAAGCGCAGTACGATAAAATTTACCGCTACTGCTATTTTAAACTGGGCAGCCGGGAGACTGCGGAAGACATTACCCAGGAGACCTTTCTGCGGTTTCTGGAAAAGGGATATGGGGAAAGGGATGCCCTGCCGTATCTGTACACCATTGCCCGGAACCTCTGTATAGACGAATACCGGAAGAAAAAGCACCTGCCGCTGCAGGTTCTGGGGGAACCGCCGGGGGGAGCCTGGGGTACCCGGGGCTGCGGGGCAGAAGAAACAGGCGGAACCGGTCCGGGGAATGCTGTCCTTATGGAAAATGTGGAATCCGGTCTGGAGGAGCGGGTGGTCATGGCCATGGCAGTTCGGAAGGCCCTGGATGCCCTGGAGGAGGAAGAGCGGGAAGTGATCCTGCTGCGGTATGTGAACCAGGTTCCCGTTGGGACAATGGGGAAAATATTGGGAACATCACGTTTTTCCGTATACAGAATGACGAAATCCGCGCTGAAACACTTCCGGGAGGCACTGGGGAAAGAAGGATTTTACGAAGGCGCAGAAATAAAAAAGGCAGTAACGACGGAGGGAACGGAATGAAAGCGAAGATTCATCAGGAAGTGCCTGACGGCAGAAAAAATACGCATTTCCGGAAAAACGGAAAAGACAGCACCGTCCAATACAGACAACTTCTGCAGGAGGCTTTCCAGGCGCCTCCGCCTCTGGGGAAAGCGTCTTTTCTAAGGAGTATACGCCCAAAAACCCGGAGCCGCGTCAGCACGGGCCGCTTTGTCCTGCAGCAGGCAGCCTATATCCGGAAGTGGGTTTGGGCGCTGTCGGCAGGGGTATTTCTGGGGGCGTTGGCAGGAGGGAGGTTTCTGGGCGGGGAAGTCCTGTGGATGCTGTCTGCAGCGATGCCCCTTCTGGCAGTCTCTGCCGTGATGGAATACATGCGCTCGGAGGTCTGGGGCATGACGGAACTGGAGATGGCCGCCAGATTTTGCCTGAAAAGCATTCTTCTGGCCCGGATTGGGGCACTGGGGGCGGTGCATCTGGTGACGCTGATGCTGCTTTCCCTGCTGTGCCGATGGGAGGGCATAACCCTGCTGCGCATCGGCCTGTGCCTTCTGGGACCCTATCTGCTGACGGATGCGGCGGCCCTCTGGCTGATTCGGAAGATACGGGGCAGAGAGGCGGTTTACCTCTGCCTGGGTCTGGCGGTTATGGTGGGCATTCTGCCCCTGCTGGCCGGATATGGGGGCGCCGGATTCCGGATTCCGGAGGATTCCCGGGGATGGACAACGGTTTTGCTCCTGTTGGGGGCAGCCGCGGCCTGGGGATGGAAGAAAAATATAGAGAGGACAGAGGAATTGACATGGAGCTGACAGTGGACCGGGTTTCAAAACAATACGGCAGCAAGATTGCCGTGGACAGGATTTCCCTGAAACTGCAGGCGGGAATTTACGGCCTGTTGGGGGAAAACGGCGCAGGGAAAACCACCCTGATGCGGCTGCTTTGCGGGATTTTAAAACCCACAAGCGGGAGCATTACCCTGGACGGCATGGATGTGTCCCGGGAGGAGTACAGGGCGGAATTGGGCTATCTGCCCCAGGATTTCGGCTATTATCCGGATTTTACGGGAACGGAATTCCTGCTGTACATGGCGGCGCTGAAGGGACTGAACAAGGCATGCGCCAGACGGAAAGCGGCGGAATTGTTGGAAGTCGTGGGCCTGGAGGACATGGGCAGGAAGAAGATACGAACCTATTCCGGCGGCATGAAGCAGCGCCTGGGAATTGCGCAGGCTTTACTGGGAGAGCCGGGGCTGCTGATCCTGGACGAGCCAACCGCCGGGCTTGACCCCAGGGAAAGGGTGCGCTTCCGGGAGCTGATTGCACAGTGGGGGAAGGAAAATATTGTGCTTCTGTCCACCCATATCGTCTCCGATGTGGCGCATATTGCGGATACCATCCTGATGATGAAGGGCGGTGAGCTGATCTATCAGGGCGTGTGGGAGGAACAGGAAGATC
Source organism: uncultured Acetatifactor sp. (assembly GCA_910580225.1). Lineage (GTDB taxonomy): Bacteria > Bacillota > Clostridia > Lachnospirales > Lachnospiraceae > Acetatifactor. Next base: position 12,780 of record CAJTXE010000045.1, read on the forward strand.
TGGAGACATTTTACCTGGAACGAATGTGACATAGGTGTCATATAGAGCGGCCCAGGGAAGAAGGCCGTTGTTTGGAAGGCGGGGCAAATATTGATTGGTATGCGCGATAAAGCGCGCAGAGGGGATAAAAATGAGTCAGATGGCAATGTTGTACAAATATGAATTCAGAAAAATAGCAAAACGGAAAATCATATGGATTTCCCTGCTGATTTCCGTGATCATCATACTGCCCACCATAGGAGGTCCCGTGTTGGATTTCCTCTATGAGAGCAGCGGAACGGAAACCGCGTACCAGGCTTTTCTCAAAGACAGAGAGTATGAGAAAAAACTGGAGGGCAGGCTCATTGATCAGAGCTTATTGGAGGAGACGATGGAGGCCTACGGCAAAATTCCGCAGACAGAGGGTCCTTATTCCGCCACGGAGGAATACCGGACTTACGCCCGCCCATACAGCGCGATTTTCCGGTTTGTGAGAGTCATGACGGATATGACGGTGAACGAGTCCCTGAACTGGGAGGCGGATGAACAGGAGTTATACGCCGGAAACCGGGTCTTGCTGATGCGCACGGCAGACAGATATCGCCTCACCCCGGAGGAAACGGAATTCTGGCTCCGACAGGAGGAACAAAAGCCATGGCCTGTGGAGTACCGATATAAGGAGGGGTGGTGGAGATTACTGGACTGCGTATATACCATAGGACTTCTGGCCATAATGGTGACGGCCATCTGTCTTTCCGGCCCGTTTGTGGAGGAACATACACGAAAAACCGATCAGCTGATATTGAGCAGCCGATATAGAAGGCAGCCCTGCTTTTGGGCGAAATTTTTGGCGGGACTGACGTTTGCCCTTGCTCTTTCCCTGTTTTTCACGGCAGTGTCATTCTTTACCGCCTTTGCCGTTTACGGCGCGGAGGGATTTACTGCGGATTTTCGGCTCACGGGCGGCTATTTCCCTTCCATGACCCTGGGGGAGGCGGTGTTGATCTCTTACGGGTGTATGACGGCTGCCGTTCTGGTGGCAGGGGCTTTTGTGATGGTTCTGTCCGAACTGCTGAAAAGCAGCATCGGCGCCCTTTCCCTGGTGACGGGGATGGTGCTCCTGTCCATGTGGGTGGATATTCCGGAGCATCTGCGCGTGCTGTCCCAGATCTGGAGCTATATGCCCAGTGAGTTTATTGCCCAGTGGAATCTCTTCAATCCCAGGACGGTTCCCCTGTTCGGCTCCTTTTTCCTGTCCTGGCAGGTGGTTCCGGTGCTGTACCTGCTTTTGGGCCTGCTGTTTGCACTGACGGGGAGAGCGCTGTTTGTCCGTTATCAGGTCAGAGGCAGGTAGGAGGCAGAGTGGCGATATCCATACCAACGCATCCCATCCACCACGAAAATTTTTCTTGCAAACCCTGTGATGATATGTTACCATAAAAAAGAGGAAAGCCATAGAAGCGGCTCTACCCTCAAAATAACAGCAAGCTATACCGCCAAAAGCGGTCAGCCGTCACTATTTGCGGTAGTGGCGGCTATTTTCTGCCCCGAAAGACTGTGTAGCACAATCCAATCAGGGCAACAATGAAGATACCTGTCTGAATCAGATCAGAATATGTAATCATTGGCATCGCCCTCCTTTCTTCCGTCTGGAGGGTTGCCCCTCCGAAAAGGAGGGTAAAGCCGCCTTGGCTCTATGGTTTCCCGTGAGAAAAATAATATCATATCCTCATCTGGTTTGCAATGTGTTTTTTTACCGGTTGCACCATTGCAGCCAGATAAAAAATCTGCGCATACCAAAAAACTCCGGAGATTCCCGGGAGTCAAATCAGGTTAAAATAAATCAGGTTCTATGCTGCATACTTACGATAAGCCGATTTTACATTGGCCAGGCTGATGTAACAGTAAATCTGGGTGGTTCTCAAATCAGTATGCCCAAGAACCGCTGCCGCCTCTTCATCTACCCGCCCCCGTATGGCATCTATTACCTGCTGTATAATGCCTGCTCTGATATCCATATCATCCATCACGAAAATTTTTCTTGCAAACCCGCTGATGATATGTTACCATAAAAAGGGGAAAGCCATAGAAGCGGCTCTACCCTCGAACATATGAATTAGCTGTTTTTTATGCAGCCGTCACTATTCGCAGTAGTGGCGGCTATTTTCTGCCCCGAAAGACTGTGTAGCACAATCCAATCAG
>CAJTXE010000045.1:15060-28600 GCA_910580225.1 uncultured Acetatifactor sp.
TGTAACAGTAAATCTGGGTGGTTCTCAAATCAGTATGCCCAAGAACCGCTGCCGCATCCTGTATGTTCATCCTTCTGACCAACAGGTTTGTGGCCTGCACCTGCATAACCAACACATCCTGTACCAGATCTTCCGCCTCTTCATCTACCGCCCCTGTATGGCATCCATTACCTGCTGTATAATGCCTGTCCTGATATCCATACCATCCACTTCGAAAATTTTTCTTGCAAACCCTGTGATGATATGTTACCATAAAAAAGGGGAAAGCCATAGAAGCGGCTCTACCCTTTAACAACAAATGCTATGCGGATTTTACAATCCAACAGCCGTCGCTATTGCAGTAGTGGCGGCTATTTTCTGCCCCGAAAGACTGTGTAGCACAATCCAATCAGGGCAACAATGAAGATACCTGTCTGAATCAGATCAGAATATGTAATCATTGGCATCGCCCTCCTTTCTTCCGTCTGGAGGGTTGCCCCTCCGAAAAGGAGGGTAAAGCCGCCTTGGCTCTATGGTTTCCCGTGAGAAAAATAATATCATATCCTCATCTGGTTTGCAATGTGTTTTTTTACCGGTTGCACCATTGCAGCCAGATAAAAAATCTGCGCATACCAAAAAACTCCGGAGATTCCCGGGAGTCAAATCAGGTTAAAATAAATCAGGTTCTATGCTGCATACTTACGATAAGCCGATTTTACATTGGCCAGGCTGATGTAACAGTAAATCTGGGTGGTTCTCAAATCAGTATGCCCAAGAACCGCTGCCACATCCTGTCTGTTCATCCTTCTGTCCAACAGGTTTGTGGCCGGCAGCTGCATAACCAACACATCCTGTACCAGATCTGCCGCCTCTTCATCTACCCGCCCTCGTATGGCATCCATTACCTGCTGTATAATGCCTGCCCTGATATCCATATCATCCACCACGAAAATTTTTCTTGCAAACCCTGTGATGATATGTTACCATAAAAAAGAGGAAAGCCATAGAAGCGGCTCTACCCTCAAAATAACAGCAAGCTATACCGCCAAAAGCGGTCAGCCGTCACTATTTGCGGTAGTGGCGGCTATTTTCTGCCCCGAAAGACTGTGTAGCACAATCCAATCAGGGCAACAATGAAGATACCTGTCTGAATCAGATCAGAATATGTAATCATTGGCATCGCCCTCCTTTCTTCCGTCTGGAGGGTTGCCCCTCCGAAAAGGAGGGTAAAGCCGCCTTGGCTCTATGGTTTCCCGTGAGAAAAATAATATCATATCCTCATGGGCTTTGCAGTGTGTTTTTTCCTGGCTGCACTGGTTCAACAGGAACCCCGCTCCGGAACACCCATATATGGTGGAAAAAAGGATGGGGATATGGTATAATGATTCTGCTGACGCAGAATTCAAGCCAGCTGACGCTGTCTTGCCATCGCGCTGCGATGCATTATACCGGATCCCATGGCTTGTCCATCAAATGTCTCCTTCGGAGCCGCTTGATGGTCTGCGCGCATGGTACAATAGGGTTGACTTCAAATGATTTGTACGAGGAGGATTGGTTGTGGGATTGTTGGACAAGTTTAAGAAAAACGCGGTTCCGGAGCGGGTGAACGGGGCGGCCATGCTTTTCTGCCCGTTGCCGGACTGCAGAAAAGTTCTGGAGCAGATAGAAGAGCTGTTTCATATGGAGCATGTAAATGAGGGGAACAATATCACCCTGCGCCAAGGGGATATGGAAATCGTTTTCGTGGCCGTTTCCCCGGAAGAGGAGGGCGAGAATGGCCGGTATGCCAGGGAGCAGCTCCAGGGGGCGGCGGGTTACGTCTATCAAAACGAGACCCCCCTGTTGGAAATCAAGCGCAGCCTGTTCTATCATCTGCGCCAGTGCAAATGCCTGGTTCAGATTGGGTATTCCTTTGACAGCGCCGGTCCAGGGGAGACAAAGAGCAAGGAGAAGCAGATTATGGCGCCCATTCTCACCGTCACGGAAACGCTTCAGGGGGTTGTCACCCTCGGAAACAGCATGGCCATGTTAAACGGCAGGGGGCAGGTGATTCTGGACAAGGCGGGCAAAAGCCAACTGGAGGATTATATGCCGTCAGAGCTTCCCCTGCCGGAGGACTGGGCCAGGGACGCGCCCCCGGAGAGCCTGGAGCGGCGGAACCGGTCCATGGAGCTGCTGCGGGAGAAGGGCATCTACGTCACCCCCTGGCTTCCCCTGCTGTGGGAAAAGGCAGAGGAACCGGGCCGCAGGGTGGAGGAGGTCTGCGCCCGGGCTGCGGCGCTGCTGATTGTGGCGCTGTACTCCGAATGCCGGGTGGGAGAACATATGTCTTATGAAGATGCCCGGAAATTTGTTGCCCCCATCCTTGCAGATTACGGGGCGGAAGAGTATTTTTCCCCGGAGGAAAAGAACTATCTGGACAATCCGGATTCCACGGAAAAGGAGCAAATCCAGTTTGCCTGGCAGTACGAGAATCTGTGGGTGATGGAGTGGGCACTGGGCCTGACCGACGATCTGTTCTGGCCGGACCGCATCTGCGATGTGCCCGCTTCGGCCAGGCTGATGCAAAACCATCCCACCATGGAGGCCCTGCTGGCAGCGGCAAAGCTGCGCCCCCGGAAGGAGCTGTTGGAGCAGGCCGATCTGATTTACCGCCTTCACTGGGCCTGTGTGGACGCCCGGGTGATGGGGATGCCCGCGCCCCGGAATTTGGATGCGGGGGTGGTCATGGAGCGCCACCGTTCCCTGTTCTGGCTTGCAGGCTGCGACGACATGTGTGACTGGGACGAGGTGGACCTGTCCACCTGAAAGCCTGCAGGGGGGCAGCGGCATCCGCACCGGCTGTCCCGCCTATGCTTTGCGCAGATACCCCTTTAGCAGAACGCAGATCCACAGAGCGGATAAAACCAATGCGGGCAGCATGAAAAGGGGGCTGTCCTGCAGAACTGCCTTTCCGATCCAGAAGGCGGGCAGGGGGGATAGGAAATACTGCAGATTTGAACGGAGGAAAAACGGGATAGCCGCGCCGAAAACCGTCAGCATAGATAACTTTGCCGCTGCCATACCCTCCAGTTTGTTGGATGAAATGGTTATTACAAGCAGGGCCACAATCATCCCCTGTAAGGCGCCCCCTGCTGCCAATAGGAAAAGGATAAGGGGAGAAAGGGCCGTCAGTTTAAAAGCCGGCAGCAGAAGGCAGGTTGCAAAAAATGCGGCTGCGGAGGGAAGCCCAAACCGGGCAGCCAGGTAGCCTGTTTTGGTCAGAGGCGTGACAAAGAGATAAACGGCCGTCTTTTCATCCGCTTCCTCCAAAGACACCATGGTCGAAACAAAGCAGAACATAGCGGGAGAGAGCACGGCAAACAGGATGTCCATCAACTTGTAATAGGGAGATAGAATTGCCTCTCTGTGAAAACCCTCTGTCAAAAGAGATTCCAGAAAAGGGATGGCAAACCGAAAGAAGAAGCCTGCGGGAATTGGCGCAAGGCAGCATACAAACAGCATCATGTCCCGCCGCAGGATCATTGTCATTTGAAAAAAGCTTGCTCGGATTGCTTTCATAGGTTGGCACCTCCCATGCTGTCCCACATTTTCAGGACACGGTATTCTGAAAACACAAATAAAACTGCTGCCGCTGCCATTACACTGAAAATACCGATTGCAGATACGGAATGCCCGGAAATCATATCCATACAGACATTCATGGGATAATACCGCAGCCATGCAGGCGTTACCTGAAATAAATGTAAAATTGCAGGAACAAAACAGACAATTTCCACCGGCACGGTCCGCAGGATAAACTGATTCAGGCTTGCCGTTTTTGCGGCGGCAATGATTCCGCACAAGGTAAACAGCACACTGGACAGAAAGGTGCCCAACAGTGCAGGGCGGAAATGCTCCGCGCCAGCGGCTGACAGTAAAACCGCTGCCACAACAAGGGAAACAGCTGACAGGGAAGCGGTTTTTGCAAGGATGTATTCCGCTGCCCGGACAGGGGAAACGGCAAGGGCGCAGATGGTATGCTGGCTTTTTTCCAAGAGGACAATGGCGCCCATGAAGAACAAACCCATGGATGCCGGATCGGAGAAAATCAAAATTGCCGCGGCGTTTTCTGTCCAGTTCCGGGGGAGGGCATGGAGAATAGCTACATAAAGGACAGTCAGCACCGCATATAAAAAGTAAAAACCGTATTTCGCCTGAAAACGCATGTCCATGAAAAACAAATGTTTCAACTTCATAACAGGGTCCTCCCGGTAACATCCATAAAAATATCATTTAAGTTTGGCTCGCTGCTGTGAATGGACTGCAGGCGGTTTTCGGCCATCAGACGTTTCAGCTGCGCATCGGAGGAGATTTGTTCCAGAGGGCAGCTCGCCCTGTGCTCCCCATTTTCAAACCATGTATAAGTTACGGAAGCCGCGCCTTTGGACATAATCAGATTGCGGGGACTGTCCAGTGCGCATATTCTGCCGTTTACAATAAAGGCAACCCTGTCGCAAAGTTCGGCGGCATCCTGCATATTGTGCGTTGTCAGAAGAATGGTCTTTCCTTTTGCCTTTTCGTCTAAAATCATATCTTTCACCAAACGGCTGTTTGTGGGATCAAGCCCGCTGGTGGGCTCGTCCAGGCAGAGCAAAAGAGGGTCATGCAGCAGGGCCTTTATCAGGTTTAAACGGGATTTCATCCCCTTTGAATAAGCGGCCACACGCTTATCTGCGTCTTGTTCCAACCCTGCCATTTTCAAAAGCCGGTCTATGGGACGGGGCTTTTTTTCGTAGAGGGAAGCGAAAAACTGCAGATTCTCTCTTGCGGTGAGTTTTTCGTACATTGTTGAAAATTCAAAATCAACACCGATGTTTTCATAGAAATGCCTTGTTCGGTTTTTGCACTCCATACCATTTACCTGGCAGGAGCCCTGATATGTCCGCAGCATTCCCATCAGAATTTTCTGCAGGGTGCTTTTGCCTGCCCCGGAGGGACCTAAAAAGCCAAAGATTTCCCCCTTTGAAACGGAAAAATTCATGTCGGAAATAAAAGGGCTTTTTGTGTAACTGAATGATAGATTCTGTACCGTAATCATATTTACCTCCACACTGTTTGACTGAATCAAAATAAATAGTCAATAAAAAGCCTGTTATAAGTCCGCCTGACAGACGGACTTTTTAAAGAATCTGTGTCACAATACCATAAATCAGGGCATACAGCGCTTTGTCATACTGTTCGCCGATCTCTGCTTTATGCAGCGTTGCAAAGTAAACCGCGTGAAAGGCCGCGCTGATAACCTTTGTGTCCGTTTCTTTTTTAAAAGGAAACAGGGCCAGCATTTTTTCGATCGTCAGGGTATCTTCCTGAAAATGCGCCTCCACAATTTCCCGGGGCAGCTTACGCACAAGCAGTTCCACATCGCCTGCATCAATCAGTTTCAAAATCAGCATTTCCTCTGTCTTCTTATAAAATGCAAAGATCACATCGGTCAGCTTCTCCGCGGAAAGCGCCGCGCCTGCAATGCCGGAAAGGGCCTGGTACAGCTCACGATTGACACATTCCTGCTGTTCCTGAATCACTTCAAACAGCAGCAATTCTTTGGATGGATAAAAGAGATAGAAAGTTCCTTTGGGTATGTTGACCCGTCTCACGATTTCATCCACCGTAGTGCGGCGGACACCGTAACTTGCCAGGCATTTTGCCGCTTCTTCCTTCAACCGATTTCTGATATATTCCCGTTCCTGTTCCGAATAGCTTTTTGGCACGTCAATGCCTCCTGTTTGACTAAAACTGTTTGCATAGTCATTATATGCGGCAAGTAAGATTTTGTCAAGAGGCTTGATGAGTTCTTTTCAGATTCTGTGGTAACAGTTCGTAACAATTCGGAGAGCTCCCGCCGCATATCTTTTTGCCTGGGAGGGAAAAAGGTTCCCTGACGATGCTGAACTGTGATTACTGTTCACAGGTACCTTCGCGAGTTGTTTTGCGTACATCTGTAACTATGGACGCAGTGAACAGTAATGCGGGCCCGGAGCGCAACAAAAGGATGGAAATAAACGGGGAGATATGGTATCATGGTGGTATAGAAAAGGCGGGATAAGGGGCTGTGGCATTCAGAAATTCCACTTCAAAAATCAGGCATATTCATACCTGGTGCTCCTGAATGGGGCAGCCCTTTCCGGCAGAAGACAAAGGAACAGGAGAGACAGCGGATGAGTAAGACGAAAAATGAGTTGTACCGGACCCTGGACGGGGCGGAGCCGGAAGGGGAACGGTATTCGGAGCTGTTGGAACAGTGCCGGATTTGGAATGAGAGGGATGAATATCAGAAGATCATCGACGCATTGGAAGCCATCCCGGATCAGGCGCGCACCCCGGAGACGGACAGCGAGCTGGCGCGGGCGTACAACAATCTGGCGGATCCGGGGGAACCCCGGGGCATTTCCATGATCAGGCGCGCCCTTGCCCTGCTGAAGCCCCACGAGGCATATTTTGAAGGGGATCATGTGTGGAATTTCCGCATGGGCTATTCCTATTACCACCTGGACCAGGAGGGCCGTGGGCTGTTCTATTTCCGCAGAGCGTTGGAGGCCCTTCCCGGGGATAAGGACACGGAGGAGCTTATCGGCTGCTGTGAGGACCGCATTACCCTGCCCCGTTTCAGGGAAAATTTCCGGGAGCGGACACAAAAAACATGGGCGGCCTTTGCGGAGCAGGAGGCGGAACTGCGCCGTTTTATGGAAGAAGACAGGAACCATGAACGGGGGGAAGAACTCACCGGGAAGTGCGAACAAATTCTGAACCTGGCCTTTGAGGATATTTCCTTTGAGATGGGTTTCAACGGCCGAAAACCGGAATTGATTCTCACTCCGGAGGGAGATAAGGTCAAACTCTTTGAACTGGTTTATTTTCAAAAGCATGCGCCTGCAGAGGTACTGGAGCACTGGAATATCCTGGTGGGCCGTCAGCCTGCGGCGAACATGGGCCTGCGCTCCGGCGAATGGGAGATTTCCGGGGACGATGTGCGGATCCGGTTGGAACAGACAGGGGAGAAAAGCTTTGCCCTCTTTGCATACTGCGAAAAGCTGCTGCCCCTGCTTTCGGAGGAGGAAGGCAGGGCATGGTGGATGCTAACAACCCTCACCGATCAGGTATTGGGCGAGATTCCCCATATGAGATACATAGACGCCTTCCATGTGCTTCACGAACCCGGGGAGGAACCCTGCATTCTCCTGACGGAACTGCCTGGGAAGCTCCAGGACATGGGACTGGACCTTTCGTCTGACCCGGAGGCTTATTTGGAGGGCAGCTACACCGGCTATCGCATGGAACCCAATGAAGACCCGAATGGGGACTGGCGACTGGATGTCCTGGCCGGTTCCACCAACTGCACGGCTCTGGTCAGCGAATATCTGAACAATGAGAACGGGTATATGGACGCGCTTCACGCAGACGGCGCTGCGGCGGGGTTTTTCTGCTATCCCCTGGAGAGCTTTACCGGCGAAAACCGCAGTCAGCAGATTTTTGACTTTCGGGACAAACTGGAGGCAGCGTTGCGGGAAGGCGCCGGCGGGGACTGCGTCACTCTGACCGGCGGGGCCACCGGCATTTACTGCGGCTATGTGGACTTTATCGCATGGGACCTGCTTACCGTCTTAACCCAGGCCAGGGCCTTCTTTGAAAACAGCCATATCCCCTGGGCGGATTTCCATGTGTTCCGCCGGGATGCGGGGACGGTGGCCCTGAAAGCCCGGAAAGAATAGAATAAAAGAAAAGAGGAAGCATGAAATGAACAATCCATTACTCAGCCCGTATTTTGAAAAACTCACCGAAAGGGATAAAACGGCTCTTATGCAGGAGATGGCAGATCGCTACGGGCTGCAGTTCAAGGGGCTGCAGAGGTTCTGCCGTTGGGACCGCAGCTGCACCACCGGCGTCTTTGAAAAAGGCGGCAGGGAGTTTGTATTTGTCCCCGGAGATACCGTCACCATCGGTTGGGAGCGCTTTGAAACGGGATTGGACGAAGAGAATCTGGAAGAACTGTACGATGTATTTGAAGAATATGAATATAAGGGGACTCCGGAGGAATTCATTGGGGAGGATATGGCTCCGGTCCGGCAGGTTACGATTGCGCCTATGCTGGCAGGGCGGAAACTGGAAGAGATCGGATGGGAGCCGGTGAGTTTCCAGGATCCCCGGCTGTTGGAACATCCGGACTGGCTGCAGGCGTTTCAGGAGCATCAGCGCGCCGGAATGCGGGGGCTTAATCTGGTAGGCTGCGCCCGGTTTCATTGCACAGACGGCCGGTGGGAGGCATTTCTCTATCATGATGTGACCTACGATGAACTGAAAGAGCTGCTGAACAGACAGGGCTTTTCCCTTCCCACGGCGGATGAATGGGCCTATCTCTGCGGCGGCGGATGCCGTACCCTGTTTCCCTGGGGAGACGGTTTGAAAAGCGATATGCATCTTTATCATTTCAGCGAGGCGGAGGATGCAGGCAGGCCCTATGACATGGAGGAGCCGAACTTCTTCGGGCTGTCCATTGCCTATGACCCTTACAAACAGGAATTGGTGGAGGCGGATGCCGCTGCAACCTGCGGCGGGGACGGCGGCTGCTGTATCTGCGGCGGCGAGGGTCCTCTGCTGGGTTATCTGCCCTGCTCTCCCCACAGGAAGCCTGAAATACAGGAGGACGACGTGTTGGATAATGATTTTCATTTTTACCGTCCGATTATACGGGTAGATTCGGTTTGACAGAAGAACCGGGGCGGATGGAGCTGCGGGAAGGTCCGGGATGGCAGCCATGCCCGGAGCGAAACCGGGGTCCGGCTTTGAAGGCGGAAAGGATAAAAGGCGGAAAGGATAGAAGGCGGAAAGGATATAGGAAAAATGGAAACAGTAAGACGCGGCTATGAGCCAAAGGATGTGGTGGAATTTGGCCCCGGGGCCGCTGAAAAAATGAATGCCGCCGCCCGGGAGATTGTGTTTCTGATCAACCGGGGGTATGACACCAAATCCGCCTGCACCTTTGTGGGGGACCACCATCTGCTTTCAACGCGGCAGCGAACGGCCCTGGCGCGGATTACGTCCACCCGGGCCGCGTTGGAGGAACGGGAGCGGAAACGGATGATTCAGGCGCCGGAGTCCCTTGTTCTGGACGGCTTTAATACGATTATCACTCTGGAGGTGGCTCTGTCAGGCTCTTTGCTTCTGGAGGGGATGGACGGCACGATTCGGGATCTGGCCGGACTGCGGGGAAGCTACCGCATTGTGGACAAGACCGTGCAGGCTGTGGAGCTTGTGCTGCATGGGATGGAGGAGCAGGGGGTAAAGAGCGCCCTGTTCTACTTAGATCAGCAGGTATCCAATTCCGGCCGTCTTCGGGGGCTGATTTTGGAAAAGGCGGCGGACCGCGGCGTTCAGGTTCAGGTGGAGCTGCACCCCGGCGTGGACAGTGTCCTTTCCCGCATGGAAAATGTGGTCACTGCGGACGCCATTATCCTGGACAAGTGCGGCAGTTGGTACAATTTGAACCGGGGGCTGATGGAGAAAGCCGTTCCGGATGCATGGATTTTTCGTCTGGATAATTTCCGGGCATAGAGGGAAGCCGGGACCATTGGAAGAAGCGGGATTTCGGGTGCTTGATTGGTGGGATGGGGAAATGGCTTTGCCATGGAAACAGTGCGTAATTGCGGAGGAATGGTTTCCGTAGGGGGAATGTCTTGCCATGGAAACAGTGCGTAATTGCGGGGGAATGGTTTCCGTAGGGGGAATGTCTTGCCATGGAAACTGGGCGTAATTGCGGGGGAAATGATTCCTGCGCAGTGGGAAGTGTTCGCGGGAATCTGCCGGAATGTAGATCATCAGGCATAGTCCGATTCCGGCAAAGGAGGAGACGGGAGAATGGAGAAGAAACCAAAGGGCACAGTGCTTTTCTATGGGATTCCGGCCTACGGCCACACACTTTCCAATCTGTACCTGGCAGGCCGACTGGGGGCCGCAGGATTCCGGGTGGTCTATTACAGCGCAGAGCCTTTTCGAAAAGTGATTGAGGAAAACGGCTGTGAGTATCGTCCCTATCCCATAGACTGGAAAGAACTGGACTTAAGAGACGGGGAACGGATTCTGAAGCTTTACCGCCTGATTCTGCAATATACCTGGGAACTGCTGCCAAGGCTCCTGGGCCAGGCCGGGAAAGAACGGCCCGCAGCCATATTGTTTGAGTCCCTGGCTCTGTGGGGCAGGGCTGTGGGGGAACTGGTTTCTGTGCCCACCTTTGCTTTCTACAGCATTGCCGCCATTGACTGGACATGGGGGCGTCCCGGAGGGAAGGGGAGATCCGGCTTTCTGCCTGCAGGACCCTGGCAAAAGGGCCTGGGGGCATATGCGCCGGGATTTTTCGCCGGATTTTTGCGCTATGGGGGGGAGCTTCCTGGGGCAATGTCCTATGTGCGGCGGTTAAGAAGGGCGTATGGGCTGAAAAAACTGGGACTGCTGCCTGTGCTGATGAACAGGGGCGATTATAATCTCTGCGGTTATTCCCGTATGTTTCAGCCGGGAGGAGGCCTGTTCGGGGCAGAATACAGGTTTTTGGGTCCGCTGTCCGTTCACAGGAGAACGGTGGAACGCAATGATTTCTCCTGTCCGGAACCTGCTTCCGGGGAGCGGCTGATCTATATCTCTCTGGGGACGATTTTCAATGAAAATGAGGGGCTGCTGCGGGAAATAATCCGGCAGTTCGGGAGAAACTTTGAAGAGGGCGGGACGCTTGGAGAGAGGAGCTTTGGCAAAGCCTTGGATGCTGCCGCAAGGGGACCTGGCAAAGGCGGGAAAAGGGACCTGGGTGATGGAGGAAACGCTTTCCGTGAGGGCGGGGATTCCGGGAAGCAGTCTTTCCGTGTAGTTCTGGTCTGTGAAAAGAACTGCAGGTTTCCGGACAATTTTATTGTACGTCCTTTTGTAGATCAAAGTGCGGTTTTGCGTCATGCGGACCTTTTTATCACGGCAGGCGGAGTGAACAGCATCCATGAGGCGCTGTATTTTGGTGTGCCCTGCCTGCTGTGTCCCCAACAGGGAGAGCAGCTTCTGAATGCGGAACGGTTTCAGAGACTTGGATTCGGCCGGATATTGGGCGATACTGCCACACTGCGGCAGGAGGCTCTGGAATGCATGGAGCTGCGGAAAAACTGGAAGGAAAAGAGACGGGCGGCAATGACGGCGGTACACATGGGGGAAGTACTGGAGATCATGGAAGGGCTCCAGGAAAAACGCAGCGGCGCAGTCCGGGGCTGTAAGAAGAGGCGGTAAACCGCATTCCCGCATTGCCCCATTCCTATATTGTGGATCCGGTTGTGGTGGATGAACTGATGCCCATTGCAAGGTATTCAGGTGTGCCGGAGCTGCAAGTTCCGGATCAGGCCGGGAGAAAGATAACGGACGGAACGGAGATGAACCATATGGAAAAAGCACAGGAAACAGGAAATACAGAGGAATTGACAGGAAGACAGACAATTCTGGTAACAGGGGCCACCGGCTTTCTGGGGGAATACCTGGTGCGGCGTCTGGTGAAGGCATACAGGGTGCGTGCACTGGGGCGGAACCGGGAGAGGGGCAGGCAGCTTGCGGCATACGGAGCTGTGTTTTGTCCGGGGGATTTTACCGACAGAGAAAGCTGCGCTGCTTATTTTGAGGGAGTGGATTATGTAATCCATGCAGGCGCGCTTTCCACTGTTTGGGGGAAATGGGAAGATTTCTATCGAACCAATGTGGCGGGTACAAATCTTGTGGCGGGACTGTGCCTGGAGAAAGGCATCCGGCGTCTGGTCTATGTGTCTTCCCCCAGTATATACACGGGAAAGGAAGACCAGTACTGCATCCGGGAAGACCAGGCTCCCCAACAAAACGATCTGAACTATTACATCAAATCCAAACTGATGGCGGAAGGGGTGGTCCGCAGGTGGAACGGCAAAGGCCTGGAGACCGTTATCCTGCGGCCGAGGGGGCTTATCGGCATCGGGGATACCAGTCTGGTGCCCAGACTCTTGAGAGCCAACCAAAAGCCGGGCATTCCCCTTTTTCGAGAGGGAAGGAACCTGGTGGACATCACCAGTGTGGAGAATGTGGCTCTGGCCTGTGAACTGGCCATGAAGGCTCCGGGGGCTTCCGGCAGGGTATTCAACATCACCAACGGAGAACCCATGGCGTTTGGCCGGATTTTGGAGCAATTCCTGGCGGCTATCGGAGAACAGCCCCATTATCTGCGGCTTCCTTTCGGGGCGGTGTATGCTGCGGCAGAGGGGTTGGAGCGGCTTTACCGCACATTCGGGCTGCCCGGGGAGCCGCCGCTGACCCGCTACACGGTCTGTACTCTGGGGTATGCCCAGACCATGGATATCAGCCAGGCCAGGGAGATTCTGGGATATCGTCCGGAGAAAACCCTGGCGGAATCCATTGGGGAGTACGGGGCGTGGTGGAAAGGGGTACATGGCACGGGAGAGACTGCCGGTGCGGGGCAGAGGAACATTGCAGCATTGGCAGGCAGCATAAGAAAAGCGTCTGGAGGCAGCCCATTAAAGCCTCCGACGAAGCAGGAGAGAGCAGAGAAGGCAGCAGGCCGCAGGTGCGCCGGGACTGGGACGCAGCCTGTGAGACAAAGCCGGGAAGCAGGCAGAGGAAAAACGGCCAATCTGCAGGGACCCGGCAAAATAATGGAGGTGCGGACATACCGCTGCGGCTCCTGTACCAATAACCTGGGAATCATTTTCCGGAGCGGGATATCCGGTTGGAAGAAACGGCAGTTCCCGGCCAGGGCCATGCTGATTCGTCACAGGGAACTTGGCAATATTCTATATGATGCCGGTTACTCCCGGGAGATTTTCCGGGGCGGGATGGCACTGCGGATATACCGTCTGCTGAATCCGGTACAACTGGAAACGGGGGAAACGATAGCGGAGAGGCTGAAGGCGGACGGAATTGCACCGGAGAGCGTGGGGATGATTCTGTTGTCCCATGCCCACCCGGATCATGTGGGGGGATTGTCGCAGTTTTCCGGATATGATCTGGTGGCTTTTGAGGAAACTTTGGAGGCGCTGCACCATCCCGGCGTCCGCAGACTGATGTTTCCGGCCCTGGTGCCTCCGAAGGGCAGTATCCGCAGGGAAATCATACCGGAAAATCCGCTGAAAGAACATTTTCTGTGCGGGTATTTTGAGGAAGTGTACGATTTGTTTGGGGACGGCAGCCTTGTCGGAGTGCGTCTGGAAGGGCATTCCAGGGGACAGATGGGGCTGTGGATACCGGATGTAAGCCTTTTTCTGGCGGCGGATGCCTGTTGGGGAGGAGATCTGGTGCGGGCCACAAACCGCATGCGTCTGCTGCCCAGACTGCTGCAGGATAATTTTGCCGCCTATGAGGACAGCTTGAGGAGAATCTGCCGCATGAAACGGGACCATCCCCGGATCAGGGTGTGTTTTACCCACCAGGTATGGAAATAAGCAAGCAGGGGGTATTGTGGGGAATTTGATTTGCTTCACTTGCCAGATATGGAAATAAGCGGGCAGAGTGCATCTGTGGG
>CAJTXE010000045.1:28700-34196 GCA_910580225.1 uncultured Acetatifactor sp.
CAGAGTGCATCTGTGGGAAATGTTGATTTGCTTCACTTGCCAGATACGGAAATAAACGGGCAGGGGGCATTTGGGGCCGCCCTGGCAGGACGGACGAGGAGGTGCTGCTGTGTTTGAACAGTTGGAGGTGCTGAAATTTTACTTATACTATAGATATTTTTTGCCGAAAAACCGCTGCTTTCGGAACAGGAAAGCCCTGCTGCGCCGACAGAAAAGGAGGTTGAGAAGGCATCTGCGATATGTGGCGGAGCATTCGCCCCTTTACAGAGGGATGAAGAAGTTCTCTTCCTATCCTGTGATAGACAAGGCCTTTATGATGGAGCATTTCTATCGGCTGAACACGGTGGGAATCAGCCGGGAGGAGGCGGAGGCTTTTGCGGTCCGGGCAGAGCGGGAGCGGGATTTTGCCCCCAAGCTGAAAGGCGTTACGGTGGGATTGAGTTCCGGTACCTCCGGCCACAGAGGCATATTCCTGGTGTCCGACAGGGAGAAGGTGCGTTGGGCAGGCTATGTGTTGGCGAAATTTCTGCCGGGAAGTATCCTGGATTCCATGGACATTGCTTTTTTCATGCGGGCGGACAGCAATCTGTACCAGGCGGTAAATTCCAGGAGAATCCGGTTCCATTTCTTCGATATCTATCGGGATATGGAGGAACATGTCAGGCGACTGGAGGCACTGAAACCCAGGATTCTGGTGGGGCAGCCATCCCTGCTTCTGATGCTTGGGGCAGAGGCGGAGCGGGGAAACCTGCATATTTCTCCCCAGGTGGTGATTTCCATTGCGGAAGTACTGGAACGAGGGGATGAGTCCTATCTGAAAAAGGTGTTTCGGCAGAAGGTGATTCACCAGGTCTATCAGTGTACGGAGGGCTGCCTGGCTGCCACCTGTTCCCGGGGAACCCTTCATCTGAATGAGGACATTGTATATATTCAGCGGGAATACCTGGAAGGACGGCGATTCGTACCTATTGTGACGGATTTTGAGAGAAAGGCTCAACCGATGATCCGTTATCGGCTGAACGATATTCTGGTGGAGCGAAAGCAGCCCTGCAGCTGTAATAGCCCCTGCCTGGCTCTGGAGAAAATCGAGGGCAGGGAGGACGACATGTTTTCGTTTCTGGACGAACAGGGAAGAGAGAGGCTGATTTTTCCGGACTTCATCCGCAGATGTATCCTCTTTGCGGGGGTGGGGCAGGAGAAACGGGAGGTGTCAGTGCAGCCGGGACAGAAGGGAACCAGGAAAGCGGCATCCAAGCAGCCAGGACAGGAGGGAACCAGGAAAGCGGCAACCGAGCAGCCCAGACAGAAGGGAACCAGGAAAGCGGCAACCGGGCAGCCGGGACAGGACATGGACAGGAGAGAAACAGCGGACCCTTCCGAATTTGGTTTGGCAAAAGGGGAGAGAGGAATCCGGAGACAGACCGGAAGTTCCGGGGAAAGCCCAACAGACCGGAAGAGGAAGGAAAGCACCTGGGAATACCGGGTGGTGCAGAATCCAGACAGGAGCATCACAGTCTACGCCGATCTTACGGAGGAGGAAAGGGAAAACGTGGTTGGGGAATTTCGCAAACTGGCCAGGGACAGAAGGCTTGTCCTGCCGGATATTGCCTTTGCTCCATATGACTGGGAAGTGGGGAAAAAGCTGAAGAGGATTCAGCGAATCCGGTGAACCAGGGCAGTGCGCGAAGGTTCTCTTCGGAATTGTGTACGTACTGAAAAGGGGCAATGAATATACATGCGAATCACAGACAAATCGTTTATAAACGGCATATCAATCGGGCTTGCAGGAGGGTGAATAATGAAAATTCTGGTAATAGGCGGCACCAGGTTTTTTGGCATACATATGGTAAATGAACTTTTAGCAAAAGGCCATAATGTGACGATTGCTACACGGGGAAACAGATCAGATGTATTTGGTAACAGAGTCAATCGTATCATAATTGAGAGAACAAATGAACAGAGCATGAAGACTTTGAGCAGCAGCCATTATGATGTTGTAATTGATAAAATTGCTTACTGCTCAAATGATATAAAATATGGAATGGAAACCGTTAATTGTGATAAATATATCCATATGTCCAGCACAGCAGTCTATGAACCTAAGCACATGAATACGGTTGAATCTGATTTTGATGGTGTTTCGAAAGAACTGGTATGGTGTGATAGGACAGATTTTTCATACGGAGAAATAAAACGGCAGGCAGAGTGCGCTTTATGGCAGAAATATAGGGACAGGAACTGGATTGCGGTAAGATATCCATTTGTGGTAGGAAAAGATGATTATACAAAAAGATTGGCATTTTATGTGGAACATACCATGAAATCTATCCCCATGGATATTGACAATTTGAATAGTCAGATGGGATTTATCCGTTCTGATGAAGCCGGAAAGTTTATGGCTTTTCTGGTTGAGCAGGATATCAGAGGCGCAATCAATGGAAGCTCCGAAGGAACTATTTCCATAAGAGAAATAATTGAGTATGTTGAACAGAAAACCGGAACAAAGGCAGTTGTTGACAAAACCGGAGCAAAAGCGCCATATAATGGAGAATCAGAATATAGTATTAATACGGAGAAGGCAGGTGTGTTAGGCTTTCGTTTTTCAGTACTTCAAGATTGGATATATAAACTGTTAGATTATTATATTCAGAGAGTTAATTGACTCATTTCACTGATTTCCGAAAAGGCATTTCGGAATGGTATCAGGCAGATTGTTTTTTCGGAAAAAGGCCAGGGAAAAGCAGTTCGGTTAGAGGAGACTTACAGAATAAAAGGAAAATCAGAAGGGGTGAAAACACAGATGACAAAGGGACAGATAAGCAGACATGTGAAACTGGCAGGAATGGGGCGTGCTCTGGCAGGCGGCGAGACGGTCTTTGCGGGGGAGACCAGATATCGGCTTAAGGCAGGGGAGACATTGTTGGATTTGGCGGAAGAAGCAGCAGGAAAAGCGTTGGCGGAAGCCGGTATGGACATGGGGGACGTGGACTGCATCGTCTGCGCCATGGGCACACCGCTTCAGGCCATTCCCTGCAATGCGGCCCTGATTCATGAGCGGATGGCTAGGGGAACGGATATCCCTGCCATGGATATCAACACCACCTGCACCAGTTTCATCAGCGCCCTGGATGTGATGTCCTGCATGATAGAGTCCGGGCGGTACAGGGCAGTGCTGATTCTATCCGGCGACACGGCCTCCGCTGCGCTGAATCCGGGCCAGAAGGAGAGTTATGAGCTGTTTTCGGATGGCGCTGCCGCCGGCGTGCTTGTAAAGGCGGAACCGGGAGAAGCTTCCGAAATCCTTTATGCGCGCCAATGCACCTGGTCAGAGGGCGCCCATGACACGGAAATCCGGGGCGGGGGAGGGCTGCTGCCCGCATTTTCTTTTACAGATGAGAATCGGGAGGATTACTATTTTGACATGAAAGGAATCCGGATTCTGCGGCTCTGCGCCAGGAAGCTGCCGAAATTTGTGGAGGACTGTCTCCGGGAGGCAGGGGTTGCGCGGGAGGAGATACAGATTGTAGTTCCCCATCAGGCCAGTAAGGCCCTGGATACCATCATGCCCCGTCTGGGTTTCAGGGAGGGCACCTACATAAACCGGGTGGCAGCATACGGCAACATGGTCTCCGCCTCGGTTCCCTTTGCGCTGTGCGAGTCCGTTCAGGAGGGCAGAATCCGACGGGGAGATCTGGTGCTGCTCATGGGAACTGCGGCAGGGCTGACAGTGAATTTTATGCTGATGCGGTATTGAGTTTACGGTTCAGACAGCCCCATCAGGCTACTGGATTTATTTTTTTATCTAAAAAGCAGAAGGATGAAAGCCGCCATTTTTCTGTTGGATTTTTCCGCAAGGAAAGCTGCAAAAAGCATAACACAAATCTGTAACGGCTATGTGGGAGACGAAATCAATGAGAGAAGAAAAGGATATGGAAAATAAAACAGAGGCCCAGTGTCTGTATGAACTTGCCATGAAACATATCTATGGGGATGGAGTCCCGGAGGACAATGAACTGGCTGTGAAGCTGCTGACTCGGGCAAAGGATATGGGACATGTGGAGGCTGCCTATAATTTGGGGATTTGCTATCACTATGGCTACGGAACGGCAATCGATCTGGGAAAGGCCTATGAACTGTACCTGTATTCTGCAAACAGCAGCTATGGAAAGGGCATGGAACTGGTGGGGCGTTTCTATAACCGGGGCATCCATGTGGAGCAGAACCGCACACAGGCGGAATACTGGCTTCGGAAAGCTATGGAAAGTACAGACCCGGAAGCTGTCCTGGAAGCGCAAAAGGAACTTTTATAGTTACTGCTCACAGGTGCCTCCGCGAAATGTAGGTATGGCGGCGGATGGAAATGCACCTGAGACGGAATCCGGTTGGAAATATCTGAATTCAGCGAAAGATGAAATGGGACGGGTTGTTCTGTCGGGTACGCTTACAAAATCTTATCTACCGAAAGAAAGAGTCGGGCAGCCAAGTGCATGGGCAACATTTTATTCTCTATTGGCAGATAAGGAACGGTGAGAGTTCCCTTGCGACAATATGCGTGATGGTAAAAATATGTTTGGGATACTATGTTTGTTATTGAATGCAGGTCTTCACTGATTATATTGAGACAAATCGATTTGCGGCAGAAAATCTTTCGGGGTTTTCTGCCGTTTGTCTGTGCTGATATTGAATGGAAAGGGGGAACACCATGGCAGCTACCCGGCTGATGGCACTGCACATTAACAAGGGTAAGACTCTGGCGCAATGTCTGCAGGAGAGAACGGATTATGCATCCAATCCTGAAAAGACCGAGAAGGGAGAACTGGTAACTGCCTATGAGTGTGATCCCATGACGGTAGATGAGAAATTTCTGCTGAGTAAAAGGCAGTACCAGCATATAACCGGGCGGCATCAAAAGAATGATGTGATTGCTTACCCCTTTGATATCCGGCACCCTTCTGCTGCATCTTTTCATGTCTATGTCGAATATCGAAAGTCTGGTTATAGCAAAAGGTATTTTGAAGAGCATCGGGAGGCGGTAACGCTACACAAGGCGGCAAAGAATGCTTTCAGTCAGCTGAGGATGGAGAAGCTGCCAAGGGTTAAGGACTTGACAGCGGAATATGCGCAGGTGTTGTCAGAGAAAAAGGAAACTTATGCAGAGTTCCACAAAGCCCGTTCAGAGATGCAGGAGTACCAGAAGGTGCTGAAGAATGTCGAGATGTTCCTTCAGGAGCAAGGTGTGGAATCAGTTCAGGAAGAAGAGGCTGCAAAGAAGGATGCGCAGAGGAGAATAGCTGAAGGGAAAGAGAAACGGCATGAAGAGAGGTGAAGAGGCTGTCGGGGAATGGATGTGATCTGCTGATGGAGGATTCTGATTCGGGGCAAGAAGAGAGAGTCAGTTTGTGATCGGGATGGGGCGAGTGTAGTTTGCTTGCTCTGTTCCGAAATTTTTCCACCTGTGCGGTTAGATTTTATAGTCATACCACAAAATTAGGCACA
>CAJTXE010000046.1 GCA_910580225.1 uncultured Acetatifactor sp.
CGCCCTTTATTTTGGAATTTTCAGGGTTGCATTACTGTTCATTTGTCAAGGTTCATCGTTTATACGGTTTCTTTAAACCGTAAACGGAGAAGGAGGGATTTGAACCCTCGCGCCGCTATTAACGACCTGCACCCTTTCCAGGGGTGTCCCTTCAGCCATCTTGGGTACTTCTCCAAACGCTGATAATACTTACCGTATTACATTATGTTCTATGAAATAAATCTTCCGGAGAAGGTATCTCCAGCGGAGAGGGTGGGATTCGAACCCACGCGCCCTTGCGGACAAACGGTTTTCAAGACCGCCTCGTTATGACCACTTCGATATCTCTCCATGTATTGCTGTCTGCCGCTGTTCCCTCGCGGCAGAGACTATATTATCAAAAAACCCTTTTTCTGTCAACACCTTTTTTACAATTTTTTTCAATTTTTTTTGAAAGCTTGTTTCAACTGATTTTTCGGCCCTTTTTCAGTATACTTTCCGCTATATCCAGATCCTCCGGAGTCGTAATCTTAATGTTCTCATAAGAAGACTCCACCAATTTCACTCTGGTGTCTGAGAAAAGCTCAACTACACCGGCATCATCAGTTATTCTGATCCCCCGTCTCTGCAGACTGTCCCACTCCTGCTGAAGCTGTCCATAGACCCGGGTAATCAGCCTCGTATCAAATACCTGAGGAGTCTGAATACTCCAGAGACGGTTTCTGTCCGGAGTAGAACAGACATATCCGTCCTCATCCGACAGTTTAATGGTATCCTTGGACGGAACCGCCGCTACACAGGCATGATACCGCCGAACCGCATCATAGGTGCTTTGCAGCATTTTCTCCGTCAGAAAAGGTCTGGCGCCGTCATGAATGAAGACATAACCATCATAATTGGGTATACGCAGCACGCCGTTTTCCATCTGTTCAAGGGCATTTGCCACGGAAAAGCAACGCTCCCGTCCGCCGGCAATGACGGCATCCACTTTGCAGAACCCATATTTCTCCACAATTTCATGGCGTACATAGGGAATGTTTTCCTGTGCCGTAACCAGAATGCAGTCATCGAGAATCGCCGACGCTTCCACTGCCTGAAGAGCATGCCAGATCAACGGTTTCCCATCCAGAAGCAGGAACTGCTTTGCCACATTGCTCTTCATTCGGCTGCCGTTTCCTGCCGCCAATACCACTGCAGTACATCTCTTCTTATCCATGGGCAGATACTCCTCCCTCTACAGCTTCATGTTTGGCTCCGCATTCAAATCATAACTGCTGCAGGCTCCTCTGATATACTGGTAATAGCCGGCTGCCCCGATCATCGCCGCATTGTCCGTACAGAGAAGGGGCGAGGGACAGTAAAATGCAATTTTCCTTTTTCTGCATTCCCGTTCAAAAGCCTCCCGCAGAGCTGAATTGGAAGCCACACCCCCTGCAATTGCAAAGCGGTCATAACCGAATTCTTTTACCGCATGGAGTGAATGTTCCACCAGCACATCCACCACGGCTTTCTGAAATGACGCCGCCACATCCGCCTGAGAATAGTCCTCCCCCTTCATCTGACAAGAATTCAGATAATTCAGCACGGCAGACTTCAGACCGCTGAAGCTGAAATCATATTCACTCTCCCCCACCTTTGCTCTGGGAAATGGAACAGCATCGGGATTGCCCTCTTTTGAAATACTGTCAATCTTCGGCCCTCCCGGATAACCCAGTCCGATAGCCCGCGCCACCTTGTCGAAAGCCTCCCCCGCCGCATCATCCCTGGTTCTGCCGATAATCTCATACACTCCGTAATCTTTTACCACCACCAGATGAGAATGTCCTCCGGACGCAACAAGACAGACAAAAGGGGGCTCCAACTCCGGATACTCGATGTAATTAGCACTGATATGGCCGCTGATATGATGCACTCCCACCAACGGCAGTCCCGCGGCAAAACTGATCGCCTTGGCCTCCGCCACTCCCACCAGCAATGCCCCCACCAGGCCAGGCCCGCAGGTCACCGCCACAGCTGTCACATCTGACAAACTAACATCGGCTTGATCCAGTGCCTCCTCAATGACCTGATTAATCTTCTCGATATGCTTTCTGGAAGCAATCTCCGGCACTACCCCGCCATACCGGGTGTGCAGTGCAATCTGTGTATATATAACATTTGACAGCACCTTCCTGCCGTTTCTTACCACGGAAGCTGCTGTCTCGTCGCAGGATGTCTCAATCGCAAGTATTAAGACATCCCCATCATCATATTTTCCCAATTTTCCTCTTCTCCCCTTCTGCCCAGGGTACAGAGCGCCTCTCTCCTGTGCTGTCGACACTCCCCAGGGCGGCTTTACTCCGGATTCACGTTCTGCGCCAGATCCCAGCCATAAATCTTCCAGCGCCTGTTCTCATCCCTGCGCAGCAGATAAATGGTTGATGTCTGTTTGCTCTTACCGCCCTCAATCATTGTATAGCTGCACTGTATTCTGGCAAACTCATACCCGTCATCCGTAAAAGTATCCACATTGACACTGGAGGAAACTGCTACGGAATTGATCTTATTTCCTTCCGACCGAAAAGATGCCACATCGGCCTTGAGCTGCAATATGTTCATGGATTCTTCGTTATTTTCCAGCAATTCCGCATCATAGAGTTCTCTGGCCCGCAGTCCCAGCTGCTCTACTTCCTCATCCGTACATTCCTCATTGTAGAGACACTTCTGAATATCGGTATAATATTTAATAACCTCCTTGACTGTCGGCGGATAGTCATTCTGAATATCCCGGCTTAAGACAAGCTGCGTCTGGGTCATTTTTGCCTCATTTGCAGCATTTCTGGATTTACCTGACAGATAGGCATAATAGCCTACCACTACCACCAACAACACTGCGATGATAATTGTCACTTTTACGGTAGATTTCTTCATCAGCTTCCCCCTCTATTCCTCTTCAAAATTCAATTCGACGGTTCTTCCGTCCCTGGCAGCGATTGTATCAGGAAAAATCTTCCTCACATCCCCCAGATACTCCTCCGGACGCATCAGAGACGGACTGTAATGAGTCAGCCACAATTCCGGCACCCCGGCAGCTTTCGCAATCCTGGCCGCTTCATACATGGTCATATGCCGGTTCTCTTTTGCCTTCACCAGCTTATCCGGTTCGCCGTACATTCCTTCCAGAATCAACAGATCTGACCCCTGGGCGTTGACTGTGATGGCATCTACCGGCCTGCTGTCTGTGCAATAGGTCACCTTCAGCCCCTTTCGGGGCGGCCCCAGCACCATGTCCGGCGTATATCGGATACCGTCCTGTTCAATCGTCTCCCCTTTCTGCAGGCGGCTCCAGAGTTTCATGGGAATCTCCCCTGCCAGAGCCCGCTCCCTGTCGAACCGTCCGGCTCTCTCCACCACCATGGAATAACCATAACATACCACACTGTGACTCACCCTGAAAGCCTTGATTTGAAAGCCTTCGAACGGAAAAATCTGCTCCTCCTCCCCAATCTCCTGACAGCGAACTTCAAACGGCAGCTCCGGCGCAATGGTACGCAGTGCACTGACCACTTTAGTCAATCCTCTGGGTCCTATGAGAAGCAGCGGTTCTTTTCGCTCTGCGTTCCCCATGGTGAGAAGCATACCGGGCAGACCGCTGATGTGGTCTGCATGATAATGGGTAAAACAGATAATATCTATGGGATTGGGGCTCCACCCCTTCTCACGCAGTGCAATCTGCGTTCCCTCTCCGCAGTCAATCAATATACTTTTTCCATTATAGCGGAGCATCAAGGATGTGAGCCACCGATATGGCAGCGGCATCATCCCTCCCGTTCCCAGCAGACTTACATCCAGCATGTCGCCCTTCCTCTTCCCATCTGCTTTTTCGGCTGTCCGCCGAAAAAGCTTCCTTCCTGTTTTATTTTATAAAAGTTCTGTCTCTTCCTGTTCTTCCGCTTCCAGAGCAAATCCGGCTGTCAGAGCATCATAGCATTCCTCGCAGAGATCAAAATGGTGTCTGACGCCGTCCTTCCGGCTGAAATATCCGAAAACGGTATCTGCACTGAAACAATACTCCTTCAGATATCCGTTTTCCACCTTTAAAGGCCTGCCGCATTGATTGCAGACTACCTGAATCAGCTTTTTTTCCTGTCCCTCTCCGTATTTACGCATACTTTTCTCCCTTCATGCATATGCTTAGCATGATAAAAGCACTCATGCCTTATCTGGCCTCCGGTTCCTCTCTGTCGGAACCATATCCATTATACTAAAAATATACACAAATACGTCTGGTAAGTGTTGGAATCACATATTTCTGCGCCACATAATCATGGCATCTTCCCGCGGTTTTTCGTAAAATCCGGGCCTGATTCCCACAGAACAAAAACCTTCTTTTTCATAAATATGGATAGCAGCTGCATTGCTGACCCGAACCTCCAGTGTAAACGCTTCCACACCATCCGCTTCCGCTCCGGCAATCAGCTCCCTCAGCATGGCCTGACAAATTCCCTGATTTCGGTACTGCCGGTCCACCACAACATTATCAATACAGGCTTCCCCGCAGATGTGGGTGTAACCGCAGCAACCCACCGGCCGGCCGTCGGCCAGCGCCACAAGATAATGGCAGTAGTCGTGGTCCAGCAGTTCACGAAAAGCCTTCTCCGTCCATGGCATGGAAAATGCTTCCGCTTCCACCTGCGCCAGAATACCGATATCTGCTTCCTGCAGTTTCCTGATCTCAATCCGCATAAATACTCCGTTTTCTATTTCGGCACAATACAGCAAATAAATAATAGACAACTCCCCAATCATTTTCTGGCGGGAGAAGCCAAACTTATGCCCCGTTTTTCTCCGCATCCTGCTCTGCCTGACTTTTTCGCAGATATTCCGGGCGGTGTTCCGCAGCTGTGACGATTCTGCCTTCCGCATAATAAACGGCCCCCAGTGCCGCGATGCTGGCCGCCCTCTGGCGGTTATTACCCGGGCCTGCGAAAAAACTGGAAAGACTGCCGTATCGGCAGATATTCTCCTGGTAGACCGGTACTCCGTCCCCCAGAAAAACCACCTCTCTTCCCAGTCGGGACAACAGCTCCAAAATCTCTCCGATATCCATGGGACTCCGGGGAATCACCGTATGAAGCCGAAAATCCTGCCCGGAAGGCAGAAATTCATAAGCTGCCGTATATACCTGATTCCTCCGGGCATCCATCAGCGGGCATACGATTCTTTCCGATCCGTACAGATTCCAGGCCAGTCCCTCCAGGGTAGGCACCTCCACCAGCGGCTTCTGCAATGCCAGTCCCAGTCCCTTTGCGGTAGCCGACCCGATACGCAGCCCCGTAAAAGAACCCGGGCCGGAAGCAACGGCAATGGCATCCACTGTATCCAGATCCAATTCGATCAGATTCCGCACCGCATCCAGCATGGGGAGAAGTGTCTGGGAATGTGTCTTCTTATAATTCGTGGTATATTCTGCTATCAGTTCATTGTCTTCCACTACTGCAACGCTTGCCACGAGGCCCGAACTGTCTAACCCCAGTATCTTCATCTTCCTCTACTCCCTGTTCCAATATACGTTTCCTCTAACCGGGTGTGCACCCTGGAACATGTTTAAAATGCATTCTCCCTCACCGGTACCTCCCGCGAAATGGAAGGCATCCCTGGAGGAAAGCAATTTTCGAACCTGTTCTAAGGTTCCCGGCCCTCTGAAATCACAATCCTGCGATAATCAAATCCCCTGTCCGGAGCTTTGGTAATGCAAATCCGTATCCGGTTCTCCGGCAATACTTCCTGAACCAGCTCCGCCCATTCCACCAGGCAGACCCCTTCTCCGTAGAAGTAATCTTCATAACCTATCTCGTCCATCTCCTCTGGATCCGCAATACGATACACATCAAAATGGTAAAGAGGAAGCCTCCCTCCCTCATAAATCTGCAGAATCGTAAAAGTAGGACTGTTCACCGGCTCCCGGATCCCCAGTCCCGCTGCAAATCCCTGCGCAAACACAGTCTTGCCCGCTCCCAGATCTCCGGTCAGTGTATAGACCTGTCCCCCCATGCTCTCTGCCCCCAGCTTTTTCCCCAACGCAAAGGTATCTTCCGGGGAAAAAACTTCCGCCTCAGCTGTTCCATTCTTTTTCAATTGTGACAAAATTGCTTCCATTTCCATGCCAGTCTCTCCCGTTCATTTCCGGACGGTTTCCCCTTCATTTCCTGCAGATGGGGAAGACCTGAAGCGTATTTAAACCGTCCTTCCCGCCGTCATACACCGGCTTAAGACCGTATCTTTACTTTCCCGGGTGACATATGGGTCGAAATCATCTCCACCACTGCTATCCTCTGATCCCCCAGCTGACGCTTCGGAAACAGGGTTGCATTCACACGGGAAGTATAGAGAATGATACTCCTTCCTGTGGATACCGCCTTATGCATATCTTCCCACGCCATTTTCTCACTGGCCTCTCCCTGGCTCACGGTCAGCCCCTCTTCATCCAGAATATAGCGGAGCGGTTCCTGAAAAACAGGATTGTTCAGGATCTGGCTTCTACTCTTCAGAAAAAGTGTCCACGGCAGGTACAGAAGCATCACCAATCCCAGCACAATAAAGAGCCATTGCTGCGTCGCCATGGCAAACAAAATCAGAATCGCACCGAATGCACTCCCCACCAGCCCCGCAGGACTGTTATAGGAATGCATCAGCATATAGTCGTACAGATCTCCCGCCTCAATTTTTACGGTTATATCAAGCATTCTGTATCACCCTTCATATCTCCATCCGTTCTGTGTGTCATTTTACTCTAAAAAAGATAAAAAAGCAAGGGAAAAACATGCAAATTCCTCTTGCATTCTGTCCGAAACCGTATTATAATGGCGCTTGTAAAAAAGAAAATTCTTCGGGGTCGGGTGACTCTTATGAACCAGGTGGTTTCGTAAGCTAGAATTCCCTACTGGCGGTACAGTCCGCGACCCGTGACAGAAAAATGCCTCGTTGAGAGCAGTTGCTGTCACGGCTGACTCGGTGAAAGTCCGAGACCAACAGTAAAGTCTGGATGAAAGAAGAACGCGCAATTGCAGAGCCGTCAAACCGGATGCAGGAATTCCTGTGGCCGGGTATTGCTTTATGCGGGCTGCAGCTGGCAAGTGTGCAGAGACTGCCCCGGATCTTTCTGATCCGGGGCTTTATGTGTTATTTCCCTGTGAAATTCATCTCTCAAGAAGAATCAAGAAGAATTTTCCAAACAAAAATCCCAAAAACGGAGGAAACAAAAATGAATGAACTGTTCCAAACAATTGCGGAAAACGCAATGTATGTCCTAAGCTTCCTGCTGATCATCGTGCTGCTCTTCGTCGTGGCAGTATTTCTGGAAAAAGCGGCGCGTAAGAAAAACGATGTGCGGGAAGCCATCTTCAGTACCAGAAAAATAGCCATGATCGGAATGTTCTCCGCAGTTGCCATGCTGCTGCATCTGTTTGACTTTGCACTGCCTTTTGCACCATCCTTTTATAAACTTGACTTCAGCGAACTGCCCATCCTGGTAGGCACCTTTGCCTTTGGACCGGCAGCCGGCGTCATGATGGAATTCATCAAGATCCTTTTGAAGCTGTTTATCAAGGGCACCTCCACGGCTTTCGTGGGAGATCTGGCCAACTTTGTGATCGGCTGCAGCTTCATCCTGCCTGCATCGGTGATTTACGCATTCCGCAAAAACAAGAAGAACGCCATCATAGCCTGCATCACCGGAACGCTGGTTATGACTATATTCGGCACGGCTTTCAACGCCGTCTATCTGCTTCCGGCCTTCTCCAAGCTATACGGTCTGCCCCTGGAAAACCTGCTGGCTATGGGAACTGCGGTCAATCCCCTTGCACAGGAAGGAAATATTGTCAGTTTTGTAGCCGCCTGTGTGGCACCCCTGAATCTGATCAAGGGCACCAGCGTCTCCATTGTTACCCTGCTGATCTATAAACCCTTAAGCCCTATCATCAAAACCGGTCACAGGATATAATACATGGTCAGGTGACAGCATTGCCTGTATAGAGCTGGTAGTACTTGCCCTTCTGCTCGATAAGCTGGTCATGGGTGCCCTTCTCAATGATGCGGCCCTGCTCCAGGACAATGATGCAGTCGCTGTTTTTCACTGTGGAGAGCCTGTGGGCAATGACGAAATTGGTGCGCCCCTTCATCAGGGCATCCATACCCTGCTGAACCAGCTTCTCTGTCCGGGTATCGATGGAACTGGTGGCTTCGTCCAGAATCAGCACCGGAGGGTCCGCAATGGCCGCCCGGGCAATGGCAAGGAGCTGGCGCTGTCCCTGGCTTAAATTGGCGCCGTCTCCATGGAGCATGGTGTCGTAGCCATCCGGAAGTCTGCGGATAAAGCTGTGGGCATTGGCCAGCACCGCAGCCTTCTTCACCTCCGCATCTGTGGCGTCCATCTTGCCGTAGCGGATATTTTCCATGACGGTTCCGGTGAACAGATGGGTATCCTGGAGCACAATTCCCAGGGAACGGCGCAGATCCGCTTTCTTGATCTTGTTCACATTAATGGCATCGTACCGTATTTTCCCATCCTGAATATCGTAGAAACGATTGATCAGGTTGGTGATGGTGGTCTTGCCTGCGCCGGTGGCGCCCACAAAGGCAATCTTCTGTCCGGGTTTGGCGTACAGCTCCACATCGTGCAGAATCATTTTATCGTCATTGTAGCCGAAATCCACATGATCAAATACCACATCTCCCTTTAATTCCACATAGGTAGTGGTATTGTCCGCCTTGTGGTAATGCTTCCAGGCCCAGAGTCCGGTGCGCTCTTTGCTCTCCGTCAGTTCCCCGTCAGGACCCCTGACCGCGTTCACAAGCTCCACATAGCCCTCGTCCACCTCAGGCTTCTCGTCCATGAGCTTAAATACCCGATCCGCCCCGGCCAGTGCCATGATGATGCTGTTGAACTGCATGCTCACCTGGTTGATGGGCATATTAAAAGATTTGTTGAAATTCAGGAAACTGGCCAGGCCTCCCAGAGTCAGTCCGGATACGCCGGTGATGGTAAGAATGCCGCCCACCACGGCACAGACCACATAGCTTAAATTACCCAGCTGGGCATTCACAGGCATCATGATATTGGCAAAACGGTTGGCCTGGTAGGCGCTTTCAAACAGCTGGTCGTTCAGCTCGTTAAACTGGTTCAGGCTTTCCTCCTCATGGCAGAATACCTTCACCACCTTCTGGCCTGTCATGGTCTCCTCAATGCAGCCGTTCAGAGCGCCGATGGCCTTCTGCTGCGACAGGAAATAGCGGCTGCTCAGGGCGCCGATCTTCTTTGTGGCAAAGAGCATAAGCCCCACCATCAGCAAAGTCACTATGGTCAGCGGAATGTCCAGCACCAGCATACACACGAAAACGCTTACCACTGTGATGACACTGTTGAGCATCTGGGGGATACTCTGACTGATCATCTGCCTCAGGGTGTCAATGTCATTGGTATACATGGACATGATATCGCCGTGAGCGTGGGTATCAAAATATTTGATGGGGAGGGCTTCCATCTTCTCAAACATATCGTTCCTGATATTCCGCAGGGTTCCCTGACCGATGTTGACCAGGACTCTGGACTGAATGAAGGATGCTGCCACACCCATGGCATAAAATACCGCCACCCGGAAAATAGCTGCCGCCAGAGTGTCAAAGGACGGATTCTCCTTTCCCATCAAAGGCAGGATATAGTCGTCAATCAAAGTCCGCATAAACATGGTTCCCTGGAGACTACAGTAAACCGATACCAGGATACACACCACAACCGTGATCCACCCGGCCGCGTAATCCTTTAGGGTATAGTGCATGATCCGTTTAAAAATTTTGCCGGGATTTTCGATCTTGGGCCTGGGGCCCCGGGCTCCCCTTGGCCCGCCGGGGCCATGACCGCCGGGAGACTGATTTGCTTTTGTTGTCTTTTCTTCCGCCATATTGAAACCTCCTAATATAGTCGCTGCGCGACGGCACTAAAGGGTAAAGTCGCTGGACTATTATACTAACTGCGTACAATCGTTACACCAAAATGTTATTCATCAAAGTCACCGCTGCCGCTCATCTGGGCATCGTAGACTTCACGGTAAATTTCATTTGTCTTCAGCAATTCCTCATGGGATGCAAAACCGTTTACTTCCCCATCATGCATGACGATGATTCTGTCTGCGTGCTCTACACTGGAAATTCTCTGGGCAATGATCAGCTTTGTGGTGCCGGGAATGGCTTCCGCGAAAGCTTTTCGGATCTTGGCATCTGTGGCCGTGTCCACTGCACTGGTGGAATCATCCAGGATCAGGACCTTGGGTTTCTTCAAAAGGGCCCTGGCAATGCAGAGACGCTGCTTCTGGCCGCCGGACACATTGGTGCCGCCCTGTTCTATGTAAGTATTGTAACCCTCGGGCATCTTCTGAATGAATTCGTCGGCGCAGGCCATCTCGCAGGCCCTTCTGCATTCCTCCTCTGTAGCATCCCGATCACCCCAGCGCAGGTTTTCCAGGATGGTACCTGAGAAGAGCACATTGTTCTGAAGCACCACTGCCACCTGGTTGCGCAGAGTTTCCATATCATAATCCCTTACATCCACGCCGCCTACCAGCAGCCTTCCCTCCGTCACGTCATAGAGTCTGCTGACCAGATTCACCAGACTGGACTTTGCACTGCCGGTGCCTCCGATGATGCCGATGGTTTCACCGGACTTGATCTCCAAATCAATCTCTTTCAAAACCGAATCCTGGGCATCCTTTTTATAGCTGAAGGACACATGGTCAAAACGGATGCTGCCGTCCTTCACCTGACCCACAGGCTCCTGGGGATTGTGCAGTTCCGGCTGTTCCTCCAGAACTTCACAGATTCGTTTCGCACTGGCCATGGACATGGTGATCATGACAAAAATCATGGACAGCATCATCAGGCTCATCAGAATATTCATACAGTAGGTCAGCATGTTCATCAGCTGTCCTGTGGTAAGGGTATCCTGGACGATCATGTGGGCTCCCATCCAGCTGATAGCCAGGATACAGGTATATACGGTAAAGTTCATCACCGGGTTGTTCCAGATGACAATGCCCTCCGCCTTGCAGAAGATCTTATAGATATTGTTGCTGGCTGTCCTGAATTTCTCCACCTCGTAGTCCTCCCGGACATAAGCCTTCACCACCCGAATGGCAGATACGTTTTCCTGTACACTTTCATTCAACGCATCGTATTTCGGAAACGCCTGGGAGAAATGTTTTGTGGCCTGGCTTACGATAAGTCCCAGCACAAAGGCTAAAATCACCACAGCTACCAGGTACACACTTGCCAATTTAGGACTGATCATAAAGGACATGAACATGGCGCAGATCAAAGTGGCAGGCGCCCGCATGCACATACGCAGGATCATCTGATAGGCATTCTGAATATTGGTCACATCTGTGGTGAGCCTGGTTACCAGTCCGGACGTACTGAATTTGTCAATGTTGGAAAAGCTGAATGTCTGGATGTTCTCATACATGGCTTTCCGCAGATTCCTGGCAAAGCCCGCAGAAGCCCGGGAGCCGAACTGCCCTCCCAGGATGCCGAAGGTAAGGCTTAACAGAGCCGTCCCCAACATCAGAACTCCAATCAGATAAATATGGTTCATATTGCCCGCCGTAACGCCATTGTCTATGATAGACGCCATCAGCAGCGGGATAATCGTTTCCATGATCACCTCTCCGATCATGAATACAGGGGTCAGGACAGAGTCTTTCTTAAACTCCTTAATCTGGGCTCCCAGTGTCTTTAACATGATTTTATAATTCCTCTCTTTCTGTCAACTTTGTATCACAGCTTCCCCCTCATGAAGGAGCTTCTTCCTCCTCCGGCAGTCCTGTCTCCGTCGGCGGCTCTGTGTACTTTGCGGCAATCTCTTCCAGATTCCTCATCACCATTCCCAAAAGCCGGGACAGCTGCAGAACCTCCTCCTCCGTCATCCCTTTGGTGATGCAGTTCTCCATCATCTCCATGTGGGCTTCCATCCGTCTGTGCCCCTGTATGGCCTCTTCCGTCATCTGAATCCGCTTCAGTCTGGCATCTCTGTCCAGCGCCCTGCGCATGACAAGTCCCTCCCGCTCCATCACCTGTAAGGTATTGGTGGCCGTGGCCCGGGAAATGCGAAATTCCTTTTCCAGGTCCCTCTGATAAACCGGCTGCTCCTGGTGATGGTACAGATATCCCAGGATGCCGCCCTGGAGCTGGCTCTTGGGGCCTTTCTCACACTTTGGAAGGGTATAGCAGATAATCAGCTTAATCTGATTCTGAATGGCGCGCAGCACAAAAGCGATTTTTTGTTTCTTTTCCATTCTTCCATAAGCTCCTTCCTTTCCGAAAACTTTAAAGTATTGTTAGTAAACTAACAAACATGTTAGCTTACTAACAATATCTCATTTTACAGTATTTGTCAATAACTTAATAGACAAAAGATCATGAAAATTCTGTGAACGAGCAGCCGCTTCGTGGCCTGCCGGAACTGTTACGTGAACAAAGGGTATGCGCCCGCAGTCTGAAAAAGACATTTCCCCGAAATTATCTTTCAGGAAAATGTCCTTTTATTAATGAAATATTCACTTGAACCGACACAGGTTCCGCCTGCCTTCCTGAAGGAAACAGCTGCCAAAGAATCACGCAGTGAAACCTTGTTACTGCTCCCTCCCTTCCTTCCGCAGCATACCCGCCAGCAGCTGCAGAAATAATGCACCTGCCACGCCGCCTGCCAGGTAGGCCTTGCCCATGCTGCCGGAACAGACCGCCATCACGGTACCCAAGACAGGCACCGATACAACCATCCTTCCAAGCATGGCAGCATAGGGCACCGGCTCCATATCATTTTCCGCGTTGGCATCTCCCTTTGTGATGAATTCCCCGGATACAGTCTTGTTTTCCACCACCCTGTGGGTTACCACGCCTCTGCCTTTATAAAAGGCGATCACATCTCCTGCCTTCACCGCTTCCGGCGCCGCGCTCTGCAGGTAGACGGCGCTGCCCACAGGAATAGCGGGTTCCATACTGCCGCTGACCACCGTATAGGCTTCATACCCAAACAGACGCGGGATGGTCATGGGGATGCAGATCCCCACCACCATCACCAGTAAAAGAATTGACAGGGCGCTGCAGAGACCTGGCAGAATGCCTCTCTTCCGGGAAGCCCCGGTCTTCCTGACACCGTTCTGCGGTCCTTTGTCCTGCCGTATCTCAGTATTCGGTTTTCCGTCCTCATGCATTCCTGCCTGCCCTGGCCCGCTCACTTTTCTGACTCCCGGTCTCCGGGCTTTCCGGTTCTGGCTTTTTGCATTTTACGATAGGTATATGCACCTGCCGCAATGGCAATCAGCGCTGCCAGGCCAATGCCTCCCGCCAGGAGTGCATAACGAATTTTCTCCCGGTTTGCCGCAGCTATGGTTCCCCGGTCCCCGGGATCGTAGGCTCCCATAGGGGTTTCATTGTCGTCTAAGTCCACCACATCCGCAGGGCCTTCGTCCTGGGGAACCTCATTGTCCGGAATCTCCTGTTCCCCAGGGCCGCCTGGCGCATCAGAGGCATTCTCATCAGGCGGTTCCTGCTGCGTATCCTCCTCCGGAGCATCCTCTCCCGGAACGGGAATCTCCAGCGGATCTGCTCCCTGTCCCGGCGTCACCGCAGGGGTTCCCGGAGAGGGGGCAGGCGTCGTCCCGGGAGTTGTGGGCTGCGGCACCGTAACCGTGGGAATTGATTTGTATACAAAGATAAATACATTGCTTCCTGCATCCTCCTGGAGGGTGC
Organism: uncultured Acetatifactor sp.; assembly: GCA_910580225.1. Classification (GTDB taxonomy): domain Bacteria; phylum Bacillota; class Clostridia; order Lachnospirales; family Lachnospiraceae; genus Acetatifactor. The sequence continues at coordinate 13,759 of CAJTXE010000046.1, forward strand.
GGGTCAGGTTGTAGGCCTGGGGCTGATAGCCTTCCACATAGAGGTAAGCCACCACCGGCCTGTCGCCTACATTTCCATAATAATTCTGGGGCGGATACAGGTCATTTCCTGCCTCATCCTGAAAATACACGGTATACTGTACCAGATTTCCCCGTATTCCGTACGCGACCACATAATCCTCGTCCCGTTCCACCGGAAAATATGCCAGGTCCACGGTGCTGTTGTCACGGCCGCCCATGCGCACACCCTTCACATAATATTTGCTGTCCTGCCCCAGCGTCACTGCGCTGTTCAGGAATCGGACCGAATTCTCCGCTGTCAGTCCCGTGATAACTACATGCTGTCCGTCGCAAGCAATCTCATATTCACCGCCACCGTCCACGGAGATGCCGTCGCTGCTGATGGTTCCCTGGGTACCTGCGCTGAAAGTCACCGTATAGGTGTAGGCCTGCTTCTGTGCCGCAGAGGACGGAAACACGGAGGAAGCCATCCATACCACTGCCGTCAGCAGGGATAAGAATCTGGCTGTTTTCTTCATTTCTCCCCGCCTCCTTTCTCCTTGTCTTCCTTCGGCTGCTTCATGCTGTACAGGGCCAGAATCAGCAATCCCGTCCCTGAAATCAGAGAAAGCGCCACATACGGAAAAATATCTGCGTCATCCGATGTCTTCGGAGGACGTCTGGTTCCCCTTCCGCCGGGGCTATCCGGAGAATCAGGATCCTCATCGGGATCCGGTTCCGGTTCATCCTCCTCCACCGGAACCAGACGCGGCCCTGTGGTCTCTTCCACAGCGAAGTTCATCTGCAGATCCGCCAGAGTATCCTGGTAGGCGTTTCCCTGGGTCTCCCCGTCCAGAGCCACTGTAAGGCAGATGTATCCCCTCTCCCCTGTATTCAGGGCGTCCAGAAAGAAGTATTCCTCCAAGGAATCTGTAGCTTCCCGCAGTCCGGCCCCTTCACCGTCTTCCTTTTCCCCGCCCACTGTGTCGCTGGCGTAGAGGATTTGTCCGGTTCCTTCCGGATTTTCATAAATTAATGTATAAGTATAACCGCCGCCGGACGCCGCCTCCTGAGTATCCTCCAGGGAGCGGAGCACTCTGTTGGTCATCCACCAGTCCGTGGATTTGCTTCCCCCGTTCTCCAGAGCCACTGTAATGGCAATGCTGTCTCCAGGCTGCAGGTTATAGATGGCATCGTTGATATCCGAGGTCTTGAAATTGCTCTCCAGGCCGTTTCCCAGAAAACGCACGGACCATCCATCCTCCCCCTGGTAATTCTCCGCCTCTACCCTGCTTCCGGCTCCCAGAAGCAGCGCACAGGTGCACAGCAGCGCTGCTGACTTTCTCTTTTTCATGTCCTATGCCCTCCCCTCACTGTACCAGGCGCAGGGCGCCGTCTTCTTCCAAAGTTACCTCCACGCCCCATGCGCTCCGGATGGCATCTGCCGCGTTATGGGTCTGCACCGCGTCCACCTCCGCCTCCAGGACAAACATGGCACCGTCATATTCGTAAACCGTGGTCACAGTGGTCCATCCGTTGGCATCGGTTTCCCTTGTCTCCGTCACCCGGTCCGCAATACGGCCGTCGATGGTAATGGTATCGGCAAACAGCTCCGTTTCCTCTCCCGGCGCCAGAATACCGTCGTAATAGGCCACAATCCGCTCTCCGTCCCTGCCGTCACCTTCCCTCACATTTGCCGTGGTTGCCCTCTCGTCCAGAATCCAATGGTTTCCAGTCAGGTTCAGGTCAATCATTGCAGGGGAGAGGTCCGTGCGCTTGTTTCCATCCTCATCCGTCCAATATTTATACAGCTTGATTCTGACATATTCCTCAATGGTGCCGCTGTTGCGCACGGCCAGTTCTTCCCGGTAGGTTCGGCCTGGCTGCCATTCCTCTCCTTCGGGGAGCGTGCCTGCCAGAAGCTCCCCGGAGGCCTCATTCCATTCATTGTCCCCATGGGTATAGTCCCGGTAGCCCGCCCCGTCTCCGTTCTCAAGCAGGGTCACGCCGATGCTCTGGACATCGATCTGGGCTGTGTAGGTCTCCGAGTAATAAGTCAGCGCCGCCCGGGTGCTGCCCACTGCGCTGAAGCCCAGGCAGCCGATAGCCAGGCCGAACAGGACTGTTGTGCGCAGTGCGGCAGGCAGGCCTTTGTTTTTCCTCTTATTCATTGCCTTTCCTCCCATTCATAACCGTCTTCCCCGCTCTCCAAAACCGCATCCCAGTCCGCATACGGTGTACCGTCTTCCATATATCGCACTGCCGTGCATTCCTGAATCACTATCACATTGAAATCTTCCGTATATCCCACGCTGTTTCCCGCTTCATCCGTAATTACCGGCAACTCGATGTGTATGTCCAGAATCTCCGTCGCTGTTCCCACGGGAAGGATTTCTCCGTAATACCAGTACCCATCCTCTCCTGCGCTCCATTTCTCACCTCCAGAGTAAGTCAGGCCATATTCGCTGCCCGCAAATACCTTCACCCGGACATAGGCCTCCTTATCCCCGGTGTTTTCCAGGCTCACATGCTTGGTCCACTGAGAGAATTCCTCCCGTACCTGGCTTCCGTTCCCCAGATGGATAACATGGCCTCCCCGGGCAGTGGCATAGGTGGTAAAATAGGCGGCTGCGCTGCCTGTGGAGACAGCGGATATCATCCCCAGAGCAATGGCTCCTGTTATGGCTGTTGCCAATACTGTTTTCTTTGACTGTTTCATTCCTGCCTCCTGTCTAAAGCTGCTGTTATAAAATACTGCCTTCCACACCTTACTGATTCCATGTCCGTCTGACGACGGACTTTCCTATCATGTATAAAGCTGGTGTGAATCCGGTTTAAGGCTGCTCTTCTCCGGTAATGTCCTCCCGATCCGTGGTCCACACATAGGCTTCCGCCTCCGTATCATAACGGAACCGGTTCTCCACACCGTAACCATTCTTCGCCTCCTCGTTGTAGGCATTGGCAAAGCGGAAGGTTACAGGCTCCTCTGTTCCTTCCATTCCGTCTGCCGCCACAATCTTGGGTCCCTCATCCGATGCCGTAATCTGACAGTTAGCGCCGCTGTATACCTCCCGCACAGTCACCTCTGCTCCTGCCGGAAGGTCTTCCACCAGGATTTCCTTCACACCCACAGCAGAAAAGGTGGCGGAAAATACGTTGCTGTACAGGATTTCCCCGCTTTCCGGGTCAGCTGCCGTCACGTCAAACACAAAAGTCGCATCCCCCATCGACGCATTATAAGATGTCAGTGTCTTCACAATTTTGATATCTCCCAGGCGGGGGGCACGGTCCGGTTTCAATGTAGCCTCCCGTTCATACTGCCAGGTATCGGATGCACCGCTGCCCAGATACTGGTACTCGGACCAGGGAAAAGACACCACCATGGGCGTAAAACGGTATTCGTATTTGGGACTTTCGGCGGTATCCAGGACCACCAGATACAGGCCAAGATCCAGACCGGACAGTTCCTTTTCCAGGGTCAGTGTTCCCTCCGCCCCTACTTCCGCCGCAGCCGTGAAAGTGGGCGCAACCTTCGCCTCTCCCTCCGTTTTCCCCTCTTCGTCCCGTTCATATATCAGGTCAAAAGCTTCCTCCTGCAGAGTCTTCCAGCTGTCCTCTTCCATGGTCAGCCCCTGAAAAGCACCCTGGAATTCATAGTTTCCCGTCTCTGTCATGTCGGCCAGCTTCCAGAGGCGCACCTGCAGCGGCTCCCTCATCTGCGCCATGTCCAGAGCCATCTCCAGAGAGTCCTCTGTGCCCAGTGACAGCTTCAGGGTTCCGGTCTTTGTCATATCCACACTCTCTGCCGCCCGGATGCTCCGGCCGATACCCGGGGCAGCGGCCATCAGCAAGCCGGCAAGAACACAGGCTGTCAGAACCCTGTACTTCTTTTTTATCACACGCATACTCTGCTCCTCCTTATTTCAATACTGCGTTTCTCTCAAATGCAGCTGGTTACGGTGTCTTCTTCTATTCTTCCTTATTCCGAGCCGCCGTCCGACGCATCCGCTTCACTGTGTTCCGCTTTATCATTCGGCGCGTTTATCCTGCCCTCCGGGCGGTTTCGTTTCCTGCTCCGCTTCCGTCCTGCTCTCCGAAATACCATAGCCATGATGCCAATGAGAAGAATTGTGGCAATCACCAGAACCAGATAAAGCATGTAATAACTCTGGACTGCCTCCACCATGCTTTCCACCGGAGTCTGGACCTTGAGCTCCTCTTCCCCGTTATATTCCGTCCGAGCGCCCCTCACCAGGAGTCTATGAGAATTGACGCCGTAGGGCGTACAGGTCAGCAAAGTCACATGATCCTCCCCAGGAATCACCTGCATGGCACACATCAGAGCTTCCAGATCATCCTTGTCTATCATGGGCAGAATCTGATCCACCTCATAGGCAAACACTTTATCCAGGATATGGATATAGAATTTATCTCCCGGCTCCATCTGGTCCAGGTCTGTAAACAGTTTTGCGCTGGGAAGTCCCCGGTGAGCCGCCAATACGCTGTGACTGCCTTCCCCGCCTATGGGAAGCCCAGTTCCCTCCAGATGGCCGATGCCTGTCTGAAGCACCTCGTCTCCCACCCCGTGGTATATGGCAAGCTTGACATGAATCTTCGGAATGGTCATATACCCCATGACGCCGTCTTCCGAAGCATTGAGGACTTTCCAATATTCCATATCCTCCAACTCCGTCCCTTCCGCGCCAAAGGCATCGCCGTAAAAATCGTTCTGTTTAATTGCGCTGCTGAAAGTCCTGGCCGCCTCCCACTCCCTGCTGTAGTCCGCTTCCTCCATCTGCGCCACCGCCTGCTCGTATGTGGAAATCAGCTGGCTCTGGCGGTAGGCGTTCCACTGGTCCGATACCAGAGGATAGGCGAAAATGCCAAATCCGGCCAGGAAAATCAGTGCAAAGAGAAGATTTGCTGTTTTCCTGATCATCGCTCTCCCTCCGCCGGGCTGCCGCCCTGGCCTTCTCCCTCTGCTTTTCCGGAAGACCGATCCGGACTGATGCTTTTTGTCTTCTGCCTTTTATCATAGAAAAAGAAGCAGAGAATAAAGACTCCTGTAACCGACAATCCCACAATTACCCACAGCAGATAGTTTGTATGGACACTGGGACCGGCATACCCTGCGGAAGCAACCATTACATCATCTATATTTTCATAGTTCACACGATACCCCCGCACCAGAAGTCTGTGACTGTTGACACCGTAAGGGGTGCAGGTCAGCAGAGTAGCCAGATCCTTATCATCCTCCGCCGCCAGTGCCGCAGTATCCTCCGGCTTCGCCACGGTAATGCTGTCCACCTGATAACAGAGTACGTCGTCCAGAATATACAGGAAAAAGTAATCTCCCTCCTCCATGCGATCCAGATCCGTAAAAAGCGCTGCGCTGGGCAGGCCTCTGTGAGCGGAAATCACGGTGTGAGTTCCTTCTCCTCCCACGGGAAGGGAACTGCCTTCCAGATGACCTGCCGCCGTCTGAAGCACCGCTTCCTCCGTGGTATGAAAAATTGGGATTTTGATGTCAATTTTGGGAATCTCAACATATCCCATCATACCATCTCCGGTAAGATTGAGACAGGACAGATACGCTCTGTCCGGCTCTACCTGCATGGCTGCCGCCGCAAAGGAATCCGGCAGTACATAGGGCTTCAATGCCTCGTTGTAGGCCTGTGCCTGCGCCCATTCCCCTGCATAGTCAATCTTTCCTTCCGATGTCTGTACCGCCACCGCTTCGTCATAGGTGGAGATCAGTTTGCTTTGGCGGTAGCTGTTCCATTCATTGGAAAACAGGGGATACAGCAGCAGGGACAGGCCGGCCAGGAAAAGAAGGGCAAATATCAATTTTGTCATTTTATTTTTCATCCGGACTCTCCTTGCTGTTGTGATCTTTTCTTTCAATAGATATGGTTTTACTATACCATGTGCGCAGAAAATCAAGCGGCTTCAAAGAAAACCTTTGATTTTCGAGCCATGGAACCCGGTATAATGTATCCCAAAGCGATGGCAAGACAACATCAGCAGAATCATGATGTCAAATCCGCCGCCCTGGTTCTCGGATATCCGTCCGAAGGGGCTTTGCCCCCTCCGGACGGAACTTTCTGATTCCTCTTCTGTGTTTATTCAGGGTGCCTTACTGCTGCTTTGGCACTTATTTGTCAACCTTCCTGCGGGTCGCAAAGAACAATCCTGCAGCAATGATCATGATAGCGCATCCGCCGATGGTGAAGATGGTGGTACCGATGCCGCCGGTGGAGGGAAGAGCGGCCAGTTTCGTGTTGGGAATGCTTCCTACAGAATTGCCTTCCGGATCGATTAGTCCCATGGCAGTACCTGCTCCCGGATTCGTTGTCTCCTCAACCTTGGTATCCACTACAGTCTTATCGTATACAACATATGCAGGAAGTATTGATGTATCAGCTGATCCATTGTACTCATCCAATGCATAGAATACATTTGGCTCTGTAGCTGTATCAATCCATCCAACCTGTGCTGCGTTATCATCAGGCTTGGTTGTTGTATACTTCCAATACCGCTCCTCTATAGTAACTGTTGATGAAGCCGTATTCCAGTTTGCCTCTATGGAATATACTTTGTCATTCAGCGTATACCCTGTAGGAGCTACCAGCTCTTTGATATAGTAGGTGCCTGCTTTCACTTTGGAAGATGCCGCATAACCCTCTGCATTTGTCTTCACTACATCAATCAGCTGTGTACATGCAGAATCAGCATAAATACCGAATACCGCGCCTGCCAGTTTCTCTGCATCATTCCCTTCACCTGTCTTCAAAAATGCCAGCTGATACGTGTATACTGTTTCTGTGTCTTCTTTTTTTGTAACTCCAAGTGTCTCGCCGCTGGGTTCAGGATTATCCTCTGTAGGTTCAAATGTATTGCCTTCATTAGGCTGGTTCGCATAATACAATTTGGCATCATTGGGGTTCCCATTACCGCCGACAATTGCATTGTCATTAATTACTGCCTGGTATGTTATGACTGGTGTGTAAACAGCCTGGGCAACCTGTAAGCCCATGCCACCAATCGTATCCTCTGCCAGAGTGCCTGCCCCATTATATACAAGCGCATCATAATCAAAATTCAGATAAAATCCATTCTCACCTTCTTTGGCTGTCGCTATGATAACAGTCTCGCCCTCTCTGTCAATGCTGAAGGAAAGCCCTATCTCCGTCGGTGTACATGTGACTTCCTTTTTCGAATCCTTTAAGCTGATTTCCAAAGAATCAAAAACAAAAGTCAATCCCCCGCTCATCTTATCAGAAACGAAGAGCGTCTTATTTGTTGCATTTTCAGGATAGCTGGGCATTGTGGGGGTGATCTGATAGGTTATCACATCACCGATACCGGCTGTTTCATGGTCACCGTCCGGGTCTGGCTCCGTTCCATCCACTATAACCTTATCAATGTTCGGAGTGGTCTTTTTCGCAACCGCATTGGATCCGTAAATATATCCCTCTATAACATTAACAGTGCCTGACACCAATACTCCGCTTTCATTGTAAGACACGGTGAGCAGAACGGGGTTATAAATAGAACCATCCTCTGCACCTGAAATAATGGCAAGATATGCGCCCACATTCAATTCACCGCTTGTGTAGGTTCCGTCTGCATTAAGTTCCCCAATGTCTGTTTTTGTCTCTACTGGCGCAAAATTTTCAAGGTCTGCCAAAATAGCCTGATGAATTGCATTTATCTCGCCTGAAGTAGGCTCTTTGGACAGAGGTGTTATGCCCTTTTTATACTCATATCTGATAAGGCCTTCTCCATTTTCACCATAAATGCCTTCTGCAATCTGATACAATGTAACAGTTGCCTTCCCCGAGATACCGCTGATCGAAACTTGGGCCGTATCACTGCTACTGACTACTCCAGCTTTTTCTTGAGCCGCCATTGCCGTCACCGACATCCCAAGAATCATCGCCATTGCCAAAACCACGGCTAAAATCTTTTTCATTTTTTTCATATTTTTTCCTTTCTTTTTATGGGCACTGCCCATGATTTACAGTTGCTTTTGCGGTCCGGAGGCCGCCGGCGTATTCCCGTAACGGAATGCCCCTTTTCTGCACTTTGCTGTCTTCTCTGGCACCTCCCTCTTATATTTTATATAGACCGGCCCTCCTGCCTTAGACGTCCGAAGCAGACATCATGAAAACAACTCTTGGGCCGATTATATTTATACTCATGACCGCCAGACTCTGCAAATCTGTCCAAGATACGCATATTTCGCTGGCGGTCCAAAGCCGCTACCGTATTAACAATTACCAGCGGCTTGCCACTGTAGTAATAGCGTCTTTATTACAGTTTACTGCAAATGTCATTGCTGAACAGTATATATGGTTTCAGGCTCCCGCTTTCTCCCCCGGAGGAAAACATATACTGCGGATATGGTCATCAGCAGCACGCCGGCAGCCGTATAAGCCCCTGTACCGGAACCTCCGGTGGAGGGCAGCTGATACATTGCGGTATTTCTGACCTTCAGGCAAACTGCATGACTGCCATCCTCCGTTTCAAGACTCACCATACTGTTGCTTTCGGACTGGCCGTGCAATTCGATATAGCTGTCTGTTCCATCCATCTTCAGCGTAAATTCCACCGGTTCCCCCAACAGGGTATATCCCTGAGGCGCTTTCGTCTCGATAATGGTGTAGCCGCCCGGCAGCAGATTATAAATATGCAGTCTGCCGTCATCTCCTACGCTTAATTCCGTCGTCTCCTCTGATTCCGCTGTACTGTCGGATGTTCCGGAACCAGTACGCTTTTCATATCCCTTCAGGTAATAGCCCTCCCCTTCCTTATAGGTAAAGACAAGCGGTTCTCCCTGGTCATCCAGAACCGTAAATACGGCTCCGGCCAGATTCGTATCCTCATCATCCACCTTCTGTACCGCCATCAGGGTGTCCGGATAAAAACCGCTGTCATGATACTTTGATTCATACAGGATGACACTCATTTCTTCCGCCCTGGGCATGCCCAGATTCAAAATTACAGTCTTTGTCAGTTTGCCGTCCGATCCGAATGCAGGAATGCCGTCAGAGTCCTTTTCATCTGGTCCCGCATTTTCTTTGGTGGGATTCAGTTGGGAGATCATCGTTTCCCCGCTTCCGTCCGTAAAGCGTACTGCAAAAGTTCCTGGGGGCAAATCAAGGAATTTATAGTGTCCTGCCTCACCGTTGTTCGGTATATACGCAACTGCCTCCTTTATGTCCTCGGCCCTGACGCTGATCTGCTGTCCGGTCTGGATAACAATCGGGGTGTTTGTCTTCGGATAGCAGACATTTTCATAGGAACCTTCCGCTTCCGGATTCCAGGAACTTCCATCGCTGTCCACACCTTCCTTCAACTTCAGCAATTCCACCTTTACCCCGTCGATTCTGGGTTCGGCTTCTCCTCCCCCTTGTATTCCATCTCTGTCGTAATCCATCCAGACCAGCCCTTCCAGAGTACGTCTCACTGTGGGGTTCTCGGTAATCGTGATGGTATCACCGCTGGAAAGAAGGTTCACAAAATAATTGCTCTTATCCCTCTCCGGCGCCGAGGGTCCCGGGTCCAGCCTGATCTTTAAATCGATATAGACACTCTTCGTTGGTCCCAGTTGCCCTATCACCGCCCAGGCTACAGGATGCTGCTGTCCTTCCGGCGGCTCCGGTATCTGGATCGTTCCATCCGCATGCACTGCGGCGGCTGTCCAGTTACCCTCTTCTATCTCCTTTTTCGTTACCTCTATGGTTGTCTTGTTTTCATACTCCCGATCAAAGGTATAGTAAATCTTCAATCTATCAGCTTCACATTTCTCCACATCCAGCTTCCATTCAGCAAAGGTATAAGTCCCTGTAAACTCACTGCCGTTTACGCCATCTGCAGGCATGGTGTCCATTATGGCCAGCTCTGCTTCTGTCTCTGCATTGTTATTGAAGTAGATTACGTAGTCAATCTCACCGTCCTCTTCCACTACCTTCTGCCTGGTATACTTTCCAAAGGAACTGGCGTTTCCTCTGTTCACTGCTATGCCCGCTTTCGAATGCTTTTCCGCCGTATTCAGAGGATCCCGCAAATCTTCAGGAGCTGTGATATACGCCGTATTCTCCAGCTCCCTACTTCCTACGGGAACATCCTTCTCCGGATTCCCGGCATCACCGATGTCCACAGAATAGTAGACCGGAGCCATAGGCTCTCCGATTTTCACGTCCGGAACCACCCAGGTCAAGGTCTGTGTCCCATCCGCATTGTTGATGACTTGCGGCTCTGTCAGCACAGGTTGGGCAAAAGCCGCGCCTTCATCTGTATTCTCTACAATGTTTCCCTTTGATCCGCCATCCGGTGACGACGCTGCCTGCTCATATTTCCCGCCAAAATAGGCTGTTCCCGGTTTGTAGGTCATATATTTGGGCAGCACATCCACTATGGTAATATCTGCGGTATAATCATAATGCCCTTCTTTCTCGTAGTAGGTTCTGGGCTGAAGCATGAAATCCGCCACTCTCTGGTTTGTATCCAGGTTGAAGTTCTGCTTCTCCTCCCCATTCGCCGCTTTCTGCATCAGGTGTTTGGTAATGGATGTCCTGTAGCCGATAACCAGCAGGGTGTCCCCCCAGTGCTCCCATTCGGAGTTATGCGTCCCTTTTGCACCGCTTCCGTCCTCTTTATACTGCTCCCTTACATACCATGTAGAACCATTTATATTGGCACTTTTGTAATGGGTATCTTCCAGCATATTGGCTTTCATAATCCAATCTGGGATATTTACTTCCTTCTCGGTGCCAAGACCTATATCTGAAAGTTCCTTTCCCGCCTGTTCAAACATCTCCTTCGTCCAGACACGGGAGGTAGATACCAGCGCAAAACTCTCTCCCGCCAGATCTTTATTCTCTCTGACATTTGCCTGATGGTAATAGTAGTAAGAGCCGCTGTCTGTGTCTGTCTCCGGTGCAGGCCCCGGTCCGATGAAGCATGTCAGAATGCCCACGCATACCTTCCCTGCCGGTATGCTCTCCAAGCTGTCATAAAACTCAAGTCCATCTTCATGGGTGTGCTGCATTTCCCAGTCGTCTTTCCAGTCTGTTCCGTCCTCCTTCGCAGCATAGTAGATACGTATATTTTCTTTAGTCGGGTCCTCAAGCCACCATTGCTCCATGGATTTTCCGCTGTGTCCGTTGAGGGAAGCCCCATCCACCAGATTCGAAGCTCCCTCTCCGGTCAGTTCAATGGCGTTTCCATAAAAGCGAATCAAATTGGTTCCCAGATACAGCTGATTCTCATTCTCTTTCCCTGAATCATAGCTGAAGCCTCCTACCAGGTACAGCTCATCTCCCACTGTAGCGTAATCATTTCCGTCATAAATATCATCCACGCCGGATCCCAACCACCAGCGATTATGGTCTCCGGCATACCTGACCCTGTTCTGCATCGCTCCAGGAAGATTCAGTTCCAGTGTGCGCACTTCCCAGTCATCATCAGTAACCGACTGTAAAAAACCATTTTCTCCTTCTTTAAAGCAATCTCCGCTCTCCGTAGTACCTTGCAGATTCTTTGCCTCCGCAGTGGTGGCAAAAGCGCCCGCTCCATAGTCCTTGATAATATCGTACTCCGGCCCCTCGGAACCTGTTTCGCTGTTCTTCCTATTAAAAGGCTGCAACAGCCAGATACCGCCGGAGGAAAAACAACCTATGTTGGATGTATACAGTTCCTGCCCGCCCGGAAGGTTCTTTTTGGGCATATGCTCCAGATTGATGGAATAATCGCTGACGGTAATATGAATGGTGGTCCCTTCCTGGACAGCCTTCCATGTACCGCTGTCCCAACAGTCGCTTCCCTCTCTCTCCTCTTTATGTTCAAAATAAGGAGCCAGCTCCAGGCACCCGTTCCGGTCATAAAGCACACGGCCATCTGTATTGCTCTCTCCGTATCTTATCTCCCTGTTTTCCCCATAGCTCCACAGGAGAGGTGTATAGTTCCGCGTGGTATCAACCGTCCCGCCCTCCTCACTGGTAGATGTAGGCGTATAGACGGAGGATACATCCAGGTCAAAGCTGATAGGTCCCTGGGGCAGCTCGATTCCCTTCAGCCCCTTGGCCGGATTCTCGGCATTGTGCAGCTGGAGAGTAATGCCCAGTTTCATCAGACGTCCGGGAATGGGTGTATCAATATCGGTATTGGCCGCTATACTTCCGTATCTATCCATCCATTCTTCATCACCCTGGAAATCAAAGATTCCTCTGTAGCTGCTCTCGCTGTCCAGCTTGATATTGTATCTGGGGGCAGCCGTCACTGCGACCGGTTCTGCAACCACGGTCTTCTTCTCCATCACAGGCTGTCCGTCTGCCTCTCTATGATCTTCATTCCCGCATTCGCCCTCCCAGGTTCCCCCTTCCATGGCTGCGCTGATGATTGGGGCAATCGTCTCCCCGTTGTGCATGGCTCTCACATAGATCGTCAGATTTTCGCCGAAATCACCGGGCACCACGGACCGACCCTCTGCGGTAGGCAGCAGACGCTTATAGCAGGTCAGCACCTGGCATCCCGTTTCCTTTCCGTCAATGATGCGCTGCTCCGTGGTAAGAACCGGCCCATAGCCCGAAGCAGTATCCATCCAGGTCATGGCGCTCTGGTCAAAAACTGCTTCTTCTTCCGTTTTGGGCAGCACAAATTCCAACTTCACCCTGGCATCACGATAAGTTTTTTTAATATCCCAGGATTTCATATTGACGTTGAAATTGTATGTCACCGAATCAAAGGTACGGACAATTTTGTCTTCCGATGTAGTGTCATTGCCCCGGTTCTCCGTCTCGTCAAATGGCGCAGTCCCTGTGATCATACTGGTGATACGGATATCGTTCACATAGGCCTCATCCGGTCCCATCACCCCATTTTCCTCCAGCGTGACGCCGCTCAAAAGCCCTTCCAAGAGCATCAGATCGTCTGCCTCCACCACATACTGCTGCAGCTTCTCCCCCAAGGCCGTATATGCCTCCCAGGCTTCCGCAATCTGTTTCACCAGGACGATCATATATGCGGCATAGGAATCCTCGTCTTCCAATTCCGCCGTCTTCTGCATAATTTCTTCTTCTGAAGGCAGAGCAGTAATCAATTCATTTACTTTTACAATTTGCTCTTTTTCCTCGTCCGTCAGGAAACATTCCCCGGAATGGATGTGCTCCTCTATTTCGCAGACTTCATTTCCGTCCTTGTCAAAGCAGTCTTCCATGTGAGTATGTTCTGTTTTCCCGCAGTATGTCGGCGCTTCCGGGATGATATCCAACTGGGTATCCGGGTTCTCCTCTGTCCATTCCGCCAGTGCGGCTTCCAGCTCCGTCAGCTTCTCCCTGTCAATGACATGGCTTTTGCCTTCTTCGGCTACTGCATCATAAGCGCTCCTGGCCTTTTCGCATGTTTCCGCTGCTATCTTTAAACGTTCCGTATATGCGTCTGTATTTTCTTCATATATTTCCAGTTCCTTCCGGATTTCTTCCGCAGCAGGGAGATCCGCAATCCATATGTTCGCTTTTTCAATGGCCGCCTGTACTTCTTCTGTTATCCCCGGAATCCGGAAGCAGTCGTCCTCATGGATATGTTCCTCTTTTTTACAATTCCGGGTAAGACTGCCGTTTTCATCGCAGCAGCCCTCTATTTCCATATGCAGATGGGATTCCTTCCCACAGTAAACGGAACGTTCCAGAAAACTGTTTTCCATCTCCCTGTAAAATCTCATCAGCTCAAGCAGCTCTTCCATGCCTTCTGTCTGTGTGCGCTGCTCTGCAGTCAGCTCCATCCAGGCCCTGCAGGCTTCCCGCATCCAGGCGCCCAACTGTCCCAAATACTGATACCAGACTTCGCGGTTTCCCGCATTTTCTGCCAGCTGTTTCTCTATCTCTGCCTGCTGCGGTATTGCGGCAATGAGCTGATTCACGACATCAATTCGTTCCGCCTCCTGAAGGGAATCTGCGTCTGAATTCTCCTCTTCCATGCCCTGATCGGAATCTGCATCTGTGCCGTCCGGTTTCTGGACATTATCTACGTCTGTTCCATTCCCTTCCGCCCCTTGAGAGATACCGCCTGTACTGTCGTCCTCCATCGTGCCCTTGACAGCATCTGCCGCTTTGTCATCCTGTGGAGCATGGGATCCCGTATTTCCTCCTTCAGCCGTTCCCTCTCCGTTGTCTGTTCCGATCTCCTGGCTGCCGCCTGCTTCCGTTCCTTCTCCGCTTCCTGCCGATACACTCTCCCGAACAGCATCACCTGATTGCTGTACATTGTCCTCGGTTTTATTTTCGTCCATATGTTCTTCCTGTCCGCAGATCAGGACGCGGTCATAACACCCTTCCGTATGGATGTGGGATTCAGCGGTTTCTTCCACCCCATGGCAGCTGTCCATATGAGCATGCCCTTCCTGCTCCTCCAGACCGCAGACCATGGTACCGTCCTCCGCACAGCAATCCCGGGTATGGGTATGGCCTTCCCTTTCCGGTATGGTACAGATCAGAATCTGCTCTCCTGTCCCTCCAATGTCCTCCTCCATTCCGCAGACCAAAAGCCTCTCATAACAGCTGTCACTATGTTCGTGAATATTGCCCCCGCTCCTCTGCCCTCCCTCTGTTTCCTCGGCACTAGCCCGATAAGAAGAACTGCCGGAAAACGCCATGCAGGCCACAAGCAGTATGCTGACAATCCGCTGTGTATTCTTTCTGTATTTCCTATGTCTATGGAGTTTCATCTGTTTCGCCCTCCCTTTCATTCCGCAAGAATTTCATCAATCAGCTGGATCAGTTCCAGAACGCTTCTGAACACGGCCTCCTGGTCCTCATCCTGCCACACCAGTTTTCCCTGCCAGGTGTAATGTTCCCGGAACAGAATCTGTATACGAAAAGCCGCCATCCGGCTTCCGCCCTCTTCCCCTGCCACCAGCGGCAGCGGACTGCCCGGACAGTACTCCATGTCAAGCAATGCATCCAACATCAATATCAGCTGTGCCAGGCTCTGAATCCTGACTGCCTTCCCTTCCAACCTGGGATGCTGCAGATAAGCATCCATGATCCCGCTGCGGTAGGACGTTACGGTAACAAACGCCTCCCGGCTTTGGCAGGGGAGCATTTTCCCACATAACATCATATCCGCCACCTCTCTTTATCTGTATCTATACTTTATCAGCCTGCTGTTTACAGGCCGTTTATTTCCTCTGAAATCAAGGCACAAATTTCCGTCTTTTCCGATCTTGCATCCCATTCTGTGAAATCCTCCCGGGCCGTTTGTCCTGCCGGCTTTATCCTGTCCGCTGCCGGGCTCCATTTCCGTCGTCACCTCTCCTGCGCCGCAGATCCGCCACCTGAAAAGAAAGTTGGGCGCCGGAATGGCGGTATGTCCTGTGAAAGGCACAGTCAATCCGTCCGAAGACCAGGCGGGCATTCTCCTCATCGGCGCCTGTGAGCATGACCACATAAGACCCCGCTTCCAGCCTGGCGATGGGATCCCCCGTCCGCAGTTTTTCCAGCAGAATCCGTTCCAATCTCCTGCTGTCTGTGGTGGGTACGGCACCGCTGTCCAGGCTGATCACCATCAGAGATGATGGCTGCCCGGAACGTTCCATATGCCGCCTCTCCAGGGCAACGATGCTCTGGAAGGTTCCAAATGTACAGAAAAAAGCATGAGAATGCTCTTCCATCTCACAGACAAGACTTAAAATATCCTTTTCCTCGGGATTATTTTTCATAAGTCCCTCTGCCAGAAGATAGAGCTGTTCGATCCGCTCCGTGGGCGGCATCTCATATTCCTCCAGCATTCTGTCCCGGAAAATCCGGTATCTTTCCACCGCCTGTCCGGGCTGTCCCAACGCAATGAGGGCCTGCATATGATACGCCGTGAAATCCTCCTGTCCAAAATCCACCCCATAGGCCTGACTGCAGACCGAAATCAGTTCCATCCACTGTTCTTTCTTATACAATCTGGGAAGCACCGCCCGGCAGGCATCCAGATAAAGAGTCCGGTAATACTGCCGCAGTGTCCTGGCCCACTCGGAATCGTTTCCAGCCAGAAAGTCCCCTTTGTACAGTTCTATGGCACGGGCAAGCTGTCCGCAGTATGCTTCCTCCGGCAGTCCCCTGGCTTTCAGACACAGTTCTTCAAACTGTTCAGCATCTATTTGAATATGAATTTCCGTACTCCATCTGTAGCAGCTCTGCAGAGTGACCAACAATTTATTCCCTTCCGGATACAGTACCTTCAGCAGATTCCGGGTCTTGAACAGCATATTCCGCAGCAGACTGGCAGGGTCGCTGCTGTCCGCCCAAAACTGTCCGATCAGTTCCTCTGAAGAAATATTCCGCCCGTGGTTTACAATAAAATATTGCAGAAAGGACAGGGTCTTTCGCCCCGTCTTTTCCATGAGCGCGCTGTTTGCCGTCTTTTCTTCCTCCGTATGTCCGCAGGAAAACTCTCCCAGCAGACTAAAATACAAAACTTTCCCTTCTTCCCTTTCCATTTGCCAACCCCCCGCAGCCGACCGGAAGGAAGCTTGCGCTCCTTTCAGCCTTCCTTCCGGTCCCCTCCTTCCTTCGAAGTGTCCTCCGTGCTGCCTGTGTTCCCTACTCGTTCCAGAAATTCGTCGTAGATTTCCTCTCCCGCCTGTCTGGCCCTGACCGCGTTCTCCAGTTCCCGGAAGGCCCCCAGGTATTTTGTCCTGCCCTGGAAGGTGATCTGGGCTACCCAGCGGTTTCTCCTTTTGTCATAATACACACCGTTATATCCGCTTGTATTGGATTTGATCAGCCGTCCGCTTTTCACGGCCTGGAGCATGGTGACGGAAGTTCCCTCTATCAGTTTCAGGTTCTCCCGATAGGTCACGGCCTGCAGGCAGCCGCAGCTTCTGGTCTTGCCTGACTGGAGCAGCGTCTGTCCCACCACAGTCTCTTTTCCGCAGTCGCAAGTGCATCTCCAACGGTGCATTCCGGCCTCTTTTCCCGCGTACTCCAATACTGTCAATCTGCCGAAACGCCGTCCCGCAAAGTCCTTCAGAGGAGGGTGGCTTAAGCAGCCGCAGCTCTTCCGGTTTCCTGCCATCAGCTGTCCCAGTTCCGCCAGTACCTCCCTGCCGCAGTCACAGCGGCAGCGCCACACCACACTCCCCCTGGGCCCACGTTCCCGGGTGGGTTCCAACGCAATCAGCATCCCAAAGCGTTCTCCCCTGATATCCCGCTGTCCGGGCCGCAGAGCACCGCTGCAGCCACAGTCTCTGATGCTGCCTCTTAACAGGGTGCGCGTATCCGTCAGGATCTCTCCTCCGCAGTCACAGCGGCATTTCCAGACCATATATCCGCCCTTTCTCTGGTCCGTGGAGTCCTCTATTGTCAGTTTCCCAAATCTGTCTCCCATTTTTACTCTGCTCAAGAAATCCCCTCTTTCTCCAGGAGCGTTCCACCACCTGGCTCCCTTTCCGAATCATCACGAAAATGACGCAAAGGATAGTACTTTGCGTCATTGGGCGTAGGAAACCATGCTTCTCTGATTCC
>CAJTXE010000047.1 GCA_910580225.1 uncultured Acetatifactor sp.
TGAAATTCAGTTTTGATTTTCCAATGTAAAACTATGGGTTATTTTATGATTGATGCCCTAGTGGAGGCTTTTGAGATTGGGAGCTACAACCAGGAAACGCTTTTGGAGGAGTGCTGTGAGGACTTGCTAGAGAAAGCAGGTAAGTTCACTTTTATAGAGCTGTTTAAGAAACTGGAGGAACGTCAATGTCAATACCAGACGGGAGAAAGGGATGTGGCTCCAGATGCAATTAAGAATGTTCATTATCTATTGAATAAATTTCGGTGTTTAAGGAACATTGACAATCTAATTTTTATTGAAGGTGGAAGTTTAGGGAGGGCAGAAGAAAATGCGGTGACAATATTACAATTATCTGACTTCTCCGGGCAGCAGAAGAGGAGGCTTTCTGTGTTCCTGCTTTCCCTAATCTGGACGAACGCAAAGTGCAAGGGGAAGCGCAGTGATCCCGGTAAATATGATGCAGTTCTGATAGACGAGTTCCAGCATTTTTCAATGACAGAGGACAGCTCATTTGCAGCTATTCTGCGGGAGGGGCGAAAATATAATTTTTCTGCAATTGTATGCTCCCAATATCTGAGTGACAGGAAACAGTCAGAGCTGTCTTGCCTATTGCAGGCAGGTACTGCGTTACTTTTCAGACCAGCAGGAAATGAAGTTAAGTTGCTTTGTAAGTTGTTTGGTTTGGGAGAGGTTCAGACCT
Organism: uncultured Acetatifactor sp.; assembly: GCA_910580225.1. Classification (GTDB taxonomy): domain Bacteria; phylum Bacillota; class Clostridia; order Lachnospirales; family Lachnospiraceae; genus Acetatifactor. The sequence continues at coordinate 701 of CAJTXE010000047.1, forward strand.
GGAAGAGAATTTTGTTTGGCTTGGATGTTGGCGAAGCGGTTCTTGTTGGTGCTTACGGACTTGGTAATGGAAGAGTGTTAAAAAAACCGTTGCTTGTTAAGATTGAAGAAGATGTGGAGCCATTGAAAGTACAAAAGCATCATAATTCTCAGGTTGAATTAGAAGTGCCAGGACCCGAGCAACCCCAGTCTGGAGTGAGAGAACCAGAGCCCAAGCAGTTTAAGAAAGACATAATATCTACAAGTGATATAGAGGAAATTGTAAATGAAACCCCAAAAAAAGGCTCAAGGCGCGGTACGGTTATTTATAGATAAGAAATAGACAAAGGAGAAGAATAATGAGAAGAAAATGGTACAGAGTGTATGCAGAAAATGGACTTGGGGAGTATTTAGATTACAGCAAATTGTTGAATAATTCTAAGTATACCAGGGGCGAGTATGTGAGGAAGTTTGATACACGAGGGAAGCAAAAGAATATATTATCGACGGATTTGCTTCGGAACATGGTGCTGAAGATTTGGTGATGATGGTGCCTGATCTGGATGCCCTTTGGCTCAACTTCTTTAAGAAGGCAGCAAAGGAACCAGAGGGTAAAAGTGAAGAAACAAAGGAAAAGAACAGCGGTTTTTTGTTGTGAATAAGGAAGGGGACATGATGATGAAGGAAGCAGAAAAGATCACAGCCACACAGGAACCAAAGGTTTATTTTGCCGAGGATATCCAGAAGTTTCTTGGACTTGGCAGGAGCAAGACATATGAATACTTACAGGATGTATACAAGAAACAAGAGCCTTTCAGGGTAATCAAAATAGGCAAGTTGTTTCGTGTGCCCAAACAGTCTTTTGACAGATGGATTTATGGAAAGGAGATAATGTAGTGTCGAACGATAAACAGAAATCGGGAGTTGCCTTCTTTGAAGGCAGCTCCTGGTATCACAGAGTGAAACTTCTGCAGGAAGATGGGAGTGTTAAGTATTCTAAACGCGGCGGCTTTGCCTCTGAGAAAGAGGCGGAAAAAAGCTACCATCTTCACGAGGAAGAGTTTAAAAAGGCATACAGAGCCTTTCTGATGAAAAACAAATCAGTTTCCGAGGTCGGATTTCAGGATTACCTGATATACTGGTTCGAAGAAGTGTACTCAAAGCGCATTGAGGCAACAACACGGATGGTAGGAGCATATGTTTTGTATGATCTGATTATCCCGCATATTGAGCAGGATATTAAGCTGAAGTATCTCAACGTGGAGTATTTGGATGCACTTTTGCTGCAGGTATCAGGGATAAGTAAATCGTCAGGTAATAAAGGCCGGGAATTGCTGAATGCAGCTTTGAAGGATGCGGTGATACAGGGAAAGATTAGAAATAATCCTGTGTCTAATACAAGAGCGTATCCCAGAGCAGTGCCGTCTGTTACGATTCTTGGAAAAGAAAAGCTGAAGGTTCTCCTAAAAGCAGCATGTGGTAGTGAGTGGTATCTGGAAATTATGTTTGCGTTATTCTGCGGCTTAAGGAAGGGCGAGATACTGGGGTTGAAATTCGGCGACATTAACATGGCAAATGAAACCGTATATATTCAGAGACAAATAACCTCAAATCCTGTTATTCCCAAAGGGCAAAGTAAAATAGAGGAATATAAGGTTGAAGAAAAAGCGCCGAAAACTGAGAACAGTATCCGTATTCTGAAATTGCCGTCAGTTCTGATGCATGAAATCAATAAAAGAGCGGAGTGGGTGCAAAAATGCAAGGAAAACAAGGATTTTCTTGACTATGATTATATCTCCTGCCAGAAAAACGGCCTGCCGCATTCATTGTCAGCCATGAACAATGCATTGACCAGGCTGTGCAAGAGGAATGGGCTTCCACATATAAGCATCCATTGCCTAAGGCATCAATACGCCACCATTCTTCTGGAACAGGGGGTTCCTCTTGTAAAAATAAGCGCCTTGCTGGGGCACTCCTCGGTAACCACTACTTTTGAGTACTATTGTGACCAAATGGATGAGAATGACAAAATAATATCATTTATGAACAGTAATTTCATACCGGAGGAGGAATCGTGTTGATTAATTTGAAGCTGCAGAATTATGTAGACTGGCATGTAAAACCTGTGATGAAGATTAAAGGCTGCTATGGTTACAGAGTCATCCTGAAATATCAGGATGGCTCTGAAAAAACACAGCAAAAGTCTGGATTTCAGACGGCAAGGGAAGCTGAGAAAGCACGGAAGGAGACGATTGGGGAACTATACAATGGTACATACATAGTGTATGTAAATGTGAGTGTTAAAGATTTTATGGAATTTTGGCTTGAAAATGATATTAAGGCTCGGGTAAAAAGTTACGAAACTTACGCTACTTTTTCCAGAACTGTAAAAAATCATATCAATTCTGCGTTGGGCAACAGGAAGATGGATTCTGTGGCTGCATCAGATATACAGGCACTTTACAATGCTATGGCGGAGTATTCTGTTCCGGTGGCCAGGATGGTAAAAACGGTGATAAATATTTCCATGCGGTATGCCGTCGAAATGAAGGTCATTACTGCAAATCCGGCAAAGGGTATCAATCTGCCCAGGAAAGTGAAGAAGCTGCCATATCATGCAAGGAATATTGATACGCAGAAAACACTTACAATGGAACAGATTCATGTGCTGCTGGAAAAGAGTAAAGAAACACCAATTCACATGCAGGTTCTATTTAATGTCCTGATGGGGCTGCGGAGAAGTGAGATTATTGCTGTGAAGTATTCAGATGTGGATTATGTAAACCGTACGCTCAGGGTAGAAAGGCAGTTGGGCATTATCCTGAATTCCGAAAAAGGAGATTTTGCCCCTAAAACATACACCAAACAGGAAATCTGTCCTAAAACCAGGTCAAGTGTCAGGGAACTGCCGATTCCTGATTATGTGTTTGAGGCGATCCTGCGGGAACAGGAGATATATGAAAAGAATAAGCGCAGGAGGAGCAGCACATTTCAGGATTCAGGCTATATTTGCTGTTCTTCTTCTGGCAGGCCCAGAAGTAAAAATTATCACTGGAAGCATTATAAGAAATTATTACAGGATAATGGTCTTCCTGATATCAGATGGCACGACCTGCGCAGTACTTTTTGTACGTTATTGCTAAAGAATAACTTTAACCCTAAAGCAATTGCCAAGCTTTTAGGCCACACTGACGAGATTATTTCCATTAACGTATATGGTGATAACAGGGAGATTATTGCAGATGGGTTGCCTGAAATAGAGGATTTCATGAAAGAGGTTCTCCCTGATATGCAGCCCGGGGAAGAAAACGACCAGTCGGATGTCTGTCCCTACATAGAAGGCTATTTTGAATAAGGTAGATAAGCACTGTGGAAATTGGACTTGCCATTGTATGCACAGGTGCGCAGACTGGAGAGGCTATTTCATTCGGAATTTGCACAGTTGGTGGTATTCAGTCCATATAGACTTAGAAAGTGCTGAAGAGTGGAAAAAACGATGACAGGTGACCTAAATTCGTCGTGAGCGTTTTTTCCGCAATTTGCTGGAAATGCTGAATATGCAATGCCGACGAATTTCTGGCCTATGGGCGTACTTTTACCAATACGGATTTATGGACTGTTTTTGTGCAGGATGAACAAATTTGCTTCCTGTTTTATTCTACAGTCGTAAATTGTGGAATTTAACGAAAAGGAACAAACGTTCTAAAAATTCCGGTTTTTATCTGTACAAAATGATAGCTGTATGGTATAATCAAAATCGCTTTTGGAAATGAAAACAGTGAGCAGCAAGTTCGCTTTGAATTTAGGGAGGTGTTTTTGTGCGTAGTGCAGAAGGCAGCAGTTTTAAGCTTCATTCCGAATACAAACCCACCGGCGACCAGCCCCAGGCAATCGCCGAGTTGGTCAAGGGTTTTAAGGATGGCAATCAATTCCAGACTTTACTAGGCGTAACCGGCTCCGGCAAGACCTTCACCATGGCAAATATCATTCAGGCGCTGAACAAGCCCACTTTGGTCATAGCGCACAATAAGACACTGGCGGGGCAGCTCTACGGCGAGTTCAAGGAATTTTTCCCGGAAAACGCGGTAGAATACTTTGTGTCCTACTATGACTACTACCAGCCGGAGGCCTATGTCCCATCCTCGGACACCTACATTGCCAAGGACTCCTCCATCAACGATGAGATCGACAAGCTGCGGCTGTCAGCCACGGCTTCCCTGACGGAGCGCAGGGATGTGGTGGTGGTGGCCAGTGTGTCCTGTATCTACGGATTGGGCAGTCCGGACGAATACAAGGATATGATTGTGTCTCTGCGGCCGGGTATGATAAAGGACAGAGACCAGGTGCTCCGGGAGCTGGTGGACATCCAGTATACCCGCAACGAGATGGATATGCACAGGGGATGCTTTCGGGTGCACGGTGATGTGATCGAAGTATATCCTGCCCAGGGCGGCGATTATTTTATCAGAATTGAGTTTTTCGGGGATGAAATTGACAGAATTGCGGAGGTGGAGCCCCTGTCCGGCAGAGTACATGCGGTATTGAACCACATTGCCATTTTTCCGGCTTCCCATTATGTGGTTTCCATGGACAAAATCAAGATTGCCTGTGACAACATTGAGAAAGAACTGGAGGCACAGGTTCGTTACTTCAAGGGAGAGGACAAGCTTATCGAAGCTCAGCGCGTTGCAGAGAGGACAAATTTCGATATCGAGATGATGCGGGAGACAGGGTTTTGCTCCGGGATCGAGAATTATTCCAGGCACCTGAACGGGATGCCTGCCGGTTCGCCGCCGCTGACGCTGATGGACTTTTTTAACGATGATTTTCTCATTATTATAGATGAGTCTCATATGACCATTCCCCAGATTCGGGGAATGTATGCCGGAGACAGATCCAGGAAGCAGACTCTGGTGGATTATGGTTTTCGCCTGCCCTCCGCTCTGGATAACAGGCCACTGAACTTTGAGGAATTCGAGTCCCATATTGACCAGATGCTCTTTGTGTCTGCTACGCCTTCTACGTACGAGGAGGAGCATGAGCTGATGCGTACAGAGCAGATTATCCGTCCTACCGGGCTGCTGGACCCGGAGGTGGATGTGCGTCCTGTGGAAGGGCAGATCGATGATCTGATCGGCGAGATCAATAGGGAGACGGAGAAGCATAATAAAGTTCTGGTAACAACTCTCACCAAGCGGATGGCGGAGGACCTGACAGACTATATGAAGGAAGTGGGCATCCGGGTGAAATATCTCCACTCGGATATCGACACCCTGGAACGGGCGGAGATTATACGGGACATGAGGCTGGATGTGTTCGATGTACTGGTGGGCATCAACCTGCTGCGGGAGGGGTTGGATATACCGGAGATATCCCTGGTGGCCATACTGGATGCTGACAAGGAAGGGTTCCTGCGCAGTGCAACCTCCCTGATTCAGACCATTGGACGGGCGGCAAGAAATGCGGAAGGACATGTAGTTATGTACGCGGATACAATTACAGAGTCCATGCAGATTGCCCTTACCGAGACCGGCCGCCGCCGGGAGATCCAGATGAAGTATAACGAAGAGCATGGCATCACACCTCAGACCATCAAGAAAGCGGTGCGGGATCTCATTGCCATTTCGAAAGTGATTGCAAAGGAAGAGATGCGCTTTGAAAAGGATCCGGAATCCATGAGCCGCAAGGAACTGGAGAAACTTATCGCGGACGTGCAGAAGAAGATGCAGAAGGCCGCTGCGGATCTGAATTTTGAGGCTGCGGCAGAGCTTCGGGATAAGATGGTCGAACTGAAGGAGAAGCTGCGGGATTATAAGGAAGAAGCGCATTCCCAGGAGGAAACAGTTTCTAAGGAAGAAGGTGTTTCCAGGAAAAGGAAGCATTCTTAAGACCGCAGCATACAGAGTTATCGGTGGTATAAGCGGACAGGTATTGCGTGAAAAGTCTGCCGCATATCTCATAAAGGAAGGAAAAATAGCAAACGCAAATGGATGAAATCAAGAAAATGCGTCCCCGTGAATACATTAAGATACGTGGGGCTTCAGAGCACAATTTGAAAAATATAGACGTGGACATTCCAAGGAATGAACTTGTAGTTCTGACAGGAATGTCAGGTTCCGGAAAGTCCTCTCTGGCTTTTGACACAATCTATGCGGAAGGCCAGCGCCGTTACATGGAATCTCTGTCTTCCTATGCCAGGCAGTTCCTGGGTCAGATGGAGAAGCCTAATGTGGAGAAGATCGATGGGCTGTCTCCCGCCATCTCGATTGACCAGAAGTCCACCAACCGTAATCCCCGTTCCACTGTGGGAACCGTGACGGAGATCTATGACTATTTCCGTCTTCTCTACGCCAGAATCGGCATTCCTCACTGTCCAAACTGCGGCCGTGAGATTTCCAGACAGACTGTAGATCAGATGGTGGACCAGATCATGGCACTGCCGGAGGGAACCCGACTGCAGCTGTTGGCTCCGGTGGTTCGGGGACGGAAGGGGCAGCATGAGAAAGTACTGGATCGGGCCAGGAAAAGCGGTTATGTGCGGGTGCGTATAGACGGCAATCTCTATGAGCTGACAGAGGAAATTGCCCTGGAAAAGAATATCAAGCACAACATTGAGATTGTGGTGGACCGGCTGGCTGTAAAACCGGAAATCCAGCGCCGGCTGGCAGATTCAATCGAAAATGTTCTGAATCTGGCAGAGGGGCTGTTGTTGGTGGATGTTATCGGAGGGGAATCTATGACTTTCAGCCAGAGCTTTTCCTGTCCGGACTGCGGCATTGGCATCAGTGAGATAGAGCCCAGGAGTTTTTCCTTCAACAATCCCTTCGGCGCCTGTCCGGAATGTTCCGGATTGGGGTATAAGATGGAATTTGATATCGAGCTGATGATTCCGGACCCCAGAATGAGTATCAATGAAGGGGCAATTGTCGTTACAGGATGGCAGTCCTGTATGGACAAAGGCAGCTTTGCCAATGCTTTACTGGTGGCTTTGTGTAAGGAATATGATTTTGATCTGGATACGCCCTTTGAAAAATATCCGGACAAAATAAAGGACATCCTGGTTCGAGGCACCAATGGGAAGGAAGTAGAAGTCCACTATCAGGGACAGCGGGGCAGCGGTGTCTACCCGGTAGCTTTCGAAGGGTTGGTGCGAAGTGTGGAGCGTCGGTATAGAGAGACTTTTTCCGAGACGATGAAGCAGGAGTACGAGACCTTTATGCGCGTCACACCCTGCAGAGAATGCCGTGGGATGCGTCTGAAGAAAGAATCTCTGGCTGTAACGGTTTGTGATAAGAATATTTATGAAATTACGTCCGAATCAATCTTGGAACTGAATGATTTTCTGAAGAACATGCAGCTCAACAGCCAGCAGCTGCTTATCGGGAAGCAGCTGCTGAAGGAGATTCGGGCCAGGGTCGGTTTCCTGGTGGATGTGGGGTTGGAATATCTCTCCCTCTCCAGGGCTACCGCCACTTTGTCCGGCGGAGAAGCCCAGCGGATTCGTCTGGCAACACAGATTGGTTCCGGGCTGGTGGGTGTCTGCTATATTCTGGACGAACCCAGCATCGGCCTTCATCAGAGAGACAATGACAAGCTGCTGCGGACGTTGAAGAATCTGCGGGATCTGGGCAATACCATGATCGTGGTAGAACATGACGAGGATACCATGCTTGAGGCGGATTATGTGGTAGATATCGGCCCAGGTGCCGGTTCCCACGGGGGAGAAGTGGTAGCCTGCGGTACTGCAGAGGAAATCATGAAGGTACCGGGATCCGTGACTGGTAAATATCTAAGCGGAGAACTGCGGATTCCCATTCCGGGTGAGCGCCGCACCCCCAATGGTTCTCTGAAAATTGTGGGAGCCCGGGAGAATAATTTGAAAAATGTCAATGTGGAGATTCCTCTGGGAATTATGACCTGTATTACAGGTGTTTCCGGATCAGGGAAAAGTTCTCTTATCAACGAAATTTTATACAAAAGGTTGGCGAGAGACCTGAACCGGGCCAGATGTATCCCGGGAAAGCACAGAGACCTGCTTGGGCTGGAACAACTGGATAAGGTGATTGCCATTGATCAGTCCCCGATCGGGCGCACACCCAGGTCCAATCCGGCCACCTACACAGGCGTGTTTGATCAGATTCGGGATCTCTTTGCTTCCACCGCAGATGCCAAGGCTAAGGGCTATAGCAAGGGACGATTCAGTTTCAATGTAAAGGGTGGACGCTGTGAGGCCTGCGGCGGAGATGGCATCATCAAAATCGAAATGCATTTCCTGCCGGATGTCTATGTACCCTGTGAAGTCTGCGGCGGCAAGCGGTATAACCGGGAAACATTGGACGTGAAATATAAGGGAAAGAATATTTTTGATGTGCTGGATATGACGGTGGAGGAGGCCTACAGCTTTTTCGAGAACCTTCCTGCTATCCGGCGCAAGATCGAGACGCTGTACGATGTGGGACTTTCCTATGTGAAGCTGGGGCAGCCATCCACCACACTGTCCGGAGGAGAGGCGCAGCGGATTAAACTGGCCACGGAACTTTCCAGGCGCAGCACCGGCAAAACGATTTATATCCTGGACGAACCCACCACAGGTCTGCATTTTGCGGATGTGCATAAGCTGGTAGAAATCCTTCACAGGCTTACAGAGGGCGGCAACACAGTTGTAGTTATCGAGCATAATCTGGATGTGATAAAGACGGCAGACTATATCATTGACATGGGACCTGAGGGCGGAGATCGGGGAGGCACCGTTATCGCGAAAGGAACGCCGGAGGAGGTGGCGGAAACCGAGGCGTCTTATACCGGCATATATATAAAGAAGATGTTGGAAAAGGACAGAAGGAAGGATAACTGAATTCAGGGGCTGTTTTACGGATGGCAGAAACTGGAGGGGTTATCCGGCAGAAATATCAGAAAAATGCTAAAGATGCCGGGCTGTTCTGCCGAAATGATATACAGGGTGCCGCAGTGGTGCGTTTGTAGGTACGGCGGTGAGCAGCCCGGCAGGCTTTTTATTAAAATTTTCATAAACCCCTATGAAAATGGATTTTTTTCGGTTATAATAAAGCATGTATGACTTTATTCCGGAATTTTGAATTTTGAATCCATGAGAAAGGGGTATTATAATATGCAGTGCACTGATATCGGAATTGATTTGGGTACGGCCAGCATTTTAGTATACATCAGAGGAAAGGGCGTTGTACTGAAGGAGCCCTCCGTTGTGGCGTTTGACAGGGATACCAACAAGATCAAGGCGATCGGAGAGGATGCACGCCTGATGCTTGGAAGGACCCCTGGGAACATCATTGCTGTGCGCCCGCTTCGGCAGGGAGTTATATCTGATTACTCGGTTACCGAGAAAATGATGAAGTATTTTATCCAGAAAGCGTTGGGCAGGAGGACGTTCCGAAAGCCACGTATTGCCGTGTGTGTCCCCAGCGGCGTTACGGAAGTGGAGAAGAAGGCGGTGGAGGATGCCACATATCAGGCAGGAGCCAGGGATGTGGAGATTATCGAGGAACCCATTGCAGCAGCTATCGGAGCGGGAATCGATATCGCAAAGCCCTGCGGGAATATGATTGTGGATATCGGAGGAGGTACCTCTGATATTGCGGTGATCTCCTTGGGAGGCACAGTGGTAAGTGCGTCCATTAAGGTTGCCGGGGATGACTTCGACGAAGCCATTGTGCGTTATATGCGGAAAAAGCATAATCTTCTGATTGGTGAGAGAACCGCAGAGGATTTAAAGATAAAAATCGGTTCGGCCTACAAGCGGCCGGAAGTGGATTATATGGATGTGAGAGGGCGGAATCTGGTGACCGGTTTGCCAAAGACGGTGAAGGTATCTTCGGAAGAGACGGAAGAAGCACTTAGAGAGACTACATCCCAGGTGGTGGAGACCATCCACAGTGTATTGGAGAAGACGCCGCCGGAGCTGGCAGCGGACATTGCGGACCGCGGGATTGTTCTGACAGGAGGAGGCAGTCTTTTGCGTGGGCTGGAGGAGCTGATATCCTCCAGGACGGGCATCAATACCATCACTGCGGAAGATCCCATGACAGCAGTGGCTGTGGGAACGGGTAAGTATGTGGAATTTCTATCCGATTATAATGGCAGGTAAATGAAGGAGGCAGTGAATGTTAAAAGGTTTGTATATTGCCTACACGGGCATGATCAATGAGCAGCACAGGATGGATACCCTGACGAATAATCTGGCAAATGCATCCACGGTGGGATTTAAAAAGGAAGGGGCTACCAGCCAGTCTTTTGATGATATTCTGACTGTAAAGATCAAGGATTCTTCGTTGGGAGAATATCTGCCGAAGCGGATGGGCATAAATAATCCGGGGGTCAAAATCGGGGAAAATTATACGGATTTTACACAGGGGTCTTTCCGGGTTACAGGAAATACTTATGATCTGGCGCTGGCCGGCGAGGGCTTTTTTGCGATTGAGTTTACCAACAAAGCGGGGGAGACATCCACCATGTATGGAAGAGGCGGCCAGTTTACTTTGAACACACAGGGATACCTGGTGACTGAGGATGGGGATTATGTATTGGATACCCAGAACCGGAGAATCCGCCTGAATACGCTGCAGGATGCGCAGATTGACAGCAACGGCAGAATTACGCAGAACGGAACGGCGGTAGCCACGATTCAGGTGGCTGATTTTGAGGACTACAATTATCTGGAGAAATACGGAGAGACTTATTACAGACCCATAGAGGGAGCACGGTTAACCAGAGGGAATGCGCAGATCAAGTCCGGATACCTGGAGATGGCAAATGTCCAGATCGTATCTGAGATGGTGAATCTGATTGCCATTACGAGAGCGTATGAGAGCAATCAGAAAATCATTCAGACCTATGACAGTTCATTGGAAATCGCGGCGACTCAGCTTGGAAGAGTGTAGTCCCTGTGAATCCGGGAGCAGCGGAGCATAAAGGGTAATGCCCGGAGAGGCGGGGAAACCGGCAGAAGGCCGGGATGAGGACAGGATTCAGAAATGACAGAAAGGAAGAAGGACTATGGTACGCAGTTTATGGACAGCGGCAACCGGAATGATTGCACAGCAGACAAATATTGATACGATTGCCAATAATCTTGCCAACGTAAATACACAGGGGTACAAAACCCATGTGAATGAATTTAAAACTCTGTTATATCAGACATTGCAGACAAAGACCACCACGGCAAACGGGGATCAGAAACCCACCAGTGCGCAGGTGGGGCTGGGTGTAAGAAACTCTGCGATTACTACTATTTTTAAGCAGGGAAACGCACTTTCTTCAGAGAGTGACACGGATTTTATGATAGACGGCAAGGGGTTTTTTGCCTTGCGCGGCAGTGACGGCAATACATACTATACGAGAAACGGCAATTTTCAATTTACTTTGGGAGTCAACGGCAATATGCTGGCGAATTCTGATGGTCTGCCGGTTTTAAGTACCACCGGACAGCCAATCGTCCTGAATACAAATTACATTCTTTCCGATGTGAGCGTGAATAAATACGGTGAGCTCTGTTATCCGGATGCAAAGAACCAGCCCCAGCCCATCGGCATTACCATCGGTCTGTTTCAGTTTAATAATCCCAATGGACTGGATAAGCAGGCGGAGACTCTGTATGCCCAGACGGCGGCAAGCGGGCAGCCTATTAATGAGGCTACCAGTAACATGGTGGAAAAAAGTGCTGTCATCCAGAAGTATCTGGAGGGGTCCAATGTACAGGTGGTGGACGAAATGGTGAATATGATTGTGGCACAGCGTGCTTACGAACTGAACTCCAAGGCGATAACTACAACGGACGAAATGCTCCAGCAGGCAAATAATCTGAAGAGGTAATTTTGATATTTCATAGGAAGGCAGAAAACAGATGACAGATTTCAGCAATGTAACAGGAATGTACAGCGACATGTATTCCACTGCGGCGAACCAGACGGCGTCTAAACTGCAGAATAAACTGACAGACGCTGATTATTCCAAAGCTTCGGATACGGAGCTGATGAATGCGTGCAAGCAGTTTGAAGCATATTTTGTAGAGCAGATGTATAAAGGTATGATGAAGACCATCCCCACCGGCGGTGAGACTTCTAACTATACCTCCTCTATGATGGATTATTACAAAGACCAGATGATTCAGAGTATGGCAGAGGAGACCAGCAACCAGAATGGTGGTTTGGGACTTGCTCAGATGCTTTATGAGCAGATGAAGCGCAATTTCGGAACTTTAGAAGCGTCAGGAGACAGTGAAAACGCTTCTGCAATTGAGGAGTGAGTAAGACCGGGATATCGTTCTTTTCCGACAGCAATGTACGGCAAAATGACAGATATTTGGAAACGATAGAGTTGAAAGTAGGCTGCCCAGCGGTGGAGGCAGCCTTATTCTGCTTATATGGTGTTTGAGGAAGCCCCTGTGGGGTTTAGGACAGACTGGAAGGCCGTATAGACAGCGCGGGTTCAGGTCTGGCGAGAAGAACCAACAGGCAGAATGGATTTTGGGCTGAGTCAGGCCGGACAGGTGGAATGGGTTTTAGGATTGGAGAAGGCCGGACAGGTGGAGTGGATTTAAGGGCTGGGGAAGACCAGACAGATGGAGCGGACTTTAGACGTATAGCAGAAGTGGGCGGCAGCGGGCAGACTTGCGGATGACGGAGATGTCGGATGGAAACAGTTAGCGGGTATGTAGAACATATTATTTTTCAAAATACGGATAATGGTTATACAGTTATGAATCTGATGGCTGACGGGGAAGAAGTCATCTGTGTAGGTTTCTGCAGAGGGTTGGCCCAGGGGGAGAATATTACAGCCCAGGGAGAATATGTGGACCATCCTTCTTATGGCGTTCAATTTAAATTGAGCAGTTATCGTGTAGTGGTGCCTGAGGACGGAGCCGGGATGGAACGTTATCTTGGCTCGGGGGCAATCAAGGGGATTGGTCCGGCACTGGCTTCCCGAATTGTTAAAAAATTTGGAGACGATACGTTTCGTGTTATCGAGGAGGAGCCTGAACGGCTGACGGAAATCCGGGGAATCAGCGAGCGAAAGGCCAGGGAAATTGCTGTTCAGATGGAGGAGAAACGGGATCTGCGGGATGCAATGGTGTATCTGCAGAAATTCGGGATCTCCAATACATTGGCAGTCAAGATATATGATACCTACGGTACAGACCTGTATGGGATTATGAAGGAGAATCCGTATCGACTGGCGGAGGATATCAGCGGTGTCGGATTTAAGATGGCAGATGAGCTGGCTTCCCAGGCCGGAATCCGCACAGATTCGGAATACCGGGTCAGAAGCGGCATCCTGTATGTGCTGATGCAGGCAGTGACAGAAGGGAGCTGTTATCTGCCTGTGGATACGGTGATGAAGAGGGCAGAAACCTTATTGGGTGTGTCAGGGGAGAATATACGTCTTCAGGCAGAGAACCTGATGATGGATAAAAAGCTTGTCATAAAGGCAGAACAGATATTTCTTGCTTCCTATTATTATGCTGAGCTTAATTGTGCACGAATGCTGAAAGATCTCAATATTCCGCTGACATCCCATGAGACAGAACCGGATGCAGAAGTATTGAGAGAGCTGACGCAGGACGGAAAAATGGAATTGGATGAGTTGCAGCTCCGAGCGGTGACGGAAAGTATCTGCAGCGGTGTGTTGATTTTGTCCGGAGGTCCCGGTACTGGAAAGACTACAACTATTAATACCATGATCCGGTATTTTGAGACCCAAGGGATGGATATCTTTTTGGCGGCTCCTACAGGAAGAGCGGCAAAGCGCATGACGGAAGCAACAGGTTTTGAAGCAAAGACCATTCACCGCATGTTGGAGTTGAACAGTTCCCTGGAGGACAATTCCCGGAAGGCACACTTTAATCGAAACAGAGAGAATCCGCTGGAGACGGATGTTGTTATTATAGATGAGATGTCCATGGTGGATATTCAGCTGTTTCAGTCGCTGCTGGATGCAGTGGTGCCGGGAACCAGGCTGGTTTTGGTGGGGGATGTGAATCAGCTTCCCAGTGTGGGACCGGGACAGGTGCTGCGGGATCTGATCCGCAGTCAATGTTTTCCGACAGTGGAATTGAAAAAGATTTTTCGCCAGGCAGAAGAAAGTGATATTATAGTCAATGCGCATCGTATTCATCGTGGGGAACAGATTGCGCTGGATAACAAATCCAGAGATTTTTTCCTTTTGGAAAGAAACGACGCAAATGTCATATATAAACATATGATACAGCTGATTCGAGAGAAACTGCCGCGGTATGTACAGGCGTCAGCTTATGACATTCAGGTGCTGACTCCCATGCGGAAAGGCAGTCTGGGCTGTGAGACGCTCAACGGGATCCTGCAGCGGTATTTGAATCCGGCAGATGGGCATAAGAAAGAGCATGTAAGCGGAGACACAACTTACCGTGAAGGCGACAAGGTTATGCAGATCAAGAACAATTATCAGCTGGAATGGGAGATTGTCAGCCGGTACGGGATTCCTGTGGACAAGGGGGTAGGAGTCTTCAACGGAGATATGGGAAGAATTCTGGAGATCAATGAGGAATCGTCCAGCCTGGTGGTGGAATATGATGAACAAAGGCGGGTCACCTATCCTTTTTCACTGCTGGAGGAATTGGAATTGTCCTATGCCATCACCATTCATAAATCTCAGGGAAGCGAATATCCGGCGGTAATTCTGCCGTTGCTGGCAGGTCCCAGGATGCTTTTTAACCGAAATCTATTGTACACAGCTATCACCAGGGCCAGGAACTGTGTTACCATATTGGGAAGCAGTGAGGTGGTTCGGGGAATGATTGATAACGTCAGTGAGAATCGCAGATATACGTCTCTGGATGCCAGAATCAAGGAAATATGCGGTCTGCAGACTGATACGGGGGAAGCAGGTCAGACGTAAAGTTCCGGGGCAGAACTGTATTTCAGCAGTACAGAGAAGAGCAGGTGCAATACAGGGAGAAACAGGTCGGGAAGGTTTCGGAACGGAGGATTCGAAACCAGTGAAATCGAAAACAAAAATGACAGCACAAAGTAGAACAAAGGCAGGAAAAAGGGCGGCAGAATTGGTGTATGGAGGTCTGCTGCAGCTTCTGTATCCGATAAGATGTCCCGTCTGTGACCGGATCGTAAAGCCGGCGGGAGAGCATATCTGTCTGGAATGCCTGGAGAAACTGAAGATACTGACGCCTCCCTGGTGTATGAAGTGCGGGAAAAAGCTGCAGATGGAGGGGGAATACTGTGCGGACTGCAGAAAAAAAGCACATAGTTTCCGCAGAGGAAGGGCGCTTTATGAATATGAAAGTGCAGCATTGTCCATTTATCGGTTTAAGTATGGCGGCAGACAGGAGTATGGGGAATATTTTGGGGAACAGATAGCGGAGTATCTGGGCAGTTTTGTGGCGCAGGTGCGGCCGGATGCGTTGATTCCGGTTCCGCTCCACAGAAAGCGAAAGGCGTCCAGAGGATATAATCAGGCAGAACTTCTGGCCAGGGAGGCAGGGAAGCATCTGGGAGTCCCGGTGTACACCGGATTTCTTGTCAGAGAGAAAAATACGGCGCCTCTCAAGTATGAAAATCCACAGGAACGGCAAAATAATTTGAAAAAAGCTTTTAATATAGTGAAAAATGATGTAAAATTAGAAAAGGTAATAGTGGTTGACGATATTTATACCACCGGCAGTACAATGGATGAGGTGGCACAGGTGCTGCAGGCAGCCGGTGTAAAGGAGATTTACTTTATTGCCTTGGCTATCGGAGCCGGTATCTGAACGGATAGATATCGGGAGGATAGTTGCGGTACTGGAAACAGCAGATATCCTTCCGATGTCCAGAGTAATCTGCGGATGCATTTGAGCCATGGATTGTTCGAATGGGAAGTATCGGAAGGATAACTGCGGTACTGAAATGGAGGATGCTGTTATGAATGTGAGAAACTGCAGAAGTTGTGGATGTATTTTTAACTATGTCACTGGTCCTAAAATATGTCCTGCCTGCCGTGAGAAGCTGGAAATGAAATTCCAGGAGGTAAAAGAATACATTCGGGGGCACAAGGGCGTGGGAATACCAGAGGTGGCAGAAGCCTGTGAGGTGGATGCAGGACAGATTCGTCAGTGGCTGCGGGAGGAGAGGCTGGAACTTTCATCAGAAGCAGCGGCTGCCCTGACCTGTGAATCCTGCGGAAAGCCAATCCGCAGCGGAAGATTTTGTGAAAAATGCGTCGTGAATATGTCCAAAGGATTTCAGGAAGTGCTGAATACAGGCAGGCAGACAGCACCTAAGCCGGCAAAAAATGAAGCGGAAGGACCGAAGATGCGTTATCTGAAATAGTGGGCCGGACCGCTGTGTTTCACAATGCGGCAAACAGGGAAAACGTGACAGAAGAAACAGCAGCTGTCAGGTCAGCACAGAGAAACAGGAGGTGTATGGTGCTCAGTGAGGAACGCATTATATTAATGACAAGAATGGCTTCTTATGAGCAGGGGGAAGGCCGGGATAATGTGAAGATCGGGAATTACTTCCGAAGCGATTATATTACCGTTCAGGTTCTGAAATCCATAGTCTGCGGAACCATTGCATTTCTGATTATGTTTGGTTTGTATATGATTTGCAATTACAAGGAATTCCTGGAGAACCTGTATGAGACGGATTTGTTTGCTTTTGCACGGGAGGTGCTGACCCGTTTCTGCACTATGGTTGGGGGATATACTGTACTTACCTACGTCGTCTGTACCTGGAAGTATGTGTCGGCGAAGAAGAGCCTGAAATGTTACTATCATAATTTAAAGAAGCTGGGTTCCATGTATAAGGATCGATAACCTGGGGGCATAAGTTCCAGGGGAAATACCCGGCCGGAGGTCACAATGACAGTTTTACTGGAAATGAAAGAAAGATTGAAGCTGATATACAGTAAGAGTGAGGTATTTATCGTACCAATTGTAAAGTTTTTACTGGCTTTTATCACTTTCAATACGTTAAATGACATAATGGGTTATATGGCACTGCTGGATGATATGAAGATTGTATTGATTGCAGCGTTAGCATGCTCCTTTTTGCCGTTGGGCGCTATCGTCCTGTTGGGAGCGGTGTTCAGCCTGATGCATATGTATGCACTTTCGATGGAAGTTGCATTGGTTGGATTGGGTGTGTATCTGATCATGTATCTGCTGTTCTTCCGATTCAGCCCCAAGGATTCCCTTGTAGTGGTATTTACTCCCCTTTTATGTGCATTGAGGATACCGTATGTAATCCCCATCGTGGTGGGGCTTTTGTGCGTACCGTCGTCGGCAGTATCTGTGGGCTGCGGCGTGGCAGTATATTATCTGCTGGTACTGGTCACGGAGAGTGCACCTAATATCAGAACGATGGGCAAGGAGGAAGCGCTTGACAAGATCCGGCTGCTGGTGGAAAGCTTTGTGGCAAACAAAGCAATGCTGGTGATTATCGCAGCGTTTGCCATTACAGTGGTGGTGGTCTATCTGATTCGCAGGATGTCCGTGAATTATGCCTGGACCATAGCAATGATAGCAGGAGCCATGATCAACACTGTGGTGCTTCTGGTGGGAGATCTCTATTATGAGATTAATCTCTCGGTAGGAAGCGTCCTTCTGGGGTCACTGTTGGCCATAGCGGTTGCCAAGGTTATTGAGTTTTTCCGTTTCTGTGTTGACTACAGCAGAACGGAAAAGGTACAGTTTGAGGATGACGAATACTATTACTATGTGAAGGCGGTGCCGAAGATGGCGGTTCCCGTTCCCTCCAGAACGGTAAAAAAGATCAATACCCAGAGGAGTGGGGAACCCACGGGCGGTGCCAGAGAGGATTCTGGTTATTCCGGAGGAAAAGGGCGTCAGGGAGCGAGGACGGTGACAACGGAAAGATCTGTCCCAAGGGGGACCGTTCAGCAGGGGGGCAGAGCAGGAACGGCAGATAGGGATATGTCAGGAAGCATGCAGCAGGGAGGCAGGACAGTTTCGGGCAGACCAAGGAGCCAGGGAGCCAGAACAGTTACCACGGAACGAACAGGGGGCGGCGGGAAGAATGACAGAAATACAGGCCGCACACAGGGACGGAGTGTCACAATTGGAAGAACGGCCAATTCCCAAAGCAATTCTGGAGAAGAGGAAGAGTGGCCATAATTATTTAATGAAGAGTGGGACTGATTAAAATGCAGTGGGTAGAAACGGTAAACGAATATCTGAAGGATGTCAGGACATATGCTAATACGGTAGACCTGTTTGATGTGTTTGAGATTTTGATCATCGCATTTCTGGTGTACTATATCTTGGCATGGATGAAAACCACCAGATCCTGGAGGATGCTGAAAGGAGTAATTGTCATAGGTGTCTTTCTGCTGGTGGTAAATGTAATGAAGATGGACAATATTATATGGATAACCCAGAATGTGCTGAGTTTTGCAGTTATAGCAATTATTATCGTACTGCAGCCGGAACTGCGGCAGGCGCTGGAAGAGCTGGGGGAGAAGAATTTTTTGCCGTCTATTGGATTTTCCGGGGCCGGGAATAAAAAAGAAGATATTTTTTCGGAAAAGTCGGTAAATGAGATTACAAAAGCCTGCGTGGAAATGGGGAAGGTGAAGACCGGTGCACTGATTGTCATAGAGAGGACAGAATCTCTGAAAGATTACGAACGTACAGGTATTGAGGTAGACGGAATCATTACAAGCCAGCTTTTAATCAATATTTTTGAACATAATACACCGCTTCATGACGGTGCGGTTATTGTGCGGGGAAACCGGGTTACTTGTGCCACCTGCTATCTGCCGTTGTCCGACAATCTGGGGTTGAGCAAAGAGCTGGGAACCAGGCATCGGGCCGGTGTGGGGGTTTCTGAAGTGACAGATTCCCTGACTCTGATTGTATCCGAGGAAACAGGCGGCATCAGCATTGCCTATGAGGGAGAATTGATGCGTCATCTGGATGCGGAAACTTTAAAGGAAAAAATGCGGCAGATCATGAATATGAATGGAGAAGAAGATGCAAAGGGAAGGCACAGACGTAAAGGAAAAGGCAAGACAAAAGGTGAGAAGGAGACTGCTGAATAACCTGGGATTAAAGCTGGTATCTGTTATTCTGGCTGTTGTGCTGTGGTTTATGGTGGTTATGATCAGCAATCCGAAAGATTCGGTGACTTTTTCCGGTATTCCTGTGAATCTGATTCATACGGAACTGTTGGAAGAGGAAGAGAAACTTTATGAAGTGCTGAACGATACGGATAAGGTTCGTGTAACCGTGGAGGCTCCCAGAAAGGTCATCGATCAGCTGCGCTCTTCTGATATCGTAGCGGAGGCAGATGTGAGCAGGCTCACGGAGGTGAATACCATTGCCATTAACTGCAGCGTGCTGAACAGTGCAGTGGAAGTCAGCAGTATCACCAGCAGCCCGGATGTGGTGCAGCTGAATGTGGAAGATAAAGCGACTAAGTGGGTTAATGTGAAGCCTTACACAACGGGCGAAGTGGCGGAAGGCTATATGATTTACAGTAAGGTAAGTGATCAGACCAGAATGGAGATCAGCGGGCCGGAATCGGTAATTGAACAGATCGACCATGCTGGATTGGAAATGGATGTGACCGGTGCCACAGACAACGTATCCGGAAATGTAGAGATCCGTTTTTACGACAATGCAAGGAATTTGGTTGATGATGCAGATGTAATAAAAAATGCGGATTCCATGCATATGGTAGTAACTGTTCTGGCTTTGAAAGAGGTTCCTGTGGAGGTTACCGTAACAGGGGAGCCGGCAGATGGGTATCTGCTTACCGGCGGAGTGGAATGCGAACCTTCTACCGTGGTGCTGGCCGGTACGGTATCGGCATTGGCGGATGTGAACAAAGTGAACGTATTTATGGATATTACGGAAGAGAGCGCAGATGTGGAGAAAATCATTAACCTAAGGCCTTATCTGGATAGCGGCATCCGATTTGCGGACAGTAGTTTCGACGGAAGAGTGAGAGCCAGCGTTCATATCGAGGCCAGTGTGGAACGAACTCTGACGATTCCCGGTCGTAATGTGACGGTTCAGAATCTGCCGGAAGGCTTTGAACTGGAATTTCCGGAGTTACAGCAGACTTACAGGCTGCGGATTTCCGGATTGAGCGCTGCCACGGCTGCAGTGGAGCAGAGTATGGTACAGGGGACCCTGGATATCGCTGCATGGATGCGGGAGCAGAACATGACGGAGCTGACAGCCGGAGTCTATGATATTCCGGTGGACTTTGAAGTACCCGGTGATGTAGTCATTGAAAATGAAGTGATTGCAAGAGTGACGATTAAGGCGGTTGAGGAGGAAGAATAGAAATGGGCAGATTGTTTGGTACAGATGGTGTCAGGGGAATTGCCAATGAGGAACTTACCCCGCTGCTTGCCATGCAGCTGGGGCAGGCAGGGGCATATGTACTGACCAGGGAAAAGGCACATAAACCTACAATTATGGTTGGATGCGATACCCGGATATCCGGAGATATGTTAGCCAATGCGCTGATGGCAGGAGCATGTTCCGTTGGTGCGAACTGCGTCTATGTAGGGATTCTTCCCACCCCTGCAGTGGCTTATCTGACACAGAAATATAAGGTAGATGCAGGGGTGGTGATTTCGGCTTCCCATAATCCGGTGGAATTTAACGGAATCAAGTTCTTTGACGGGGACGGTTATAAACTGCCTGATGGGTTGGAGGATGAGATTGAGATGCTGATCCGGAATCACATGCCGGATATTAAGTTTCCCACCGGCACTGCAGTAGGGAAAGTCAAGTACCGTACCGATGCCAGGGAGGAGTACATCAATCATGTGATTCAGGCGGTTCCCATGGATTTGGAAGGAATGAAGATTGTAGTGGACTGCGCAGAGGGGGCGGCATATTATACTTCGGTAGAGGCTTTGAAGGAGCTGGGGGCATCCGTTGTGGCGATCCATAATAATCCGGATGGTGCCAATATCAATTCCAACTGCGGTTCCACACATATGGCAGAGCTGCAGGCCAGAGTTGTCTATGAGAAGGCGAGACTGGGGCTGGCTTTTGACGGTGATGCGGACAGATTGCTGGCAGTGGATGAACGGGGTGAAGTCGTGGACGGAGATCAGATCATGGCCATCGTCGGCAACTACATGCGGGATAAGGGAAAGTTGAAAAAAGATACCATTGTTGCTACGATTATGAGCAATCTTGGATTTTTCCTGATGGGAAGAGAGCAAGGGCTGACAATAGAGCAGACCAGGGTAGGTGACCGGTATGTACTGGAGCGTATGAAGGAAATTGGCGCGAGCCTGGGGGGAGAACAGTCAGGACATATTATTTTTCTGGATGAAAATACCACAGGGGACGGGCTGCTCAGCGCGCTCCATCTGCTACAGGTTATGGTAGATACCGGAAAGTGCCTGTCTGAGCTGGCCGGCATCATGGAGGTTCTTCCACAGGCGCTTGTGAATGCCAAGGTGGCCAATCACAAGAAGGAAAAATATATGGAGTATCCGGTAATCGCGGAGGCGATCCGGAAGTTGGAGGAGAAATTTGCCGGGGAGGGCAGAGTCCTGATCAGACCGTCAGGAACCGAACCGCTGGTGCGGGTTATGATCGAGGGGAAGGACCGTGAAGTGATCTCCCAAGAGGCAGAGAAGCTGGCAAATCTGATTCAGGACATTATGTTCTAAGCTTATTTTAAGCTTGTATTTGACAGGGACTCATGGTATGCTTAAAGAGAAGGTACATCCGTTTTTGGGGAGAAGCTGTGTCCATGAAAGAATATCTGTTTAATAGGAAGACATGGACAGCAGCATGTAAAAACAAATTGGAGGTAGGATAAAATGGTAAGTCAGAAAGTTGTGATTAAGAATCCCACTGGCTTGCATCTCAGGCCGGCAGGAATTCTGTGTAAGGAAGCAATGCAGTTTAAGTCATTGATTACATTTCAGTTTCGGGGCGGTACAGCGAATGCCAAAAGCGTATTAAGTGTATTGGGTGCATGTGTGAAAAGCGGAGACGAGATCGAGTTCACCTGCGAGGGGGAAGACGAACAGGAAGCACTGAATGCACTGGTAGCGGCAGTGGAAAACAGACTTGGGGAATAAGTAAGAAAATGACATAAAGAATCATAAATTCACAGCGGCCGGGATAATAATGTGTCCGGCCGCTTTTATTGTTGGAAGTTATTGTTTCTTATCGAAAAGTGAAATTATCACCTTCTTCTACAATGCAGATCATTGTCTTTCCGGTATTCAATACAATTTCATTATTGTAATCGTCATAAAATCTGGTGGTACCATAATCGTCACTTTTTTCCCAATTTACATGAATGCCTTTTCCGTTGGTGAAAAACCAGCCATCTCTGGTGGTATCATGGCATTGGAAAGCAAGATAGCCTTCTCCCAAATCCTCATATTTCATATTTTGAATCAGAATATTTTTAAAAGTCAGCTGTTCTCCGGTGGCGGCATCAACATGAGGGCCATCTGTGCTGCCAGACAGATGCTGGGACCGGTAATATAGGCCATCCTCTTCATTGTACTCAAAATAACATCGGGTCAAAGGATAACATCCTGACATGTCAATGTAAATGGCGCTTTTGGCTTCATGGTCATATTGGATTAGTGTGTTGGGAGTTTTCCTGGAGGCAAAGCGGAAATGTGCACTGTCGCTCATTCCGCGATAGTTCAGGGAGTATCCTTTTTGACGGATAACACTTTCCAGTTCAGGGCCGCTTGTATAGGCATTGTGAGGCGAAGAACGGTCAGTAGTACGGAAAAAGGCAGAGGAATCTGAGCTGACGAGTCCATCAATATTCTGGGTGTTCGGTTCTGCAAGGAGTTCATTGACAAAAAAAGGACCGCCCAGGTGTATCAGAAAAGCATCCCACTCGAAAGCCCAATAGGCATAATAAGTTCTCAAGCTGCGGATATTGCCGATCTTTTCCAGATTCTGCCAGCCCTCAAAGACACCCATCAATCGGCTTAGACGCCCTTCTACATTAGCCTCATAGAGGACGGAAGCCTCGGAAAGATTGTAATGAGGGATAGCATTGCTTTCGTTGGGGATTATGACGGCTATGGGGCGTGTGGCAGCCACATCCGGATCCACCCATTCATTGGTCAGTCTGCTCCGAACCATGCCTTCCACAGGAGGTTGGGAATCATCTTCTGTGGGGATTTCCGGAGGTACGGCATCCGGCAGGGCAGGTGGCGGCGTGACAGTGGTGCTGGAGGGGGAGTCGGACTCCGAAAGGATGGGACTGGGAAGTTCTTCGGTTTGTGCACATGCCGTCAATGTGAAAAGAACAGCGATCAGTAAAAAATGTATTTTGAATCCTCTCATGATTATACTCCTGTCGTAAAAACTGCATCATTTGGGACAGGTTATGCCGACGGTGATGCAATGATATAGAGATTATTGTATCACAAAAAACAGAATCAGTCATCCTGCTGACCCGAAAATTAAGAATTGTTTATAGTT
Organism: uncultured Acetatifactor sp.; assembly: GCA_910580225.1. GTDB lineage: Bacteria > Bacillota > Clostridia > Lachnospirales > Lachnospiraceae > Acetatifactor. The sequence continues at coordinate 24,143 of CAJTXE010000047.1, forward strand.
ATAGTTTCTGCAAGATAGAAAAAGTTATGCTTTTCTCAAAAGCAGTTGTCCGAAAATAGAATTCAAGGCTTGCGGATTACAGGGGAAGTATGTATACTATAGGTAAGTCATACTAATCGAAAAAGGAGGAGAAGGACGATGGGCCTGTTAAGTGTAATTGTACCCTGTTATAATGAGGAAGAGAATGTGTCTCTTTTTTATGAGACGCTTATGGAAAATCAATCCTATTATACGGGGAAAGATATTACCTTGGAAATCCTTTATGTGGATGACGGCTCAAAAGACGGTACTGCTTTGGAAGTGAAGAAACTGCGGGAAAGAGATGAACGTGTGCACTTGGTCTCCTTTTCCAGGAATTTCGGAAAGGAAGCTGCCATGTTCGCAGGGTTGGAGAATGCCGGAGGCGATTATGTGGTGATAATGGATGTGGATCTTCAGGATCCGCCGTCGCTGTTGCCGGAGATGCTTTCTTATTTGGAACAGGGGTATGACTCAGTTGCGACCAGGAGGGTTTCAAGAAAGGGGGAGCCTCCGGTCAGAAGTTTTTTTGCCAGATTGTTTTACAGACTGATGAAGAGGATTTCCAGGACGGAGATAATGGACGGAGCCAGGGATTATCGGCTGATGACCAGGCAGATGGTGGACGCCATTCTTTCCATGAAAGAGTACAACAGGTTTACGAAGGGAATCTTCGGATGGGTAGGGTTTCAGACCAAGTGGCTGGAATATGAAAATGTGGAACGTGCCAGAGGAGAGACGAAGTGGAACTTCTGGAAATTGTTTTTGTATTCACTGGACGGAATTGCTGCTTTTTCCACGGCGCCCCTGATGCTGGCGTCCGTGATGGGAGTATTCTTCTGTATTGTGGCGTTCCTGATGATCATTTTTATCGTTGTCCGGAAATTGTTATTCGGGGATCCGGTGTCCGGGTGGCCGTCTCTGGTGTGTATTATTTTGATGACCAGCGGTGTACAGTTCTTCTGCACCGGTATTTTGGGACAGTATCTTGCGAAGACCTATATGGAGGTTAAGCGCAGGCCCATATACCTGGTGCGTGAGCGGTTTTGAGATCGGCCGAAAGAGATCTCATCCAATTATAACATATATGCTAATTAGATATATGTCCGCAGCGAAGAAGCAGAAATCCATAAGAAAGGGGAATTCGTGTGGAAATTACTGCTTTAAAAGATTATGAACTTGAGAAGTATATTACAGACATTATGTTAGATGTAGGAGTTCCAGCGCACTTAAAAGGATATCATTACTTGAGGGATGCCATTTTACTGACAGGAAGGAATATGGAGGTGGTAACCAGTGTTACCAAACTGTTGTACCCTACTGTTGCCAGACGATTTAAGACGACAGATCAGAAAGTGGAACGGGCCATACGCAATGCCATCGAAGTATCATGGACCAGAGGGAATGAGGAAACTTTTGAGAAGATGTTCGGTTACTCCGCTTCATCGGGTAGAACCAGGCCTACAAACAGTGAATATATTGCACGTATTGCGGATAAGGTTCGGCTTGATATTAAGGCTATGTAGCGTTTTACAAAAGAGGCAACAGAGTATAGAGATGCTTCTTCCTGCGGTAATAAAAGCAGCCGGGTAAAATCCGGCTGCTTTTATGGACTTAATTGGATAAATGTGTTAGAATGGCTTTATTCCTGAAGAGAATGATATGAGGTAAGAGTGTGAAGAAATATTTGGCAGGAGATTTTCTGATGATAACAGAGTTTGCCGCCATTGGATTGGCTGCCGCAGCGCATGTGGCGTCCATTTTTCTGGGACTGAGTTTTTCCGTATGTGCCGGACTTCTGGGAGGACTTGTGTGTGCCGCGGCAGCAGGAGGTATCTTCTTTCTGCTGCGGTGTCGGAAGACGCATGGAGGAGCAGAGACAGAAAGCAAAAGTTTTCTGTACAGGATCAGGCCCGAAGGCATGTGGGAGGGCATTCTATATAGTGTCACCGCAGTTCTTTTCCTGACACAACTCCTGTTTATCTGGATAGGGGATGGAGTGTATCGAGGGGGAGATCTGACCGTGGAGACCGTGGGAAGCTTTCTGGCGGAGAATGGGCTCTATCAGGTGAATCCCCTGACAGGTCTTCCTTATACTGCAGGTATTCCCTCCAGGCTGAAGATACTGTGTCTGCCGACTTTGTATGGCAGCTTGTGCAAGCTGACAGGAATGTCACCGTCAATGATAGTTGTAAGAGTTATTCCGACAGTGATTCTTGTGAGCTGCTATTTCGCCTTTGGGTTACTGGCAACTGTGTTTTTTCCTGAAGAAGGGGCGTCATCTTTCAGGGAAAAACGTGCTTGTTTTATGACGATAGTGTCGTTGCTTTTATGGGTCGGTGCTTATCAATATGGTATGGATGGATTTGATCTGCTGTGCAGCGGGTGGAGAGGAGTTACAATCCGGAATCTGGTACTCATACCCTGGCTGCTTTCCCTGTGCCTCCGTAAAAAGTGGCTGTTGGCCATACTATGTGTTGTCTGTGAAGCCTGCATTGTCTGGACCCTGTATGGCTGTGGGGTCTGTCTGCCGGTGCTGGCAGGAATGGCAGTGATTCAATTGTTCTGCAGTGAGGGGCATTTGAAGAAATCATGAAGGAACCGGAAAAAAGCGGCAAACAGTTGGAAATCAGCAGTGAAGAGAGAATGCGATTGAAATAAGAGGAAGAACATGGCGGAATTATTATACAATGCATGGTCCGGCTGGAGCGGTTATACGGACAGGGGAAAAATGCCTGCACTGCTGCTGGCAGTTCTGCTCTTCCTGTGGTTTGGCAGAAGGCAGAGGGAACAGAAGGCGCTTCTGGTGTATACCTCCTTTATGACAGTTTGCTGTATCTTTCCGGTGACTGCAGCCTTATTGATGTTATACCAGACAAAATTTTATAATTATGAGTGGATATGGAGTTTTGTGCCCATGACTGCAGTAATTGCCTGGGGTATTACCCTTTTTTGGACAGAATACCGGGCCGGAAATGTCGGCCGTTGGAAGCGTCTTGTGCCCATGATTCTGCTGTTACTGACTGTGGTGGGATTCTGCGGCAGTATGGGCAGGCAGGTCAGGGAGGAACAGCGGGAGCAGCGGAACACCGCCCATGCCGTGCTGGATCAGATAATGGACAAGTATCCGGAGGCAGAGCTTTGCCTGTGGGCCCCCAGGGAGATTATGGAATATGCCAGGGAGAAGGATGCCTCCATCAGGCTTCCGTACGGACGAAATATCTGGGACGGCTTTCTGAACGCATATTCGTATGATGTTTATACGGAAGATGTGCTCCTTCTGGAGCAGTGGATGCAAAGTGTCGGCATGGCAGGGGAATCGGATCAGGCGGCGGAGCTGAATGCAAGAGGTGCAGATTCCGGCAATGAGGCTTTGGAAGGGCAAGCAGGAAATTCCGGCAACACGGAAGGACAGGAGGCAGAAACGGCAAGCCGCGGCGATAGGGAAGCGCAGTCTGGGAAGGTGGCAGTGACAGACACAGGGGACGGAATCCAGCGGGGAGAGCAGTCCGGCATAACGTTGGAAACATGCGTGGAAATTGCCCGCAGGCAGGGAGTCAACTGTATTCTGCTTGCAAAAGGGACTTCTGCAGGGATTGTGTCGCGTATGGAGAAGGCTTTGAACGCAGAGGCGGAAGAGCTGGAGGGGTATTATTTGTTTCTGACCGATACAGAGGATATTTATGAATGAGCTGATTAGTATTATTATACCTGTATATAATGTAGAAAAATATATAGAGGAAACCATCGCAAGCGTGGAGGCACAGACCCGCGGGGAATGGGAGCTGCTTCTGGTGGAGGACTGCAGCACGGACGGAACATTGGATGTAATAAAACGGTATATGGATCGGTCAGGAGATCTCAGAATCCGTCTTATCAGACAGAATGGAAATCAGGGAGCCGCTCGTGCGCGAAACCGGGGATTACGGGAAGCCAGGGGAAGGTATATTGCCTACCTGGATGCAGATGATTTGTGGGTTCCGCAGAAGCTGGAGCGAGAACTGGCATTTCTGAAGGAAAAGCAGGCTGCTTTTGTATTTACAGGCTATGAATTTGCTGACGAGCAGGGAAGAGGCAGGGGAAAGGTGGTTCGTGTGCCGGAGACGCTGAATTACAGACAGGCGTTGAGCAATACCACCATCTTCACCTCAACGGTTATGTTTGACACGGAAAAGATTAAAGGAGAACAGCTGGAAATGCCGTTGATGAAGAGCGAAGATACAGCACTCTGGTTCCGGGTTCTTCGAGAGGGATATATTGCCTGGGGACTGAATGAGAATCTGGTGAGGTACCGCCGGCCAGGCAGAAGTCTTTCTTCCAACAAGCTGGAGGCCATCCGCCGTATCTGGAATCTGTATCGAAAGGCGGAAGGTTTATCTGTGTTTTGCAGCGCATATCACTTTTGCTTCTGGGCAGTTCGTGCCGTAAAGCGCAGAATATAGCAGGATGGAGGAAACTGTTTTGAGTGTAAATACCAGTGAGAAAAGAAAACTGCAGAAGCGGGAAAGCTTTAAACGTCTGATTAATTTGGCATTGACGGTAGTCTGCATCGGATTGGAAGTAGCAATATTTGCCTATTGCTGGATGTTCCATTTTCGTAGTAACGTGGTCCGGATATTATGGTTTAAGGGCACTATGTTGGAGATAACCATTTATGCAGTGGTTTTGTTCCTGCTGTCGTCCATGTACGGAGGGATGCGGCTGGGATATCTGAAGAATGTGGAAATTATTTTTTCGCAGGTGTTTGCCACCCTGATGGCAAATGTGTTTATCTATGGGGAGATTTCCCTTTTGGCGGCACGTCTTTTTATACCGGACGTCTTTCTGTTGATGACCATAGAGCAGGTAATGGTGGTCATTCTCTACATTAATATTGCAAACAGGCTCTATCGCCATATTTTTCCGCCCCGCAAACTGCTGCTGATCCATGGGGACAGGCCGATAGAGAATACCTGCGGGAAATTTGAAACCAGAAAAGACAAATATGTAATCACAAGGACACTCCATGTGGGAAAGGGATTTGAAGAGGTCAGCAGCGCAATTCAGGATCTTTATGCCAGGGGGGAATGTAATGCCGTTCTGTTGGGCGACATTTCCGTGGAAGAGAGGACGCCGCTGATCAAATTCTGTTACGGACACTCCATCCGGGTGTATCTGCTTCCCAAAATTACGGATGTAATATTGATGGGAGCCGAAGAACTCCATGTATTCGACAGTCCCATGCTGCTTACCAGGGAATACAGTCTGACCGTGGAGCAGCGGTTCATGAAACGGGCAGTGGATCTGACCTGCGCATTGATCCTGTTGGTGGCAGCATCCCCGGTAATGCTTCTTACGGCCATTTTGATCAAGCTGTATGACGGGGGACCTGTGTTGTATAAGCAGGTTCGCTGTACGCTGGATCAGAGGGAATTTTACATTTTAAAATTCCGCAGCATGAAAACAGATGCGGAGAAAGATGGTGTGGCCCGGCTTGCCAG
>CAJTXE010000048.1 GCA_910580225.1 uncultured Acetatifactor sp.
GCTATATCCTGGGCCTGCGGAAGGATATCCGCGCCAAAATCGGGAAGCAGCCCGGAGATCAGGTGCGGGTGACAGTGACAGAGCGGGAGTAAGGAGTTTTCTCGGAAGCAGGGTCCTGTCTGGAAGTTGGGACCCATCCGGAAATAGGGGGCCGTCCGGAAATAGGGTCCTGCTCGGAAAAAGGGACCCGTCCAGAAGTAGGGGACGCTCGGAAGTAGGGTCCTGTCCGAGAGTAGGGATACCCTCGGAAGTAGGGGCCTGTCCGAGAGTAGGGATACCCTCGGGAGTAAGGACTTGCCCGAGAATAGGGGTCCGTCCGGAAGCCGATGGGAACGGTTCCGGAAATCTGTTTGAAAAGGGCAGCGGGAACAAAACAGAGAATGTGACGGAGGTATGACAGAATGACAAACGAAAAGGTCTATCAGATGGATTTTAACAAGGTCTATGAGCTGCTTGTGAGCAAAGCGGTGAAGAAAGGCCGCACAAAGGATGAGGTTGACCAGGTGACCTGCTGGCTTACCGGCTACAGCCGGACGGAATTGGAGGGCATGGCGGAAAAGGCGGTTTCCTACGGGGACTTTTTCCGGAATGCCCCCCAGTTAAATGAGAACAGAAGGCTGATTAAGGGAGTGGTCTGCGGGGTAAGGGTGGAGGAGATCCAGGAACCCCTGATGCAGGAAATCCGCTACCTGGACAAACTGGTGGACGAGCTGGCCAAGGGCAAATCCATGGAAAAGATTCTGCGGAAGTAGAAATTCAGAGCTTAGAACATGTTTGAAAATGCATTTCCGCCATGTGCCGGAAAGCAATTTTCTAACGCACTTTAGGAAAAACAGGGGGGCTACAAGCATGAATATTCGAAAAATGGAATCTCGTGACATTGTTTCATGCGCGGAGGTTTTGTGCAGTGTATACAATAATGAACTGTGGCAGTGCATTTGGACAGAGCAGACGGCAGCAGAGTACCTGACGGATTTTTTTGAGATGAAAAAATTTGTAGGCTATGTTTTAGAAGAGGGAAATGAAATCATGGGCGGCATATTTGCACACGAAAAAGTATGGTGGAATAACAGTGAAATTTTCGTTGAGGAAATGTTCATAAAACCGGAACAGCAGCGTAAAGGATACGGTTCCATGCTGATTGGGCAGATCGAAAAATACGTAACGGAAAAAGGATTGGCAGGGATTACTCTTTCTACCAACAAATATGCCCCGGCACCTGCCTTCTATCGAAAAAACGGGTTTGCGGACTGTGAACATGTTTTATTTATGGCGAAAGAAATGGTTTAGCGCCTATATTTTGTTCAGCCCGGGTTATGAGCCTCTGTCAAAAGCAGGCTTCCCGGGTTGTCTGAAAGTTCTCTTTCCATGTCTTGGGCAGGGCCTCGCAGGGGGTGTGACAAGACAGCCTGATCATTTCTAAATATAACTGTTAAAATCTGATTCAAGCAACTCATAATCCACCGAAGATTGAAGCCGACCGAGCTGATCTCGCCAGGAATTAATGTTGGTTCTTACCTTGCGGAAACCAAGTGATTCGTAAACGTGCTGCGCTCTTGCGTTTGTCAAATTGGTATCGAGGACGATTTTGGAACAGCCGTTTCTGAACAGCCAGCCGATCAGCATACTCAAGACCTTTCTTCCCACACCACGGTTCTGACAATCGGTTTCACAGATCTTAATACCGATTTCTGCAACGCCGTCCGACACGTTGCGGTAATTGCATTCACCGATTAGACAGTCGCTTTCCTCAATGACCATACGACTGCTGTCAAGTCCTTCGATAACTTCTTCCTCTGTTGTTCCCAAGCCGTTGGGAAAGCCTGCGTGTGCCATCACTGCACCATCATTCCACCAAGCGGCAAGCTGCTTTGCATCAGCAACCTCGGCTTGACGGATGGTGAAGTTTCCACATTGGATTTTGGTCATTTCTTTCCTTGTATGATGTTTATAGAAGCAAAAACACCCACTTTCCTTTCTTTTATACTGCACGCCGGTTGAATTTGCAGTGCAACCCGACTGCAGACCGCCAGCCGGGTATTTTCCCTGAGGCATCAATGTAAATCCTGGCGGTCTGCAGTATAATATCATGGTTCAATACAACTCAGATACTGTGCACTTTTGATTTTTACCTATGGCCTTGACTACTAACCTTGGTGTGTATTGCCTCTGCCATATCTTCAGATGGATCCAATAAGCTGCTTGCATTCGCTGTCCTGGATCCAACGGTATATCAGTCCGGGAACGCCGGTCTCCTTTATATTGAAATTATGTGTGGCAAGCCTTAACTTACCACACATCAATTAAGTTATTTCTTTGCAACAATAAGATAACGATGAATAGTTCCTTCAATACATCCTTCTGCATTAATCTTTTTTTGCATTTCTAATAACGATTCAAAACATTTATCAACCGAAAATTTTGGAAATTCCCATTCAATAATATGGGCAAACCACACGAACGCGCCAACGTCATAAAACTTAATTGGACGATATGCTTCGGCTTCTTCAATAATCTGAAATCCAGCATTTTCAAATGCTTTTTTCTGCTCTGTAAGAGTTAGGTGCGGAAATGGTTTCTCTGTATTGGGAAGTACCATTTCAACTAAATCTCTTTCATTATTTCCGCCAACTTGTTCTGTAATAAATAGTCCACCTTTTTTCAACAAACGATATAGTTCTTTTGCATTAAAATCTCCATGTCTATTTATAATTAAGTCAAAGTTTTCATCTTGAAATGGAATGTTTGCAGGATTATCACATGCTTTAAAATTAATGCCAAGTGGTAATAAAGTTTCCTTACACAACTCCACATTTGGCTGATAACCTTCTGTTGCGGATGTTTTATTATATGCATGATTTAAAGACAATAAGAATTCTCCACCACCAGTATCATAATCTAAGATATACATATTGCTATTTATGTACTGTTCTATAAGTCTTTTATAATCCCATGGTAAATCCATTTCTTCTTCATATCTTCCATGGATATGTGAAAAATCCCATCCGTGAATATGTGCAACTTTTTCTTCATTCTTCCAAATTTCTTTTAATTCTGTTTTCTTCATTTTTAACTGCTTCCTTTCCAAATTATCTTTTATATAGATTGGGTGCAGTTCCTGACAACATATATTTCACTTATTAACCTCGATACAATCTGTTGCCAGCATTAAAACTGCACCGAGTATTTAATTCGTTTTACCATCTCTAACCTCCATAAATTACGGTTCTATTAAACTAACCTTTTGAAACAAAGTGTTTCGTAGGCTCATTCATATTATATATTTCCTTTTTCTATTGCAAAATTTCTTCTAATTCTTTGTTTGTGTACTCGTCCTTTGACATAGTGACAAACTTACTTATGGATTTGTCGAGTTCGGGCAAATACCCCATTACCTTCTCAAAACGTGCCAAACATCAGAGCCGGTAAATCCGCACTTGCGATACAACACCTCTGGATTTGCAGGGTTATTACATTGGCCGGATACAGTAGCGAATTTAGCGTTGTCTTTCATTCGCCGTAACAACTCTGAAACGAGATATTCACCCAATCCCTGTCCGCGATGTTGTTCCGATACCTGAATCCAATCTAAAACACCCTCACCAATCTCTTTGTCAAGTTCGGCAATTCCTGTTGCAGCTACTTCATTGGTCTTATTATCCCTAATTGCCAACCAGAAAGCGGAATCATACACAGGGCGGGCTGTGTAGTCTCGCAGGTCGGCTTCTGTTACTCCGATCTTGCTATAGCAGCTGTTGATGTGCTCCGCAAATTCCTTTAAAGTGGCTTTGTAAAGCGAATATCCCTGGGGAAGTGCTTGAACAGGCAGGTTTTGCAGATTATGGATCAGGCGGAAATAAGGCTCGTCAATGTAATGCTGATATTCTTTTTTATTGAAATTGTCCTGATGTACAATGCTCATACCATCGGGTACGGTTATAGACTTTGCTTTCCAGTATGGTATGGATGAAATTTTACAAGGACAAATTAAGTATTCGTTTTTGTTGATTGTCATTTCTCATCACCAGGCAGTATCTTTTTGTATAACGCCACAGGAAACGGTTTATTCATCGAAACGGATTGATGTAATATCGTTCCACAGTGCACCCGCAAAATCGGCAACGATGTTTTTCTCCTGTTGTGTTACTGTTTTGAACATCGTAACCCACAGTTTTTTATTCTTCTTTTTCCATTTGCCGACCACTTTGCCCTCAATCATCAATGCAGGCATTACAATTCCTGCAAGATTAAATATGGTTCTCATATTTTCCTGGCTTAAAAACAGGCTTTCCTTTTTTTCGTGAGTCAGGAGAAGCTGGTCAAACCCTGCAAGGAACATGCATTTTGGAATCTCTTGATCGTAAGTCTGATTGTTGTCGATATAATAATAGGTCTTATCTTCACATTCTGCCGTTGATACCGGCAGTTTGGAAAGCCAATCTTTAACCTGTGCGGCAGTTGCTTGGAAATAGTACACAGCATCGTGAATGGTGGAAGGACTCATGTGCGTAAAGTATTGACGATCCATTTCAAGCTTTGCTTCCTGCTCCGGAATGGGAGTAAACGCAGGAGATAAGCAGAAAGCTTTCTTCCGGTTCGGTCATACTGTTTTGCCTGCAGATTTCCTTTAATTCTTCTCTCATCAGTTCGGAACATTGAAGCGCTTTTAAGATTACACCAGCAAAATAAGCCTGTCGCTCCGGTGTAAGTGCCCATTTATCACGCTGATTCCAAAATGTATATCCACGCCAATCGTTACGCAGATAATTCTGCCTTTCATGTTGTTATCGTCGTTATTTCGGTCTTGTCACGTTTCAGAGATTGAGGGGCGTGGACAGGCCGCCCGTGAACATGTCGAACTGTACGCCGCGGTTGGGATGTCTGTTAATGGCTGCGTCATTGACGTACAGGTTGGATGTTCCGATGTATCCGTACTTCGTATTGATCATGGCATCGTAGTGCGGCCTGGAGCCGGCATACGTGTTGTACCATGTGCGTACAGACAGCGTTGATGTCTCTAGGGTGTTCTCGCCAAGATGGTCGGCGGAAGTCCCATCGAAATACAGATTGATAATATCTTTGCTGCTCTGCAGGTCGAGCCATGTGTGACCGACATACTCGTTCTCCTGGTTTACCCAGGCACGGTAGTTCGCCAATGCCGCCAGCTCGGGGGCGTACACGAGTTCGTCCACGTTCTTCTTCTCACGATATCTGTTGATGCCGTCGAACTCCATCTGCTGCGCCTTCGTCAGGATGTCCCTGTACTGGGTTGGATGGCCGCTGCGGGGAACTTTTTGGGCTGGTCGTCCACGGATGACATGTAGAACATGTAGTACGCGGCGTAATCATCGTCGAACAGCTCCACGACGTAACCGCTGTTCTCAGCGCACCAGTCCATATATGCGCCCACATTGAAGTCTTCGCATCCCTGGCGTCCTTTGTGGACGCCTACGGTCTGGAACTGCCTCAGCAGCTGGTCTTCGTCGTAATGGTACTGTAGTGCCAGCATGGGGAATTTGTCCATATAGTATTCCGCGTCGAATACTTCGGACCAGTCGCAAAGGGCGACCTGCTCTTCGTAATCCACGCCGTAATCCCAGTTCACGTCGTACGCGGCCTCGTCGTCGCGCATATCCACGACGCAGCAGGAATCGTATTTCTCGGGTTTCGACTCGAGGCTTGTGATCGTGGAGATGTTCTCCGCGATGCAGCTCTTCAAAACAACAGTTTTAATAATAATAACACAAAATATGAAAAAATCCACAATTTTCACGGATTAATGCAAAAAATCGCAAGTATACGAGAGAGAAATTTTTCTTTCGCATAAGGGTACACTATGCTGCAAAAAATTACATTTTTCAAGGAAGAGAGGTGTTACAATGATGAAAAAACGTTTCAAAAAATTGTTGCTTTAGCCTTGGCTAACCATTATAAATATAAAAAAGTGAGGATACTTTTATCTATATCTTCTCCCTCGCTAATTATTGAAAATATGCAATATACCGGGTGGAAGAGGATACGGCCGGCGGAGTATGCCAGGAAGAGCTATGAAGTCAGAGCCTTTCACTATCTACTGAAGGAGAAGGCGAACAGGGAATTGGGGGAGGAGAGATGGTCTTCCTTTGCTCAGAGGTTTCAGACGTACAGGATTCCCGCAGATTGATACTTCAGCACGAAAAAATCTGAAAACATTGAGTATGTTTGTATTGCTGATGTCCTGGAGCCATGACGACGAAAAGCTGCGTAGACTCATCCATAACGAACTGACATTGAGAGTGAATGAAAACAAAAATGACAAAAAATACTCGAAAAATGTTGACAAGAGAAAGAATTGTGATTAAAATAAATACCATCAATTTTAAAAGATGATGACGGAGCAAGTACATATTTTCGAAATGTTACAGAGAGCCGCATAAGCTGAGAAGCGGTACGAGTAGAATCTGTGGAAAATCCCTCCCGAGTTGCGGCACCAAAGCAGAAATGCAAGTAGATGCTGACGGGTTCCTTCCGTAATAGAGGACGCATATGTTGGTATGTCGTAGATGGGATAAGAAGAAAAGGCTGGCTTCTACCGTTTGCGGTGGAGGCCATTTTTTGTGGGAAAATGAGGAGGCGCAGATATGAAAAATTCATTAGAAATCAGATGGCATGGAAGAGGAGGCCAGGGGGCGAAGACAGCAGCGCTTTTGTTGGCGGACGTGGCATTCAAGGCGGGAAAGTTCGTTCAGGGTTTTCCGGAATACGGCCCGGAGCGCATGGGAGCGCCTATTACAGCCTACAACCGAATCAGTGAAGAGCCTGTCACGGTACATTCCAATATTTATGAGCCGGATTATGTGGTTGTGGTGGATGACGGACTCCTGGAAAGCACGGATGTGACGCATGGATTAAAAGAGGATGGTGCAGTAATTATTAATACGGAGAAGCAAAAAGAAGAATTGCTTCCGCTTCTGCATAATTATAAGGGAGCAGTATACACCTTGAATGCAAAAGCAATCTCCATGGAAACCCTGGGGAAAAATTATCCCAATTCTCCCATGCTGGCAGCTGTAGTGGCAGTATCCGGTGCTATGGATCAGGAGGCATTTCTGAAGGAGATGGAAACTTCTTTTCAGCATAAATTTGCAAAGAAACCCGAGGTTGTTGATGGTAACATGAAGGCTTTGGAGATGACATTTGAAGAAATTGCCAGGGCTTAGCCCCAATGATACTTGTACGGAAGACGGCATGGCGGGAAGTATGGGGAGCAGGGCATGTGCGGATGGGGAAAGGCCGGTTCGGATAAAGGATAAGAAAGGCAGGTAAATACCATGATAGGTGAAAAAATAAACGAGAACAGTCCCTGGCAGGACATAACGGAGGGAAACAAGATTTTTCAGGGAGCTACTTCCCGGGAATTTTGTACGGGAGAATGGCGTACCTCCACACCGGTGTGGGACCGGGAAAAATGTAAACAGTGCCTGCTGTGCACGCCGGTCTGCCCGGATTCTTCTATTCCGGTGAAGGATAAGCTGCGAGGAGATTTTGATTATGATCACTGTAAGGGCTGCGGTATCTGCGCCAGAATATGTCCCTTTGGTGCAATTACTATGAAGGAGGGAAAATAAATGGCTGTAAGAGAACGTTTATCCGGCAATGAGGCAGTGGCTTATGCCATAAAACAGATTAATCCGGATGTTATGCCGGCTTTTCCCATTACGCCTTCCACGGAGATTCCACAGTATGTGGCGAATTATATTGCAAACGGAGAGATGGATACGGAATTTATTCCCGTGGAAAGCGAACACAGTTCCATGAGTGCCGCGGTGGGAGCCTCGGCTGCAGGGGCCAGAACACTGACTGCCACCTCTTCCTGCGGTCTCGCTTTAATGTGGGAGGAATTGTATGTGGCGGCTTCCAACCGGCTTCCCATTGTACTGGCGCTGGTAAACCGCGCCCTGTCCGGTCCCATCAATATCAATGCGGACCATTCCGACAGCATGGGAGCCAGAGACAGCGGATGGATCCAGATCTATGCGGAGTCCAATCAGGAGGTCTATGACAATTTTCTTCAGGCGTACCCCATTGCGGAACATAAGGACGTGATGCTGCCTGTAATGATCTGCCAGGATGGTTTTATTACAAGCCATGGGGTGGAGAATATTTTGTTGGAAGAAGATGAAAAGGTTCGGGTTTTCGTAGGAGAGAGGCAGCCGGAGCATTATCTTCTGAATCCGGAAGAAACTCTGGCAGTAGGGCCTTATGCCGTATCCAATTATTATATGGAGACAAAGCGGGGGCAGAGGGAGGCAATGAAAAATGCCCGCAGGGTGATTCTGGAGGTTGCAGAGCGCTTTCGTGCCATGACAGGGCGGGAATATGGCTTTTTCGAGACATATCGGATGGAGGATGCAGAATATGCGGTAGTGATCATTGGTTCTGCGGCGGGTACCTGCAAGGCGGCCATTGAACAGATTCGGAGCACCACAGGAAAGAAAGTAGGTCTGCTGAAAATCAGGGTATTCCGGCCTTTTCCGGAGGAGGAGATTGCGCGTGCCCTGTCCGGAGTAAAGGCAGTTGCAATTCTGGATCGTTCTGAGATGTTTTCCGCCACGGGAGGCCCGTTGGGGGCGGAAGTAAGGGCGGCGCTCTATCAGGCAAAAGCCGCGGCGGAAGCTGTAAACTATCTCTATGGACTGGGAGGCAGAGATATTACGGTGGAAGATTTCTGCCGGGTTTACGAAAAGCTGGAGCGAATTGCGGCAGAGCACAAGATAAGGGATATGTATGAATACATAGGACTTCGCAGTCAATGAGCACGGGACAGTGATTGAAAACCGGTTGGGAATATTTGTTGTTTGGGTGATAAATTTACGAAAAAAATACTGTTGTGGATTTTGCCGGAAAACTTGTGAATGAAGTTATTTCGGACTATTTCCTTGTGAAGGAGCAGATGATGGAAGCAGTATATAATTTTAAAGAAATGATGAACAGACCGGAGCGTCTGGCGCCGGGACACAGGATGTGTGCAGGCTGTGGGGGTGCCGTTGCAGTCCGCGGGGTGCTGCGTGCATTGCACGAAGGAGACAGGGCCGTTGTGGGCAATGCTACAGGATGCCTGGAGGTTTCTTCCTTTATGTATCCTTATACGGCATATGAAGACAGCTATATCCATAATGCCTTTGAAAATGCAGGTGCTACACTTTCCGGCGTGGAAACTGCGTACAGGGTACTGAAAAAGAAGGGAAAAATAAAAGAAGACTATAAATTCATTACTTTTGGAGGTGACGGCGGGACGTATGATATCGGTTTTCAGTCTCTGTCCGGAGCTATGGAGCGGGGACATGACATGGTATATGTATGTTATGATAACGGTGCCTATATGAACACCGGGACACAGCGTTCTTCCGCCACCCCGCAGTTTGCGGACACTACTACCACGCCGGCAGGGAAAGCGTCCGACGGCAAGGTACAGACTCGAAAGGATCTGACGGCCATCATGGCGGAGCACCATATTCCCTATGTGGCTCAGACTGCGTTTACCAACAATTTTCGGGATCTGCATACCAAGGCGGAAAGGGCAATCTACACTCCGGGAGCAGCTTTCCTGAATATATTTGCGCCCTGTCCCAGAGGCTGGGGATATGAATCTTCGGAGCTTATGGATATCTGCCGGACTGCGGTGGATACCTGTTACTGGCCTTTGTATGAGGTTGCAGACGGAAAATGGATTTTAAACTATGAGCCAAAGAAAAAACTGCCTATTGAAGAATTTCTCCGCTCTCAACGGCGTTTTCGCCATTTATTTACACGGGGGAAGGAAGAACTGATTGTGGAATTTCAGAGAGAGGTGGACAGGCGTTGGGAAGCGCTGCAGGTGCGTTGCAGCCGGTGAAGACATATAATTTTCTGCTTATAGACAGAAGTTATTCGAAATAACGAAAATTCTGCGGCGGAAGTATTTTGGCTTTACAGGGGCTGCGATCCTTACAGCAGTTATCTTCATTATTATTACTTTAAGGTGTTTGTTTCTTCGGAGAAAGGTTACCATGGGATAAAAAATGGCGGAATGCGGCAGCCATGAGGAACTGCGGAGGGCTGGCGGAGAGTATGCACGGATCTGGGGAGAGCAGGCCAGATGGTATTAAGGGGGGCTGCTCTCTCTTTCTATTCTTTTTCAAATATCTTTAGAAATTCTTCTAAAATCCCTGTGATTGTAATTTATATTTTGGACATATACTGTTCCCAACAAGACAAGATAAGGGGGAACAGTTATGGACTTAAGCACATTGACCTATTATTTTACCAGATATGGGGCCATTGCCATTTTTGTAATTGTATTTTTGGAGTATCTGAACCTGCCGGGCTTTCCTGCCGGAATCATTATGCCTCTGTCAGGTATCATGGCGGCAAAGGGAAATATTCATTTCTTTTGGGTAATGGTGATCTCGGTAGCGGCAGGATTACTGGGAAGCCTGGCGCTGTATGCTCTGGGTAGAAAGGGTGGGGAAGTTTTCTTAAATGCCTATACCAGAAAATTTCCCAAACAGAAGGAAATATTGGAGAAAAACCTGGAGTGGATTCGACAGAAGGGCAGCATCGGCGTATTTGTGGGAAAACTCCTGCCCATGGTCCGGACCATCGTGTCCATCCCGGCAGGTGTGGTGAAAATGGATTTAATGAAATATATTGTCAGCTCCACCTGCGGGATCCTGATTTGGAATTTTGCTTTTATCGGGGCGGGATATGTATTGGGAGATCAGTTTTTCAAAATGTTGGGCATGGCATAATGCGGCAGATGGACTTGTATAGATGTCTGCCGAATAAAACATAAATCTTAAATAAGAAGGAAGTGTGAGAAATGAGAATAGCATTGATGACAAATAATTACAAGCCTGTGGTGGGCGGTGTTCCCATTTCCATTGAAAGACTGGCAAGAGGACTGAAGGAATTGGGCCATGAAGTGACCATCTTTGCCCCCACCTATAAAGAACAACTGGAAATGAAAAAAGAAACGCATCAGGAGAACGTTTTCCGCTATTCCACCTGTCTGAACCATTTTATTGGCGGCATCGTACTGCCCAATCCCTTTGATTTGCGAATCGAAAGAGAATTCCGGAAAAAGCGGTACGATGTGATTCATGTACATCATCCCATGCTCATTGGCAGGACGGCAGTCTATCTGTCCCGAAAATACTGTATTCCCCTGGTATTTACATATCATACCAGGTATGAACAGTATGTCCGAAGCTATACAAAAGGTATTTTGAAGATGGACCGGGTGATGCCGCTGTATCTGCGCAGTTTTCTGCGGCACTGTGATTTTGTGTTCGCGCCCACGGCAGGCATGCAGAAATATCTGACCGATACCTGCAAGGTCCGGGCGGAAAAAACAGGAGTGCTGCCCACTGGTATTGAGCAGGAGAGCTTTGAAATTGATCCGGAATCCGGGCAGAAGATCCGCAGACAATATGGCGCAGAGAAAATTCCTTTCCTTTTGACTGTATCCAGAATGGCAGCAGAAAAGAATGTGGCTTTTCTGTTGGAAAGTCTGGTCCGGGTAAAGGAAGCGTATGGGAAGCCGTTTCGGATGCTGATGGTGGGAGACGGACCTGACCGGGAAGTTTTGCAGAAGCGCAGTCAGGAACTGGGACTGGGGGAGATTGTTATTTTTGCTGGCGCTGTTCCCAATGCGGAAATTGCTCCATATTTTAAGGCGGCAGACGCGTTCTTGTTTGCATCTAAGACAGAGACACAGGGAATTGTGGTATTGGAAGCTTTTGCGGGAGCCACACCTGTGATTGCGGTGAAAGCATCCGGGGTAGAGGACCTGGTGGATGACGGTATTAATGGTATTTTAACAAAAGAAGATTCTGGGGAATATGCGGAGAAGGTGACAGAGTTCCTGAATCGTGTTGCTCCCAGCTGTCAGAGCAGAATGGAAGATATCTGTATGATGTCCAGCGGAAGTATATCCGACAATTTCCGCCAGGCGGAAAAAGGGCAGAGCCGCTGGCAGATGTCTGCCAACGCTTTTCAGAAAGCTTTTCTTTACCGTGAAGAAGCAGTTGCGTTAAAGGCAGTTCATTATTATAATAGTGTTATTGCGGAAAACGCAATGCAGAAAAAACGGAATATCCGGCTGCTGCCTGCGGGGTGAAGTTTGATAGACATTGGAGAGCAGGTACCTTCGGCAGGAAGGTCATGGGATATCATAAGCATCAGGGGAAGCAGAATGAAAGCAGATGTCGGAAATGTGGGAGCCGGAATCCGTATGACGGAAAAAAGGAGGACATCATATGGAACAGAAATACCATATTCTTGTAGTGGAAGATGACAAGGCGATTCGGGAGGGCGTTGAAATCTACCTGAAGAACCAGGGATATCAGGTATTCCAGGCTGCTAACGGAGCGGAGGGACTGAAGGTAATTGAAAACGAAGAGATTCACTTGGCGATTGTGGATATTATGATGCCTGTTATGGACGGCGTCACCATGCTGATGAAACTGCGCTCAAAAGAGTATGAATTTCCGGTAATTATGCTGTCTGCCAAGTCCGAGGAAGTGGACAAGATCATGGGGCTGAACATGGGCGCGGATGACTATGTGACCAAACCCTTTACGCCTCTGGAGCTGCTTGCCAGGGTCAATTCCCATCTGCGTCGATATTCCAAGTATCTCTCCGCTCTGAAGGAGGATGGCAATAAGGACCATATTTATACAATAGGCGGACTGGAGCTGAACGAGGACACCGTGGAGGTCAGTGTGGATGGGGAGTCTGTAAAGCTGACACCCATGGAATTTAAGATTGTACAGCTACTGATCAAGAACCCAGGCAGAGTTTTCTCGGCAGATGAGATCTATGAGCGGATCTGGAATGAGAAAGCCGTAAACACGGATACCATTATGGTACATGTCAGGAATATCCGGGAAAAAATCGAGATCGATCCCAAGAATCCCAAGTATCTGAAGGTGGTCTGGGGTGTGGGATACAAGATTGACAGGCAATAAGCAGAGAAGTATCATGTAAATATAGTATAAAATGCCGAAACAGAGGACGGAATCATCAGGAGGGGAATATGGGGCTGTTTAAAAAGAAGGGAAAAACGTCAGAATTGGTGGAGGAGCTCTCTGTTCGGGATGAAAAAAAGAACAAACAGAGCCTGATTTGGAGACTTTGGAGGGAAAAACCATGGCTGTCAAGAGGGCTTTCCATATCCCTGGTTTGCGGCATGTTTTTTTCTGGTTTTTACGGCGTGTTCCAGGTAAGAGCGGAGAAGTATCAGGATAGTCCCACAGACAGTACGGAAAGCATTGCATGGCTTTACCAGAGCTGTTACCTGCTTTACCGGGATCTGTACAATTCCAGGCAAGAGGATGTGGCAGGTTATCAGGATATATATCTGGAAACAAAGGATGGCTATCAGTGGATCCTGGATGGGACAAAGCTTGACCAGTACTGGAATGTGCTTCAATTGGTGGCAGAATCCGAAACAGAGCCGGAAGAGATAATGGAAGGAATAGTTCCAGCGGAAGAACGTCTGGAAGATGCCGTATCCCATGAGATTTTGGATGAAGAAACGCTGAAGAAATTTGAAGCCATGGGACTGATAGACCGGGAATGGCTGGAGGAATTTGGCAGCGGAACTTTCTTGTACAATCTGGACCTAGTCAAATGTACTGTACTGTTAGAGGAGATGGAGTGCTTTGAAAATTATTTCCTGTGCCTTGAGTCCAGTTTCCGGGAGCTGAATCTGTGTTATGACTATCTGATAGAGGATCATGCCACAGGAAAATTGATTACGAATATGTCCGTAGAGAGTCGGGATCTAGACATGGAGGATCAATATTTCTGTATCAGCTTCCGCTTTGACAGCGCCGGAAATGCTACAGTGGGAGATTTTGTCTCCGGCAGGGATGCAGATGCGGTTCGGAAAGCAGGCAATGAAGTAATCCGGGATGATCTGGTGCGCTCTCAGTTAAGCGGGAGAATGGAGGTTTTTGAGCAATATGGAAGGCTTCGGGCACCTGTGGACTGTACTGTGACCTTTTCCATCCGCGAAACAGACTGGAAGGAACGAACCGAGAATTTTTATATTGGCAAGCTTGGAGCAAATGACAATGATATGCTTTATTACGATGTGGTCCGCAGTTGGGTGAATGATACCCAAGCTTACGAGAATTCCGGAGCAGGCGGTACCCTGGCGATGAGTATGTTGATTCTGGTGCTGTTAGGCAGTTTTTTGCCTGTATTGGGAGGGACAAAGCCCTGGAAGGAAGAGAGGGTGTGCAGCATATCATTGGAGCTGTTGTTTTTAGTTGGGATTATGATTTGTTCTGCAGCAACACTTGTTATTAATCTGATTGCCTATGTAGCCAGCGGCGCGGCAGGGGGGGTATTTACCGATTATCTGGGATGTCCTTCGGACGTGGCGGACCTTTTGGTGTCTGTGCTGAATCTGTCAGTACTGACTGTGTTTTTCTGCTGCTGCTGGTATGTGGGGGTGTGTGCGAGAGCGCTGGGCGATCTGGGTGTGAGAGGATACATTCGACAGAGAAGTCTGATATACCGCTTTTTCCCATTCATGAAGGGAAAAACAGTGGATATCTATGATTCGGTGGCACATATGGATTTGACACGGAATGCCAACAAAACGATAATTAAACTATTGGTGATCAACGGAGTGATACTCTTTGTGATCAGCTGCTTCTGGGTCGGGGGGTTTGCTATTACAGTGGTGTATTCCATTGTGTTGTATATTATTTTGCGGAAATATGTGAGTGAACTGCAGAAGCGGTACCGAATTCTGTTAAGGGCTGTGGATCAGATTGCTGCGGGACATCTGGATGTGGTGATTAATGAGGATCTGGGCGTTTTTGAACCATTCAGAGAGCAGGTATTTAAGATTCAGGACGGACTGCAGAAAGCGGTGGATACTGAGGTTCGGAGTCAGCGTATGAAGGTAGAACTGGTGACCAATATGTCCCATGATTTAAAGACGCCTCTGACAGCCATCATTACTTATATCAATCTGTTGAAGGAAGGGGGACTGACAGAGCAACAGCGGCGGGAATACATTGCTACTCTGGAACGGAAATCTTTGCGTCTGAAAAGTCTCATAGAAGATCTGTTCGAGTTCAGCAAGGCAAGCTCCCATAATATTACTTTGAACATTATGGACGTGGATATCATGAATCTGATAAAGCAGGTAGCTTTTGAAATGTCCGACAAACTGGGAGAAACGGGCCTGGATGTGCGCATGAACTTGACGGAAGAGAAAGTGATTCTTCCCCTAGACAGTCAAAAAACATATCGTATATACGAAAATTTATTTGGAAATATTGCAAAATACGCTTTGCCCGGTACTCGGGTTTATGTAAATGGTTTCCGGATTGATGATATGGTAGTCATAACCTTGAAAAATATTTCAGCCCAGGAGATTACGGTGGATTCTTCGGAATTGACAGAGCGGTTTGTGAGAGGGGATGCCTCCAGAAATACGGAGGGCAGCGGCCTGGGGCTTGCCATTGCGAAGAGTT
This sequence comes from uncultured Acetatifactor sp., assembly GCA_910580225.1. GTDB lineage: Bacteria > Bacillota > Clostridia > Lachnospirales > Lachnospiraceae > Acetatifactor. The sequence continues at coordinate 15,519 of CAJTXE010000048.1, forward strand.
TTACGGAATTGCAGGGTGGTTTATTGGAATTGGAGGTGGATGGGGATTTGTTTAAGGTAACTACTACCTGGCATACGGCGGCCCAAAGCTCTTATCCCGAGGCACTCCCGAATAGCCAGTGAGGGCAATCTGGGATAGCCCCAGAAAGAGAATAGAGTAAGCTCAAATGACCTTGTAGAAAGGGAATATCCTTTCTATGAGGTCATTTTATTTTGGGAGATAGGAGAGAGAATACCTTGAAATTACTGGGATTGCAGTGATTCAGATGCGAGTACGGTTTGAATCAGAGTGGCATGTTTCGCTTGTATCATGCTTCTGAATGGTTTTTGCTAGAAATGGGCAGAGGATATGCGGGATTGCCTTTAGAGGATAATCGGGGTTGCCCCTGGACATGGAGAATCTCCCCAAAACCATTTTTGGGAGCTGATTTCTGGGGATTTGTTTTTGGGAGTGACTGTAAAATGGGGATTCCTGTTTCCCAAAAAGGAAATGCCTGTCCTGCCGTTTTTGGGGATTTCCGCTTTTGGGAAAAGGGTGCCTGTTTTTGGGAATTCTCCCAAAAGTGATGCTGCCATTCTGGGGATAAGCTGTCATCTGCCTGAATGCCTGTGATTCCTGCCATTGGAGGTGTCTCTTAATGAGGAAGAAGAATTTCAAAGGAAGGTGTGCAGGACATTTGATGCCATCCAGTCTGCCTATGCTGACCTGTTAAATGGTTCAGAGGACATCAAAAGCTTTCGGGTGAATGTATTGTTGGATGGCGGTTATACATCAGATTTTGTCTGTGTCAAGGCAGACAATGATTTGATGGTCAGGGAATGTGTGGAGCGGAAGCATCTCACAAAGCTGTTGACGGTGAAGCTGCTGCAGGCTTCAAAGGATTTCTGGTTAAGGCATGGTGTATCAGACTGGGAGATTGTGGTTGAGAAAGAGGGGAATTTCAATGGATAAGGGCAACTTGAAGAAAGATATGCTCCTTAAAAAGGAAAGCAGGAAAGACAGTATTAAAGGGAGTGGGGGCTTTCGTATAAAAAATAGAATTCCGTCTGCCTTGGGTAAGTAAATATAAATTTAAGTGCCAGTGCTGATATCCGCTGTCAGACCTTGAAATCAATGGGATTTAATAGTATACTGAAGGAGCAGAGGGAAGGAATCGTAAGGGAGGGCAAAGAAAACACAGGACTTAAAACCAGATACAGTGCAGAAGAATTACGGGAGCGATAATGAGCAGTTTGCCGATTTCTTCAATGCAGTGCTGTTTGAAATGCATTATCAGAGAAAGAAGACTTTGATATATGTACCTTGTTTGATGAAATCGCAAAATAATGAATTTGTCCGATGAATAATTGGGCAGCAGACGAACTTCTTCAAATCTGTGTTGGGCAGCTATGAACCCGGGACTTTGGAGCGCCTTTGGTGGAGAAAAGATAAAAAACAGAATGAGCAGGGAGATAAAAATATGGGAATGGTAGGAAGATATGTAGCAGTTGAGGATTTGCTTTTAGGACAGATTATCAATGGTGATAAAGATATTCTTGAGATTGACCCTACGCAATGTCAATCTCTGGATGTGGATAAATCATGGCAGGCCATTCAGTATCTTTTATGTAAAGAGGTTGATGGTGGGAAGCCGCCTATGGGCTATGTTGTCCCGATAAGAGAGGAAAATGAGCTGAATTGCGAATTTTTTGATTTTGGCGTATTTTATATCACAGCGAAACAGGTTAAAGAAGCAGCCCATCACCTTAACTCTTTGGACGATAATACCTTAATGAATATGTATGATTTTAAGCTGATGGTAGAAAACAAAATATATCCACTTTATGGAAAAGAAAATGAAAACGAAGCGGACATATTTTACGAATACATTTATTTTCATTTATCAAAACTGAAAAAATTCTTCGAGCTGACGGCAGAAAAGGGATATGCAATCATATTCTATGTCATGTGATTCCTAAGTATGTGGTGAAAAATGAAGCTGTCCTGTTTTCCTGCTGCTGGAAATGCTCCCTATTGATACCCTTCCCGTTTTCTGTTATGATGGATACCGATAACATGTAGCAGACGGGAACCTGAATCAATGGCAAAGGAGAAAAAGGCATGTGGATTCTGATTATTGGAGGGCTGGTCCTGGGGGCTTTTTTGGGGATCTTTTATCTGATCAGCAGATTTGCACGGTTTTTCATCATTCGAAGAGCGGCAAAGGATAAGAGAATTTTCCGGTACCTGATCGGAATGGTACCGGCAGCGGTGCTGGTTTTGGGGTTAAGGACCGTATTTGACACAATTAATGCAGCGATTTGTATTCTGCACTTGACAGTGATCTGGATCCTGTGTGACATTGTCAGCAGGATTGCGGAAAAGAAGAGAGGAGAACGGTTTAAAAAGTATTATGCCGGAATTTTCGCGTTGGGCATTACAGCCGTGTATCTGACATGCGGCTGGTATCTGGCGCATCATGTCTGGAGGACATTGTATACTCTGGAAACGGAGAAACAGGTGGGAACACTGCGGATTGTACAGTTTGCGGACTCTCATATAGGCAGTACTTTTGACGGAGAGGGATTTCAGAAGCATGTGGACGCCATGCAGGCGGAGAATCCGGATATCGTGGTGATAACCGGGGACTATGTAGATGATGATACTTCAAGAGAAGATATGGAAGCCGCATGTGCAGCGCTGGGGACGCTGGAAACCACTTATGGCGTATATTACGTTTTTGGGAATCACGACAAAGGGTATTATGGACCGGGTTATCGGGGATACAGCGGGGCGGATCTGATTGCCGAGCTGGAGAAAAACCATGTGACTGTGCTGCAGGATGAGACGGTATTATTGGATAATCGTTTTTATCTGATCGGAAGACAGGATCGTTCGGAAGGTGCGGGCAGGGCGTCCATGGATGTGCTGACAGCGCAGTTGGATCCGGAGAAGTACAGTATTGTTTTGGACCATCAGCCATATGAATATGATGCCCAGGCTGCTGCAGAAGTAGATTTGGTATTATCCGGGCATACGCACGGGGGCCAGCTGTTTCCCTTTCACCGCATGGGACAGTGGATGGGGCTGGATGCCATGATTTATGGGATGGAACAGCGGGGCAATACCAGCTTTATTGTGACTTCAGGTATTTCCGACTGGATAATCCAGTTTAAGACAGGATGCAAATCGGAATATGTGGTAGTGGATATTATTTCACAGTGATCTTCATTTGATGGAAGCTGTACCGTTTTTCGGAACTTTCGGAAACAGGCAGTGGGAGGCATATCATGGATTGGAAACAGGAAAAGCGGATTATCAGAAAGGAACGTCTTGCCGTAAGAGATAAGTTAAGCACGGCTGAACGGGAAAGAGGTAATTTGCTGTTGACAGAACGAATCTTGGGGCATCAATGGTTCTGGCAAGCCCAATATCTGTTATGCTATGTCAGTTACGGAAGCGAGATTTCTACATGGGATATTCTGCGCGAAGCCCTGGAAAAAGGCAAAAAGGTATATGTTCCGAAAGTTCTGAAAGACAGCGAAATATCGGAAATGTGCTTTTACAGAATCTGCGGGCTGGAAGAACTGGCAGAGGGTTACCGGGGAATACCGGAGCCGGACGGATTATCCGAAGTGTATCGTTATTCAGAAGAGACTGCAAAGCGAACACTGATGCTGATGCCTGGAGTGGCCTTTGACGAATATGGGAATCGTCTAGGCTATGGCAAGGGTTTTTACGACAGATATCTGGCAGAGAAACCAATTTTACAGCAGCGCACCATTGCAGTTGGCTATAGATGCCAGCGCGGGGAAGCGCTGCCAGTATCGGATACGGATGTCAGGCCATACCAGGTAATCTGTGTATAGCAGAAATTCGCTGTATTTCTACCGGAAAAAGAGACAATGTTCCGGTAACTGGTTATGCTTTGGCAGTCAGCCTGCCGTTATTTCTGTTCGGATATACGCTCACTTTGACGTTACAGAAACAACGTCTATCTTTCAGCGAAAACCGAACCCGGGAATGTAACCATGATGTTTTGTGTTTGCGGCAGAATTTGTCCGGAATTGACGAAGGAATATAATTGGATTATAATACAAGTGTGAAGCCGAAATGTCAAATGAAAAGGATAGAGAACATGACACTATATGAAGCACAAAAGGGCTGCAGCTACTGTATTGACGGACTGTATGTGGAGCCTGCCATTACAAGGCGGCTGCAGGCATTAGGACTGAATGACGGAACCATTGTGAATGTGCTGAACCGGAAAAACAAGGGGGCGCTGATCATCCAGGTCAGAGGTACCCGCCTTGCTCTGGGCAGGCATATTTCATCACGGATTGAAATCCGCTGCCTTGACGGAATGGAAAAATTCGATGGACAGGAGGCTGCGCAATCGTGAATCGGACAAAAGATACTGAAAAAAAGCATATTCGTGTAGCGTGCATCGGTAATCCCAACTGCGGCAAAACTACCCTGTTCAATGCCCTCACCGGTTCCCGGCTGAAGGTGGCCAACTGGCCGGGAGTCACCGTGGAGCGGGTGGAGGGGGAGACCAGTTATGAGGACACCCGGATTACCATTGTAGACACCCCGGGTATCTATTCCCTGACCTGCTATACCATCGAGGAGAAGGTTACCAGGCTCTGCGCCATGGATGATGAGATTGATGCAATCATCAATGTGGTGGATGCCTCCTCCCTGGAGCGGAATCTGTATCTGACGCTGCAGCTTCTGGAACTGGGAAAGCCCATTGTACTGGCGCTGAACATGATGGACGTGGTGGAAGAGCGGGGCATGGAGATCGATATGCACCGTCTGCCGGAAATGTTGGGAGATATACCGGTGGTGCCTGTTTCGGCGGCCCGGCGCACCGGACTGGACATTCTGCTTCATGCGGTCATCCATCACTGCGAGGAGGGGATGGAGGATTTTATCCTGGATTATCCGGAGGAGATCGAAGAGAAAATTCAGGCACTGGAGGCCATGATGCAGGAGAGCTATCCGGACCATTCCTCTGCCAGATGGCATGCCATCAAACTTTTGGAGGATGACGAGGAGGTTAAAAAGGAGCATCCCATGTCCGTGGTGCATGTGGCGGATAAAAGCTATGAGAAGGAAATCATCCAGTGCAAGTACGCTTATATCGAAAAGGTGATAAAGGAGATTCTTTTTAACAAAAGCAAAAAGGCTGCCTCCACGGACAGAATCGACTGGCTTCTGACCCATCCGGTATGGGGGATTCCTGTGTTTCTGCTGATTATGTGCTTTGTGTTCTTCCTCACCTTCACTGTGGGAGACGCGCTGAAAGGCGTATTCGAGACCGGGCTTGACGCGTTGTCCGGCGGAGCCACAGCGGCATTGCGGGGCATCGGTGTGGCCGGATGGCTGGAATCGCTGCTTGTGGAGGGAATCATTGCAGGGGTGGGAGGTATCCTTACCTTTATTCCCAATATTTTTATTCTGTTTCTGGCCCTGGCTGTACTGGAGGACAGCGGCTACATGGCCCGGGTGGCTTATGTGATGGACTCCGTCATGGGGAAGGTGGGGCTTTCCGGCAAAGCTTTTCTGCCCATGATTCTGGGCTTCGGCTGTACGGTGCCTGCCATTATGGCCGCCAGGGCACTGGAGACGGAGCATGACAGACGCAAGACCATGCTGGTGACGCCCTTTATGTCCTGTTCTGCCAGACTGCCGGTCTATGTGCTGTTTTCCGATATGTTTTTTCCGGACTGCGCGGCAGCGGCGGCATTTTCCATGTATGTGGTGGGAATGATCATTGCCATACTGGCAGCCCTTGTGATCAATCGTCTGGAAAAGGGGAAGTCCAACGATTCCCTTTTAATTGAGCTGCCGGAATATAAGAGGCCCAATGGCAGGACAATCCGCATCTATGTGTGGAATAAGCTGAAAGATTACCTTACCAAGGCGGGTACTACTATTTTTATCGCTTCCATTGTCATCTGGTTTGTGCTGAATTTCGGTTTTTCCGGCATGGTGGCAGATCCGGCGGAAAGCTTCGGCGCAGGGTTGGGACGCCTGCTTGTGCCCCTGCTTGCCCCGGCAGGTCTGGGCATGTGGCAGATCGGCGTGGCGCTGCTGTCCGGTATTTCCGCAAAGGAAGTGGTGGTGTCCAGTTTTGCGGTACTGTTCGGTGTGGCTAACGCCAATTCGGATGCGGGAATGAGGGCTATCGTGGACAATATTCATCAGTTTAACCCTGCCTTCGGACCCCTGAACGCCTATTGTCTGATGCTGTTCTGCCTGCTGTATGTCCCCTGTGTGGCAACGGTGGCCACGATTAAGAAGGAGAGCGGTTCCTGGAGCTTTACGGTGAAAATGATGGTGTTTCAGATTGTTCTGGCCTGGGCGGTGTCAACGGCTGTGTTCCAGGTGGGGAGCCTGTTTGTGAGGTGAGTTTTAGGCTGAGATCCAGGATGGAGTATAATTCTGGCGGCAGAAGGAGCTTTTCCAAACGGACTCCTTTTGCCAGGTAGCGGATGTTTTGATAGCATGGTGTTTTTCCGGAGGCCGGTTTGGAGAGGATGGCAAGAATCTGATGGGATTCAGGGGATAATTTGCGGATGTCTTCCAGGAGGGCTGAACTTGGCATGTAATATCCCCTTTTGTCGCCTGTAAAACCCAGGCAGAAGTTTGTGGTTCCGGTAAGGAGGTCCACTGCAAGCTTTGGTCTGATTTCATGATAGATCGCAACCATTTTTGAGCAATTGATGAAGTTGATAATTTGGGGTAAGGCTGCTAATTTTAATGGTGTGGTGCCGTCTGGTTTGAAGCGGATTTCAGATTCTGAAAGTCTGTTTTGGATGCATTTCCGGTAAAATTGAATGTGGTTTTTAACCAGGACTCCTTCTTTATTTATGAGATAGATTCCTGTGAGATGCTGCAAGTTCCGGGCAGTAAAGAGTGTCTGGAAAAAGGCGATATTGTGAGTGTTCCGATTTTTGTATAAAAAAAGGAAATTCTGGTTTTCAAGCAGATGTGCATAGTCTTTTGCGGCCATGGTGACAATCCGTATGGCGTCTTTTTTGCTGTAGGTGAGATGTGTCATAGATATTCCTTTCAAAACTTGAACAATAGGATATAATAAGATCGAAGAAGCCGGATAATGTATGATATGGAAGGAAATATGATGAAAAAAGAGAGCTGCAATACCGCAGTATCATCAACTCTCTTTTTATGACTAATTTTTCTGTTGTCCGCCAACGTCCGGCACATTCGTCCGGTGGAAGATTCGGATTTTTCTGTTGTCCGCCAACGTCCGGCACATTCGTCCGGCAGAAGATTCGGATTAAGGTGTTAGTCCACCGGAAACAGCGAGGTGTTTCTGATTTTCAGTTTAAAGTGAAATGCTGCCGATGTCAAGGCAAAGACTGTTTTTTTATATTTTTTTCATAATTTGTTTTTCTGCTGCCAGAAAATGGTTGTCAAATAGCCGGATGTATATTATTCTTTCTTAGGGAGATGAGAAAATATGCTGAGTATTGCGGTGGTGGATGACGAACAGGTACACCGGGATATCCTGGTGAAATATATCGAAGAGTGGAAAAAACAAAAAATGGCGGACGCGGAAGTGGAAACTTTTCACAGCAGCGATGCTTTTTACTTTACGTGGTGCGGGGAGCAGCGGTTCGACGTGCTTTTTCTTGATATCTGCATGGACGGAATGGACGGTGTCAGCCTGGCGAAGAAGCTGCGGGAAAAGGGAAAGAACGTGAACATTATCTTTACCACCGGGGTTGCGGACTACATGCAGGAGGGTTTTGAGGTGGAGGCGCTCCACTATCTGCTGAAACCCATTAAGCGGGAAAAAGTGTGGGAATGTCTGGAAAAATGTGTGGCAAGGAAAGCGGAGGATACCAGGAGCATTCTGCTTCCCACAGAGGAAGGGCTGATCAAAACAGACGCGGAAGGGATTCTGTACGGGGAGGCTGTGGGACATTACTGTGAACTGGTGTGCCTGACGGAGACGCTTTCCCTGAAGCTTGGGATCAGGGAGGCGGCGCAGCGCCTGGAGGGTCATGGAGATTTCCTGTTCTGCCATCGTTCCTATCTGGTGAACCTGCGCAGAATAGCCAAAATCGGGAAGCAGGATATCCTGATGGATAACGGGGGGATCGTGCCGGTGAGCCGCAGGATGTACGGGGCGGTAAACGAGGCGTTTATGAAGCTGTTCCGGACAGGCGGCTGAAGGGATAATCGGAAACTGTTCCAAGCAGGCGGCTGAAGGGATAATCGGAAGCTGTTCCGGAGAGGTGGCTGAAGGGATAATCGGAAACTGTTCCAAGCAGGTGGCTGAAGGGATAATCGGAAACTGTTCCGAACAGGCAGCTGAAGGGATAATCGGAAGCTGTTCAGGGCAGGCTGCTGAAGGGGTAATCGGAAACTGTTCAGGGCAGGAGGTTAAGGGGTGTGGAGGCGGTATGAATTGGTTGATCGTGATTGTTATCATATTGGCTGTGCCTGCAGGGATAATGGGAATCCGCCTTTATATCCGCCGCTGTGTGGAACAGCAGATTGCCCGGTACCAGAATGACCTGACCGAGAAGCATTGCAGGGAAGTGGACAATCTCTACCGCCAGACCAGGGGATGGCGCCATGATTTCAAAAATCATCTCCAGACCATGCAGGCTTATCTGGAGATGGGAGAGACGCAGCAGCTGCAGAATTACCTTCAGGAGCTGACGGAAGACTATAATACGATAGATATTGCACTGCGGACCGGAAACTTTATGCTTGACGCCATTTTGAACAGCAAACTGTCCATCATCAGGGCAAAGGATATCCGGGTGGATGTTACGGCGGAGGTGCCCGCCAGGATTCCTGTATCGGATGTGGACTTGAGCGTGATGATCGGGAATCTGCTGGACAATGCCATGGAAGCCTGTCTGAAGGTGCCCCGGGAGCGGCGTTTTATCCGTTTGTATATAGCCAGGGCCAAGGAGAACCTTTACATCTATGTGATGAATGCGGCGGACGGTTCCTACCGAAGGCAGGGCGGGCGCTATCTTTCCACAAAGCCTTCGGACAGCCACGGCTTTGGGCTGCAGCGGATTGATAAGGTGATCAAAAAATATCAGGGATATCGGACCCGTGAGGATGAAGGGGATGTGTTTGCCACGGAGATTCTGATTCCGCTGTAATGGGCCAGGCAACCGCCGCTCGTGCAGAAAAAGAACCATTCGTGCAGAATCGGTTCTTTTTTTGCGTATATGGGTTATCATTTGAGACAGAGGCAGAGGGGCCGTAAACCTGGAACCATAGAGCGTGTCTGAAAATGCATTCCCGCTCTAAAAACACATTAGAATCTGCCGGGAAAGGAGTTTGGGATGAAATATTCCATTTTGTCGAATGTATTGTTTTTTTATCGTTATCTCTATCGGGAGATTCCCAGAACAGCGGTTTACCACGGCATTGCGGTACTGGGCAGAATCCTCCTTCCGTTTTTCGGAATCCTGATGCCGGGAATTGTGGTAAGCGCGGTGGAGGGCGGGGATCTGTTCCGCGGACTTGGGCTGATCGGCCTGGCCGGGCTTGGGATGCTGCTATGCAATGGGTTGCTGAACTGGGTGGAATACCGGGTTTATTTCGGGGAAAACTGGTTTCGGACCATACTGCAGAGCGACGCCGTGTTAAGGGAGACAAAATGCCTCTATCGCTATGTGGAGTACGGCGATGAACAGAAAATCATAAAACGTGCCTACCACAGCATGGAGGGCGGGGACTGGGCTGTCAGCTACCGGATGCTGGCTTATCCCAAGGACCTGATTGTCAATGCGGCCTGTTTCTTCCTGTATTCCACGGTACTGGGCATATTGAAGCCATGGCTTGTGGCGGTTCTGCTTCTGCTTTCTTTTGTCAATTACGGGATACTCCGTTTGAGAAATTTCTGGCAGCTTGCCGCCAGAGAGCAGTTTGCCCAGTCCAACAGGGAAATCAATTATCTGAAACAGACATTCCGGAATACGGAAATGGCAAAGGATGTACGGATTTTTGCCATGTACGACTGGTTGATGACATTACGTAAGAAAATATTCGGCAAAAGGGTAAAGATGGAGCGGTGCCATAACAGGAAGATGATTGCCGTGGACTGCATGCAGTTTCTGCTGAATGTGCTCCGAAACGGTTTTGCCTACGGCTATCTGATTTATTCCTGTCTCCGGGGAGAGATTTCCGTGGCCGGGTTCCTTGTATACTTTGGCGCCATCAACGGTTTTTCCGGCTTTGTCACAGGGATTGTAAATACGTATTCCAACCTGAAACTGGCAAATGCGGATGCGTCCTGCTTTCGGCGTCTTCTGGAGCTGCCGGACATTCAGCAGGAAGGCCAGGTGCCGGAAGGGCTGTACAGGCAGCCTGCGGAGATTGTATTTCAGGATGTGAGTTTCTCTTATGGGAAGCAGAAGGTATATGATCATTTTAACCTGAAAATACGTCCGGGGGAGAAGATTGCCCTTCTGGGGGTGAACGGCGCAGGCAAGACGACTCTGGTAAAGCTGCTCTGCGGACTGTATGAGCCGGACGGCGGAAAAATCCTGATTAACGGCGTGGATATTTCCACAGTGCCTAAAAAGGCATTGTATCGTCTGTTTTCCGTGGTCTTCCAGGAGGCGACTGTTTTTCCCTATCCCATGGGAAGCAATCTCTCCATGAAAGTACCGGAAGAGACGGACGAGGCCAAAGTATGGGATTCCCTGCGGAAAGCAGGCCTGGAGAAACTGTTCCGGGAGAGGGGCATCCGTTCGGATTCCTATATGACAAAGGTGGCGTTTCAGGACGGCGTGGAATTATCCGGCGGGCAGCAGCAGCGTTTTTTACTGGCGCGAGCCATTTATAAGGACGGAAATATCCTGATTCTGGATGAGCCAACCGCGGCACTGGACCCCATAGCAGAAAGCGAAATCTATCAGGAATACGTAAATATCAGCAGGGGAAGAACATCCCTGTTTATTTCTCACCGCCTGGCCAGTACCAGGTTCTCCGACAGGATTCTGTTTCTGGAAAACGGAAGGGTGGCGGAGGAAGGCACCCATGAGGAACTGATGGAACTGGGGGGAAGCTATGCCCATATGTTTGAGATTCAGTCCAGGTATTATGTCTCGCAGAATGCACAGAGCACAAATTGCTCAAAGAGCAATTTTGACTTCGCGAGAGGGGATGTCTGAACTGTTATAATACGATATCGACTCCGGGGACAGCGCAGAAGGCATTCCGGCGGTTTAAGCGGGGAGCTGAAGGGATCTGGTTTTAAGGGAAACAAAATGAAGAAGATAAAAAGAAAGACATTGACAGGGAAAGCGGGGTATATAAAATGGCAGAAAAACATTCCGGGCCGGAGGATCTGACCAGTAAACTTCCATTTCGGGAAAATATAAAAAACATCAGAGATTTGTTATTACATGTATATAAGATCGATAAAACATACTATCTGCTGGACTGTATACGGCTGCTTCTGGACGCAGTGGGAGGTGCCCTGGCGGTGGTGCTGTCAGCGGATATTCTGGAGATGCTGTATGAGGCCAGGCCCATGGAGGAAATCATGAAAGCGGTAATTCTTCTTCTGGCGCTGCCCACACTGGCAGCCGTGCTGTCTTCTGTTCTGTGGCACGAATTCGTTGAGCCGGGAAAGATGAATATCGCAAGAGTATATGACGGAAACCTTGCCGCCAAGTTCCAGAGCATGGATTATTCCCTGGTAAACAGTCCTTATGTGAAAGATATGCAGGACCGCATCGACAAGGCCCACGGATGGGGAGCAGGCATTTATGACCTGTTCTGGAAATTTGACTCCATTGTGTCAGGGATTTTGAATCTGTGCTGTTCCCTTGTGGTGGCATATCCCATTTTGAAAATAATCATCATCTCCCGGAACCTGTGGATGTATCTGGGACTTGCCGCCCTTGGAATCCTCCTGTGGCTCCTGACAGCCGCAAGGACAAAGGCCAACGCGGCCTATCAGGAACGGCTTCTGCGGACAACGTCTCCCTATCCGGAGGAAGTCTTTCGGAAATATTACTGCTTCTCCTGGTACTGGGTGAGGCGCTGCATGAGCGGAGAGTACCATTTTATCAAGGATATCCACCTCTACGACGGCTATGATCTGATGAAAAAATACACTTCGGATCATGTCAGGGAGGCGGAAAAAGTCATGCCCTGGGCCTCCGTTCTGGAAAAACTTAGCGGGAGGGTTGGGGCTCTGGAGGGAAGTACAGGCAGCCTGCTGTCTCTGACGGGATACCTGGTTTCCGGCGCATACGCCCTGATGGGAGCATTTCCTGTGGGCAGTGTCATCAAATTTGCGGAATCCGTCACAAAGATTGTGGGAGGCCTTCAGAATATGGGACAGCAGTACCGGGAACTGGCGCTGACGGCAAGGCGGGAGCGCAGTACACTGGAGATGCTGAGTATCAGCGATGAGATGTATAAAGGGAAGCTTCCGGTGGAAAAACGGTTTGACAATCAATATGAAATTGAATTCCGCAATGTTTCCTTCCGGTATCCGGGAACGGAAACCTATGCGCTGAAAAACCTTTCCATGAAGCTGCGCATTGGGGAGCGCATGGCCATCGTGGGCATGAACGGCTCCGGCAAAACCACAATGATCAAGCTCATGTGCCGCCTGTATGATCCCCAGGAGGGAGAAATCCTGTTAAACGGGGTGGATATCCGCAAGTTCAGGCAGGAGGAATACATTCGGCTGTTCTCTGTGGTGTTTCAGGATTTCCGGCTGCTTTCCCTGCCTCTGGGGGACAATGTGGCATCGTCCATGGAGGTGGACAGGGAACGGGCAGTGAAGTGCCTTGAGCAGGCGGGGCTGAAAGAGCGCCTTAACCAGCTGCCCAATGGGCTGAATACCTGTCTCTATCAGGACATTGCGGATGACGGCGTGGAGATCTCCGGCGGGGAGGCCCAGAAGATTGCCATTGCCAGGGCCCTGTATAAGGACGCGCCCTTTGTGCTGTTAGACGAGCCTACCGCCAGTCTGGATCCCCTGTCGGAATATGAGATTTATTCCGGATTTGATGCCATGGTAAAGGATAAGACTGCCATTTACATTTCCCACAGGCTTTCCTCCTGCCGGTTCTGCAATGACATTGCGGTGTTCCATGAGGGACGGCTGGTGCAGCGGGGGAGCCATGAGGAGCTTCTGCGGGATGAACAGGGGAAATATTACGAGCTGTGGCATGCCCAGGCGCAGTATTATACGGATTGACAGGAAGCGTGTCCGGCTGCATCGGCGTGTGTTTGAAAATTGCATCCCGGCTGCTGTGCGTCACAATTTATGTTTCGTAAAGCCCGGGATGCCTGTCCCGGAATACAGGTATGCTGTCACGAATTTTCTCCGTCAGGTTCGTGTGGCATTCAGCGGACAGAATTTCTTCCTTTTTTCCCGCAAGCGCCAGAGTCCTGCCCAGAGGGTCGATCACTGCGGATGTTCCGCCGTACACGGTACTGTCAGCCGATGAGCAGGAATTACAGTTTACAACGAAGATCTGGTTTTCAATGGCTCTTGCCGCCGTCAGGCATCGTAAATGGGCGATTCTTTCTTCCGGCCACTGGGAGACCACGAACAGCATCTCGATTCCGTCCAGGCTGAGCCTGCGCGTGAGTTCCGGGAAGCGCAGGTCATAGCAGATAATCACGCCGCATTTGATACCGTCTAACGAAAAAACGCAAAGATGATCGCCTCGGGTATAAAATCCGTCCTCGCCCATGGGTGTAAACAGATGGGTTTTGTCATATTCCGCAATACAGGCGCCTTTTCGGTCAAACACAGCTGCCGTGTTGAAAATCTTTCCGCCGCGCAGATTGGAGACAGAGCCTGCTACGATATTCACATTGTATTCCATGGCCAGACCGCCGATATGCTCCTTCACTTCGGCAAGGTCATGGGAGGACAGTTCCGCAAGCCCCGTTTTTGGGAAAAATCCCGTATTCCAGGTCTCGGGCA
>CAJTXE010000049.1 GCA_910580225.1 uncultured Acetatifactor sp.
ATCGCCTCTTAAAAGGCGGTAGTAAGGTTAAATATCGTCATGTCAGAACACTAGTGTTTATGTTTAAAGCTAATATGAATCAGATGGCGCGAGACATAGATGCGGAAGAACAATATAAAGACAGTATATTAGCGTATCTCAATAGTATATCTTGTTATTGTCGAAAGCATATGGAAGATTAGGAAAAAGTGCATCTCTGTAGGAGGTGCTTTTTTCTTTCCCCAATGTCGGATTGAAGAGGCTGCATTTTAGGGTTTGAGCATTTTGCAGATAATAAAAAACGAAACGAATGAGAGGTGGTGATGGTTGGGTGAGGAGATAAGGGACCAGGCCTTTGAAGACTACAAAAAAGGGATGAAATACAGGGAAATCGCCGAAAAGTACGGCGTCAGCCTGTCGGCGGTGAAGTCCTGGGCGGCAAGGTACTGGAAAAAGGAAGGCTGCAACCAGGCGGAGAAAAAGTTGCAACCCAAAAAGAAAAAGGTTGCAACCAGGGGTGCGCAGCCGAACAACCGGAACGCCGCCGGACACGGCGGGACGGGGCCGCCAGGAAATAAGAACGCATTAAAAACGGGAGAGTTTGAGGCTCTCTTTTTTGATACCCTGGTACCGGAAGAAAAACAGCTCATAGGCTCCATGCCCACAGACAAAGGGAGCCTGCTGCTCCATGAGATCCAGCTGCTTACCGTAAGGGAGCGGCGGATGCTGCAGCGGATCGAGGACATCCGGACAGCTTCCGAATGTGGGGAGAACGTAGAGAAGGATCAGGACATGACACTGGTGAAGCGCCAGACAGGCATCGAGAAGGATAAAGAGACCGACCTGAAGGAATACCAGGGGAAGCTTGGGCAGATACAGGCCGTTGAGGATGCCCTGACCCGAGTGCAGGCCAGGAAGCAGAAGGCCATCGACTCCCTGCATCGGTTCGGCTTTGATGACGCCCGCCTGGAGATTGAGCTGATGAAGGTTGACCTGGCGGCCATGAAACTGGACAGCCAGGACACGGAAGTCCAGGACGACGGTTTCCTGGCTGCCTTGAATGCGGAATCCGGCAGTCTGTGGGGTTAAGGGGATGGATAAGGTAAAGGAACGTATTTCTTCCCTGAAGCAGAAAATCCAGAAGATGAAACAGAAGCGCCACACCGTCAGCAGGGCGCAGTTTTTCCGTTTTAAGCCCTTTTCGGTCAAACAGAAACAGGTGCTTACCTGGTGGATGCCGGGCAGCCCGGTAAAGGAGTATGACGGGATCATAGCAGACGGCGCCATACGTTCCGGAAAAACGGTCTGCATGTCGCTGTCCTTTGTATTCTGGGCGATGAGCAGTTTTAACGGACAGAATTTCGCCATGTGCGGCAAAACCATCGGATCCTTCCGCAGAAATGTCCTGTTCTGGCTGAAGCTGATGCTCCGCAGCCGCGGGTACCGGGTGGCAGACCACCGGAACGACAATCTGGTGGAGGTGCGCCGCGGGGATACTGCCAATTATTTTTACATTTTCGGAGGCAAGGACGAGCGCAGCCAGGATCTGATACAGGGCATTACCCTGGCGGGTGTATTCTGTGATGAGGTTGCCCTGATGCCGGAATCTTTCGTCAACCAAGCCACTGGGCGCTGTTCCGTTGACGGCAGCAAATACTGGTTTAACTGCAATCCGGACGGGCCGTACCACTGGTTCAAGGCAAACTGGATTGACAGGGCCACCGGATATCTGGGAAAAGAGAAGTCTGCAGATATCCGGGAAAAAGCGGAGAAAGAAGGCAGGAAGCCGGACCTGAAAAACCTTCTGTACATTCATTTTACCATGGATGACAATCTAAGCCTGTCCGGGGCAGTCAAGGAAAGATACCGCTCCATGTATTCCGGCGTATTTTTCAAACGCTATATCATGGGTCTGTGGGCCATGGCCGAGGGTATCATTTATGACATGTTTGATGTGAAAAAGCATGTTGTGGATGCAGGGCAGCTTGTCCGGAGCGGAAAGATCAGATGGACCGGCGATTACTATGTAAGCTGCGATTACGGCACCCAGAACGCCACTGTATTTCTGCTGTGGCGGAAGGCAGATAACGGGATATGGTACTGCATCCGGGAGTACTATTATTCCGGGCGGGACAAAGGAGTACAGAAGACGGATGCAGAGTTCTCCGCAGACCTCCGGAAGTGGCTGGACGGCATCAGTCCAAGGTATGTGGTGCTTGATCCTTCTTCCGCCAGTTTTAAGGCACAGCTGAAGAAGGACGGTTTCCATGTGAAGGGGGCATGCAATGATGTACTGGACGGCATCCGCTTTGTGGCAGGCCTGCTGACACAGGGGAAAATCCTCTTTGATAAATCCTGCGAGAACACAATAAAGGAATTTGGTTCCTACATCTGGGATGCCAAAGCGGCAGGTCGGGGAGAGGATAAGCCAATAAAAGAGTGGGATCACTGTCTCGATGGCATCCGCTATCTGGCATATACCATAATCCGCAGGCGGGGCGGGGTGAAAATACTGGAATAGGGGTGGTGTGATGGAAGTTGAAGTGATAAAGAAGCTGGTGAAGGCCAGCCGCAAAGGGCATGCGGAACAGGTCCGTGAGACAGCTGTGGCAGAGCGCTACTACAGGAAGAAAAATGATATTCTGAAAAAGGGCGCCAGAGGGCAGGTTCAGGACGGGAACCCTATGCGGTCCGCAGACAACAGGATCCCGGCCAATTTTTATAATATCCTTGTGAACCAGAAGGCAGCCTACCTGTTTACGGACCCGCCGGTTTTTGACACAGGCAGCGAGCCGGTGAATAAAGCTGTCCAGGAAGCCCTGGGGGACGGTTTTTCGAAGACGTGCAAGGACCTGTGCATTAAGGCATCAAACTGTACCATTGCCTGGCTGCACTACTGGGAGGATGACGAGGGGAAGTTCCGGTTTGCGGCAATTGACCCGAAACAGGTTATTCCGGTATGGACGGACGATCTGGAGAAGCAGCTGTCCGGCATCCTGCGGGTATACGACACTCTTAACGACAGGGGGAAAAAACTGAATATTTACGAATACTGGGACGGGAATTCCTGCCAGGCTTATTACAAGGAGGCCAGGGAGGTTATGGACGCGCTGAAGCCCTGTGACACATCGGTTATGCGGGAGCCGCCAGACAGCGCTTCCTGCTCCTGGGAACATGGCTTCGGGGAGGTGCCATTTATTCCGTTTCCCAATAATGCGGAAGGCGGGAATGACTTAAACGATGTGAAGGAGCTGATTGACGCCTATGATAAGGTATACAGCGGCTTCCTGAACGACCTGGAGGACATACAGGAGGTCATTTTCATATTGTCCGGCTATGAGGGGGAGGACCTGAAGGAATTCCTGGAGAAGCTGAAGAAATACAAAACCATCAAGGTGGACAATGAGGAGGAGGGGAAAGGCGGGCTAAGCACGCTTACCATTGATATCCCGGTGGAGGCCCGGGAGAAGATGCTTGCCATGACCCGGAAATCCATCTTTGAGCAGGGCATGGGGATAGACCCGGATCCCCAGAATTTCGGGAACAGTTCCGGGGTGGCGCTGAAATACCTGTATTCACTTCTGGAACTGAAGTCAGGGCTTATGGAGACGGAATTCCGCCCGGGCTTCGGCCGGCTGGTGCGTGCCATCTGCCGGCATGAGGGGATGAAAGCAGGGAGGATAGTACAGACCTGGACGCGCACTGCAGTCCACAATGAGGCGGAGCTTGCAGCCATTGCTCAGCAGAGCACGGGAACCCTGTCCAGGCGAACCATCCTGGAAAACCACCCGTGGGTGACGGATGCGGATAAGGAACTGGAACAGATTGAGAAGGAAGAGGCGGAAGCCAGGGAAAAGGCGGACCAGTATGGCGGCGCCTTCCAGACACGGGAGTAAACCGGCACAGGAGAGGAAGGCGGGGATGTAAAGGGGCATGAAGAATAAAAAATACTGGGAGGAAAGGTTCCGGCAGTTAGAAGCGTCACAGCACCACGCTTCCGAAAAATTGACAGAGGAGATTCAGCGGCAGATGCGCAGGGCGGAGGCGGCCATTGAGAATAAGATCAACGCCTGGTATGGGAGACTTGCGGCGAATAACGGCATCTCCATGGCGGAGGCGAAAAAGCTGCTGAACCGGAAGGAACTGGAGGAATTCCGGTGGGATGTAAATGACTATATCAAATACGGCAAAGAGAACGCCATTAACGGGCAGTGGATGAAGCAGTTGGAGAATGCATCCGCCAGGGTACATATCAGCCGCCTGGAGCAGCTGAAGCTGCAGGTGCAGCAGGAGACGGAGAGGCTGTATGGGAACTACCTGGACGGCGTGGACCGACATATAAAAAGCCTGTACGAGGAGGGATTTTACAAGACCGCTTATGAAATCCAAAAGGGGATCGGTGTCGGATGGAACCTGACAGGCGTGGATTCCAACAGGCTGGACAAGATCATCCGGAAGCCTTGGGCGGCGGACGGGAAGAATTTTTCGGAGCGCATATGGAGCGGCAAACAGCAGCTGCTTGACAGCGTGCATACCTCCCTGACGCAGATGTGCATCCTGGGGCAGTCTCCGGACAAGGCCATTGCCACCCTGTCCCATGCCATGCATACCTCCAGGAACCAGGCGGGGCGTCTGATCATGACGGAATCCGCCTTCTTCGGCTCCGAGTCCCGGAAGGACTGTTTTAAGGAACTGGGCGTGGAGCAGTATGAGATTGTAGCTACCCTGGATGCAATTACTTCCGAAATCTGCCGGGAGATGGACGGCAAAGTGTTTCCCATGGCGGAGTATCAGTCAGGCTCCACAGCGCCTCCGTTTCATGTCTGGTGCCGGACCACCACAGTCCCCGCCTTTGGGGATGAATTCGATCATATCGGGGAACGGGCCGCAAGGGATCAGGAGACAGGGAAGACTTATTATGTGCCTGCGGATATGAAGTGCCGGGAGTGGAAGGAGATTTTTGTTGATGGCAGCGAAAAGCAGGGGTTGCAAGAAGTTTTGGATAGCAGTACAATAAAAACAGAAATAGAAAGCAGACTTGAATCTGCCATTCGGGAGCTTCCGGTTATCAATGATATAAAAACGGATGATGACAGGAGAGCTTTTGCGGAGCGTCTGATTGACGGACTCGGAATTGACCACTCGAATATACCGATTGCTGTTGAAAAAACAGACGGGGCAAGGGGAGCATGCAGTTTTTACACACACAGAGATCAGGGTGTCTGTGACTATGTCCGATACAGTTTGGAAAAGGCCGATGACAGGCGTCTGGAATACCAGATAAAAACGGCTTTTCATGAAGCATATCATCTTTCCTGCCAGGGAAAGGAATGGGATGCTGTTCTAAACGGGGGAATCAATCCTAAATGGGTCAGTATTGAGGAAACCTTTGCGGAAGCCTCAGCGCATTATGCGGCTCAAATATATGGAATAAATGATATTGCTCCGGCATATGCGAATACCTTAATTCAAACTCTTCCAAGATTGAAACGCATAGATAATTATTCAGAGTGCACAACACTTGCGGATTTTGGCAAGCTTGCCTGGAATGAACGATTGTCCGGGGGAGGTGGCAGGTGGACAGCTTTATATGAAAAAGTATTTGGGGTAACTTTGGACGAGTCCGAATATTACAGGCAGTATTTCGAGTATGTAAGAAAAAATATAAATAGCCTTGTAGAGAAGACACTGGAAAATTCACCTAAGTACAGGCAATATAAAGACTTCATGAAAGAGGATCTGGAGAGTGCCATGCAAAAAATAGAATCGGGTGTACCGGTAACTGAACTGAATCAGAATGAAGGTTTTATTTTTCCTCAGGCGTTGATAAATGCTATGGTTAGAGAAGGAGTGAAGTGAAATGATGGCATACATTCCAAATGAATGGTATCATGATATAGGGAATAAAGATGTTGTGTCGAA
The DNA here is from genome assembly GCA_910580225.1 of uncultured Acetatifactor sp. Taxonomy (GTDB): domain Bacteria; phylum Bacillota; class Clostridia; order Lachnospirales; family Lachnospiraceae; genus Acetatifactor. Next base: position 5,902 of record CAJTXE010000049.1, read on the forward strand.
GTTGTTTGCGGATATTCCGGATACAGATATCTTCTCTGTTGATTTTGACTTAAATCAGTCTGTTATAGATAAGCTGTCTGAACTGGGTGAGGGGACTATCCTGAAACATTATCAGGAAGGATATTTTGTTATGGGTTGAGACAGGTAATAAAAACCGGAGAATTTCAAAAAGGTATCCGAACAGTTTGGCGTACAGCTCACCGCAGATTTTGTAAAGGTTCCGGAGTATGAGCAGTTGTCCCTTGATTTCAGAAAAGGCGGTGGAGCCGCATAAACAGAACACAATAATCAGAGCGTCCTTCCCATGGAGGGGCGTTCTTTTTATACAAAAAATCAGGAAGGGAAAGGAGAAGCAATGAAAAAAGAAGAATTTACAGCCCTTGGCATCAGCGAGGAGCTGGCGGCCAAGGCGGAGGCTGCATCCCTGAAGGAGTTGGAGGGCTACGTCCCTAAGGAGCAGATGGATACGGCTGCTGCCGAAAAGAAGCAGCTGCAGGCGGATATCGCTTCCAGGGACAAACAGTTGGAAGAACTGAAGAAATCCAGCGGCGACAATGCGGAACTGAAGAAACAGATCGAGGACCTCCAGGAAACAAACAAGTCCGAGGCGAAAAAGCATGCCGACGAGATGAAGGAACTGCGCCTTACCAATGCCATTAAACTGGCCGTCGCAGGGAAGGTTCATGACGAGGACATGACGGCGGCGCTGTTTGACCGTTCCAGGCTTATCCTGGCGGAGGACGGAAAAGTGTCCGGCCTGAACGAACAGCTGGAATCCATTCGGAAGGAGAAGGCATTTCTTTTCAAAGACGGGGACGGCGGACAGGGTTCTGGAGGAAAGGGTAAGCCCGGGTATAAGCCGAAAGGCGGGGAAACCCACAATGAAGGCTATGCCGCCCAGTATGCGCAGCAGCGCAACGAGGCGGAGAAAGCCGGTACAAAGAACAGCCTGTGGGACGCGGAATAAGAGAGCCGTCACAAAGAGCGGCTTGCGGCGCGCAGAATAAGGAGGGTGTATGTATTACAGGACAAATATTGAACGGACGTATGAGAAGGAATTCCTGGCATCGGAAAAGGTGACAGCCTTCACCGGAACCGTAGTGCCGGACGGGGTGGAGGCGGATGCGGAGGGGCGGAAAGTCGTCCACAGGGGAAGCCTGATGGCGGCATCCGGAAAAGTGGTGATTGTTACCGTCGCCGAAGGCGCTTCGGAAGAAACTGCAGCTGTTTCTTTTTCAGAAGAGCCTGCAGGCATCCTGAAGGAAGCGGTGGATGTGACCAGTGGGGCGGAGCCGGGAGCTTTCCTGGTGGAAGGCTACATTATCGGGGAACGTCTGCCCCTGAACGTGGAGTATACGGAAGCTGTGGGCAGGGCCATCCATGAAAAGCTGCCGGAGATTAAATTCAGGTAAGCAAAGCAGCAGAGAGAAGGAAAGGAGTATGCGTAAATGCCGACTGTAGAAGAATTACTGAACCATAAGGAACTGGTGGATTACACGAAAAACAGACAGCCCCAGAAGAAGGTACTGGAGGAACTGTTTCCGTCCCGGAAGACGGAAGCATTGGAGATCAAGATGATCAAGGGGGCGAACAACCTTCCCGTATCTGCGTCTATCCATGCCTTTGACACGGAGACGGAGATTGATCAGAGGGAAGGCGCCGGCTATGACACTGCGGAACTGGCTCTGATCAAGCGCAAGAGGAAGCTTTCCGAGAAGGAGATCATCCGCCTGGAAAGCCCCAGGAGCGACGCGGAGGAGCGGGAGGCCATCGGCAGGATCTACAATGACGTGGACGATCTGCAGGACTCCGTGCTCACAAGGGCGGAGGCCATGAGAGGGGAGGCGCTGTCCACGGGGAAGCTTGTGATCAATGAAAACGGCTACAAGACGGAAATTGATTACGGCGTGCCCGCGAACCACAGACAGACATTCACCTGGTCCTCCGGCGACCCGGATATCCTGGGAAACATGGACAGCGCGGTAGACAGGATCGTAACCGACACAGGATTCACTCCTACAAGGGTGTTGACATCCAAAAAGAACCTGAACATTATCCTGAAGGATGAAAAGATACGGAAGGCCGTATTCGGCGTGAACAGCGACAGGCTGCTCTCCAGGCAGGAGCTGAACACCTTCCTGCAGACCCAGGGACTTCCCCGGATTGCGTCTTATGATGCGAAGTACAGGCTCCTGTTAAAATCCGGCAAGTATGAGGCAAGGCGTTATTTTACAGAAAGCGCCTTTGTATTCATGCCTGACGGGGACATGGGGGAGACGCTGTTCGGATTGACTGCGGAAGAGCTGGAACTGCGGAAAAAGGAAGGAGTAGACATCTCCGAAATCGGGAACGTGGTGATAGAGCAGTACGCCACAAACGACCCTGTGGCCAAGTGGATCAAGGCAGTGGCCACGGCGCTGGTGACCTTTCCCTGCGCAGGAGAGGTGTACATTGCTACAATAAAATAACGGGGGTGACTACATGTTTGACGTGGAAGCGGTAAAGGAGAGGCTGACGGCCTTCGGATATGAGACAGGGGAAGGGGACGACTTTTCCCTGTCTTTCTGTGTGGAGAAGGTGCGCGGCAGCATAAGAAACAGGACACACCTGGACATAGTTCCGGCGGGCCTGGAAGCTGCTGCCGTGGACATGGCCGCGGGGGAGTTCCTCCAGGCGAAGAAAACCTTTGCCCCGGACAGCCTGACAGGCCTGGACCTTGGCGCAGCGGTAAAGCAGATCCAGGCCGGGGATACCAACACGGTCTTTGCCACCGGGGAGGGAAGCCTGACCGCGGAGCAGCGTCTGGACATTTTCATCAGGCGTCTCCAGGCCAGGGAATCGGAAATCCTGCATTACAGGAGGCTGAAATGGTAACGGAACTGGAAAGGGCCGGGAGCGCGGCCAGGAAGGCGCTGGAAGCCGCTTATGAGGGCGAATGCACCATCATTGAGCGCCGGGACGTGAAGGATGAGGCAACGAAACTGTCCCGGCAGGAAGAAGTGACTGTCCTGGAGGGGCAGCCCTGCAAACTGTCTTTTGAAAAACTGGCGGCCGCTGCCCGGACGGAGACGGCATCGACTGTTTCCCAGGGGGTGAAGCTGTTCCTTGCGCCGGAAATCAGGGTAAACAGCGGTTCCCGGATAGTGGTCACCCAGAACGGGGTGACGGGAGAGTACTGCGCAAGCGGGGTGTCTGCCGTGTACAGCACCCACCAGGAGATCATCCTGGAGCTTTCGGAAAGGTGGGCATGACATGGCGAAGATGGGAAAAGTGGATCTGAAGGGGCTGAAGGAATTCCAGGAGAAACTGGAGAAGCAGCAGAAGGAGGCGGATGCCTTTCTGGAGGGCTGCGCGAGGGAGCTTGCCGCCCGGCTCCTGCGGATGGTGGTGATGCGCACGCCTGTGGGGGACTATTCCCATGAGGTGGAGGTGGTGGCAAAACGGGATTCCAAGAACCATAAAAAAGGCGAAGTCTACACAAAACGGGTGAATTCCGGCGGTAAAATGGGCGGCACCCTGAGGCGCGGATGGATTACGCAGAGAGAGGGAAGCGGTTCGGAGGGGCTGAAGACCAACGGGGCATCACAGTTTGCTGATTCCCTGAAGGTTCATCGTTTTAGTGATACTTATGTAATAGAGATCATGAATCCGGTAGAGTATGCGAGCTACGTGGAATATGGCCACAGAACTCCCGGCGGCAAGGGGTGGGTCAGGGGACAGTTCATGATGACGATCTCCGAACAGGAGCTGCAGACAATGGCCCCGCAGATTCTGGAAAGGAAGATTAAAAAGTTTTTAGAGGGCATGCGGAAATGACAAATGCAATCATAGGCGCTATCAGCAGGGCCCTGGACGCAGAGTTCGATGGCCGGTGCAGAATCTATATGGAGGAGAAGGAGCAGGATCTGAAAGGACCCTGTTTTTTTATCCAGTGCCTGAACCCCGCATCAGAGCATTTCCTGGGAAACCGGTATTCCAGGCGCAGCCAGTTCTGCATCCAGTACTTCCCGGAATCGGAAAGCAGCCCAAACCAGGAATGCCATGAGGTGGCAGAGCGGATGGACAGTGCGTTGGAATATATCCGTATGGATACCCTCCTGCGGGGGACGAAGCGAAACCACCGGATAGTGGACGGGGTGCTGAATTATTTTGTGAATTATAACTTCTTTGCGCGCAGGCAGGAAACGCCGGTTCCGGTAATGGAGGAGCTGACCACAGATAGTAAAGTGAAAGGAGGAGGCGGGATTTGAAAGAGAAGAAGGATGCGGGCGCCACGGAGGGGAGCCTGACGGCGGTGGAAAGTACGACGCCCGGAGAGGGATGCGCAGGTACGGCTGCCGGTGAAAACACGGATGGATCCGGAAACAGTCACGGAAGCACTGTACAGAAGTATACGAAGGAGCAGTTGACGGCCTCGGCAAGGTTCAGGGACAGGAGGGACCTGGTAAAGGCACTGCTGGAAGAAGGGCAGCAGTATACCGTTGCGGAAGCGGACAGGATGGTCCGGGAATTTATGAAAGGAAAGGTGGAGTGATTATGGCTTTAGGAGGAGGCGTATTTGTCGCGCAGAATAAAAAACTGCCAGGCACATATATGGTCTTTGTGTCGAAAGCAGGGGCTTCGGCTGCTTTGTCAGACAGGGGAGTATGCACCATGCCCCTGGAACTGGACTGGGGGCCGGAGGATGAAGTGTTTACTGTAACCAATGAGGCGTTTCAGAAAAATGCCATGAGGATCTTCGGGTATTCTGCAGAGCACGAAAAGATGAAGGGGCTGGGGGATTTATTCCTGAACGCAAAGACGCTGCATGCGTACCGGCTGAATGGCGGTACAAGAGCATCAAATGACTTTGCCGTTGCCCTGTACAGCGGGACGCGGGGAAATGACCTGAAAATTGTTATTCAGGAGAATGTGGATGACAGCAGTCTGTATGATGTCTGCACTTACATGGGGACAGCACTGGTTGACAGCCAGACCGTGGAGGAGGCATCCGGGCTTGCGGCAAATGATTATGTGGTATTTAAGAAGGATGCAGTACTTGAAGCGACAGCGGCGGCCCCACTGACGGGAGGCGCCAATGGCACGGCGGACGGTGAGGCGCACCAGAAGTACCTGGATAAGATAGAATCTTTTTCCTTTCATACAATGGGGACGACAGTTACAGAGGAAGCCGTGAAGAAACTGTATGCGGCCTTTAATAAACGCCTGCGCGACGAAATGGGTATTAAGTTCCAGCTGGTTCTTCATAACCTGGCGGCTGATTACATGGGGGTTATCAGTGTAAAAAATGAAACTTCTGATCAGGGATGGCCGGCATCCTCCCTGGTATACTGGGTGACCGGTGCGGAATGCGGGTGTGAAATTAACAGAACCCTGCAGAACCGGAAATATGACGGGGCGTTTACTGTCAGAACGGTTTATACGCAGGCCCAGCTGGCACGGTGTATCGAAAAGGGGGAATTTGTGCTTCACAGGGTCAGTGCAGATATCCGGGTGCTGGACGACATCAACAGCAAGGAGACTGTCGGTGATACGGAAGGGGAGATATTCAAAAACAATCAGACCATCCGTGTCATTGACCAGATCGCCAATGATATTGCGGTGCTGTTCAGTACAAAATATCTGGGGACATTTCCGAATAATAATGCGGGAAGGGTTTCCCTGTGGTCGGATATAGTGGCGCACCACCGCAGCATGGAAAAGACCGGGGCAATAGAAGAATTTTCGGATGCAGATGTCACCGTGGAGCAGGGGGACACTAAGAAATCTGTTGTGGTAACTGATTCCGTTACCGTAGTCAGTGCCATGGATAAGCTGTATATGTCCGTGGCAGTGGTATAAAGAAGGGGGGGAATGAAAGATGTCAGGCAATTCAACTATGGTTGCAAATGATGCCGTTTTCGGCGGGCTTGCGGAGTGTTTTATCACCATCGACGGACGGCGTTACAACTTTATGAGCATGACGGACTTCGAAAGTACATGGGAAGTAAAGATTGCGGATATCCCTATCCTTGGACAGGTGGGGATGGGACACAAGGCAGCGGGGGGCAAGGGTACCTGGAGCGGGACCGCGCATTACAACCAGTCCGTTTTCCGGATGATGGCTGACAAGTATCAGAAGACAGGCATTATGCCGTATTTTGAGATGCAGGTGAGCAACGAGGATCCGACCAGTACCGTTGGGAGGCAGACCATTATCCACAGAGGATGCCTCTGTGATAAGTTTACCCTGGCGAAGTTCCAGGCAGGAGAGGGGGAGGCCCTGGATGAGGAGCTTTCCGGAACTTTTGAAAGCTGGGACATTCCTGAAAAATTCGCAGATATGGAGGGGGTCTGAACTGCCCAGCATCTGAACACAAAATAAAAATGAAAGAGAGGAAACAATATGTCAAAATTTTCCAGGTTCATGAAGGGAAACAAAAAGAAAAAGGAAAATGGATTTTATGCCCCGACGGAGTCACTCTGTGATGAGGCAACCGGAAAGCCCCTGGAATGGGAATTCCGCCACCTGACATCGAAGGAGAATGACGAACTGCGGGATTCCTGTACCATTGAAGTGCAGGTCACGGGAAAACCCAACCTGTTCAGGCCCAGACTGAATTCCTCCCGATATATCAATAAAATGATCTGCGCGGCGACGGTAAGCCCTGATCTGCAGGATGCCGATCTGCAGAACAGCTACGGGGTCATGACACCGGAAGACCTGCTTTATGCAATGGTGGACGATTCCGGCGAATACGCGGAACTGGGAACATGGATGCAGAAATTTCAGGGATTTACCAGGACGCTTGACGATAAGGTGGAAGAGGCAAAAAACTGATTGAGGGAGGGGACGGGGAAGCAAATTATGCTTACTATGCCCTCCATAAGTTCCACATAAGGCCGAAAGAATTTCTGGAAATGGATGAGGAGGAAAAGGCATTTGTTATAGCAGCCATTAAGGTCAAGATAAAGAATGATAAGAAGAAAGAAAAGGAACTGAAAAGGAAAGCGCAGCAGAAAGGCAGGTGATGACTGTGGCATCCATACAGACAGGAATAGAGCTTCATGACGGTTTCACGGGTGTGATGAGCAGCATCATCGGCGCAGTTCAGTCTGCCATGGTGGAAATGGAGGCCATGCAGGGCACAATGAGTGCGGATATTGATATGGCGGGCATGGAGGAGGCCAGGGGCGAGATAGACCGGGCTGCCATGGCTGTGGCGGAACTGGAACAGGCTGTGTCAGGGCTGTCAGCTCTGAACATCCATATCCCGCAGCCGGACCTGCCGGGCGCGGTGCAGGTGGTCAATGGAGAGACGTTTCCAGCACAGAGAGAGCCGGCGGGACAGGGGCTGCTGGAGGCCAGACCGGCGGTGCTTCCCAATGCCCCTCCGGTGTCGGATGCATACGGCGGTGCAGTGCAGCAGGAAATAGATCATATTTCCAGGCGTCTGGACGAGGTTGCCAGGCTGCAGCAGTCTATTAATGAGGTGTCAAAAAATATGTACATTCTGCCGGAGGAAACGGCAGGGGAGATCGGCAGCATAAACCGGCAGATTGTACAGATGGAGAAAGCGCTGAACTTTCTGGAGGAAAATCCGTTTCATATGGATTCTTCCGTTGCAGAACTGCAGATTAAGAGTATTTCCACGGGGCTGGAGGAGCTGGCTGCAAAGCAGCAGAAACTGGACGGTTATCTGGATAATATACCATCAATACACCTGGATGTGGATACACAGGAATTGGCAGAGCTGGAGGAACAGAAAATTTCGCCTGTCATCACGCGTCTGGATGTAGACTCGCAGGAGCTGTCGGCTGTGCTGCCGGAAACGGTTTCTGTTTCGGTAGAATGGCAGGCGGATAACCTGGAGGTTTTCTCGGGTTCCGGGATGGATCGCTTCCGACAGGAGGTGCAGAGTACGGATGCCATGCTGCAGCAGTTGTGCAGCACACAGGACGCCATTGCCAGGCAGGCTTATAATACCGACATTCTTCCTCCGGAGGCTTTCCAGAACCTGAACAGCCTGGCAGTCCGTATGGACGGTATCCGGGACAGGATCCGGCAGATAGAGGGAAATCCTCTTAACATGGGGACGGACCTGGCAAGCCGGGAACTGGAACAGCTGCGGGGGCAGCTGAATCAGCTGGTCAATGAACAGAACGATCTGACTGCCGCAATGGCGGATATGGATGTGGGGGCTGCAAATGCGGCTTACCTGCGCCTGTCGCAGACTGTCAGCGGTACGGAACGGTATATCCGTGACAATGTAGACGAACAGGGACGGTTTAACCAGGAGATACAGCAGGGGACGCGGCAGGCGGATAACCTGATGGACACCATCAAATGTGCTGCAGCGGCTTATGTAAGCATCCAGAGTATCGGAAATATAATAAACCTTTCAGACACCATGATACAAACCACTGCCCGACTTGACCTGATTGTGGATGATGACGGAAGTATTGATGAATTACAAAACAAACTTTATGCATCTGCACAGAACGCAAGGGGTTCCTACATGGCTACTGCTGATGCGGTTTCCAAGATGGGTATGCAGGCATCACAGGCATTTACCTCCAATGATGAACTGATTGCATTTACGGAACTGCTGAATAAGTCTTTTGTAAATGCCGGGACTTCTGTTCAGGGGGTTGATTCCGTCATGCTGCAGCTTACTCAGTCTATGGCAGCGGGAAAGCTGCAGGGAGAGGAACTGAATGCGGTTTTAGACAACGCTGCCCCGATTGTGCAGAATATTCAGCGCTACCTGGAAGAAGTGCAGAATATTGATGCAGGTAATATTAAGGAATTGGCATCAGAAGGTGTGATTACTGCCGACATCATAAAAAATGCAATGTTTTATGCTGCGGATGACATCAATGCAAAATTCGAATCAATGCCCATGACCTGGGGGCAGACCTGGCAGTCGATCCAGAATACGGCATTGATTGCATTTCAGCCTGTTCTTCAGAGACTGAATGACATTGCCAACAGTGAATCGTTCCAGGCCTTTGTGAACGGTGCGGTTCAGATGATGGCTGTCCTTGCGAATATTGTTCTGGAAATTTTCGACCTGGTAGCTGCAGTTGGTGGGTTTATAGCGGATAACTGGTCAATTATCAGCCCTGTTATTTACGGGGTCATCGCTGCTTTGGCGGTTTATGCAGGGTATCTTGCCATTGTAAAGGGGATTGAAATAGCATCCGCGGTGGCAACGGCAGTTATGACAGGGGCAAAGTTACTTGCTTCTGCGGCCATGGTGGTGTTTACCGGTGCAGCATGGGGTGCTGCTACAGCGCAGATGGGGCTTAACAGCGCGATGCATGCATCTCCCATTATGTGGATTATTATCCTGATTGTTGCCTTAGTTGCTGCCATATATGCAGCATGCAGTGCTATTGCAGACATGACAGGCATTGCAGATTCAGGTTTCGGTGTGATCTGCGGCGGTGTAAATGTGGTTATTCAGTTCTTCAGGAACCTGGGTCTGACCGTGGCAAACATTGCACTGGGGATAGGCAACGCAATAGCAGCCCTTGCGGGAAATATGATGGCTGCTTTCCATAATGCGATCTGTTCCGTGCAGGCATGGTTTTATGATCTTCTGTCAACCGCACTGTCAGTTATAGAGGGGATATGTGAATCTCTGAACAGGCTGCCGTTTGTGGAATTTGATTATTCTGTTGTTACTTCAGCAGCAGATGATTATGCGGCCAAAGCTGTAGCGGCAGAGGCTGACAAGGAAGACTACACCAGTATAAGCGATGCGTTCAGGGAAGGATTCAGCACATTTGATACCTTTCAGGAAGGATGGGCAGCAGATGCGTTTGCGGCAGGAGCTTCCTGGGGAGACGGTGTCGCGGAAAAGGTCAGTGATTTCAGCCTGGAGGATGTGTTTGGCAGTACGGACATACCTAATGTGGAGGACTATACATCCGGCTTCGATGATGTTATGACGGAAAACGGCATGGCAGGGAACCTGGGGGACATAGCGGACAATACCGGCAGTATTAAGGATTCCCTTGATTGCACGGAGGAAGATTTAAAGTACCTGCGGGACATTGCGGAGCAGGAGGCCGTAAACCGGTATACGGTTGCGGAAGTAAAGATAGAGCAGACAAACTACAATGACATCGGCGGCAGCATGGATCTGGACGGGGTTATGTCGGAGCTGACAGAATCCGTTAAGGAGGCTGCAGACAGTATAACGGAAGGGGTGCATGTGTAATGGCAGAGAGTGGATATGAGTTTTACCTGGATAAATGTCTGCTTCCTGTGACGCCTTCAAAACTGGAAGTAAAATTCAGCAATGCAAACCATACGATGACCCTTATCAATGAAGGGGAGATCAATGTGCTGAAGCAGGCAGGGCTGACGGATGTGGAATTCACCTGTGAGATTCCCCAGGTGAATTACCCGTCGGCAGTTTATAAAGAGGGGTTCAGAGGGGCTGATTATTTTCTTGACTATTTTGAATCCCTGAAAAGCAGCAGGGTGCCCTTTCAGTTTATTGTATGCAGGAGGCTTCCGGACAGCAGGAAGCTGTTTGGCACGAACCTGAAAGTGACACTGGAAGACTACAAGATAACAGAGGATGCAGGAAATGGATTTGATCTGTCGGTAAAAATCCGGCTGAAACAGTGGCGGGATTACGGTACCCGTACAGTGAATATTACCGTTACGGCATCAAAACCAAAGGCGGCTGTGGAGCCGGGCCGTTCATTGTCTGCTTCGCCGGCTCCGTCCCGGGCGGTTTCCTACACGGTAGTTAAAGGGGACTGTCTCTGGAACATAGCAAAGAAGTTTTACGGCAGCGGGTCGAAATATTCCGTGATTTATAATGCGAATCAGGCTGTGATTGGAGGAAACCCAAATTTGATTTATCCGGGGCAGGTTCTTACAATTCCTGCAGCGTAGCAGCTGTGTTGGGAATATCCGGAGGAATCCGGGTGCTATGTATGTGCAGAAGCCGGGGAAGAAAGGAGGCGGTATCTGATGGAAGTAGAGTTACTGATAGGGAATGAGACAGGAACAAAGGCATATCTGCCTGCCGTGGAAGAGGGAATTGAGTGGCTGACGGAGCGCAGGGGCGTCCCAGGCAAACTGACATTCAAGTTGCTGAAGGACGATACCCTGGATTTTTCGGAAGGCAGTGCGGTCAGGCTGAAGGTTGACGGCGATAACATTTTTTATGGCTTTGTATTCCGGCAGAAGAGGGATAAAGATCAGGTCATCACAGTGACGGCTTATGACCAGCTGCGCTATCTGAAGAATAAGGACACCAAAGTCTATGAAAACAAAACAGCAGCACAGTTCATTCGGATGGCTGCAGAAGATTATTCCCTGAACACAGGAATGATAGAGGAAACATCCTTTGTCATTGAATCGAGGGTGGAGGAGAACACATCCCTGTTTGAGATGATAGAGAATGCCCTTGACCTGGAACTGACCAATACAGGGGAACTGTATGTGCTCTATGACGATTTCGGGAGGCTTACCCTGAGGCACCTGTCGGGGATGTATGTGGGGGAGCCGGGGGCTTACCTGATGATCGATGAAGCCACTGGGGAGAATTTTGAGTATATATCCAGTATTGATGACAGTACCTATAACAGGATAAAGCTGGCTTATGACAACGAGGATACAGGATTCCGGGAGGTGTATATTGCACAGGATGGAGCAAACATAAATCGCTGGGGTATTCTGCAGTATTTCGATACACTATCAAAGGGGGAGAACGGCCAGGCGAAGGCGGATGCCCTCCTGAAGCTGTATGATAAAAAGACCCGGAACCTGAAGCTTACCAATGTAATGGGAGATAACCGGGTAAGGGCCGGATCTATGATCGTTATCTGTATGGATCTTGGGGACGTGAAATTGAACAATTTTATGCTGGTTGAGTCCTGTAAGCATGTTTATAAGGAAGGCGAACACTGGATGAACCTGACTATGAGGGGAGGTGAATTTGTTGACTGACGCTAATGAATTCCTGAAGACAATCAAGGCTGCGGCTGCCGAGGGGGTGGAGGCAAAGAAACCGGTGAATGTGTTTTTCGGTGAAGTTCAGCAGATAAACCCGCTGAAAATCAATGTGGAACAGAAACTGCCTCTGGGGGAGGCGCAGCTTGTACTTACCCGGAACGTAACGGATTTTGACATAATGGTTACCATGAACTGGGAAACGGAGGATGCATTGGAAAAGGGCCACAGCCACAAAGTGGAGGGCCTGGACAGCGGGGGCGACAGCATCGGCCTGACAACCGGGGAAAGCAGTTTAAAACACAGTCATGTGCTTTCCGGACAGAAGCAGATTACCATCCGCAATTCTCTGGAAATAGGGGATGAGGTGGTTCTGATACGGCAGCAGGAGGGGCAGAAATATTTTGTAATGGATCGTATAGGGGGGAGGAGATAACAGCGTGATACCTTCCACAACAGGATTTTTAACACAGGATTTTGAAATCAGGGAGCAGCCGGGGCGGACTTACCGGATGGAGTTGGAAGGGGATTCCGTCCGGGGATATGTAGACGGACAGGAGGCAGTAAAACAGGCCATTTTCCGTATTCTTCAGACGGAACGCTACCAGTACATCATATATCCATGGTGGTACGGGATTGAAACGGCGGACCTGTATGGTGAGCCGGTAAACTGGGTCTGTGCGGAACTGGAACGGCGGATTACGGAAGCGCTTATGGTGGATGACAGGATTATCAGTGTGGGGGAGTTTGAACACGACACCGGCGTGAAGGGTGAAGTTCATACCACATTTATCGTCCATACCGTTTATGGGGATGTGGCCGCAGAAAAGGGGGTGGGGATATAGATGTTTGAGAATATGACGGATGATTTTCTTCGTGAGAGGATGCTGTCGCGTATTCCTGGAAAAATGGATACACGGCCAAGCTCTCTGATTTACGATACCCATGAGGCTGCGGCCAATGAGCTGGCAATTCTTTATATTGAGATGGAATATCTTGTCCGGAATTCCTATGGTGATTCGGCCGCCAGGGAATTTTTGGTTTTACTGTGTAAGGACAGGGGAATCAGTCCGGAGCCTGCGGCAAGGGCAGTTCTGCGGGGCATGTTTGCACCTGATGGTCTGGTTGCAGCCGGACAGAGGTTCAACATCGGCGAGATGAATTATGTCTTTACCGGGAAACGCATTGAGGACGCGGAAGGCGGATGGGAGGTAGCGTGTGAGACGGAAGGGACTGGTGGAAACCGGTATCTGGGGAAAATGATTCCAATGGATTATATTGCCGGGCTGAAGACAGCAGAACTTACGGAAGTTCTGGTGCCCGGGAGGGACGAAGAGGACACGGAGACATTAAGGCAGCGGTATCTTAACAGTTTCAGGGAACAGGCATTTTCAGGGAACAGGGCAGACTACCTGGCAAAAACCAGGGGAATTGAGGGTGTGGGAGGTGTCAGGATTACCCGTATCTGGAACGGGGATATCCGTCCGAGGGAGATGATCCCATCGGATACCGTGAAGGCGTGGTATACCGGGATTATCGGTACATTGCCGGCGGAAACAGCGGCCTGGCTTTCTGCCGTGTATCTTGCAGCCTGCGGGAAGAAGCTGACGGTGGGTGGGACAGTACTGGTTACCATAGTGAATTCCAATGATTTTGGGGAGGCAAGCAGCGTGCTCCTGGAGCGGGTCCAGACAATTCTGGATCCGGAACAGAACGCAGGGGAGGGATACGGACTGGCGCCAATCGGACATGTGGTGAATGTGAAAAGTGCCAGGGCAGTAGCTGTTGAGGTTAAGACTACGCTGGTCTTTGACGAGGGGTACGGCTGGAACAACCTGAACAGTGTTGTCCGGGATACGGTAGAGGCCTATCTGCTTGAACTTAGGAAGCAGTGGGCAGACAGCAGTTATACGGTTGTCAGGGTAAGCCAGATTGAGGCACGTTTACTGGGGGTGAAAGGAATTATGGATATTTCGAACACAAAACTCAACGGCAGTGCTGCAAATGTAGTACTGGGGATGTATGAAATACCAGTGGCAGGGGGTGTGTCTGCAGAATGAAGAGGGAGGTTGACCTTGTGTCATATCTGCCGCCGTTTATGCAGAAATACCGGGAGCCGGTGGCGGCTCTGGAAGCCGAAAAACCGGAATTTGACCTTATATGGGATTCCATGGACAGGATATTTTATAACCGGTTTATCAGTACGGCAGATGAATACGGCATTTCAAGGTTTGAACGGATGATGGGAATTGTTCCTTCAGATGCGGAGACTCTGGAAGCGCGCAGGCTCCGTGTCCATAGCAGATGGGTTAATTCCATACCATATACAATAAGGGTGCTGGCGCATAAGACAGCAGAGCTGTTAGGCGGAAACCATAATTTTTCCATGCATCCGGATTTCCGGGAAGCGTATGGACTGCTTCTGGTGGTCTATTCCTCGGATGACAGCCTGACGGATGAACTGAAGTATCTGCTGTCTGTTATGATTCCGGAGAATATTGTAACAGATATCGTTTATGAGACCGTAACAGGCAGGAAAGAGATTTATCTGGGGACGGTGCTGGAGCAGGCGGATATCCTGGAAATAAGGCAGAGATGAGGTGGAGAAAATGGCGTGGACAGGACTTGCATTAACGGTAGCCGGGCGAAATGTGCTGAACAGTGCACAGCTTTCCCAAAGGATGAATATAAAATCGATTGTAATTGGAGACGGGGTGGCACCTGCAAATTTCAGCACGCTGACAGCGCTTGTGCATCAGCTGTATGAGATTACGGATTTAAAGGTGGATGCAGGAGACGGGAAGTGCACACTTACGGCAGATATTCCCCAGATGGATTATGATTATTATTTCCGCGAACTCGGAGTGATTGTGCTTACTGATGACGGGGAAAAGCTGTATGTATATGATAACTGCGGTGACAGTGCACAGTATATTGTCAGTACAACCGGTGCGGAAACGACGAGAAAAAGAATCAGGTTATCCCTGAATATTGCCGATGTGGCGGAAATTACGGCTGCAGAGCCGGCTGTACTGTATGTCGGATATGATGAGCATCAGGATGCTGTAAAGCGGCTGGAAGACCGTATAAAAAACAATAACGATAATATTACTGAACATACATCAGATATGGATAAACATACTGACTCTGCAGAGCGGGATAAGTGGAACAATGGATCTCATAATTATGGGACCTGCGCCACTGCCGCCGCCACTGCCGCAAAGACGGTATCCTGCCCCGGATTTACACTGGCAGACGGAGCAGAGATAACGGTAAAGTTTAAAGTTACCAATACCGCGGCAGCACCAACGCTGAATGTCAACAAGACGGGGGCAAAGGCCATACAGTACCGGGGAGCAGCAATCACAGCAGGGTATCTTGCAGCAAACAGAACCTATACATTTAGGTATAACGGCGCCCAGTGGGACTTTGTGGGGGATATTAATACAGATACAAAATATACACATCCGGGTACTGCTGGAAATAAACATATCCCCGCTGGCGGAGCGGAGGGACAGATACTGCGCTGGTCAGCGGACGGCACTGCTGCATGGGGAGATGACAGTGATACGACTTACGGAAACATGAAGGGAGCAGCCGCCAGTGCATCAGGGGCCGCAGGTCTGGTACCGGCTCCGGCCGCAGGAGATCAGAATAAGATTTTGAAGGGCAGCGGGAGGTGGGAGCTGATAGAGAATCTGACCGCTGCTTTTACCCAGGCGAAAGAACGGATCAACCTTGTATCAGGAGAAGCCCTGAAGGTAAGCATGGGGAAGATTCAGAAATTTTTAGCGGACCTTAAGACAGTGGCGTTCACAGGGAAGTACTCCGACCTGTCAGGAACGCCGGAAGCCTTAAAGAATCCGAATGCCCTGACGTTTTCCGGGGGCGTGACCGGGAGCTATGACGGCAGTGCAAAAAAGACAGTAGCGATACCGGAGGCGGCAGGGGAAAAACCAAAGGCCCACGGAACAGCCGCAGCAGGGACCAGTGATAAGTATGCCCGGGAAGATCATGTGCATCCGATTCAGACAACCGTGTCCGGAAACGCGGGGACGGCAACGAAACTCAAAACCGCCCGGATGATCAACGGCGTGAGTTTTGACGGGAGTAAAGACATTGCGTTTAATATGGAATCACTTACCCATCTGTACGGCGGGGTCAGCACATCGGCGGCGTTAAACGGATACTATAAAATACTTTCCATACCTTTGTCTGCCGCAAATGATTCCTCTCATGCGGTCATAAAGGTATTTGCAGCAAATGAATACAACGAATCCATGTATCCGATGAATCTGAATGTTGTTGCATCTAAAGGGGCGGAAAAAAATATTTTTGAAATATATACCGACGCACGGAGCGCGTTTGCGGATTCCTTATATGTCAAAACACCGTCAGGTACCGGCGGAGGAGAATTTTCGCTTTGGTGGAAAAGGTCAAAAAGCTATACGGTGCTTGCTGTGGCAGTGCTGGGATGCTATAAAAAAACCGGGCTTACGGATGCAGCCAGATGGACATACGATCTTCCCAATACGCCTGCGGAAACCATAGAGGAGACAGGGTATGACGTTACCGCAGTAAGCGGTACTGCAGATAACCTGATATTGCGGAATATACCGGCTGCAACTGCAGATAAGCTGACGAGCGCAAGGAGGATAGACGGTGTAACTTTTGACGGATCAGAAAACATTGTGCATTACGCCAGATGCAGCACTGCGGCAGATGACGCTGCTAAGACGGTGTCCTGCCCTGGTTTTGTACTGGCGGCAGGGGCGGAAATAACGGTCCTGTTTGATGTTGCCAACACTGCAGCAGCGCCAACGCTGAATGTCAGCAAGACGGGAGCAAAGGCCATACAGTACCGGGGAGCAGCAATCAAAGCGGAAGCTCTCGGCAGGCTTAGAACTTACCGATTCCTTTATACAGGCAGCACCTATCAGCTGATCGGGGATCTTGATACAAACTCCGAGGATTATCTGCCTTTGGCGGGAGGCGAAGTGACAGGTCCTATAGAATCCACGGTCACGTCCACAACATGGCTGAACGCAAATAAAGGGAAGGCAATCTTGAATTCCAAAGCCGCAAAAGGGATTTTTACCATGCTGGCGAAGCTCAACAGCGCTGCCGGCGTGTTTATCCATGGTGTGTATAAAAATGCCTACACTTTTTACTGGACCGATGATGAAACGATCGCTGCCGGAACGAATGCTTATACAAAGTCTGCGACCATACTGGACGAAGAAGGAAACCATATATTTCCCGGGACAGCATACTTTACAAAAACGACAGATGCATCAGGAACAGCGGATAACCTGCCCGCAATAATAGTCGGGGGCATGAATGATAAAGCCCACCTGGAACTGGATGCCAACGAAATCATGGCGAAGGCAAATGGCACGACGCCCGCCAGGCTGGTACTGAATGCCGATGGCGGCCAGGTACTGATCGGGAAAGGCGGACTGAAATCGCCGGACGGCATTGAGGGCAATCTGCAGGGGAATGCGGATACGGCGAGCCAAGTAAAGATTACAAGATATACTGCCAGTGCAGATGTTGATGTTGATACGCTGTTAACGCCTGGAGTATATCTGATTGACAACGCCGGTTCTGCAGGCGGTACACGTAATGGGCTGCCTGGAGGCTGTGTAAACGGCTGGCTGTTTGTCATACCTACGGCGTCAGCCAGTGCTGCGAAACAGATATTTCTTCGCCTGGGTACCGTTAATTCCAACGATTTTATGACATTTACCAGATACATCACGTCCACTACCGTCGGGAATTGGAAAAAATATGTGGTCACTGCGGAGGAGGGCGCCCAGGGATCCGCTGTACAGCCGGTATATGTTAATTCAGCCGGTATCATCCTGCCCTGTACGTATACACTGGGAAAGTCAGTTCCCGGTGACGCCGCATTTACGGATACGACTTACGGCAACATGAAAGGAGCCACAGCATCTGCGGCAGGAGCGGCAGGACTGGCCCCGGCCCCGGCAAAGGGGAAGCAGACATCATACCTTCGGGGAGACGGTACCTGGGCGGAGCCGCCGGATACCACATACAAAAATTTTGTCAAATCCGGAGCAGATGCCGCCGCCGGATTGGTGCCCTCTCCTGGTACAGCAGCAGGGACAAAGAGATATTTGCGGGAGGACGGTACCTGGGCGGTGCCGCCGGATACCAACACAACGTATACACCGGCCAGTACAGCACCCAAAATGGCCGGCAATGCAGCAGCTGGCAGCAGTGCCAGGTATGCCCGGGAGGATCATGTCCATCCAACAGATACCAGCAGAGCAGCAGCCAGCCATACCCATTCATATCTACCCCTGGCAGGTGGTATCGTAAAAGGCCATGTTAACGTTGATAGGGACAATACATATATTTTCGGCGGTGAAGCTACAAATCTGCTGAATATCTACACAAGAAATGTGGAAAACATTACAGGCGCTGCACTTTATGTCAAGTCAGCCAACGGCACCGTTACCCTTGCCGCGCCACAGGGTGTGACTGTAAGCAAATATAACAGCAGCCTTCGGGCACCGATTTCTGCGTCTGCCTTTAATAATGACTCCAGCAGGCGCGTAAAGAAGAATGTGAAACACATAACGGATGAGGAAGCAGACAAGATACTGGACATCAATGTAGTTACATTTGACTATATCGATAAAGTCGGCGGAGCAAAAGATCAAAGGGGGTGTATTGCCGAGGAGGTTATCAACATTATTCCGTCTGTGGTATCTATTCCGGAAGGCTATGACGAAACGAAAGAGTTTCGTGATGATGAGCCGGTGATTGTACCGTCGATTGACTATTCTAAATTCGTGCCGTATCTGATCAGGATG
This sequence comes from uncultured Acetatifactor sp., assembly GCA_910580225.1. GTDB lineage: Bacteria > Bacillota > Clostridia > Lachnospirales > Lachnospiraceae > Acetatifactor. Next base: position 24,703 of record CAJTXE010000049.1, read on the forward strand.
GTGCAGAAGCAGAATGATCGGATCAACGATCTGGAAAAAGAAGTAAAGCTGCTGAAAAGTATATAAAAGACGACCGAAGATTTTCTGTGAACGCATATGAGCATCACTGGATGCCGGTATGTGTTTATTTTTGCACAAATTTTAAAGAAAGGAAGTGAAAATTATGGCCAGACCGCCGCCCAAAACATAAAGAGGGAACAGAATATAGCAAAATACGGGGAGGTTAAAATGTCTGATAAATGTGTGATTGATCCGGAACGTGAATGTCTTGGACTCATGAAGGCCCGGGAGCTGGAAAATGACCTGAAGGATCTGATACGCCAGAACAGGGAGAGCCATGAAAGGTTTTTTGAAAGACTTGAATTGTTAGAGAAACAGGAGGGCATCCAGGGGGAGCAGTATAAACACATCATGGAAAAACTGGACAGGCTTTCAGGAGATGTGAAGGAACTGAAAGCGAAGCCTGCAAAGCGCTGGGAAAGCATTGTGGAAAAAGTGCTTGGACTTGTGATAGCAGCTGTTGTGGGCTTCGCTCTGGCAAGGCTTGGACTGCAGTAAAAAGGAATGGAAAGAGAGGATTAAATGATGAATGTGGAGTTTATGATGCAGTATACTACGTATTTCCTGATGGCCGTCGGCGTACTGGCATTCCTGGTATCGGCGATCGTGCAGGCGATTAAGGAGCTGCCCGGTCTGCAGCGGGTACCTACCAGTGTGGTGGCTCTGGCGGTATCTCTGATTCTGTGTCCGTTGGCAGTGGTCATTGCCTGTCAGTATTTAAAGCTTGTGGTCACCTGGTATTATGTCTTTGCATCCTTTATTGCGGCCTTTATTGTTTATCTGGTGGCAACCGGCGGATGGGAGCGGGTGGCTAAATTGTGGGAGAGGGCAAAGTACAGGAACAAATAATCAAGGGGGCTTCGGCTCCCTGTTTTAATGTGCATAAAGCGACGAAAGGAGAAATTATGAGAATTAACGTACATGCCGGGCATAACCCGGACGGAAAGAAGGCCTGTGGAGCAATCGGATTTATCAGGGAGTCCACAGAGGCCAGGAAGGTGAAGGATAGTGTGATCAGTCAGCTCCGGCAGCTGGGGCATGAGGTATATGATTGTACATGTGAAGCCGGGACAAGCCAGTCCAATGTGCTGACCAGGATTGTGAGTGCTTGCAACGCGCACAGCGTGGATCTGGATGTGTCCATCCATTTTAATGCCGGCGCCGGGGACAGCTCCGGGAATGGGCGGACGACCGGGACAGAAGTCCTGGTTTATGATACTGCAGGCCGAGCTGGGCAGGCAGCCGGGAGGGTATGCGCATGCATTTCTTCCCTTGGCTTCCGCAATCGCGGAGTAAAAGTAAACAGGAACCTGTATGTCCTGAGAAAAACGAAGGCGCCTGCCATGCTCATCGAGTGTTGCTTTGTAGATGACAGGGACGATGTGCAGCTGTATGACTGTCAGCAGATGGCGGAGGCAATTGTCTATGGTATTACCGGGCAGCGGGTGCCGGCAGCAGAAGAGCCGGCCGATCAGGAAGCCGCAGCGCCTGGAGCAGAGACTGCGGTTGGCAATAAAAAGGAATTGTATCGTGTTCAGGTGGGGGCATATTCTGCCAAGAGCAATGCAGACCAAATGCAGGCAAAGCTTAAGGCAGTGGGATATGATGCCATTGTTGTAAGGGCGTAATTTGTCCCGGATTTTGTCCCGGAAAACGTGAAGCCCGGTATTTATCACATTTATCTGGAATTTATTATCAGGTTCGAGCCCTACTCGGGGAGTAAAGTGTCAAAGAGATGACACTTAGGGAAAACCCGTAAACATCAGTGTTTGCGGTTTTTTTCGTGGGCAAAAAAGTTCTAATGCGGGACAAAATAGTGCGCATGGCTGCAAAAGGAAGCATGTGAGTGATAACCGAAAGTAACTGAAAAAATAGGTTGGGACTGTGTTTCTGATGGATTCGGAATGCTAGAGCGTGTTTGAAAAATAAAAAGTATACAAAACGTTTGTTCATAGCCTCTTTTTCATGGTAAAATAAAGAAAAAGGGG
>CAJTXE010000050.1:0-18691 GCA_910580225.1 uncultured Acetatifactor sp.
CTCTCCTCTGGTTTCGGGCTTGGACTTACTTCCGGCTTCGGACTCGGGCTCTCCTCTGGTTTCGGGCTTGGACTTACTTCCGGCTTCGGACTTGGACTCTCCTCTGGTTTCGGGCTTGGACTTACTTCCGGCTTCGGACTCGGGCTTTCCTCCGGTTTCGAACTTGGGCTTGGACTGGGGCTTTCTTCCGGCTTCGGACTCGGACTGGGACTTTCTTCCGGCTTTGGACTTGGACTCGGGCTTTCCTCCGGTTCCTTATCGTCAGGTATGCTTGTGTCCTTTGTCAAGGTAAAAGTCTCCCCTCTTCCCACAAGCCCGAAATATCCAGGCTCCGTGATGGCATCCGCCTCCTCATCTGTAAAGTCAAACACGGTCACGCCGTCCACACTCAAGAACAGTCTCACAGTATCCCCGTTTGTCAGCGCGCCCACCTGTACCTCATGTTCTTCCCCATGCGTCAAAGGTTCCGGCTGTATCACCGGCCCTCCAAGACTGGTATAGCCATCCATGCTTCCGTAAATCACGGTACGTCTGGAACCTATAAACCTGTGAAGCTCCAGTCCCGAAGCGCCGAAACAGATAATGTAGCCTGTAGCGCCACCGGATACCGCTTTGTCCGCAGACTGCGCCCTCAACACAATACTGGGCCACCCGCCCTTGCCGTTGGCATCGATTTTCATCCGGAATGTCATCAGTTCATTGCGGAATTTGCAGCCTGTAAAGGTAGCAAATTTGGTCAGCGTGGTGGTAATCTGCCCTTCTCCGGTCTTCTCCAGGCTGCCGCCTTCCACCACCCACTCATCCGCATTCTCTGTGTCAAATATCTCCCATACATTGTCTTCCCGGAACTCCTGCTTCTCCTCTATCTGCAGGATAAACTCCTGTTCCACGATCCTGCCTTCCCCTTCTGCCGTCACCGTCAGAACCGTATTTCCGGCTTTCACAGGCGTAATATAGCCATCCCCTGTCACAGAAGCAATGGAAGTATCCGCCAACTGATACGTAATATTTGCCAATTCCACCTGGCGCCCCATGTCTGTCAGGCCACTGGGCTGCGCCTGGAACCCTTTACTGGTTTCTCCCAGAAGAATGGTATCGTTTTCCACGCCCTTCAGTGAAATTTTGCTGAAAACATCTCCCACATACAATTTTGCCTCAATCACATCCAGAATTCCGTTGGAAACGACATAAATTTCCAGATCCGTGGTTCCGCTTTTCAGCCCTTTCACTACTCCCTGGGCGGACACTTCCGCAATCTCCGGGTTGACCACACGGTAACCTGTCAGCGCATCTGCCATGGATACAGGCCTGTCCTTGCCGTCCGTCCCGCTTACCTCCACGGCAAAGGTTCCCCCTACGGGAATACTGATATTTCCCTGCCCCGAATTGGTCCGGATGCGTTCCGCCTGGGAATTGCGCAACCCGGCGTATGCTTCCTGCAGGCCGGATTCCTCTATGATGCGGACGGCGTCTTCGGGCCATATGGCGTCCGGATGCACATGGATATCCGATATTTCCACCCAGGGCGCTTCGGGATTTACATGCTTGTTATCCGTGGTGGTGTAAATATCATTTACCTTCAGATGCTCAATGGTGGGAACATACACCAACATCCACCTGGGACTGGCGTTGTTGTGCCAGAGCGGGGATTCGGACAAATCCACCACATTGCGCTCCCAATGCCAGTATGTGGTTCCCTCGTCGGCATACAGCGGCGCATTCAGATCCATCTGATTGCGGATGTAATTCTCCGTCACACGGTTGTAATTTTCGTCGCTTCCCCCGGAGTTTCCGTTAAAATAGACAGCTCCCCCGTCGTATATGCCGTCCCCCATCAGGTCATGGATAAAGTTATGCTCTATGACCATGTTTCTCTGGACGTTTTCAAAACGTTTCGCCCATCCGTAACCGATGTGGAAAGCCGAATAGGGAATATTGAAAATCTCGTTGTACGACAGGTCCATATCCGCCGCAAATCCTACAGACACCGCAGCCGCGGACTGATAATCCACACCGATATCATGGATGTAGTTGTTTTCCACATCGCAGTTTTTCATCAGCTTCCGGATATCTTCCGGGTTATAATTGTCCGGGTTATTGGTATACGGATCTCCGATATTGACGGCGCTTCCCGATATATCATAGAACCGGTTCCCCCTGATGGGGCTGTTCTGCACGCCTTCCACCATCTTCAGGGCAGTGATTCCCATTCTGGTAAAACTGCATCCGAAGAAGCGTACGGAATTCGCCCTTTTCACTGTAACGGCCGCATCCGGCAGGCGGTCCGGAAGCCCATGCTCCCGAATGTGGTTATTCTGCGCATCCGCATGTCCGTAAGAAGTGCTCGGACGGTTCCATGTGGTGTCGGCAAACGTAATACCGATAAATTCTATATTTTCCACCATATGGTCATAATCGGTTCCCTGAATGCGCATCAGTTCTTCCAACACCGGCGCCGATACCTCCGCCCGGCTCATATCTTCCCAGGGCCTGGGCATATAGTACACCTTTCCCTCGTGAATGTCCAGATACCACTCACCCGGCTCGTCCAGAAGCTCCAGGGCATTTTCATAATAAACCGGAACCGAAGCGGAAGTCCCGCCCTTATCGGATACATAATTCCATCCCGGCTGGTCCATAATCAACGCTGTCCTGCCGCTGCGCTCCTCCACGGAAGCCACGCCGCACCGGGGATTGGTCCACTGCTCCTGGAAGATCAGCTCCAGGTCCTCCGGATGCCGATATTCCAAAATCTCCGGGTTCGCGCAGGTATATCCCCTGTTGACGCCCCCTTCCATCAGGGCAACCGGGCTGTTCAGCCCTGCTTCGCTTCTGGCCCTTACGGCCCGGACGCCGTCCACATACAGCTGCCTTGTCTCCAGACCCGGCGCGTCCGCCACATAAATGCCCTTCTCCTTATCATACAGGGAAAATCCGGTAATGACTCTCCTGCCGCCGATAACCGCTTCCCCCTGCCCCTCATGGCGGTATACTACATAGTGCTGCTCCCTGCCGCCGTCCTGTTCGTCCAGAGCCAGGGTTTCCGTCTGCAGATAATAACCGTCTGCCAGAATGACTTCAATGTCCCCTGTCATGTTCCGGTTGTTCTGCCGCACCAGTTCCTTTGCCCGCTCCAGGGTCTTTACAGGACCGGAAGCGCTTCCGTCACCCCCGTCATCCCCCTGGGGAGAGACATAAATCTGTTTCATCACATTTCGGGCCGTAACCGTCACTGGAATCTCGGCGAAAATCTCCGGACGTTCTTCCGAGACAACCCGGATCACAGTGCTTCCTTCCCCTGCTGCAACAATTTCTCCCCACTCGTCAACCGTGGCTACCCCCCGGTTGTCGGAACTGAAAATCACTTTGGGATTCCCCGTATCCTCCGGCAGCACCTTTGCATTGACAAAGAGATGTCCTCCTGCAGGGATCGTCACCGTTTCCGGCGTCACCTCTATCCGCTCCGGCAGTACATTGGTCACCGTCACCTGCGTGGATACCGGCGGCAGTGATTTCAGGGAAGGAGTGGCAGTGATTGTCACCGTGCCTTCCGTTACCCCCGTTACAATCCCAAGGTTGTCCACCATGGCAATACTCTCATCCGAAGACGTATATACGGCGCTTCTGCAGGAAGTGTCCGCCGGTTCAAAGGAAAGACCCAGCTGCAGATTACGTCCTTTCACCACCTCATAGGAACTCTCCGCAAAGGCTGCGCCTGTGCCCTCCACATAGTCCAGAATTTCCAGATCATCCAGGTAAAAAGTATTGGAAGTCACCTTGTAAATTCCCATTGCCATCCGGTTAATTTCCCCTGTGGCGTAGGGCTTTTCCTGGGAAACCACAAGCTTTCCGTCCAGATACAGGTCATAGACCCCTGCAGCGGTATCCAACATCAGCTCTATTTCATACCAGGTTCCCGCGTCACAGGACGTAATGTCAATCCAACTTTTACCGTCCTCACTCCCCTTCTGCAGCTTTCCTCCATTCAGGGCAAGCTTTACAAGCTGCGCGCTGTTGCTGTAGAAGGAAGGCAGGTAAAATGCGCCGCTGCTCTCCTCCGCTTTCACACGGTATTTTAACACTGCCCTGGACGCACTGGCCCCGGCTGCAAAAGGATACCGAAGCGTCAGCGAAGTTCCCTGGACTGTGGGATGCGCCAAAACCAACACGCGCTGACCTTCCTTTTCCTGAACGGAGATGTTGGTGGCGGCTTCCAGATTGGAACCGGCCCAGCCTGCCGGAAGCTTCCCGATTTCCACATTTTCAAAATCCTGGCTGTATGCCACACTTGTCTGTACCGGTTCTTCCGGCTCCAAATCCCCCGGCTTTACAGGCTCATGGTCTTCCACTGTCATACGGACGTTATCCAGATAAAATATGCCTGTATTCTTGCGGTACAGCGTGGTGCTGAACCCGGACACATCTCCCTGCGCCCTGGGCGACGGATGTTCCAGTGTGACCGGATTTCCGTCGATAAACACGGAATAGGCGGACTCTGCCCCCGTGTTGTCATAGACGATTTTGACCGTATACCAACGCATGGTTTCATATGGCTGAATCGTATGCCAGTTATTATCATTTACTGTCTGGTACTTAATAAAATCGCCGCTGCTTGTATTAAAACTTAATTCTGCAAGACGTTTCGCATTTCCGCCAACCGTTCCTGTCACGCTGGGCAGATACAGTACGCCTCCGGACGACTTTGCCGCAATGCTGTAGGAAAATACTACCTTTTTATAACTTTGGGGCAGCACATAACTAATCCCGGGATTATAATTGGCATTGCTGTTGTCCTCCGACTGGTCCAGTACCAGTACATGGTTTCCGTCTATTATCTTCACGCCTGCTCCGGCCTTGGAATTTCCCGGATTTCCAAATGTCCAACCCTGGGGAAGAGCGCCTTCCGCTGTACCTTCGAAATCCTGATACAGGATATCGGTCTGCCGGGCTTCGGTGTCCTGCTGATCTGATGTATCTCCATCCGAGACGGTTCCTGTTCCAGGTTCTTCTCCAGGTGTCGTGTTTTCTGTTCCCGGCTTATTTTCTCCTGGTATCGTGTTTTCCGTTCCTGGCTCATTTTCTCCTGGTGTTGCGCTTCCTGTTCCAGGCTCATTTTCTCCAGGTGTCGTGTTTCCTGTTCCTGGCTCATTTTCTCCTGGCGTCGTGTTTTCCGTTCCTGGCTCATTTTCTCCTGGCGTCACCACTCCCGTTCCTGGTTCTTCTCCAGGCGTCTCGTTTCCTGTTCCAGGCTTATTTTCCCCGGGTGTCGTGTTTCCTGTTCCTGGCTCATTTTCTCCTGGCGTCGTGTTTTCCGTTCCTGGCTCATTTTCTCCCGGTATCGTATTTCCCGTTCCAGGCTCTTCTCCAGGCGTCTCTTTTCCTGTTCCCGATTCATTTTCCCCTGGCGTCACCACTCCCGTTCCAGGCTCTTCTCCCGGCGTCGTGTTTCCCGTCCCGGATTCGTTTTCCCCTGGCGCCACCACTCCCGTTCCAGGCTCTTCCCCAGGTGTCGTGTTTCCCGTTCCAGGTTCATTTTCTCCCGGCGCCACGCTTCCCGTCCCCGGTTCTTCCTCCGATATCACGGCTCCCGTTCCCAGGTCTTCGCCCACGGAATCCGGCGTCTCCTGCACATTTCCGGTTACAGCCTCACCTGCACTCTCCTGCCCCCCCTGTGCCTTGCTGTAAAAGCCGGACTCCCAAAAGCCGCTCCCCATCAGGCACAAAGCAACCAAAACGCTGCAAACCCTCTTCCAGTTTCTTCTTTTCATCCTTCGTCTCCTCTCCAGTCTGCCAACCTCTTCCGTCTGCCTCACACCAGAAAATCACTGATTCTGATGAAATTCCCCTTGGATTCCGCATCCCTTCCTGCCGCAATCCGTATACACAGCCTGTGTTCCCCAAATTCCAGGTTCTCTGCCAACATTCTGGCACTTCCCCTGTCAAAGGAACGTGCATAGACATCCCATGCGGAAAGCTCTTTAAAATCCCCTCCGTCCAACGCCCATTCCATCTGCCCGCCGTCACAGGAAATCATATAAAAAAGCCCTATTTTATCCCCCTGAAATGTAAATTCCAGAAAATCCCCCGGTCTGTTGCTGCTCACATAACTCCCATATCTTCCGCACATGGCAATATGCTCCGTGGCGAATCCCTGCAGCCTTGCCCGGGACGCCGTTATCATTCCGCATGCGGTGTACTTTCCCGCCTTCCTCCCGGTTTCCGCCCGAAGACTTTCTGTCTCTTCTCTCCCGATTTTCGTCCGAAGGTTATTCGTCTCTTCCCTCCCGATTTTCGTCCGAAGGTTATTCGTCTCTTCCCTCCCGATTTTCGTCCGAAGGTTACTCGTCTCTTCCCTCCCGATTTCTGTCCGAAGGTTTCCCCTCTCTTCCGGGCAGCCTGCCTCCTCCCTGCCGCTTTCGGTCAAAAGAGCCTCCTTTTGTTCCAGTACATGCCAGAGAAACTCCCACACCCCCTGAAAATAAATCTGATACCCCTCCCGGTTCGGATGTACCCCGTCCGGCAGCAGTTCCTCCAAAGCCGTTCCCTCCGCCACTCTGGAAAACAGCCTTTTTCCCACATTGACCCAGGGAATTCGATACTGCCCGGCCACTTCCATATGGACCGCCACTGACTCCGGCAGACAGTCAGGATTTTCCCCCATCATCTTCCCCGTGGCGGTGAGTACGAAAACCACATCGCACCGGGGCGCAGCTTTCCACAGCTTGGAGAGAATTCCCTCCAGGGATTCCCGTATCTCCTGCGACGGCCTGGTGTAGTCATTTACGGCAAATTCTATAAAGAGCAGGTCCGGCCTGCGGCACAGCACATCCTTCTCCATCCGGAATGCCCCAAAACGGGAGTCCGTCCCCCCAATGCCTGCATTGAAAGCTGAAAATCTGCATTCCGGATAGGTTCTTTCCAACTCACTCTGCACAAGCCCCTGCCAACACAGCCGCTTGTCCTCCACACCCTGTCCCTCGGTAATAGATCCCCCCAGATAGACAATCACCGCCTCTTTTCCTTCTTTCATCCTGTTCCGAAAATAATCAAGCATCGCCTCACCCCTGTTCTATGGCCAGATTCGCTTCACACTGTCCGCTCCCGTCACCAATTTCGCTTCACACTGTCCGCTCCCATCACCAGATTCACCTCACGCTGTCCGATCCTGTCACCAGTTTCACTTCTCACTGTCCGCTCCCGTCACCAGATTCACCTCACGCTGTCCGATCCTGTCACCAATTTCACTTCACACTGTCCGATCCTGTCACCAGTTTCACTTCTCACTGTCCGCTCCCGTCACCAATTTCGCCTCACACTGTCCGGTCCTGTCACCAGTTTCACCTCATGCCGCCCTGCCCCAAACTCGTGGTAAGGTATCAGCCGTCCTTCCAGTGCCCTGCCGTCCACAGTCAGGGAATTTTCCTCTCCCCTTTCCATGGATATCTCATACACAGCCTCCCGGAATTTCCTTGTCACATGCACCTGTTTCCACGCGGAGGGCAGGCAGGGGTCCACCACCAGCCCCTCATAAACTGCCCGTACCCCCAGAATATACTGACTCACCGCCACATACATCCAGGCGGCCGTCCCCGTCAGCCAGGACACGTTAGCCAGACCAAACCGAAGGCTGTCCGGACCGAATATATTTGACGCATATACATACGGCTCCGCCTTATAGCGCCAGATACCCGCCTTTCCGGCAGCCACCGCCGGAATCAGCTGACGATAGTACTCATAAGCCCTGTCGCCGTTTCCCAACATACATTCCGCAATCACTGCCCAGGTATTGGCGTGACAGAATACGGAACCGTTTTCTCCCGTACCCGGATTATAATTGGTCAGCGGCTCCTCCGGACTGGGAAAGTTTACAATGGGCGGCTCAATCTTTTTGATTCCCAGAGGCGTGTTCAGCATCTCATAAACCGCATCCATGGCCATACGGCACCTTTCCCTGTCCCCCATTCCGGACAGCACTGACCAGGTCTGGGCATTCAGCCAGATTCTGGCTTCCCCGCTCCCGGCGGTTCCCACATACTCCCCGCTGTCCATGATCGCCCTGCGGAACCACCTTCCGTCCCACCCCAGTGTATTCACCAGTTCCTTCTGTTCCCTGTAAAATTTCCGGCAGAAATGCTCTGTTTCCCCGTCTCCCATCCTCCGTGCCAGGTCTTCCATCCTGCCCAGTACCAGTCCAAGCTGCATGGCCGTCCAGATACTCTCCCCCCTGCCTTCCCTGCACACCCTGAACAACGCGTCGTTCCAGTCGGAGCGGAGCATCAGCGGAAAACCTCTCTCGCCCAGATGCGCGGCACTGAAGTCAATCGCCTTCCGAAGGTGTTCATAGACGATCCCCTCACCACCGTCATAATAGGGAATGCTCTCCTTCAGAAAATCCAGTCTTCCCTCCTCGCTGATAATATGCCAGACCGTAAGAACCGTCCACAGATGATCGTCCGAGTGAACACTGGTCACCGGCTCGTATCCCTCCACCGGAAAAAAGTAATGATTCACATGGCCGTCCCCATACTGCTGTGTCAAAAGCAGCCTGGTCTTCTCCTTTGCCGCCGCCAGGTCAAAGGGTACCACCGCCAGAATATCCTGGGCCGTATCCCGGTACCCCACTCCCCGGAAGGTTCCCGTGGCATAATAGGACAGATTCCTGGAAAACAGGAAATTCCTGTGGGCCTGGTAAGGATTCCAGCAGTTCACCATCCTTGCCGTTTCCGCATCCGGCACCCTGCATTGAAAACGCCCCAGATACGCCTCCCACCTTTTTTCCAGTGCCGCCTCCTCCTTCTCCGCAAAATGCTTCTCCCGGCAAGATGCCAGTGCCCTGGCAATGTCCTGTTTGTCCGAAGCCGCTCCCAGGAAAACATTCACTTCCGATTCCTCCCCGGCCTTCAGCTCCAGTTTCAGCTGCAGCGCGAAACAGGGATCTCCTCCCTTCAGCAGGGAATTTCCCAACGCTTCCTGCTCCAGTCCCATGGGATTTTCCTCGCTGCGGTAAGGCCCGATGAATTCATCCCTGTCCCCCTCAAAGGCATGCACGGCCGCGTCCGTCCCAAAATAGATCAGCGGCGTCTCCTCCGGCTTCGGCTGCGCCTCCACCCCATAGCGGTACACAAGCGCCTGCGCCTCTTCCATCCAGGACACCTCCAGTTGATGCTTGTTATAGCACTGCCACTGCAGCTCCCGCATGAATTCCATCATTCCCAGTTCCACAAAAGGATACAGCTCAATTTTCCTGTCCCTGTCACTGACAAACTTCAGATTCCAGATGAGCGCATTCTCCCGCTCACCCACCAGATAGGTGGCCGTTACCCCCAGGCCGTCCTTTTCGGCACGGAACCTGGTGTAGCCCATCCCATGGCAGGAACTCCAGGAATCCGGCTTCACCGCCACAGGCTGACTGGTGGGACACCATACGCTTCCGCCATCTCTGATATAGGTATAAAATCCGCTCCTGTCCGCGGGAAGATGGAAGAAACGATAATGATTGATACGGAAAATCTGGGGGGATTTATAGAAAGCCACCCCGCCTCCGGCATGGGAAATCATCGCCGTAAACGTCCCGTTGGACAGATAATTCATCCAGGGCGTGGGCATATCATAACGGTGAAAACAGACCTCCCTGCGGGCATCCGCAAAGCTGTAAAACAGTTCCGGCGCATCCTTCTCATACATGATCCACATCCTCCTTTTCTGTCGCGGAACCGGCTTCCGGCTCCCCCCGGTCCGCCTTCCGAACCTCAAATCCTGCATCCCCTTCCGGACAAACCACATTCCGTACATCCTCCCCTGCCGTCTCCGGCCTTACATCCGGCTCCCGGCAGACCAGTTTTACGCCTTCCCACTGTATCCCGTCAATGTGGCGCAGGTACATTCCCCAACAGGGAAGCGGGTCAAAAAGATGGAATTCCGGATACTGCTCCCCCATTTCAGGCACATTTCCGCAAACCTCCTCCATCACGCCCCCGGGCATCTCAAATTCGCAGTCCTTCAGCCGCACGTCCTCCATGGGCAGATTCTTCAGTCCGGAAAACACCACACAGCCCCTGGCATTTCCCCAGGGCTTTCCCTGATAAAGCCCTCCCACGGCGCTGACCGCATGCGCCCTGATCCGTTCCAGACGGACACGGGAAATTCTACCCGGCTGCTCCTTCCCCTGTCCGAAATATCTGCGCAGCCGCTCTCCCTGGCTGAAAAATATGGGACCGGTGCAGTTTATCATGCGAATGTCGTGCAGGTACAGCCCCTCCACGCTGCCTCCGTCCACAGGCACCACCTTGATTCCGCATCCCTTTACATCATAAAATACGCAGTCCGCCACCTCTATCTCCCGGAAATCACCCACGGACTCCGTTCCGATTTTAAAAGCAGACCACCCTGTAGTCACCCTGCACCCTGTAACGGATATCCCTTCACAGGCCTTTTTTCCCGTAGCCTTCAGGCAAATGGCATCATCCCCCGTGTCCAGATTGCAGCTGCGGATTCTCACCATGCTGCAGCCGTCAATGTCAATCCCGTCATTATTGCCGTTGCACCGGCTGACCACCGTGACTTCTTCCAGTAACACACCGCTGCACTCCTGCAGATGCAGGCACCATGCCGGTGACTGCCTGCATTCCAACCCCCGGATTCTGACCTCCCTGCATTGTACCAGTCTGACCAGAAACGGCCTTATCATATGGGCAGGATGCTCCGGCGGAAATTCCCCGCCCCGGCCGTCAATGATCCCGTCTCCCTCCAGGCCAATATCCTCCGCATCCACGGCACACAGCAGGGCGCGCCCTCTCCTGTGTCCCACTGCGTCCGTAAAGCAGGTCTCATTGTCCGGGTAATCTTCTATCCGCGTGCTGCCCAACAGCAGGGCGCCTCCGGCAAGGCACAGCGTCACATGGCTTTTCAGCCGCAGCGTCCCTGACACATACACCCCTTCCTCCAGAACCACCTTCCCGCCGCCCCGGCTGAAACAGTCGTCTATGGCTTCCTGTATTCTTGCCGTATCCCCGGCTCCTTCCATCTCCTCTGTCATCCCGCCCAGGGGACTTATCCTGATTGTCAACATGATTCCTCCTAACTTAAGTCGCTGCGCGACGGCTAGGGCAGCAGCCCTTCGGCGCACACTTTTTGCCTTCGCGACTCTGCCTGTGATGTTTATACCCGGCCAGTGCCAGACACGGGGTTCTTACTGTTAAGTCGCTGCGCGACAGCTCTGAAGGGCAGCGGCACTTCGGCGCACACTTTATACCTGCACCGCCTATATTTGCCTGCCTCAATCCCTGCACGCCTCCACCAACATCATCAGCGCCATGGACTGCCCGTAAGGCATGGGACAGACCTCCACCTCCCTGTACTCCTGCAGGGTTGCAAATACAGGTGTGCCATAGGACACGCCCTCCACGGTTCCGTCCTCCCGAATCTTTTCCAGGACACCTGCCACGGCCCGCTCCCCTGTCTCCGCAAACCTTCCCGGCAGATATCCTTTACGTACTGCCTTCAAAATCCCATAGGCGAAGGCACAGGAAGCCGAGGTCTCAAGATAGGATTCCGGATCATCCAGAAGCGTATGCCACAATCCGCTTTCATCCTGAAAACGTTCCAGGGCCTCCGCCTGCCGCCGCAGCGTGCTTAACAGAAATTCCCGCACACCCTGGTTTCCCTCCAGGCATTCCAGATAATCCACCAGGCCTGCGGTGTACCACGAATTCCCCCTTCCCCACAATGCCCCTGCAAAGTGGTGCCTTCCCTGAAATGTCCAACCGTGATAGAAAAGCCCGCTTTCCACATCCGACAAATATTTGATATGTACCATAAACTGGCGGATACTCTCCTGGATACAGCTCTCATCCCCCAGAATCCGGCCCATCCGCGCCAGAAAGAGCACAGCCATGTACAGGGTGTCATCCCAGAGCTGCCCGGGATTCAGGATACCGCTGACCACATGCTGCAGGCCGCCTTCCTCCGTTCTGGGCAGCCGGTACATAACGCCGTCAAGCCACTCCTTCAGCAGCGGCAGATATTTCTCATCCCCCGTCTCCTCATAAATGCACGCCATGGTCAGCATGGGACAGGTGGTATTGATATTCTGCGGGGGAAGCCCCTTTTCCATCTGCCTGCCAAACCACTCCTGCAGATACCGCAGGACGGACCTGTCCCCGCTCTCCCGGTAATACTGGTACATGGCAAATAAGGCTACTCCCTGGGGCCACTCCCATGCATCCATGGAAATAATGCTGATGGGACAGCTTTCCCTCACCGTGCCGTCCGCCTCCATGCCCTGCATCCGCTGCAGAATGGCCGTAATATGTCCCTCCATCCTGGCCCTGTCCGGCTGATCCAATCCTATGGCACGTCTGTAGGACACCGGATAGCAGAAGCCCTCCACCTCCACAGACTTCCACCTGGCCCGGACCCTGCCGCCCCCTGTTTCTACTGCCAAATTTGGTACCTCCGCACTGCCCGCCTCTGTGTTTTCTTTGAGGAATGCGGCTTCGCCTGTTTTTGTTTTTTCTTTCGCGAATGCGGCTCCTCCTGTTCCTGTTTTTTCTTTCGCGAATGCGGCTCCTCCTGTTCCTGTCTTTTCTTTCGCGAATGCAGCTTCGCCTGTTCCTGTTTTTTCTTTCGCGAATGCGGCTCCTCCTGTTCCTGTTTTTTCTTTCGCGAATGCGGCTCCTCCTGTCTCCGCCGTCAGCGTGAAAATCCCCCAGGTATCCCCAAGCTTCCTGGTATCCAACCGTGTCACGGGGCCTTCATATCCCGCGAGAATCACAGCCTTTCCGTCCCCGGAAACCTTCACCTCCGCCGCTTTCCCGTCAAAAAACCACTTCTCCACATGAAGCCGGATTCTCACCGTCTCATCCTCTATCAGGAAATCCCTTCCCTCCTGCCTGATGCGCAGCTCCCCCGTATCTCCGCCCAGTTCAAAGCAGAAATACAGACGTTCCGTCTCATAGCACCCGCTTTTATCCCGATCCAGAATATAATGGAAGCTCCCCCTGTCCGTCACCAGGCCCAGATGCCCCAAAATGCTGTTTTCCACCTGGGCGGCCCGGGTAAAACCGGAACAGAAATCGTGGTCTCCCATGATGCAGCGGAGCCTGAAATACTTCGGCCGCTCCCTGTCCCATACCGCCATCACATTCCTTCTCTGTCCCCAACAGTCGCACATCCCGAAAGCCCCCATGGAAAGCCCCGGTGTTTTCCAGGAATATGCCGTCAAATCCGGACTGTCCGGCTCCCGGATGATGGTCAGATCCGCCTCCCTGCTGCGAAGGGAATTCCGGCGATAATACGTATGTGCCAGAAAACGCTCCCTCTCCTCAAAAAGGGAAAGCAGATCCTCCGGACATTTTGCCGGAAAACACAGGGATTCCAGGGAAACCGCCCCCTTCAGAAGCGCTTCCTCACCGGGAAGCCTCCCGAATTTTCCCCCGGTTCCCTGCCAGATTGTCCAGGCAAGGGAGCCGTTGTCCACATCCCGGTACGCCCTGGCCTGGGGCGGCGTCAGTTGGCCGATGGATGAATTGTAATGAACCGCCAGCATCTCCCATGCATACCGGTTCAGTTCCCCGGCAATGAAACGGCATCTCTCATCTTTGAAAAAACACAGCATCCTCATGATTTCGTTGATTGCCACAAGCACATAGGCAGAGCTGTTGTACTCGCTGAAAGCCCCGTTATGCCGGGTATACGCATACAGCCGCTCCAGACGCTGCCTTCCAATGTCCATAAGCCGCTCATCCCCCAAAAGCTCCCCCGCCGCAGTGATGTTCATACAGCCCATAATGCTCATGTTGGTGTAGTCTTCTCCCACATTCCGCCGGATACTGCACTCCATGGCATTGCGGACAGCCCCAAGAAGCCTGGAATACAGCTCCTCCGGCAGCCTGTCCCTGCACAGGATACATATGCCGATGAAATCCTTGCCGATAAAGTCTGACCAGTTATAATCCGGCGCAAGCATATGCTCCAGGTCTTCTTCCAAATAATAGGGCCAGAGCCCAAAGGTTTTGCTGCCCTCTCTCACATCCTGCAGTTCACAGAGCCGGTATAATCCCCTTATTGCCCTGTCATAGTCCTTTTCCCGTTTCAACAGCAGAACGCCCGCCGCGTAATCCGCAGTATCCCTCACCACATGCGTCCTGCCCGTGCGCCTGGTATGGTATCCGCCCACCCAGTTTTTGTAATCCCTTACCACCATGGATTCCGCTTCATCATATGCCCCGGCCGCATCGTCAAGCAGCCTGTCAATCATTTCCTGTCGAACCATCTTTCCTCCTAGTATTCCAGTTCCGCATGTGCCGAATCTGTACCTGATATTGTCAGAACAATTCCTGTCCCAAATACAGGGCCAGTAATTGTTCTGGGCACAAATTCGGCACATGCTGTTTAGTCGCTGCGCGACGGCTCTAAAGAGTAAAGGCACTTCGGCGTACTTATGGGAGAGCCAAATTTCATTCCATAGTTCCCTCATGAAATTTGCTCTCGTCCGCCTTCGCGACTTTACTTTGTCGCTGCGCGACAGCTCTAAAAAGTAAAGTCGCTGCGCTGCATTTCCCTATCGCGAAAAGGGACTGCCTGCGGCAGCCCCTCCCAATTTAGTCTATTTTGCCTTGAAGGCGTCCACCTGCTCTTGCAGAGCGGTCAGAATATCCTGCAAGCCTGCATTATTCATTTTTCCCGCATAATCATCATAATAGCTCTTCCAGTCGTCTCCCATGGCGCCGCTCTCCAGAGCCACGCGGTATTCATCCGTCACTGCCTGGGTCTGCTCAAGCTGTGTGGCAATTTCCGTTACATTTGCCGAAAATCCCATCAAATCGGAAATGTCATTATCCGTGGCATTGTTGATTTCAAGAGCCAGTTCATTGTCCCCGTCCTTGCAGCCCTGGTTCAGATATGCGTGGAAGGTGTTGCCCATAATCCATTTCATTGCCGCATAGGATGCGTCCACGCCGCCCTGGGTGCCGTCATATTCCAATGTCTTAATATGCGTGTCATCCAGTTTCTCATAATGAGTGCCTTCGATTCCATATACCACCAGATTGTAAAGCTCCGTACCCTCTTCCATAGTCATAAGCTCAATCAGACGCATGGCCTCATCCGGATGTGCGCACTTGGCAGTAACGCCGTTGCCGCCTGCCGCCCATGTATTGGTGATGTAATAATTGGTAAAGATGGGGATCGCATACACCTCAAATCCATAGGTTTCGCTGTAATACTGTGACACGGACGCCTCATCTCCCGCCTGGTTGTTCATACAGTAAATATAGGAAATATCATTCATCATATTGGCGCCTTCAAAGTCCTTGGCGGTTATGGTCAGAATGTCAGGATGCACATACCCCTTTTTATACCACTCTGCGGATATTTCATAGGCCTTTAAAATATCCTCTGTCATGTAAATATTTTCTACCGTATCGCTGTCCTTTGACTTGATGAACTTGCCGTATATGGTATCATATCTGTCCATAAAGCCATACTGGGTAGAATAGGAAGTGCCAAGGGAGGGCATGTATTTCTGTGCGCCCTCGCCTGCCTGGACGGCTGCGCAGTACGCTTCCAGTGTGGCCGCAACGGTCTCCACATCCCTGTCTTTGTTCTGGAATACTTCCCTCATGGCGTCAATATCGCCGTATTTGTCCATGTAGTCTTTGGGCGTTATAAAGTACATCATATTTGCCGCCCTCTGGTAATTGGGCACGATATAGGTATGCCCGTCAATGCTGCCCAGTTCCCACAGCCAGTCCGGAAGCTCCGCCTTCAGAGCCGCATTGGAAGCCAGGTAATCATCCAGAGCCAGGAAGGAACCCTTCCCCACCTCCTCCGCAAAATCAAGTCCCACGGTGTTCAGAATGTCAATCTGCTGATTGGCAGACTGGGCCAGAATGACGGAGTTTTTGTACTCTCCTCCGGTATAGCAGTTAAAATGAACCGTCACATTCTCCATGCCCGGATAGGTCTTGAGCAGCTCGTTAAAGGCATCCTCCACCAGTTCCGTGTCCTTCTGGACACCGTTGCCCCGGTACCACCACTCCAGAGTCACCGCTTCTCCGCCCGTTTCATCTGATACAGACTCCTGGGAAGAAGACTCCTCCGAAGAAGATTCCCCGGAAGCGGATTCCTGACCTGACGAATCCTGTGCCGCGCTGTCCGGCGTGCTGCTGTTATCCTGTCCGCCGTTATCTCCGCAGGCGCAAAGCCCTGCAATCATTACCGCAGATAAACCAAGTGCTGCCAACTGTTTTACTTTTTTCATAACTTTTCTCTCCTTTTTGATAAATTTTAATAAAAATTACATCTGGTAGTGAGTATTCCCCTTCATAAAACCCTTTTAACCTTTTACGCCGCCCAGTGTCATTCCTTTGGAAAAATACTTCTGGAAAAACGGGAAGATACACAGTACCGGGCCTGCCGCCACCATGGCCATGGCGTAACGGAAACTTTCCGAAGGGAAAACCTCCCCTCCCATCAGCTGCCCTGTCTCGGCCAGCTGTTTCAGATACTCCGCCTCCTTCAGAATCTTCTGCAGCAGATACTGCAGGGAATACAGATCCGGCTTGGTGATATACAAAAGCGCCGTATTCCAGTCATTCCACTTATTTACCAGGAACAGAAAGCCTATACTGGCAAGCACCGGCTTGCACAACGGCATCACAATTTTAAAACAGATATAAAGCTCTCCCGCGCCGTCAATCTTCGCCGCCTCTATCAGCTCCACCGGAAGACTCTTGTAATTGGTTCTGATGATAATCAGGTTATAAGCCGATACCAGTCCCGGCAGAATATAGACCCATATGGTATTGTTCAGGTGCAGATACTTTACGATCAGCAGGTAGGACGGTACCATACCTCCGCTGAACAGCATGGTGAACAGTACGAAGAAGGACACCGGCCGGTTAAACCGGTAATTCGGCCTGGACAGCGGATACGCCATCACCCCCATCACCAGTACGGCCAGGAAGGTGGAGGCTGCCGTGAAAATAATGGTGGTCCGGTAGGAATGAAAGATCTGCGTCGGATCGCTGAACACCATCTTATATGCGCTCAACGAAAACTGCCTGGGAATCAGATGGTATCCGTCCCGCACCAGAGACACCTCATCCGTAAACGAGATGGACAGCACCATCAGAAAGGGTACGATATACATGACCACCATGAGCAGGAATAAAATATGTAACACCACCTGCCCGGTAGGGATTTTTTTCTTTTTTCTCATGCCGAATCTCCTCTTTTCCCGTCCTGCTTCTCAAAATAAACTGTTGTCGGGACTGATTTTTCGCACCAGTGCATTGGTTCCTGTCACAAGCAGCAGACCCGTGACGGACTGGAACAGGCCCACAGCTGTGGATTTCTCCAGGGCTCCGTTCTGCAGCGCCCGGAACGTGTATGTATTGATAATATCCGTGGTAGAATATAAGAGTCCCACATCCTTCGGAACCTGGTAAAACAGACCGAAATCACCGGAAAACAGATGCCCGATGGCCAGGATGGTGGTAATCACCATCACCGGAATCAGATGGGGTATGACCACATGCCAGGTCTGCTGCCGCTTATTCGCGCCGTCCAGTGCCGCCGCCTCCAACAGCGACTCATCCATTCCCATCAGCGATGCATAATAGATGATGCTGTTCATACCCACGGTCTGCCACACATGCGTGATTGTCAGGATCACCGGCCAGTAACCCGGCTTCATATACCACTGAATCCCGCTTCCCCCCAGTGCCTTAATCAACTGGTTCGCAATGCCGTAGGAAGGATTGAGAATGATAAATACGATGAATGCCACAATAACCGCCGACATAAACCTGGGCAGAATTACTACTGTATTGTAGAATTTCAACGCCTTCCTGGACTTCAGATTGTAGAACATCAGCGCCAGTCCCACGCCCGCAATCAAATCCACAATCAGGAACGTGATACTGTACATCACCGTGTTGCCTATGACCCTGGCCGCATCCTGGGAGGTGAAGAAAAAGGTGAAATTCTTCAGGCCGCACCACGGACTGTCCAGAATTCCCAGGTTGGGATTGTAGTCCTTAAATGCGATGATGATACCCGCCATAGGGAGATAATTAAAGAGCAGGAACAGCAGAACCCCCGGAAGAACCATCAGATTCAAATGAAAGTTTTCTCTCCGCGCCACCTTTCCGGAAGCTGTCCCTTTTTGTTTTGTTCTGGCATTCATCCGCTTCTCTCCTTCTGCCCTCTTGTGTTTTATGATGCTATTATACGCCCTTTTATGCGTCTTCTTCCAGTGGCGTTTTGTGACTTAACACTCCCTTTCGTATCACAAAAATACCTCTTTGTACCCTTTTGTGATTTTCGTAACGCTTTGTGACAAGCCTGTTGAAAGCCTGCCCCAGGTATGGTACACTTCCACTCAACAGATACCTATAGAAGAGATTATATTAGGGACTTTATCCCTTTAGTGCCGTCGCGCAGCGACTAAACAGCATGTGCCGAATCCGTGCCCAGAACAATTACTGGCCCTGTCAGATAAAGTCGCGATGGCGCACGAGAGCAAATTGCATGAGGCTCTTACGAATGAAATTTGCTCTCATAGCAGTGCGCCGAAGAGACTTTATCCCTTTAGTGCCGTCGCGCAGCGACTAAACAGCATGTGCCGAATCTGTGCCCAGAACAATTACTGGCCCTGTCAGATAAAGTCGCGATGGCGCACGAGAGC
>CAJTXE010000050.1:18791-26019 GCA_910580225.1 uncultured Acetatifactor sp.
ATAGCAGTGCGCCGAAGAGACTTTATCCCTTTAGTGCCGTCGCGCAGCGACTAAATTAGGAGGTACTTATGTATCCATTGATTATCGTAGATGATGAAGAAATTACAAGAATCGCCGTCAGCGGATATATCCAGAAAAAACATCCGGAATTCCGGGTAAGCGGCCTCTTCTCAAACGGCGCGGACGCCCTGCGGTTTCTGCGGGAAAATCCGGTGAGCGTCGTCATAACGGACATCCGCATGCCCCGCATGGACGGACTGGAACTGGCCAGACACATTTACGAAAGCCATCCGGGCGTCCTCACCATAATCATCAGCGGCTACAGCGAATTTGAATATGCGAAAAAAGCCATCCACTACGGCGTTGTCAATTACCTGCTGAAACCCCTGGATTTCGAAGAACTCTCCCAGAACCTGAACAGCGCCCGGAAGCACCTGGACTCCCTGCTGCCTGAAACGGATGTAAATGAAGAGGAAATCCAACTGTTTTTTCTGGATATGATAGGCGGAATGTTAAAAGATGCAAAAGAAGCCGCGGAACGTTTTGAACAGCTTTCCCTGGAAGGAACCGTCTCCGATTACAGCGGCTGCCTCACCGCCCTCACCCTGGAGAAAAACGAAACCCTGGCCCAGTGGAAATACGGCCGGGAAAAACTGGCAGTCTCCCTGCTGAACGGGCTGCGCATGCTCCTTCCGGACTACAGTGTATACCACCTGTTCCGAAGCGGAATGCGCTACTATTTCGTGGTGCTGTCCACAGGACAGATTCCTGCGTTTCTCCCAGAAGAACTAGGCAGCGCTCTCTATCATCTGCTGCATTTTGACTGCAGCCTGCAGATTCTGTCTTCCTTCGAGAACCTGGAAGCCCTCTCGGTGACTTCCGCTCCCCTGGAGGAGGGCAGACGCAGCAGTAGCCCGGAAAACGCAGGAGACGACGATATTGTAATCAAAAAGGCCATGTCCTACATCCAGGCGCATTTCCAGGATGACCTGACACGGGAAGACGTGGCGGACGCCGTATTTCTTTCCTCCGCCTATTTCAGCCGCTTTTTCAAACAGAAAACCGGCATGAGCTTTATCGACTACCTCACCACGGTACGGATGCAGAAGGCCGTGGAGCTTCTGGGAACACGCATGAAGGTGGGAGAGATCGCCAAAAAGGTGGGCTACCAGAGCCGCAACCGCTTTTTTATCAATTTCAGGCTCTATACCGGTTATACACCTACGGAATACCGCAGACAAATCCTGCGGATGGAGGACGCGCATGAAGAAACCGAAGAATAACCCCTCCGGCAGCCACCTGCCTGCTTTTCTGAAACAGCTGATGGCAAGCCGGCTGTTTCTGCAGAATTTTTTGTTTATCATGGGAATCATGACATTGATGTTTCTAAGCTTTGCCCTGTTCATCTACAGACAGTCCGCAAATATACTGAAACGCGAATTTACCGCCTCCAGTCAGTACCGCCTGGAAGTAACCGCCCAGGCAATCGACAATCACCTCATGGATATGCGTTACATTGCCGCCACCCTGGCCACCAGTAAAATGGTCCAGGCATTTTTCGCCTATCCGGACCCCGGGCTGATCTACGACGAATTCTACGGGCGGGTACAGGAAAACCTGAAGGCCTATGTGAACGGGTACTCTTCCATTGACTCCATCTATCTGTACTCGGGCGCCTCCGGCAGCGTACTCACTTCCAACGAACGGACCAGTATCGCCTATCACAGCGACAGGAACTGGATGGAGCATCTAAGCCGGGAATCCGGGGATTTTTCCTTTTTCTTCCGGTCAAAAAACAACGCCTATCCCTACCTGCTCTGCATCATGAAGCAGCAGCAGGTAAACGGACACGACGCTGTCATTGTAATCAATCTGAATCTGGGAAACCTCTCCCACCTGACGGAAGTCAGCAGCAATCCCTATCAGGAGATCTTCCTGGTATCGGACGACGGCAATATCCTGTTCCGCCACCACCAGAGAGCGCTTATGGAATCCCTGGAAACCGTGCCGGAACTCTCCGCGTTTTCCGGCTCAAAGGACACCTTTTCCACCCTTATCGATGACGGCGCAGACCCCTTTACCTATACCCAGGTACACTCCGCAGACTATCCCTGGAGCTATATTACAATCACCCATCTCCAGGAATATACCTCCATGCTCTCCTCCAGCAGGGCATTGCTGTCCGCGCTCCTTTTTGCCCTGTTCTGCGGAATTCTTCTGATTGCCTTCCTGTTCAGCCTGCGCTCTGTAAAGCCCATCCGGAACCTTCTGGCGCTGCTGCAGAACCCCCAGGACACCCTGTCCCGGAGCCTGTACAACGACAGGGAAATCTGTTATATTGCCGATCAGATTACCAGTTATATCCAACAGAACCAGATGCTCTCGGACGAGCTGTCCGCCAGGCTGAACCTGCTCAATGAAACCAGGCTTCTGGCGCTGCAGTCCCAGATTAATCCCCATTTTCTGTTCAATACCCTGAACACAATCCACATCCAGGAAAGCGAAGCCCTGGGATATGACCATAAGATTCCACGCATCACCCTTACCCTAAGCCGCCTTCTCCGGTATGCCATTGAATCCACGGACCTGGTGTCCCTGGAAACGGAACTGAACTTTACGAAAATGTATGTTTCCATCCTCCAGGAACGCTACGGAAACAAGCTGAATGTGATTTATGACATCGGTCCGGACACGCTGAAAGCCCGGGTGCCCAAACTGTTCATACAGCCCATTATTGAAAATGCCATCTTCCACGGCCTGGCGGAAAATCTGGACCTGCACAATACCCTGACGCTCTCCTGCCGCCGGGAAGAGGGCCTCTGCGCTGTCAGCGTGTCCGACAACGGCGCCGGCATGTCCGCCGAAACACTGGCGCAGCTCCGCCAGGCCCTGGGCGATGCCTCCCCACTGAAGGGAAGCATCGGCCTGAAAAATACCGTGACCAGGATGCACCTGCTGTACGGCGAAGCCTTCTCCCTCTCCATCGACAGTATTCCGGATAAAGGCTCCACCTTTACGCTGCGCTTTCCCTTTATGCAGTAAATCCAGGCATGCCGCAGTTCCGTCAGATACCGGGCATCAGCTCCCTGTGCCGCCTCCGGCCTCCTTTTACCGTTCAATGGAAACACTGCCTTTTACCTTCCCCAATGCGTCCTCCGGAGCCTTCAGATACAGCTGGTAGGTTCCGGGGCCGGCCGGATATTCCACGGTAAAATCCGCCATGCATTTCAGCTCTTCACCCGGCTGACGCAGGATGCTTGCCGCCCAATAGAACACGTTCTTCTGCCCCTTTTTGGCAAAATAAACCTGTATCCTGTTTCCCGTTTCCACATAAATATCATACCGGATTCCATCGCCTTCTAACAGCATATATTCCCCCAGAAGGATGTCTTCTCCGGCCGATATGGATTCGAAATCCACAGGGATTATTTCCACATCCTCCTTCTCCTCCGGTTCCTCCATGTCCCCAAACAGTTCCGTCACTTCCTCCTCCGTCATATAGGCAATGCCTGTGATTTTGTTCTCCTCATCGCGGACAATCTTGATATCCACGGAGCCTTCCGGGTTCATATTCAACATGTAGAAGGATTTGTCGGGCTGCACAATATCCAGAAAAATACGGACCAGTTCACCCTGATAATAATATTTCTTTCCGTCCATGAAAATGCCTGCAGCCCGATATTCCTCCGCCTGCTTTTCTTCCCATTCTTTTTCCCACTCATCAAGTTCGTCTTCCCGCCCCAGTGCCTGAAGCAGGACGGACTGGAAAGCCCAGTTGTCATCTTCCAACGCCTTATCAAGCCATTCTTCCAACGTATCCCGGCTCATGTGCCTGGCCAGTACGGAAAACCAGGCGCTGCTGCCATCCCCATAGGTTTTTTCCGCATATTGCCGGATTAAGGCACAATCCTCCTCCAGAAGCCCCACCGCGACTCCCCAAAGCCAAAGATTACCATCCGTATAAATCCTGTTCAGCCACTCACCCCGGTCTGCCTCATCCAGTTCGGCAAAAGCCTTTTGAAACAGGGGAAGGCTGCCTGCTTCATAATATTCCTCTATGGGGTAAGAATCCTCTTCTGCATCCGTGCCTGCGGGATAGGCGAAATTATCATAGGAGCGAACCTCCTGCCCCACCGCAAGAATCGGCCCAACCGATTTACCCACAGCATTTCTGCCTGCCCCGGCAATGTCGTAATCCCGCAGGACCACATTATAAATATGCGCATTTACGGCAACGCCAAACAATCCCACAATCTCCGCATCCGGGTCCGTCATGGTAAGCCCTTTAATTTCATAGCCATTCCCTGTAAAAGTGCCCGTAAACGGGTTATCCCATGTCCCGATGGGCACC
The DNA here is from genome assembly GCA_910580225.1 of uncultured Acetatifactor sp. Taxonomy (GTDB): domain Bacteria; phylum Bacillota; class Clostridia; order Lachnospirales; family Lachnospiraceae; genus Acetatifactor. Next base: position 23,143 of record CAJTXE010000050.1, read on the forward strand.
CATTCATCCGCGGATAACGCAATGTCCGCCTGCTGCATGTAATGCCGGTCCATGCCGTACTCACCTGTGCCGATGGCTCTAAGCTGCGCCTCATTAAAAACCAGATAGTATGTTGTCCCCCTGAAATCCAGTGTTTCCATTTCCGGCGAATCGTCTGCCACAGGCAAAGCATCCGGCTGTGACGGCTCCCCTTTCACCCTGCCCGCCGAATCCGGCGCATCCGCAGCGGCGGAAGAATAAATCCCCACAAAGGACGCACCCAGAACGATAAAGAGCGTCAGCATGGCAGTCAGCATTTTCATTCCCTTCGATTGTGTCTTAAAACCCATAATTGCCTTTAACCTCTCTTTCAATAGCTGCACATTTTCACTTAAAGTAACGACTCCGAAATTTTCCCTGTACTTCCCCACCGCCGCCATGGCGTCAAGCAAAGTTTTCCCATACTCCTGCGCGCTGCCGCTCCCCATTTTTGCAAGGACGGCCTCATCACAGGAAAACTCACAGGCTCCGGCAATTTCCCGGCTCATCAGATACACCAGAGGATTAAACCAGTGCAGACAGACCGTAACCTGCACCAACCATTTATAGAACAGATCCCGCCGCCTGTAGTGGGTCAGCTCATGGAGAACGATATACTGGAAATCCTTTTCCGGAATATCCGCCCGCGGCAGTACGATACAGGGCCGGAAAAAGCCAAGCAGCAGCGGAGAAGAAATCAGCGGATTGACACATAGCTCAATGGGCTTTTTCACCCCCGCCCGCTCTGCCGCACAGGAAAGCCGGTCTAAAATCTCAATGTCGGAAACCGGATCCAGTCCCGCATGGATATACCGCACAAAACTCTGATACATTGTTACCTTTCGGATCAGCATCCCCAGTGCAGCCGCCAGCCATATCAGCCAGATATACTCTGCCAACAGCGCCTCCATATCCTGAAACGGCGCGGCGGGCGGCAAATCCTGCGCCGGACTGTCCGCCTTTTCCGAATGCGTCCCTGCGACAGACGTAAGATTATCTCCCTGCGCATCCAGGTCCCATTGCTGCCCCGGGAAAGACGAAGTCCGCGGAACTGCCTGCTCCCCATGTCTTTCTTCTGCCTCTGATACAAAAGCATCCGCCGGGAAAGGTGAAGTCCGGGGAACTGTCTCTTCCATGCGTCTTTCTTCTGCCTCTGGCCACAAGGCATCCGCCAGGAAAGGTGAATTCCGCGTAAGCACCTGCTCCACAGCCTGGTAAGTTCTTCCCAACAGGCTCACTTCCGGCCCGAAGGGAAGCAGCAGCCGAAAAATCACAACAAGCCAGATATAATACTGCCATTGCCGGCTGATTTTGTCTTTCAGCATTCGTTTCCCCAAAAGCAGAACCAAAATAAGCAGACTGCCGGAAACGGACATGGACAGGAAAATTTTCAAAACTGCATTCATGATTTCTCCTTCCCTTTCTCCAACAGCCCTTTCAATTCCTCATATTCCTCATCTGCCAACAGGTCTCCCATAATCAGATTGCAGACCAAGCCCTTTGCACTCCCCTCGTAAATCCTGTCCAGGAAGTTTTTCGTCTGCGCAGTCTGATATTCCTTTTCAGAAACAAGGGCGGTATATTCGTTGCGGCGTCCGATTTTCCTGGCGCTCAAAAAACCTTTGTTCATCAGCCGCGACAGCAGCACAATCAAAGTATTCTTCTGGCACGGCTTGCCCCTGGCCGCCAGCCCGTCCATGATATAGGGAAACAATGTCACCTCCTCCGTATTTCCCCACACAATTTTCATAATTTCCAGTTCTGCATCGGATATTTGCTGTACCATCTTTCCTTCCTCCTCAATGTATAACATGATGTTATTTTTAATATAACACCACGTCATACTTTTGTCAAGACTGTTTATTGATGTGGGATTGGGAGCAGAAACAACGGGCACAGAAAACTACGGTAAAAAAGAAAAAGGACATCCAGACATGTCCCCGAAAAGAAATACCCACAACCGGTAGATACTTATGTCGGTATCATCTCGCCGATGACAGCTTTGCCCCAGGAATGGAAAAAGCCCCTGGGATAAGACTGGGATGACGTCCTTTCCATCATCCTGTGGAAGCAGGCGCCGCAAACTTACCTTACAAAAGAAATACAGCGCTCCGGTCTTCAGCGGAATAGCTGATTTTTATTGATAAAATAAGTATACTGGATTTGAAAAAAAGTGTAAATAAGATTGAGAGTATATTTTGCGCTTTTTAACCGGTGAAAATAACTGGTAAGGAAGAAAAACTGTGAAAGCAGTCATAAGACCGGATATCGGGTGGATTGACAGCATGTTTTATCATATATGATGCTGTTTGGAATGCTTCATGAAACAATCCTGTGCCTGCCATGAGTATATGTTGTGGATGTAGTCTGCTGTATGTTATAATTCCTAAGTGAAGTATCATATTCAGGGCAGAAAGAGCAACCTTCTACAAAAGATAAATCTGCCCTGAATGTGATTCTTCACGATTGTACCAGGACACGGGACTTCAGCCGGTATATGGGAATTGTATCATCTGGCTTTCCCAAAAAAGCATCCCATATAGATGCAGTCTGTGCCCTGCAAAAGATAAAAACCCAGGAATCTGCCATTTTGCATATGTCAAACAGGCCCTGTCCAGGAAGCTGCCCTGTTCAGTTATGCGGTTCAGGCCCTCATGACATAGGATCTGCCGAGAGGGCGCATATTGCGTTTTGGAATGAATGGCATAAAAGACGGAATAAATAAATTTCGATTGCTTGGTCATGCTTTGACTGTATTGTTAGATTATGGTGGTGACATTCAGGTTAAGCCGAAAGGAGATAGATAAAATAACCATGAAGGAAAAATTTCAGCGATTGATAGAACAGAAGATATCCGAA